>JBKCPL010000026.1:0-35544 GCA_046309355.1 Bacteroidota bacterium
AGGAGTAGAGTTTAATGCCGACACCGGCTGGATAAAAGTGTTTTTGAAAACAACAACCGAATACGGCTGCTGGGATACCACCTCGGATGAGGTGAAGGTAGAACCGGATATTACCGTGTTTATTCCGAATGCGTTCAGGCCCGGCAGTGAAGTTAAATGTCCCGAAACCGACCCGGAATGCAATCAGGTGTTTAAAGTTGCTGCAAATGGATATGCAACTATTGATGTAATCATTTATAACCGCTGGGGACAAGAAGTATTTAGAACCACGAACGGCAACGAAGGCTGGAACGGATGTGTGAACAATAAATGGGGACAGGAATGCCCTCAGGATGTATACATCTATCAGATTTATGCCACCAGTTTCAACGGCAAATCGTATAAGTACTCGGGTTCAGTAACACTTATTCGGTAATACGTACTACACTAACATACTGTTGATGGATTAATCTTCACATGAAAATTGGGGGTATAAAATCCGGTTTGCCCTGATTGTTTACAAGGCACATTGGACCAAAGTTTGAGGTAGTAAACACAACGGCATTAAAATATTTCGCTGTCCTATTAGGACAATTCTACTTTCAATAGAAAAAGTCTGACTATTTTAGTGCGCCCAACTACACTTTAACTCTACTACTACTACTATGGGAAAAGATGAAATTGTACTGCGCCTGGGTAAAGCCATACGAATCGTAAGGCTTGCCCGTGGCGAATCCCTGGCCAGTATGGCTTACAAAATGAATTACAAAAGCGAAAGTGCATATAGTAAAATTGAACTAGGCAAAGTGAAAGACCTTTCCATTTTGCGATTTGTGGACATTTGCCAGGCGCTTAATGTATGCCCACACTATGTGTATAGGCTTGCAAATGTTGAACCGCCTGCCGACAGCAACGAATTTGAAACGTATGAAGATTTTCTGAAATTCATTAATTCTTCTTCATCGACTTAGCGGTTAGCTGATAGTTGCATGACGGAAATACTACTTACTAACTAACACCATCGGAGAATTATACCTCCTAGTTTAGGCGGACGTGCGGTTGGTGTGTTTTATTCTGTGTTTACGAGTTCCACTCAAAATTTTTGAGCAAAATGGAACATAAAGTGGAGTTACTAAATATACTTCAATGTTGTGTATACTCACGTGTTGCTTATGCGCGAGAACGGGGTAAGCATTGTCTTTTGATATACTCACGCATTGCAAATGCGCGAGAACAGGGCATTGCAAATGCGCAAGAACGGGGTGTTCTAAGCAAGCAACTACATCACCACACATGCCCCAATACCCTTGTATTTCACCAGCTACTGCTACAATAGCAGCTTTAGTGTTTTGATTTGGTTTATCTTGATTTGCTGCAATTACACAAGTTGTACTTCCTAAAATAAATAAAACAGATTTTAATAACTTTTTCATATTCAATAAAATTTAATTTTTCACCTACTCGTTAGCTTTTCGGTATCCGCTACCCGTTTGGTTATATGGCGCCTGTTACAACTTTTAGGGCAACACAAATTTCTACTACTTTGTATGTTAATCGCAAGTAAAATTACTGGCTTAATAGAACAATCGTTGTACTAATAGGAAAGTTATTCAAATGAAATTAACTATCATAAAATTGAATGCAATGTCAAATACCGGTAACGCAAAAGTTACATCAGGTTAGTTAAAATGTTTATCTAACAGTCGGCTTACTGCCCGCCCAGCTGGTAGTAGCGTTGCATTACACTTTGTGCGGCATCCTGCCGGCCCATGCGGTTATAGGTTTCGGCCAGCGCTTTGTAGGCCATCAGCATTTTGTCGTTAATATTCAATGCATCAATAAAATTCTGCTCTGCTTTTTTATTGTTGTTGGTATTGAGGTAAGCATAGCCCAGGTTATAGTGCATTTCGGCAATGCCGTTTCCACCGCGCTTAATTCCATTTTCAAAGTAGGGTATACAGCCTATAAAATCATTTTGACCCAGTAGTGTTGCCCCGGCATAGTAGTAAGCATCCGTATAATTAAATTTATACTCGAGTGCTTTTTTAAACAAGTCAAGACCGGTATTGTTATCGCGTTTCACATTTACATATAACAGGCCAAGATCATTATACGCTTTGTAATTCTCCGGGTAAATTTCTATGGCTTTGCGCAAACAGCGTTCAGCGCTATCGGTTTTCATCTGGTTCGTGTAAGCATTGCCCAGCATGCGCCAGGCCTCTTCATCCATAGGTTGAGCAGCGGTTGCCTGTTCAAAATAGTATGCGCTTGAATCGAATTGTCGTTTGTCAAAATACTGATAGCCCAGTGGCATAAAATTATTTTGACGTTTTACCACAGCACATATCGGAACCCCCTGTACGTTGATGGTGTGAATAGTTCCCGCAGGCGGAAATGCTCCGTTCTTCAGTTCGTTTGATGAAAATGTGCGGGTAGTTATGATCATATAATCCCACATGGGTCGTTGCTCCTCGTACTCACGCACCCACTGAAACTGCAGGTTCGGATTGATTTTTTGTGCGTAATAAGCGGCTGCTTCGGGCTTGTTGTTAATAGCTACCAGTGCCTGTTGATTGCCGGTTTGTTGTGCCAGCCACTCCCCCGCTTCACGGCACGAGTTGGAGTAATAATCGAGTTCATATTGTCCGTATGCTCCGGCTGTGCCACCTATCAGTTCGTTGAAGTAAACTGTTTGGTTAGGAGTGTTATTTACCATCCACCCTAGTGGAAGTGCGCTAAGCGCGACAGCTACCCACGCTACGGTGTGATGAGTTAAACGCGTAATCATTTCCCAACCCAATGCGGCACCGGCAAGTATAAAGGGATAAATGAACAGATAGTGTCGCCATCCGTTGTAGTAATACAGGCTCTTGAATTCAGCGTACACAATAGGAAAAACAATGGCAAACAACACAAAGAAAATGAGCACCGGTTGACGGAATTTTTTATACGCCACTACTGCTAATAACACAAACAGCAGCACACCTGCCAGCACAGCCAACGGGGTGTTGATGAGAATAAACTTGGGCAAATAGTACCACGGTACATTGGCCATATACATGCGTGCCCCTTCAAATAATTCATGGTTATAAGTAAAGTACGCTCCTTCGGTTGATTTCTTAAATGCTTCGTACCAGCTGGTAAGTATATGTTGTTGCCCAAACGGCCAGAGCGAAATACTGAGTAAATGCCCAATGGCTACCAATACAATAAACACTTTTGCGTAGCGCAAAACTTGCTTAAACGCAACAGAAGTACCTTGCTGTTTTGCGAGCATAAGCCAATGTATACCCATAAACAAAGCTGCATACGCATACAATAAAATACCACCCACACGCGAGCCAACAGCCATACCAATACCTACAGCCGCCATCAGTATATGCGATGCTTTAGGTGCCGGTAAAAATTTGTAGAGTTTAAACAGGTAATACACCGCCATAGCAAAGCCTGCAGCAAAAGGAATATCGGTAGGATTATTCATGCTATGCGCTAAAAATACCGGACTGAGCAGGCCGAGCAGCAATGCAATAGCACCGGCACGCCATCCGGCAATTTCTTTGGCTATAAGTGCGGCAAACAGGAAGGCCAACAGTCCGTAAATAGCGTTCAGCAAATGGCGTGTTTCGTATTCGCCAAGTGGTAAAATATAGGTATATAAAAATGCGGCAATCACATTAAAGTGTTCGCCATAGTACCGAAACTCCTGTGTAGGAATATTGGGTTGCAAACAGGTAGTATCTTCGCCCATACTGGTGAAATAGTTGAGCGAAAGTTTGCTGTACTCATTGTGGCGGGGTTCATCCCAGGTTAGTCCAAATTGCTGACTTATCAGCGGCATGCCCAGAAGTCCGATTATAAATAGCACAGCGAATGCCATGCGCCATATACCTTGAGTAGATTTATCTTTTAGCGCGTCCAGCACCAGCCAGTTCAGTCGTATTTTAAAAGCCTCGCCCCACAGCGCCCACCAGTTGTGCGTGGTGTATTTTAATTCGCGGGCGGTCAATGTATGATTTTCAGTAGGAATATCCAGGTAGGCACAACGGGCCAGTAGTTGCTGTGCTGTGCGGGTGTGTGATGTGATGGCTGCTTTTACAGCCTCGCCACCAAAAAACGTGAATGCATACGTGTGCTGTCGCTGTGAAGTGGGCATCAGCAATTGTGCCAGCAGATTGTAAGCAACGAATTTAATTTTTGTGCCCCAGCTGAGGTCTGATTTGCCCGAGGATTTACCTGCTGTTGACAGGTGTGTGTGTGAAGGAAGCCATGTATCTTTTGATGAATAATAATAGGTGATGGCAGCTTCCAGAATGGATGTGTTGTATGGATCGGCCACAAAGTAAATGGCTTCAGAGTTTATGTGCTCGTCTGCCGAATTGGTTGCCATCGCTTTGCCCTTTGCATGCCACTCGTTCCACATAGCACCATTGGGTGCATTGCCACAAAAAAGTATGTGTGGCTGATACCGCGATTTACTAACAGCCGGAAGTACCTGTTGCATGAGCACCTGTTCATCATAAACCAGTAAATACAGGTCGGGCTTGGAAACAGATGGGGCAGTATCTGCCTGAGCGGTGTTTTTTTGTTTTTTCATTTACCGATTTGCTTAGCTATCCTCACGTATGAGCCAACGAAACTAATAAAAATGCGTAAACCGCAAACACCATCTGTTGCGGTTGCGTATAGTGGCGAAGCAGTGTTAATCCATATTACTTTCTATTTTATTTTCAAGGCATTACAAATTAGCAGGAGTACACGCAGGTAGTAAAAAAAATAGTATTCTTGCAGCTAGTGATGACAGAAACCAAGACTACAAAACGCGTAGCCGTAATTGGCGCAGGACCTGCGGGAATAACCTGTGCATACCAACTAGCCAAAGCAGGGGTGGAAGTACACCTGTATGAAGCCGCACCTCAGGTGGGGGGCTTAGCCAAAACGATTGATTTGTGGGGGCAAAAACTTGACCTTGGCCCACACCGCTTTTTCAGTGACGATACACGGGTAAATAAACTGTGGCTGGAAGTAGCCGGACAAGACTACCGCATGGTAGATCGACTGACCCGCGTATACTACAAAAACAAATTTTACTTCTACCCCATTAAAGCGTTTGATGCACTGAGTAAGTTGGGCATTTTCACTTCGGCTATGTGTTTTTTCAGTTACCTAAGCGAAAAAATTGTACCCACCAAACAAGATGGAACTTTTGAAACCTGGGTAACCAGCCGCTTTGGTAAAAAGCTGTTTGGTATATTTTTTAAAACCTACTCAGAAAAACTATGGGGCATCAGTTGCAAAGAGCTGGATGCTGATTTTGCCGCACAACGAATAAAAAAGTTTTCGCTGGGCGAAGCGATTAAAAACGCATTGAATCTTGGTGGAAAGAAACACAAAACTCTGGTTGATCAGTTTGCTTACCCTATACATGGTACAGGAATGATTTATGAGCGCATGCAAACGTACATTAACGCTCACGGAGGTAAAGTACTGGTGAATACACCGGTAAAACGGGTGCTGAAAGAAGGTGAAGTAGTAAACGCCATTGAGTTGATAACTGGTGAAGTAGTGCAGTACGATCATGTGGTTTCATCTATGCCGTTTACAGTTATGGTTAAACAACTGCCAGGCGTACCTCAGTCTATTATAGATTTAGCCAATACGCTAAAATTTAGAAATACCATTTTGGTTTATTTGAATGTAGATGGCAAAGATTTATTCCCCGATAACTGGTTGTATGTTCACTCGACTGATTTACAAATGGGCCGAATTACCAATTTCCGCAACTGGGTACCTGAGATTTTGAACGGTGCTGAAACCACTGCGGTTGTCTTGGAATACTGGTGCTACGACCACGATGCCATGTGGGTAGAGAGCGATGAACAACTGATAGCGATGGCCAAAGTCGAATTGAACAAAACCGGATTAAACAAGGGCAAACCTGTGATTGCAGGTCATGTTCACCGCATCCAACGTTGTTATCCCGTATACGACCGTGGGTACAAAGAGCGACTGAAACAGATTGAAGATTACCTCACAGGCATTAAAGGACTGAGTGTGATTGGTCGCTATGGGGCGTTTAAGTACAATAATCAGGACCATAGTATTTTAATGGGCTTATTGGCAGCCGATAATATTGTGAATGCCACTACGCACAATTTGTGGGAAATAAATACCGATTACGACAATTATCAGGAGCGCTCAACCATTACCGCTACCGGGTTGAGTATGTAAATTCTGCAGCATTTATTTTTTTGCACATTTGATGCAGGCAAGGTGTGCATGTATTAATTTAGCACTATGCAATTCAACGAAGTTGTAGGACAAGATCGCATTAAACAAAAGCTGATACAAACGGTAAAAAACAACCGCATCAGCCATGCACAACTGTTTTTAGGTACTGAAGGCAGCGGCAGCCTGGCTCTTGCATTGGCCTATGCACAGTACATCAATTGCCCGAATAAAACCGATGAAGACAGCTGCGGCACCTGCACCAGTTGTATGCAACACAGCAAACTTGTGCATCCCGATTTGCATTTTACCTTTCCAACCATAAACGTTGAAAAGAAAAAAACCAGCAATGAGTTTATTGATCAATGGCGTAAAGCCTTTTGTGAAAATCCTTATCTGACCGAGCTTGACTGGCTACTTGCACTGGACGATGAAGGGAAAAAGCAAGGCAATATTACAGCCGAAGAGTGTCGTGATATTGTTCGTAAAATTGGATTGAAAGCATTTTCAGCACCCTACAAAACAGTCATTGTATGGCTGCCTGAATACATGGGATATGAAGGGAATATTTTGCTGAAGTTGCTGGAAGAACCACCGGCTAATACCTTAATACTTCTGGTAGCGCATGATGCTGACAAACTGCTGGCAACTATTTTATCGCGTACGCAACTGGTGAAAATTCCGCGATTGCCCGATGAGCTAATTGCACACGAACTGATGAAACGCCTGGAATTGCCTCAGCATATAGCTGAACCCATTGCTCGGGTTGCAGAAGGCAATCTGTCCGCTGCCTTGCAGCTGGCAGCCGAAGGGCGGGGAAACTACAATGAACTGTTTGCCGATTGGATGCGTGCGTGCTATTTCCGCGACATGCAAAAAATTGAAAAAAGCGTAGGCGAAATTACCGGAACCGGAAAAGAGTTTATAAAAAGCTTTGTTCACTACAGCCTGCATATGATGCGTGCTGTAATGCTAAGCAGCCACGCACATCAGCAAATGATCAAGCTAAGTGAACAGGAAACCCAATTTATTCATAAATTCTCGCGTATGTTCAACGAAAAATCAGTATTTGATATCAATGCGGCATTGAATAAACTGGCCTTTGCCATTGAACGCAATGCCGATATGCGTACAGCATTTTATCAGCTTTCTTTTTATATTAGCAGGCGCATGGTTCAACAAACCACGCACTAATTTAATCACTATCAACACTTAACATAAAATATATACAAGATGGGATGCGGAACAGGAGGATGCAGCACCGGAGGGTGCGGAGGAGGGTGCAGCAGCGGTGGATGCAATAAATTAAATACGTATGACTGGCTGGGCATAATGGATATGCCTGCCTATATGAAGCCTTTTGATGTAGTAGAAATACGTTTTAAAGGCACACGAAAGGAGTATTACCGAAACGTACACAACCTGGACATAACGAATAACGAGTATGTGGTGGTGGAGTTGGAAAATGGCTACGACATTGGCAAAGTTGGCTTAAAAGGCGAACTGGTAAAACTTCAGCTAAAAAAAGCAGGACTGGAACCCGACAGCGACCAGATTCGTAAAATAGTACGAAAGGCCAATGACACCGACATGGCCCGACACCGCGAAAATAAAGAACTGGAAGTACCTACTATGTACAAAGCACGCAGTATAGCTATGGAACTGGGACTTAAAATGAAGTTGAGCGATGTGGAGTACCAAGGCGACCGAAGAAAAGCAACGTTTTATTACACTGCAGAAGAACGGGTTGATTTTCGGGAACTGATTAAACGGCTTGCCGACTCATTCAAGGTGCGTATTGAAATGCGTCAAATCGGATACAGGCAAGAAGCTGGAAGATTGGGAGCCATTGGTTCGTGTGGTCGCGAACTGTGTTGCTCAACCTGGCTCACTGATTTTAAAGTAGTGCAAACCAGTGCCGCACGCTATCAGAATTTATCCATCAATCAGCTGAAACTTTCAGGGCAATGCGGTAAACTGAAGTGCTGCCTGAACTTTGAGTTGGATACCTACCTGGAAGCGCTAAAAGATTTTCCGGAGCAAGACAATATAAAACTGGAATTGAGCAACGGACTTTACAAGCAGATGAAAACCGATATTCTTAAACGCATGATGTGGTTTGTACCCATGAATGAGATAGGTGGTGAATGGCTGGGACTGAAAACACATGAAGTGCGTGAACTGATGGAGGCCAATAAACGAGGTGAAAGACCAGAAGTAGTGCGTGAAGCGAAACAGGTGAAAAAAGAAGTTGAGCTTGAATTTAAAAACGATATGGGCACGGAAGATCTGAATAGGTTGGATGCACGAAACAAAAAATCAAAAAATAAGCGAAACAAAAACCGCGGGGGAAATAAGCCACGTAACCAGAATAACAAACCCCGAAACGAAGCATGAGACTTTCCCTCTTCATAGTATTTGTGTTCCTGCTTTCAGCATGCGACCCTCAGCGTGTGTATGACAACAGCAAAACCATAGAACAGGGTAAGTGGCAGTACGAAAACAAATTGCCCTTTGATGTGCAGGTGACAGATACACAGCGTATGTATAACCTGTATGTGAATTTGCGTGTGGGTGCTGATTACAAGTACAGCAATATCTTTTTATGGCTGCACACCACTAACCCCGAAAACAAAACGGATAAACGCAGAGTTGAATTTAGGCTGACTAATCAGGCCGGTAAATTTTTAGGTTCGGGCCTTGGTGATTTGTACGACTATCAGTTGCCTGTTATTAAAAACTTCCGACTTACCCAGCCGGGTTTCTATCGGTTCGAACTGGAGCAAAACATGCGTGACGATACGCTGCTTCATGTATTATCAGCCGGGGTTCGGCTTGAGTATAGCGAACCCTAATGCATAAGTAATGCTGAAAAGCTGGCGCATATACCTGAAAATAGCCGTAAACAACGTGGCACGTAAGCGTCACTTGTATATAAACGACAAAAATTTTCTGATGATTGCCGCCATGTGGGTGGGCCTGCTCAGCGGACTGGCAGCAGTCGTATTGCGTACCTGCGTGCATTACCTGCAGCATTTTATGGAGAGCGGTTTTAATATTCGCTATGAAAATTACCTGTACCTCGCTACTCCGCTTGTAGGTATAGTGTTGTGTGTATTCGTTATCCGATTGCTGTTTAAAAGTCAAAAATTTGATAAAGGCCTAAGCAGTATTATTTATTCCATATCGCGTAACAATGCCAATGTCGAAAAACATAAATCGTTTACCCACATACTTACATCCGCGTTAACTGTGGGTTTGGGAGGCTCGGTAGGTCTTGAGGCTCCCATTGCCGTTACCGGATCATCCATTGGTTCAAATACTGCCAAAGATTTACTGATGGACCGTCAGCACCGAACATTGTTATTGGCCAGTGGAGCAGCAGCCGGTATTGCAGCTATATTTAACAGCCCGATAGCCGGAGTTATTTTTGCTTTCGAAGTATTGTTGAGTGAAGTAACAATTCCTGCATTTATTCCCTTATTGATTGCATCAGCCACCGGAGCGGTAGTTTCAAGATTGTTTGGAGGCTCCCATATTTTTTCGCTGCAACTCAATGAGTGGTCGTTGCATGCCATACCTTTTTATGTGTTGCTTAGTGCGCTATGCGGCCTGGTATCTGCGTATATGATTCGCACCTCGCTGCGCATCGAATCTGTATTTAATCAACGCAAGCAACCCTATCACAAAGCCATTGCCGGAGGGTTAATCATCGGTTTATTGTTGTTTATTTTTCCTCCTTTGTATGGCGAAGGATACGGAGTAGTGAACAAGTTATTGGCCGGTGACTATGTATCGCTGCTCGATCGTAGTTTATTTTACAGGTACAATAGCAACATGTGGTTTCTGTTGGGCTTTGCCATAACCATTGTATTTGTAAAAGTAATTGCCTCGGCTGTTACCATTGGTTCGGGTGGCAATGGAGGCATTTTTGGGCCTTCACTGTTTACAGGTGCCATGCTGGGTTTTGTATTTGCTACACTTATAAACACAACCGGAATAGTGGAATTAAATACCGGAAACTTTGTGGCAGTGGCTATGGGCGGAGTTATAAGCGGGGTGCTGCATGCTCCGCTGACCGGAATATTTTTAATTGCTGAAATTACCGGTGGCTATACTCTTTTTGTCCCGCTAATGATGGTATCTGCCGGATCGTATTTTATTACCCGCTATTTTGAACCCAATTCCATTTACAAAAAAACACTGGTAGAACGCGGGATGTTGCTAAACGAAGATAACGGATTGCAGCTGGTTAGTATACGAGCCGTGGTGGAAAAGGATTTTATTACACTGAAAACCGACCAAACCTTGTACGATTTGGTAGATGCCATCGCACATTGCCGCAGAAATATATTTCCTGTTATAAATGAAAATAACGAATTACAAGGTATTGTGCTGATGGATGAAATACGTGAGGTGATGTTTAAAACGAACTTATACCGCACAACTTCTATTGCTGAGCTTATGACCATTCCTCCGGTACGTGTTGATCAGAATACTTCGCTGGATGAAGTCATAAAGCTATTTGAAAAATTTGCCATATGGCATATTCCGGTTGAGGAAAACGGTAAGTACAGCGGCATGATTTCCAAATCGGGTGTGCTGCAATTTTACCGCGAACAACTGGCGCAGCAGGAACAGACTAAAGTGGCGCTATAGCTTCCGCACCAGCATTAATCCATCTCTTACAGGCAACAAGATATTTTCTACACGTGGGTCTGACTGAATTTTTTTGTTGAGCGTATCGAGTAAACGCGCGTCAGCATCTTTTATCATTTCTTTCTCATCAATCACTTTTCCGCTCCACAGTACATTATCCAGCAACAGGTATCCTCCCGATGGAATGCGATCAATTAAAAGGTCGTAGTAGCGTTCATAATTTTTTTTATCGGCATCGATAAAAACCAAATCGTACGTGTGTGGCAGTGATTTGATGATCGTATATGCATCACCAATAATATGTTGAATGCGGTCTTTAAATCCAGCCGCTGCAATGTAGGCATTTACCATTTCTTCACGCTCGGCATTTACATCAATGGTAATCAGTTTTCCATTCGGGGCAAGTCCTTCGGCCAGACATAACGCTGAGTAACCGGTATACGTGCCAATTTCGAGTATTCGGTTTGGCTGTATCATGTGGCTTATCATGCTGAGCAATCGCCCTTGAAAATGTCCGCTGAGCATGCGCGGTTGCAATACGTTGGCATGCGTATCGCGGTTCAGTTTTTTCAATGTTTCACTTTCGGGCGAAGTGTGGTTATCGCAATACGATTGTATGGCTGCATGTACTATTTCACTATTATCCATGATGGGCGTGGTTATGCAAAAATTGAAACGATACAATCATGTGTTCAATGGCATTTTTTTCTTCAATTGGTTTAGGCATATCGCGCATGGCAGTTTGTATCGTGTAAGTAAATAATACCACTTTATCTTCACGCACGGTTACCCAATACTGAACAGTGAATGGTGCACCGCCCACCTCATGTATTTTGGTGAAATGGATGAACCGGTTTTCGCCTGCAGCCATTAGTGTTGGGTTAAAACTTTCATTTTGTTGCACGATGGCCTCATACATTTTTACAGCGGCATCCGCTCCTTCAAATTCGTTTGGCAGGGTAATGATGCGCAACACACCGGCACCACCATTTGGATCGCTGAAAATATAATGCCCAGCTTCGTCAACTTCGTTGGTCCAGTGTGCAGGGTACTCAAAAGCAAAAAAAGCATGCAGGGATACAAATCGTTGGGTTGTATTCATACAGTTGCAAACCTAATGTATTTTTAATTGAGTAACTTTATATTCACACGGTCATTCACAGCAATCGTTTCATCCGTTAAAAATTACATTTCAGTCGTACTATTGTGCATTGCATCAGCGAAAGGTTCAGTAACTTTCAGTTTCAATGCTCCTTTGTATCCATAAATGCAAACACATATGAATAACCTATTTAAATGTATGATAACTGGCATAGCGCTATTAACAGCGCTGAGCACCTTCGCACAGCCAGGCCAGAACGGCAAAACCCAAACCGTGCGTGGCATATTGCGTGATGCCGAAAGCAAACAACCACTTATCGGAGCCAATGTAGTATTGGTGAGTATGCCCACCAAAGGAGCCAGCACCGATGAAAACGGTGAATTTAAAATATCACAGGTTCCTGTAGGACGTATCTCACTTAAAATATCCTATATAGGATATGAAACATTTACTGTACCCGACATTATGGTAACAGCCGGAAAAGAAGTAGTACTTAGTTTGACCATGAATGAAGCACTGCAAAAAATGAATGAAGTGGTTATTAGCTACGACCGTAAAAAAGACCGAACAGTAACCAACAATGAAGTAGCCACCGTTAGTTCGCGTTCATTTAATCCGGGCGAAACCAACAAATTTGCCGGTGCACTGGGTGATCCAAGCCGCATGGCAGCCAATTTTGCGGGAGTAGTAGCCGGTAACGACAGCAGAAATGATATAGTGGTGCGAGGCAATTCGCCCAATGCCATGCTTTGGCAAATGGAAGGGCTGAACATTCCCAATCCCAATCACTTCGGAGCAGGATTCAATACAGGTGGACCGGTGAGTATGCTGAATAGCAACAATATCGGCAAATCGGATTTTTTTACCAGCGCATTTCCTGCCCAATATGGCAATGCCAATGGAGGAGTATTTGATCTCGTACTGCGTGAGGGAAACAACGAAAAACGTGAGTTTTTAGGTCAGGTTGGATTTAATGGATTTGAGGTAGGAGCAGAAGGCCCATTCAGCAAAAACAGCAAAGCATCCTATATTTTTAACTACCGGTATTCAACATTGGGGTTGATGAAAAATATAGGCATTAATCCCGGAACAGGCGCTGCCACACCGTTGTATCAGGATTTAAATTTTAAGGTAACAGTACCCACCAAAGGCAAAGGCAAATTTACTGTGTTCGGCATGGGCGGGTTCAGCTCCATCGACCTTTTAGGAAGTGAGGTAGACACCACAGAAATTGACTACTACGGTTCGCCCGATGAAAACACACGTCCGCGATACCACACTGCAGTTGTAGGTGCTGCCTACGAAAAATCACTGTCGCCAAAAACATGGGCCAAACTGACAGTTGGTGGCAGTCAAATTCACAGCCGTTTTACCACTGAACGCATCTTGCAGCCTTCGAAAGAAGTAGTGCTAACGGGCAAAGGCGAATTCACCGACAATAAATATTCAGCCGTACTTAACATGACCCATAAGTTTGATGCCAAACGTTCGTTGTATTTTGGCGTGACCAACGATTACAGCACATTTGATTACCTGAATAGGGATTATTACAACGAAACCAAAACCGACACCGTGCGTGTAAACCGCAAAGGCAACATGAATTTGGTACAGGCTTATATGCAGCTGAAATACCGCATTACAAATCGCCTAACATTGAATGCCGGAGTACATGCACAACACCTGAATGTAAACGAGCAATTTGTTGCAGAACCACGTGCCGGACTGCGGTGGGCCATTAGTGAAAAATCGAGTATAAATGCCGGATACGGCATGCACCATCAAGCCATGCCTGTGTACAATATATTTGTGCGCAACGCTGCAGGCGAAGAAACCAACCGCAAGGTACAGTTTACACGTAGCCACCATTATGTAGTAGGTTATGAAAACAACCTGACATCGTTAATGAAGTTCAAAGTAGAAACATATTATCAGGTTATTGACCGTGCACCAGTACACGCATTTCCATCTTCGTTTTCTATGCTCAATATAGGAGCTGATTTTGTACCCAGTGATGAAAGCAACCTGGTGAATAAAGGTACAGGAACCAATTACGGTGCTGAGTTTACACTTGAACGTTTCTTTGATAAAGGATTTTATTTTCTGATTACGGGTTCTTTGTTCGAAAGCAAATACAAAGGCAGTGATGGTGTAGAACGCAATACTGCATTCAATACACAATATGCTGCGAATGCACTGGCCGGCAAAGAATTTAAAGTAGGCAAATCGGGAAGTATCTTATTTGTAAATCTTAAAACCACCTGGGTAGGCGGGCGTTATTTTACTCCTATCGATGTTGAAAAATCAAAATTAGCAGGCAGAGCAATATACGATCAGAGTAGAGCTTTCAGCGAAAAACAAAGTGACTATTTCAGGGCTGATGTGAAAATTGGCTACCGCAAAGACTTCAGCAGAAGCTCGCTTGAGTTTGCTGTTGATTTACTGAATGTAACCAATCATCAGAATATTTTTGCTCAGGGTTACAATGCCAAAACGAATACCTTATCTAATGAGTACCAGCAAGGATTTTTCCCGGTACCTATGTTTAAGTTTACGTTTTAATGATTAAACTTGGCTAATGGCAGGATTCAGCGGTACATCAAAATTCAGTAACGTAACTGATGTGGCAATCAGGCACTCCATCATTGCAGTGCTTACGTTTGCATTTGTATCGCTGAATGTAGCCAAAGGCGACTTTGAATGGTTCGATTTGGGATGGTGGCAGATGTATATCTATACCTTTCTGCAGATAGCATGTATATGGAACGGCAATGTGTTGATGGTTGATAAAATAAATCAGCATATGCCTTGGCACGGCAATATCAGAAGTAAACTGTTCTTGAGTTTATTCATTGCATTGCTGTGGCCTGTGATCATTTACTACTCGTTTAGCTTATACATTTATCCGTTAATTTTTGGCGAGCCATGCAATTTATCATCAAGTGAAAATGTGAGTTATTTAGCAACTACTGTTATCATCACACTACTTGTAAATGCTGTATTCTCAGCCATCGAATTCTTTCAGTTCTGGCGCCAAAGTGTGAAAGAAGCGGAGGAGTTGAAACTAGAAAGCTTATCGGCTGAATTCGAAACGTTGAAAAATCAGATTAATCCTCATTTTCTGTTTAACTCGCTCAATACGCTTACCAGCTTAATAGAAGAACAACCGTCACAAGCTACTGAGTTTGTCCAAAAACTATCTAACGTGTATCGGTATGTACTAACGCAAAAAGACAAACAGCTGGTGAGCCTCAGGGAAGAACTGGAGTTTATACAATCGTACGTTTACCTAAATCAAATCCGTTTTGGAGACAATCTAAAAGTGATTATTGACATACCGGACGAATACCTTTCACGCTCGGTAGTTACGTTATCCTTACAAATGCTTATTGAAAACTGCATCAAGCACAATACAATTTCTGTACAAAAACCGCTGGTCATTAAAGTGATGATTCAGGATAAAAAACTTGTTGTGAGCAATAATTTGCAGCACAAAAATGTGATGCACGACAGCAATGGTATAGGGCTAAATAATATAGTACACCGCTATTCATTTGTAAGTAACGAGGATGTGGTAATAACAGATGATGGAACAACTTTCAGCGTGAGCCTGCCTTTAATTAATACTGAAAAGTCATGAATTTACTAATCGTAGAAGACGAAATTCCTGCACAGCAGCGTATTGTTAAAATGGTGAAGGACCTTGACAAAACGGTGAACATAATTGCTACTGCCGACAGTATAGATGCTGCTGTAGAAGCCATTCAACATCATTCGGATATTGAGCTGGCATTAATGGATATTGAGCTGGCTGACGGACAAAGTTTTGAAATTTTCAAGCGGGTTGACATAAAATTTCCGGTCATTTTCACCACAGCTTACGATGAATATGCACTAAAGGCATTTAAGGTAAACAGCATTGATTATTTGCTCAAACCCATCGATCGAAACGAGCTTAAACTGGCTTTTGACAAATTCAACTCACTCACAAAACAAGAACATTCGCAGCAACTTAATATACAGGAACTCATAAAACAATTGAAACCGGTAACACCGGCTTATAAAAATCGTTTTCTCATAAAATCCGGTACCAGACTAGTATCTGTTGCTGCTGATGAAATTCAATTCCTGCATGCTGCTGATAAGCTGGTGTACATGCATACAAAACAGGGCAATAAATTTGTGATGGATCAATCACTGGATGAATTGATAAAACTGTTGAATCCGGAACATTTTTTTCAGCTGAACAGGCAGTATATAGCAGCCATAACGGCCATTAAATCCGTACACAATTATTTCAATGGTAAGCTAAAGATTGATTTACTGGGATCAGCTGATGAAGAAGTAGTGGTAAGTAGAGAACGTGCACCGGAATTTAAAACATGGCTGGGACAGTAACACATTACGGTTTTGCGTAAGCCAACTGCATCAGTTTGTTTAAACTGTAGTAGGTTTCTAATCCACCCGCACCCACAGCACCGGTTTGTTGAAGTTGAATGATGCCATCGCTGTTTAATGCATCTTCATTCACATATACCTCTGAAATTTCGCCAATAACCAGGATGGTATTGTTACACAGTATTGGATATTCTTCTTTGTATGTTAACCCTATTCGAACATTACACTCAGCTACGTATGGAGCCTGAATGGCATCAGAAAAAACAGGTGTTAGTCCGGTAGCTTCAAATTCAGATACTTCGTAGCGTGCCGAAGTCTGGTGAGCCTTTGTATAAATGGCTTCATTCACCTGATTTATGGTAAAAAATCCTGTCTCTTTTATATTGGTGTAGGTGTGTCGCTCAGCAGAAACGGGACGCATGATAAAACCCATATAAGGCGGATGAGCACCTATGTGCACAATCGAATTAAACACGGCAACATTGGTCATACCCGATTTGCTGATGGTTCCTATGAGGTTGGCCTGACGAATGCCGGGCAATGAATTGACAAAAGCGGTTCGGTAATAGTTGTCCATTGCCAGTATATCGGCCTGTGAAATACGTTTCATTGGTTTAACGATTATTTAAGTGTGCTCATTCCTCCATCTACATGCAAAATCTGGCCGGTAACCCAATGTGCATTCAACAAAAATAACGCTGCGTCTGCCAAATCATCAGGCTGGCCTATGCGCTTCAACGGATGTCGCTCTTCTGCGGCTTTCAGCTTGGCTTCAGCATTCACTAATTTATCGGCCAAAGGTGTTTGTGTAAGTGAAGGAGCAATAGCGTTTACCCTGATTTTGGGTGCAAACTCGGATGCCAAACTTTTTGTTAAACCTTCTAGTGCACCTTTGGCTGCAGCTATACTGCTGTGAAAAGGCATACCAATTTGAACAGCCACTGTACTGAAGAAAATAATAGAAGGATTTTCGGATTGCAACAGTTGAGGTAAATAATGACGTACAGTTTTGATAGCGCCTAACACATTGATTTGAAAGTCAGTCAGGAAATCTTCGTTTCGCAACGCTTTAAACGGTTTTAGCAGAATACTGCCCGGACAATACACAAGTCCGTCAACGGGTTGATCAATAACCGGAAATTCAGGTGAATCGGCCAGCACATCCACGCTGTGAAACGAAACACCCGGCAATTCGTTAAGTCGGCCGGATGTGCGGCAAAGCGCTACAACTTGTGCACCTGAAGCAGTTAACTGTTGTGCAATACTCCAGCCAATACCACTGGATGCACCCACTACGATATATTTTTTCATACACGTACTAAACACCTGATGGGTGGTAATGTTTAAGAAAATAAAACACATGCAGCTGCACAACCGACTGGCAGCGCTATAATCTGTATGGCGAGTAGGTAAAGCCCACCGCTATCATTGTGGGTGTAATTTTAAAGCGGTTTACTCCATTATACAATTTATTGTCGGTAACCATTTCGTTTGCCATATGAGCAATTCCTACTTTGAATCCCATTTTACGCCTGAACCAATAGCGTATGACTAGTTCAGAATTTAAACTTCCCCTGTCGTTTGCCCCACCAAGTAATACATTGTATCGCGGAGCCTGAGCCCGCTGAAACAAACCTTCACCGGTATACAGCTTACGTTTAAGTGTATTGTAATATCCGTCAATGGGATTGCTGTAAGCCAGCCCGAACGCATCGATATTCAGTTCGACTTCCAGCCGTTTCGTGATTGCGAACGAAGCATAAAATGACAGGTTAAGCGAGTGTATGCGGTAGTTTTCAAAGGCAACTGTATCTATATCATCCGGTGTGGTACCAAATGAGGATAGTGCTGATGTAAAATCACCATAGGCACCAAAGAAGGATGAATAGCGAATACCATAGCCTATTTTCAGGGCTTTGTCTTTTCCATCCAGTATATGCATATGCTGCCAAGAAACCGAAATAGTATTACGGTTGCCTAATGACGAAAAACCAACATTGTAAAAATTATCGGGGTTAACAAAGTAAAATTGCGAACGAACTGCATGCGTGCATACCAACATGCAGCCAACCAAAAGCATGCGCAAAATCTTGTATGACCTAAAACGTATCGCCATGTGTACTGTCTACCAATTTCCCGACAAATAAAGGGAAAGGTTTTAATATTCGCAGCAAGGCTTCGGTCATGAGTGTACTTCCGAACATGGATTGAATTAAACGACCGGCACGCATACGGCCTGAAAAATGCATCTCCCATTGCTGTTTGTAGGATGCCAAACATGACTGCACATCGATTGCGTCTTGCTGTAAAAATTTATCCAGATGATGCGACAGCAGCTTGGAAGCGTGCAGTGCCATACTCATTCCATTGCCACACAAGGGTGTAATCAGTCCGGCAGAATCGCCTGCGAAGGGTACGGCATGCATATCGGTTTCTTTTCGCTCGAAGCTGATTTGCGATATGGCCAGTGGCTTTTCGTACAGGGAGGTGTATTGGTTGAAATACGTTTTCAGGTATGGATTTTTATGCAGTATCTGTTCTTCCATCCTTTTAATGTCACCTCCGGCCAATTTTAAATTTTCGGCCGTAGTTAAATAACACATGCAGTAGCGATCGTCTTCTATTTTTGAAATACCGCAGTAGCCATCTTTAAAGTTGTGCAGTTCAATCAGGTTATGTGGCAAATCGGCCTGCACATGATATTTTATACCGATGTAGCGACTGAGTAGTCTGTTCCTTTCCTGTACAAAAGCGCGGTTCCACTTTACATCCATAGTGCTTCGTTTGCCCCATGTGCCTGCAACCATGCGTACGGTATATGACGATGTGCGGGTGTTTACCGTGTATGTCGTTGCATTTTTTTCAAGATGTGTTACAGGAGTTTGCTGAAGTACAACTACACCCAAATTGGTGGCGTATGTTGCCAGCATATCATCCAGCTTGTAGCGACTTATACCAAAACCACCGGGCGATAACGCATGTGCAAGTTTATAGCCTGAAGGTGCAGTTACATGAAGCTGAGTAATACGTGGAAGCTTTAGTGCATCCCTATCTACCCCGCAATCGTGTAAATACTGAGCACTTTCCATTGAAATATATTCGCCACACACACGGTGCATGGGGTACGATTCTTTCTCGAATACAATTACCCGATAGCCTTTTTTGCGCATTTGAATGGACAGCGTAAGGCCGGCTAACCCCCCGCCTACTATGGCTAAATCGTATAGTTGCTCGCTGCTGCTCATACTGCAGAATTATTTTTTATGAGTACTATCCAACGAAAGGCCCACGACCAGAAAATAATCCCGGTGGTTGAAGAAACACGCTGCAGTATGGCTTCCAACTCTTGTCGTTTAAAGCCACGCCATACGGAAAGTGGTGCATCATTTTTTACGAGGTACGAATTTGAAAATAAGCGTGTAAGTAAACGTATGGAATAATACGCAAGCCAGTGCCGGTGCAAATCGTTGACAAGTGTTGCTTTGCGCGCATGCTGTGTGCACCATGTAAGTAGCGCTACTACCTCGTCATTGTGCAGGTGGTGGCAAAACAGAGAAGTTATAACCACGTCAAAATTCGATTGTCCGTTTACCACATCGCGGTAATCGGATTGATGAATGTGTATATTAGGATGCAGGCTGCACTGTTGTTTGGCGTAGTGTACACAATCATTTTTTAAATCAACTCCTGTAAGTTCAATTGTTAGGCCACGTTTGGTTGCCCAGCGTGCCACTGCACGTAGCGTATCGCCACCACCACACCCGATATCCAGCACCGTATAGGTTCTAGAGGCATCCCATGTTAATTTATCCAGTGCACGTAGTGTTGCCCTATGCCCACCCAGGTAGCGGTTAATGATATCGAGCTCATACAGGTTGATCCATAAATGTTCAGCAGGAATACTGTCATTATCCAGAAGTTCTTTTGTATACGAGCGTTTGCTGAAATCAGGCCACATGTTTTTTTGCAATAAATGTTTCCATAGTTAACCCCGGGCCAAAGGCGGCACCGAATGCATAGCCTTTTGCTGTTTCATCAGCCAGTAACTGCTTCATCACAAACAGCAGTGTAGCTGACGACATATTTCCATAATTGGCCAGCGTATCGTATGAGTAGGTGAGTTGATGTGGTTTCAATTTTAACTCAGATGCGATGTAGTCAAGTATTTTGCGCCCACCCGGATGAAAAGCCCAGCATGTAATATCGTTCATCTGCAACTTAGTATGCTCAAGCGCCTGCTGAACCAACTCGGCTATATTCGTTTGTATCAGAAACGGAACATAACTGCTAAGCTGCATCAGAAATCCATTTTGAGTAATGTGCCACGCCATATCGCTTTGCGAATTGGGTACTACCCTGCTGTAAAACGAATGCAGTTGTATGTGAGCAGATGATGGATGAGGCGCATCCGATTGAACCAAACAGGCTGATGCACCGTCAGCAAAAAGTGCGTTAGCCGTCAATTGTTCGGGATTAGTGCTGCGTTGAAAGTGAATCGTGCACAATTCAACACACACAATAAGGACCTTCGATGACGAATAGCTGCGGCAAATAGAATCAGCCATTTTCAATGCATGAATGGCTGCGTAGCATCCCATAAAATTTACAGATGTACGTTGTATGGTGTCATTCAATCCAAGTTTTTTAAGCACCGCTATATCTAAACCCGGAGCCCACATACCGGTACACGAAACAGTAATCAGATGCGTTACTGTGTTCAGTTCGTTTTCATTTACTGCATTTACAATCGCTTTCGCGGCCAGATCGGGAGCATATCGGTAATACATCTCCAGGCGCTGTTCGAGCTGCGGTTGTAACTCATGGTGCTTAAAGAATGTCTGTTCCCCTTCTGCAACACTAAAGTCGGGTAATACACTGTACCGTGTTTTAATGGCGCTGCGTTCGTATAGCAGCTTCAACTTTGTACGGTCGTCATCATTTCCGGAAAGTTCTTTTTCCATAAACGCGTGTATCACCATTTGATCTGAAGCATACTCAGGCAATGCTGTTCCGATGGAAGTAATGTAACTCATAACAAATGATACCAAGTAAATAACAGCATAAAACAAAGATTAAGCAACAGCGATGCCAGTGTGTTCATCCGCATGGTATGTTTAAAGTCGGCATGTTGTGTATTGTTCCAGGTAATTTTTACCCAATAAAAAAAATAGGAAACAACCGGCAACATACATGCCTGAATGACGATAAACGTTGCTTTCGGTAAAAACAGAAACATCAATGCGGTTGCTGCTGTAAAAAGAATAGCGGTAAACACAAACGTGCCTCTATATCCCAGCAGGATACTGAGTGTAGTATCGCCATTTTTTCTGTCTTCGTCATGCTGATAAATTTGCGTAAGCGGATACACACCCCCAATAAGCAATGAGCTGATAACAGCGTTTGCGTAGTGTGGCCAATGATTACTAACTGCATAAAAAGTAAGTGCATAGGTGAATGCCCCCTGGAAAAAAACCACCGTTATATAGCCGGCTATCGGAAATTTTTTTAACCGTATACCGGTATAGCTATACGCGCGCGAAGCCAAAACATACAGCAGAACACCCAACGCAACAACCGGAGAAATTAAACTGCTTAATGCAATGCCGACTACATCCAGGGCGGCCGAAAGATAAAAAATACTTCGTGTAGCCTTAGGCGGATGCTCCAATCCACCTATGGGGCCCTCATCCTGATCCATATAACTGTTATAGGCATTACTAGCCGGATAAATAAACAAGTGCAACACTACGAACAATATACATGCATGGGAGTAGTTAACAACAGGAACCTGCGATAGTGCAAAGAGAAAAACAGGCATTAGAAAAAACGAAAATGGTATTCGCAACAGCTTTATTGTATCAGATAGGGCGTGCATCAAGTGAGTGATGTAAGTATGAACTGAAAAGGTAGTTTATTCTTTTGTAACTTTTAAGAAAATTTTATCAAATGTCTGTAAGGCCTGAATTTACAGCTGCTCACAGCAGCTTGTCATAATTTGATGACGCATGTAGGGACGTGTGCATCTGCAAAATGTTAAATCAAACTGTACATTTGTTATACGCTCATACCGCTATCAACTATGCACAAAAAACAGGCAGCTCATTTGTTACTCGTAGAAGATGAATCGGCACAGGCCTACCTGCTGAAGGAACACTTAAGGCTTGACGGGTTTACCTCCAGGCATTGTAAAGACGGGGAAGAAGGCTGGGACGTATTTCAGCATGAAAAATTTGACCTGGTAGTACTGGACGTAAATATGCCAAAGAAAAGTGGTTTCGAACTGGCCCGTTTGATACGTTCAAAAAATCAGGCTGTTCCCATCATTTTTTTAACAGCCAATTCATCGGAACAAGATAAACTTAAAGGTTTTGAAATAGGCGGAGATGAATACATCACCAAGCCGTTCAGCGTTAAGGAGCTTAGCGCACGCATACATGCCATACTGAAGCGAATACAGGTAGCTACCCCACCGCTAAGTGAAGCAGACACTGTGCTTAAAGCAGGAAACAGCACCTTTGATATAACCAATCATATATACCGGTGCGGTGCCACCGAAAAAAAAATAAGCGCTACAGAATCGGAATTGCTGAAACTTTTTGCAGAAAGTCGAAATCAGTTGCTAAGCCGAAATACCTTATTGCTTCATATTTGGGGCCGTGATGATTATTACACAGCTCGAAACCTGGATGTGTACATCAATAAACTTCGTAAAATAATTAAAGACGATCCAACTATTGAAATAGTAAATATTCACGGATCAGGCTTTAAATTCGTAGAAAATACGAACCATTCACATTGAACTACAGGCTAACGAGTGTATTCCTGTTTTTGTTTACCGCACTAGCCGGTGCACAAAACACGGATAGTTTAGAAAATGTCATGCGCAGCGGAAACGAAAAGGATCGAGCTGTGGCAGCTTATCAGCTGGGTTTGTACTACCGCTACACCGATGCAGATAAGGCTATACGCTTTTTAGAAACTGCCTCACAAAACACGGCAGATGCAGATGTGCAAGCCAAAGCTACCTTTCAAATGGGTGAGGTGTATTACCGAACAGGAAATTTTCCGGCATCAAAAGAAAAGTACCAACTATCTCTTCAGCAATACAACGTACTGGGCAACCGAAAATCAGCAGCCGAAAGCGAACAAGCACTGGGCGCTGTGTACCTCATTCAAGGTAATCTGGCCATGGCTGCCGAAAAGTACCTGAGTGCTCTTCGCTACTATGAAACAACGCAAGAACGAGCTCCGATGGTTGCCATTTACAATTCGCTCGGAACCCTTTACGCCAAGCAAAATAATTTTACTCTTTCCATTGAATACACCCAAAAAGCTATACAAATTTATGAGCAGTCGTCAAACCGCATGCAGGCTCTGGTAGGGTATGAAAATATAGGCAATGCCTACATGAAAACGGAGAACTATGCCAAAGCTGCCGAATACTTTAATAAAGCGTTAAAAGCCTATACCGAACTAAAGAACAACGCAGGAGTTTCGCTGTCGTATTTTCATTTGGGAATGGCGTATGAAAAATCGGGGAATAGTGAAGTGGCCTCCTCACATTACACAAAAGCATTAGCCCTCAGCGAAAAACTAAATCTGACTCCGCTAATTGTGTCTTGCTGCAATGCCATGGGCCAGCTTGAATTGAACAACGGCAACCTGAAAGAGGCAGGACTATACTTTGAACGCGGTTCGAAACTGGCTGAAAAATCAGGCATGAAACTGGAACTGGAAGAGGCATACAGCGGACTGGAAGAGGTATACAAACTATCGCGTGCAACCGATAAAGCCCGTACATTTGGCAACCTGAGCCGCGAATTGAAAGATTCGCTATACAACGACAGAGCTCTGAAACAACTGAGTGATTTGCAACTGAGGTATGAAGCAGAAAAAAAACAGCGTGAAATAGAGCTGCTATACAAAGAACAGCAGATTAGCGAATCGGAGTTGTTGCGCATCAAGCAATTGAATACATTATTTATGTATGCAGGTTTGGCTATTGCTTTTGTGCTGATTATACTCATCTACTTTTTTCTTCAGAATAAACGCTATGCAGCTAACTTGCACAAACAACAGCGTGAACTCATTGAGCAAAAAGATGAACTGAACCGGTTAAACGAGGTTAAAGACCGATTTTTCTCTATTATTTCGCACGACCTGCGCAATAACCTCACCACCATGAAACTCTACTTCGACCTTATCAGTCACCCGAATTACACGCCCAAAAACCAGCGTGATATGACTGTACAAATTGCAGGCTCGGTACAAAATACCATTGATTTGCTGGAGAATTTGCTGGTGTGGGCCTCGTCTCAAATAAAAGGAACACCCATGCATGTGCAGGAACTGGATGTGTACAAAATGACACAGGAAAATTTGCAACTGCTGGCCGGTAATGCTGCACATAAACAGATTGAACTGTCCAATACCGTACCTCTCGACCTGATTGCCTTTGGCGATAAAGACATGATAAATCTGGTGATACGTAACCTGCTATCAAATGCCATTAAATTTACAGGAACAGGCGGATTGATTACCGTAACCGGCAAGTCGGACGGTACAAACGTGCTTTTACGTGTTACCGACAACGGTGTTGGCATCAGCAAAGAACATGTAGAACGGTTGTTTGATCAGCATATACATCCCACTACCAAAGGTACTGCCAACGAAAAAGGAACAGGCCTTGGGCTGATGCTGTGCAAAGATTTTGTTCAACGCAACGGTGGCCGTATTGATGTGGAGAGTGAAAAAGGTAAGGGAACCACGTTTACCATTACACTGCCTGCAACACATGCTTAAGTATACACTGATTTGCATACTCACTTTAATTACGTCACTGAAAATCTACGCTCAGCCGAATGGCTATGATCAGGCTTTAGCATTACTCACGGATGGGGATGCTACACGGTGCTTAAAGATATGCGACAGCATATTAACTTACGATACAAAAAACCACGAAGTACAATTGCTGAAAGCGGAAGCCCTCATTGAACTAAGTATGTTAGGCGATGCTACCGAACTGCTTACATCGGTCATTCATGAGCAATCTCGCCCGGCACGTGCACATGCATTGCTCGGATATATTTATGTTATAAAAGGTGTGTACCGTACGGCACGGAACGAATACATACAAGCCATAGCCTACGACTCATCGCAGGCAGCGTATTACTACAACCTGGCAAATGTGGAACAGATGATGGAGAAGTGGAACGATGCGATTAGTCATTATACCAAAGCCATAGTGCTAAAAAAAAATTATGTGGATGCGTATAAAAACAGAGGCTATATATACCTGAATTTGTTTCGTCACCTGTTGGCACTGCGCGACTTTGACTCGGCACTAAAATACAGCCAAAACAATACCGACATCATGCTATACCGCGGCATGACCCTCACCTCTTTAAAACGCTACAAAGAAGCACTACTTATGTTCGACCGCTGCATACGCCTGAAACCTTCATCGGGTGATGCATACTTCAACAAGGGGCTTGTGTTTTATCAACTCAAAGATTACAAACGTTCCATTTCCATATTGGATAGTGCGTTGCTGTTCAACGAAGATTTATCAATAGCTTACTACCAGCGCGGTTTAGCCAAACTCGAATGGAATAAACACGAAAGGAGTTCGGCCTGTACCGATTTCAGTAAAGCCATCCAAAAGGGCAATATGGAAGCGCTGTTTTACCTGAAACGGTATTGCGAGTAATCGCTGTTTAAAACAACGAATTCGTATGCGGAGTGTAAGGCTTCAATACTGCTGCATCGTGCACTCTTCCCGACTTAACCAGTTCTGGATTCAATGCATACGTTTTCCACGAATCGGATACGGTATCGTGTGTGCACATGGCAGTCAGTTCATCGGGTGTGTGTGGCAATAGCCAGCTTTGCTCGTTGTGTATGCTCACGGATACCGGCATGCGGTGGTGGCGAATAACCTGAACAGTGTGGCAAGCCGCACGTGTTAGTATGGCAAATGTGAGATATGTTTCTCCATTGACAGGATTTGTCCAGTACTCATAAATTCCGGCCAGCGAAAACAGAGGAGCGGTTGGGCTGTAAACCAAATACGGTTCACTCAGTTTTTCTTTTTCAGGACCTTCGATAAAACTACGCACCGGAACAAGGCAACGCCTTTTCATAAATGCCGATTTGAATGCACCGCTCTTCACTATATCGTAAGGACCTGTGTAGTTTAAATGGTTCTCGGTATTGTTATCACTGCCTTCGATCCTGGCATTAAAATAGGATGTACGTTTTTTACTCCATGAAGGAGTGAAACCGAATACTGCTTTTTCAAGTCGGTTTACGCCATCTTGCTGCAGCACTATAAGTGCCTGAGCTCCCACTCCTATGTTGATGTCGAAGGGCAATTGCAATTCGTCATTTATATCCGGTATGTCATACCGCTCCATAAGTTCGGATGCGGTTATTTCCTGCTGATTGATGCGGCTGCACATAGCAGCAAATTAAGTGTCTTCGGTTGGCGAATACAAAATTTGATTGTAGGCTGTTTTACGTGTACTTTGCGCCATCATCATGCACTCATGATTTTTCACGAACCGGCCATTCAACATTTCCCATCTTCACAGGCGAATCATTCGTTTCGCTTCAGTATCGTTATTCCTTCATGGAATAACCTACCGTATTTGAAACTATGCATCCGCAGCATTGAACAAAACAGTGCATTTAATCATCAGATAATTGTACATGTCAATGAAGGATCGGACGGAACGCTGGAGTGGATAAAAAACACACCATATGACTACACATATAGCCGTGAAAACGCAGGCGTGTGCTATGCCGTGAATGCAGCTGCTGCACTTTCAAAAACAGATTATATCGTGTATTTCAATGACGATATGTACGCATGTAAGGATTGGGACACTATTTTGTGGAACGCCATTCAGCAGCGAGGCGATATGTATTTTTACTATTCGGCTACGATGATAGAACCCGAGGCAGGAACGAACAAAGCCGTATATGCACCTTTTGATTTTGGCCGCGATACCGAACAGTTTAATGAGGCAGCATTGCTTCAATTTGCAGCGCAATCAACCCATCAAGATTGGTACGGCTCATGCTGGCCACCCAGTATTGTACATAAAAAGCTGTGGGAAAAAGTAGGTGGTTACAGTACAGAATTTAGTCCGGGTTTTTACAGCGACCCCGATTTTGCCATGAAGCTTTGGCAGCTGGGAGTACGTGATTTCAGAGGCTTTGGCAAATCGCTGGTGTATCACTTCAAGTGCAAATCAACCGGTAGGGTGTGGCGTAATAACGGCCGCAACACTTTTATGAAAAAATGGAAATTCACCGCTTCATATTTTTACAATCACGTACTCAAAATGGGCGAAGCATACCGCGCTGATGTACCGCTTACCTTTCGTAAAGGTTTAGTGTATTACGTATCACATATCAAAAGTTTGCTGGCATGAAAATCAGCGCAGTGATTATAGCACGCAACGAAGCTACACATATTGAGAAATGTGTAAAGGCGCTTTCTGGTATCGTTGATGAGGTGCTGGTATGCGATACAGGTTCGGCAGATGAAACCGCAAAACTGGCCGAACGTGCCGGAGCACGAGTGATTCACGAACCATTTGCCGGGTATGGTGAAACCAAAAACAGAGCAAACAATGCTGCACAGTACGACTGGATTCTTTCAATAGATGCCGATGAAATACCTGATGAAACACTAAGCCGACATCTGAGCGATATCAAACAGCACCTGAACAATGGCTGTGTATATAGTTTTAGTCGGCTAAACAGCTATTGCGGCAAGTGGATACACTACGGTGCGTGGAATCCCGATTGCAAGATTCGTTTATTTAATAAACAACAGGTGTGCTGGAACAATGAGGCCGTTCACGAAACACTTTTTATTCCTGAGCATTTCAGCACCATCAACCTGAAGGGTAAACTGCTTCACTACTCCTACCCGACTGCTGAAAGCCTGATTGCAAAAAGAAAAATTTACAGTGAACGCGGTGCACAAGCACTTCTGGAAAGAGGCATACGACCAACTTATATAAAAATGTATGCAAGTGCTGTGAGCCGATTCGTACGCGATTATGTATTGAAGCTTGGATTTTTAGACGGACGTGAAGGATGTGTTATTGCCTGGAACAGTGCAGTTGAAACCTACCTCAAGTATTTTAATGCCTTGCAGCATTTGCGTAAATCAGCTACAGGTACACACAGCCGCTAATGCTGTCGGCAGTAGCACCGGTTACACTGCTCCATACATTTTGTTTTTCGTGTAAGCGCAGGTATCCAAGAAATGCAAAAATGAGTGCTTCCTTAAATTCAATCACTTCTCTTTCCGGAAGTACATAATTCATCCCGTGTTGCTTCAATTCATTCAGTAAAAATGTATGATATGCGCCACCACCGGTTATCAATACCTTTTCGCCTGCGTTTATGCTTTGTGTTATTTGCTGTGCTGCATGCCTTACGTAGGTGGCCATTGCATCCTGTGGCAACAATCCTGACTCATTCAGCAACGGAAAAATACACGCCTGAACCCACTCCATGCCTAGCGACTTGGGTGCTTTCAGGGTATAATAATTCAGTGCATTCAACTTATCCAACAAAGGCGTATGTATGCTTCCGCTTTCAGCCATTTTACCGTTGGCATCGTACTCCATTCCCAGTTTCTCGGCCAGGTGATTAAGCACCGTATTCAGCGCACATATATCGTATGCTATGCGTTTACCTTGCTGCCCGAAACTGATGTTGGCAAAGCCTCCCAAATTCAGACACGCATCGTACGATGAAAAAAGCAACGCATCACCAACGGGTACCAACGGTGCGCCCTGACCGCCCAATGCTACATCGGTGCTGCGAAAATCACATACCACCGTAAGCCCGGCTGCTGCCGCTATGTATGCCCCGTGACCGGCTTGCCATGTTAGTCGTTTATCGGGCTGATGAAAAACAGTATGCCCATGCGAACTTATGTAGGATGCCGTGCAACCGTATTTTTTTATAAACTGTGCAACCGCCTGCCCGATATATGTTCCATATTCAGTATGTGTTAACGTTGCTTCGTACGCGGTTTGCTGCGGCAAATGACCAAGCTTATGTTTCCATGCATCATCGTACGGAAGTGTTTCGGCCGCTTTGATTTGCCAGTTCCATCGGTTATCGGCAAATGAAAATTCGCACCACGCTAAGTCGAGGCCATCTAATGATGTGCCACTCATCACGCCAATAATACCACAGGGTTGCATACCCACAAGATTAACGAAATTCTTCTATTCCTTTTTGATGAACTTCAGCGTTTCCGATTTGCCTGTGGTGCGGCTTACGATATGCATAAAGTACATTCCCGCTCCATACCCGGTTGTGTTGATGTCAATGCGTTCTCCAGTTAATGCATGATTCCATATCACACGTCCGTTGATATCATAAACCTGTATGTTGTATGAATCGTTGTCAAGTACCACATGGAAATCAGACGTTACTACCGTAGGCCATGCCGATTTTACCAACGGGTTATCCGATGCTTCATCGCAGTTTACAGCTACTACATGTGTATATGTTTCTGTCTGATCGAAATCAACCTGAAGTATGCGGTAATAGTGTATGCCGCGAAGTGGATCGTTATCAAAAAATTCGTAGCTGTTGCCATTTGTATTGCGTGCGTTCATTTTACCCAATACACGGAAGTTGATATTATCGCTGCTGCGCTGCACTTCGTAGTGCGATGCATTCAGTTCAGTAGCCGTTGACCAGTGAACATGCGTAGCTGACGATTGCCTGCGAGCCGAGAAACTCTTCCACTCAACCGGCAATGTACCGCTGTTGCTTACTACGATATAAAACCTGCGGCCAAATGTGGTGGTATCGGAATTGGTAATGGAAAAGGTGTACAGTGCAAGCGGTGCAAGCAATGTGGTACTGCTCATTTTGCGATCGACCAAGTAGTAATATTTTCCGTTAGATGGAAGTTCATTGACTTTTAAGGAGTAGCTACCGTTGCTTCCGTTTACAAATAACAACACCGTATCATTTGCTGAAAGTGCGGGTCGGCAGTCGAACATGAAAGACTGATTAGTGGATGTATAACTCATGATATTCACCGAACCGTTCATTTTCGCGATATCATATTTATCGGCATTTACCGATGCTGAATCGATATGTTTAAGTACAAAATAATCGGCATTGGTAGCGTCCAGCCTCATTTCCAGTTTCAGCTCGTTGTTTCCGTTTTTAAATACCTGATTATGTGCTGCCGCTGTTTTGTATGTTTCTTTCAGTGTTACCGAAGGTGTAGCTGCATTGGCCTTAACCCAGAAAGCAGCACCTGTTGGAATTATTCCGTCTGTTAGTGTTCCGCCTGATGTGGCGTTGTACGATTTGTAATTGTTTGTAGATGCATCGAATACCCAGATGGTAGGTTCGATATTGTTGTAGCAACCCGTAGTACAATTGTCGTAATAACTATTCCAATCGTAAGGAGAGTGGTAGGGATTGCCTACCAGGTTCCATCCGTCATGATTGACACTTACATTAGCGGTGTATGTCACCGGCAGTGAAATGTCGCCTGTATTTAGCGGGCCATTCGTATTTACAGTTACTGCGCTTTGCGGCAGCGATGAGTTGGTAATCACACTCGGATTGCTGCGGTCTCCGTAAATAAACGTACGGTAACCCGCACCAGGTACTACCGTGGTCGATGTGCTGGTTAAACTGGTCCAGCCGATACTGCTACTGCCTGTAGCAGGCTCATTGTATGAAAAAACAGAACCTGTACCGCTGGCATCAAACCCATTGGAACTACCTCCCGGTCCCACCAGATATATTTCATTTTTCCAGTCGTTAAATGTGCTGCCACTTACAGTAGGCGTTAAAAATCTCCATCTGCGGGCTACAGAAGGTATGTGTATTTCGGCTGTTACGTTTCCGGTAACGGATGCACCCGATACCAATTCGGCTACACGTGCTGTTCCTGAGGCGTTGCTCACCAGAGTAAGGTTTCCGGCAGATGCCAGTGTGCCCGATGTTACCGTTAATGTTCCTGTCAGTTGCATAGGGTTGCCTAAGGTAATTGTAGTTGAAGCACGGTTAACTGTCAGATTAGTTAAGCGGTTAGTTGTGCCGGCTGTTGTCTGATCCATATGAAGTGATAGGTTGCCGCTGCTGCCACCAATGCTGATGCTGCCTCCTGCGCTGCGAATAGCTCCCGATGTGCGTGCAACACTTCCGTTTAGTGTTAAAGTATGCGCACCAATATTTAACGCACCCGAAGTAAGTGTGAGTGTTCCGGCTAGCGAGAGCGATTCATTGATACTCAGGTTTGCACTATTGTTTAAGGTAAAATGATTGATGTTTCCGGTAAAGGTTGAAGGGGGAATACTTTGGGCTGATGAGCCACTGAATATAACCGTTGCAGAACCATTACTCGCGTCTATATTTCCTGATGTGCGGGTAATGCTGCCATTGAGTGTCAATGTAGTTGAACCAACAGTGAATGTACCTGATGTTAAATTGAGTGCATTCGAAATAGTCAGATTTTGACTGGTACTTAGTCCTGCACTGTTGTTTAGTATCAGAGTATTTATGTTACCGGTAAAGGTAGAGGCAGGTATACTTTGTGCAGATGAACCACTGAATGTTACTGTAGCTGAAGCATTGCTGGCATCTATATTTCCTAATGTGCGGCTTATACTGCCATTTATATTTAAGGTATTGTTACCCACCACAAGAGTTCCGCTGTTTAGCGTCAATATGCCTGACAGAACGAGACTACTATTTAAATTATAGCTTTGTCCGGATGTGTTTATGGTGAGGTCATTCAGTGCAGTAAATGCCGGTAATGTAAATGGTCCTATGCCTGTGCAATTCAATACCAATCCGGATGAAGAACTAGTGGTAATATTATTGATATTTGACGGATAAGTTCCGTTCAATGTAAGTGTGGTACTGCCTAATGATAAGTTACCAGAGGTTAATGTTAGTACACTTGCTACAGTAAGGTTTTGACTTGAGCTCAAACCTGCACTGTTGTTTAAAGTTAAATTATTGATATTACCAGTAAAGGTAGAGGCAGGTATACTTTGCGCAGATGAACCACTGAATGTTACTGTAGCTGAAGCATTGCTGGCATCTATATTTCCTAATGTGCGGCTTATACTGCCATTAATAGTAAATGTAGTAGAACCTACTGTGAACGTACCTGATGTTAATGTAAGTGAATTTGTTACAGTCAAATTCTGACTGGTACTTAATCCGGCACTATTATTTAGTATCAGTGTATTAATGTTACCGGTGAAGGTAGCAGCAGGAATACTTTGTGCTAATAAACCGCTGAATTCAAGCGTTGCTGATACATTATTGGCGTTTATGTTTCCTGAGGTACGGGTTATGCTGCCATTCAGCGTTAAGGTATTTGCACCTACAGTGAACGTTCCTGACGTTAATGTAAGCGTATTTGCTACTGTAAGGCTTTGACTTGTACTCAAACCTGCACTGTTATTTAAAGTTAAATTATTGATGTTACCGGTAAAGGTAGAGGCAGGTATACTTTGTGCAGATGAACCACTGAATGTTACTGTAGCTGAAGCATTGCTGGCATCTATATTTCCGGATGTGCGACTGATACTTCCGTTTAATGTTAGGGTATTTGCTCCTACCGTTAAAGTGCCAGAGGTCAAGGTTAATGTATTTGGTAATGTTAGATTTCGACTTAGGGAAACGCCATTATTGTTGTTTATTATTAACGAAATGTTCGAACCAATTGTTAATGTTCCACTACCGCTTATGGTTTGTGATGAAGAGCCGTTTAACGTCAATGTATTCGCTGATGAAGGAGAAAAACCGAGTGTTTGACCTGAAGCAACGGAAATATTTCCTGCTATAGAAATACCCCCCGTATGATTAAAGTTAACCGCACTTCCAGCCGCTGTAATGGTAAGGTTGCCATTAATAGTCACAACACTTGAACCTGTCAAATTAGTCAGCCCTGTTGACGTACAATTTATTTCTACATTTCCATACGTTCTTCCGACTAATGAGGGTACACCAGTACCAGCAAGTGCAAAAATAAAATTACTACCTGTTTGAAATTGAACTCTGGAGTTTGGCTGAGTTATTGCAAAGGGATTACTTCCTTCATTTTGAGTAAACGTAGCACCGCTCGCAAATACAACTCCGTTATAGGTTGTACCTGTACTCGGACCAAATGCATTTCCAGTAAAACCGGTAGATGCCAAGTCACCGGCAGTGAAGGATGCACCATTATTAAACGTAACTGCACTGGCATCATTAGGAATTAAGGTATGAGCAGCTTGGGTAAATTTCATACTTCCATCTATACTACCTGTTGCACCTGCTGAAGTAACAAGCGACAAGGAATTTGAACCACTGATATTAAGCTCGCATCCTGCACTAACAGATAAGTCTGTACCAGTATTGTTGCCTATACTTAAGGTGGTAGATGCAGCAGATGCCTGCAGCGTAATTTTGGTTGAGGAGCCGCTTACCTGAAGTGTTCCTATTGTTTGTGTAGGAACTCCGGTAACGGTTAGCGTAGTGTTGGAGTTGAAAATCAATATATCATTGCTAGCAGGGCTTGTTCTGTTGGGTGACCAGTTACTTGCTGTGGACCAACTTGCATTATTAGCTCCAGTCCATGTGTAAGTCGGCAGAGATGTAGTACCTGATGTAGTTGGCGCGCTAGCTGTTAAATAATTGTATGTGGCAATATTTGTTCCATCCCAGGTATACGGAACTACCAAAATATTATAGGTAGTTGAGGCTGATAATCCTGTAATGGTAATAGTAGTAGACGGAGCAGAAGGCAGTGATGTGGATGCTGTATTAAAAATTGTTCCTACGCCTGCCGCTGGTGCTTGTCCATTTATTGAACTTAAGGTTGGTGTGCCTGTTGAATAGATAACCACATAGCCTGCATTGGTTGCACCACTTGCTGGGAATGTAGCAGCAGAGCCAATGGTTAGGTCTAAAGTTGTTGTGGTTGCTCCGGAGGTGCTTAAAGATGCAGCTTGGCCTATTGGTGCAGCCGATAATGTGGTGAAAGAGCCTTCGCTGCTTAGGCCTGTGCCCGTAATATTGGTAGCATAGCCTGCATAATAATACAATGTTTGTTCGGTTAAACCGGTGCGGCTATGCGTAAAGGCAGCAACAGAGCTGCCACCTTCGGCCAAAGCATTATCAGATGATGCCACCGGGGTGCTGGTTTTAAAAACCGTGCCTCTGGCAGTTAATGCCGAACCTCCGTCTGAAGTTACGGTTGCGCCTAAGGTTGCGCTGGTAGCAGTTATGGCCGATGCAGTTGGTATACTTAATGTTGGCACACCTCCGCTGGTAGTGGCATTTGCAGTTGGTGCGCTTGTAGTTAAGTAATTATAGGTAGTGGAATTGGTTCCGTCCCATGTATACGGTACCACAAGAAAATTGTAAGTTGTAGAAGAACTGAGCCCAGTTACGTTTACAGATGTAGAAGGCGTTGTAGGTAATGCAGTGGCACTGGTTGTAAAAATAGTTCCTACGCCTGCAGCAGGGGCTTGCCCGTTGGTTGAACTAAGCGTTGGAGTGCCTGTTGAATAAATTACCACATAACCTGCTTGTGTGGCACCGCTACCCGGAAAGGTAGCTCCCGTAAAGCTTAGGTCAACTTGTGTAGATGATGCTGGCGTTGCTGTTAAACTGCTTGCCTGTGCAGTAGGTGAGGCAGATAATGTTCTAAAACTACCTTCTGAACTCAATGCTGTGCCTACACTGTTAGTGGCAAAGCCTGCATAATAATACAATGTTTGTTCAGTTAATCCCGTGCGGCTGTGTAAAAAAGTTCCAGTGCTTGTGCCTCCTTCGGCTAGTGTATTGTCAGAGGATGTAACAGGTGAACTGGTCTTGAAAACAGTGCCTCTTGCGCTGATACTTAATCCTCTGTCTGAAGTTATGTTGGCTCCCAAAGTTGCTGAGTTCTGGGTAATGGATGTTGCAGTCGGGGAACTAATAGCCGGGGTTGCGTTGTCTACTGTTAAAATTAATTCACCACTGCTAACGGACAAAGAGCCGTATGTATTAGCTGCTAATCCGCTACCCGAGATTGTTAATGTTCCCGGTGTACCTGTGACACCCGATGCACTTCCTGATTTGGCGATTAATGTATAATTACCAACCGCCAATGCAGTGGTTGTTGTAACCGTAACCGG
>JBKCPL010000027.1:0-77472 GCA_046309355.1 Bacteroidota bacterium
GTAATTTCGGTATTGCTATCTACTTCAAACTGCACTTTTCCGTCCACAAATTTTGGAAAAACCCATACTTTGCTTTGGCAGCCTTTCACAATAAACTCTTCAATCTTATGCTCTTCAGGCATAGCAGGAAGTTTTTTGCCAAGGTCCATCAGGTACATCAGTGTTTGCTCCATGTCGCCTTCAAAGAGGGAGAAATTATCAATGATTTCGTTTTGTATATCGGATGGGGTGGGCATTTTCAGCTATTTATTTAACCGCAAAGAACGCGAAGAATGCGCAAAGTACACAAAGGTAAGTTGAATATTTACAGCGTTTTCTTTGCTATGCTTGAAAATTAAATCGACACTATGATTTTTTATTGATAGTTCTAAAGTTAAAAACTGCTTTCATTAAACGTCACTTTTGCGAATCAAATCGCAAAAACAGTAGTTATTTTTAGGTTACATTCGAAAATAATAGACTTTAAGCTTACCTCGCCAACTTCTTCAACGCCTCCAGCAACACATCTACTTCTGCTATGGTATTGTACACCGCAAATGAAGCGCGAACGGTACCATCTAATCCAAAGCGCTGCATCAACGGCTGCGTGCAGTGGTGGCCGGTGCGCACGGCAATGCCTTTTGCATCCAGCATCATTCCGGCATCAAAATGGTGCATATTGTTCAACACAAAGGATTGAACCGATATTTTTTGTGCGGCTGTGCCTACCAATGTAATTCCGGGAATTTCTTTTGCTCCCTCTACAAAATGGCGCAGCAATTCGTCTTCGTGTGCAGCCATGGCTGGCTTGCCTAATTCGTTTACAAAGTCAAGGGCGTATTTAAAGGCAATCACATCCCCAATATTGGGAGTTCCGGCTTCGAATTTAAATGGAATTTCGTTGTAGGTGGTTTTGGCAAAGGTTACTTCACGTATCATTTCTCCCCCACCCTGGTATGGCGGCATGGCATCCAGCAATTCGCGTTTGCCATACAACACCCCTACTCCTGTTGGCCCATATAGTTTATGAGAGGATATGGTTAAAAAATCACAATCCAACTCCTGCACATCTACTTCCAGATGCGAACACGCCTGAGCACCATCCAACAATACTTTTGCACCCACAGCATGTGCTTTCTCTCTAATTTCTTTCACCGGATTTATCGTACCCAATGCATTGTTTACCCACACGCAAGCCACCATTTTGGTTTTAGGTGTAAGCAAGTTGTCGAATTCATCCATCAACAGCTCACCGGCATCGTTTATCGGAATTACTTTTAATACAGCGCCTTTCTCTTCACACACCATTTGCCAAGGCACGATATTGCTGTGGTGTTCCATGGCGGTTATCAAAACTTCATCACCAGGTTGCAAATATTTTCTTCCCCATGTTTGCGCTACCAGGTTAATGCTTTCCGTTACACCTTTGGTAAAAATACATTCTGCCTCTTCGCACGCATTGATAAATTGCTGAATGGCTTTGCGGGTTTCTTCAAAATACTCGGTAGAACGCGAAGCTAAGGTGTGCGCTGCACGGTGAATGTTGGCGTTATCAAGCGAGTAGAATTTATTTAATGCATCTATCACCCGTTGTGGTTTTTGGGTGGTTGCGGCATTGTCAAAATATACCAAGGGTTTGCCGTTTACTTCTTGGTGGAGTATCGGGAATTGAGAGCGTATGTTGTTCAAGTTAAGCACAGATTTTATTCGAATTACACTAATTACACAGATTTAACTTTTCACTGATTATTTTATGAAGCGCTTATAGTTGAGGGATTTTTCACCGAAGTTAACGAGGAGTCCTACTTTTAAGTTTGATGCTTTTAAATAGTTTACTACCTGACTGTGGTTTGCTTTTGCAATGAAATCCTGAGCTTTTAGCTCCAATACAACCGATTCGTAAACAATATAATCAGCTATATATTTTCTATTCAGTCGTTTGCCTTTATAATATATTTGATATTGCTCTTCTCTTTTATACGGTATTCCTAATAATTTAAACTCAACCTCCAACGCGTCTTGATAAACAGCTTCCAAAAAACCATTCCCCGGTTCATTAAACACATTCATACACGCGCCAATAATTTTGTATGTCTCCTCCTTTAACGGAAACTTTTCATACTCTCCTATCGGTTCTTCCAGAATCTGCATCTGTGTAATCCTAAAATCTGTGGCAATCTGTGTCTATATTTTCTTTTCTATCTGTTCTTCCAGTATGGCTACCAGTTCGGGAATTTTGATTTTTTCGGCAATGTCATCCGCGAAGGCGTTGAGCAATAATTTACGCGCTACATTTTCGGGGATTCCGCGGCTGCGCATGTAAAACATCGGCTCTTCGTCTAGCTGACCAATGGTGGCTCCGTGCGTACACTTTACATCATCGGCAAATATTTCCAATTGAGGTTTAGTGTTCACTGTGGCTTCATCGCTTAGCAGTATATTCTGGTTGCGTTGGTATGCATTTGTTTTTTGTGCATCCAGATGAACCATAATTTTTCCGTTGAAAACAGCAGTGGATTTATCCTTCAAAATACCTTTATATTTTTCATCACTGAAGCAATTGGGCTGGGCATGATCTACACGGGTGTGGTTATCGACAAACTGATTGCCATCCAACAAATACAAACCATATAACAACGTATTGCAGTTTTGTCCATTCATGTAAAAATGCAGCGTATTGCGCACAAATTTCCCATCCAGTGTAAGCGTTACCTGATTGATATGGGTATTGGCCTCTTGAAACACCTGCGTGAAATTATTCTGATAATGCTCACCTTGCTGACGTTGCAGTTTATAATGCTCCAGGTTGGCATTTTCGCCTACATACACTTCGTTTACAATATTGCAAAACGAGGCGTTTGAACCCAATGCAAAAAAGGATTCAATTACAGTGGCACCTGCATTTTTATCTACCACAATCAGGTTGCGGGGCTGGTTCAATACATTTACTTCGCTGGCATCTGATATATTGGTGATGATAATAGGATAAACTGTTTGTTTGCCGGCAGGAACATGAATAAAAGCCCCATCACTCATCAGCGCGGTATTCATGGCATTCATGGCGTGACCTTTTACTTCGGCATACTTGCCAAAATGCGCATTGAAAACATCCGCATGGTTTTTGCGTGCTGCAGCCAAATTAGTAATTACAATACCTGCATCTTCGGGTTGCAATTGGGTAAGCGATGCATCGAATGATCCATTAATAAATACGATGCGATTAGCTTTAAGTGTCTGTACTACATGTTCGCTGTAGTAGTTACGCGCTGCTTCGCTATGCACGCATGAAGCCTGAAAGTTGATATCGTTGATGAATTTCAGGTTGGTGTATTTCCACTCCTCGTGCTTAATGGTAGGAATGCCCAGTTGCTGCAGCTCGCCAAATGCGGCTTCGCGCTGTTCGGCAAAGGCACTGCCATCCGCTTGCGCACGGTAATGTTCAAAATCTTGTTTTAGTGTATCGATTGTGCTCATGCAATTTTTATAGTTATAAAATTATTGAGCTGCCTCTACTTCAGCTTTGATCCAATCGTAGCCTTTTACTTCCAGTTCTTTTGCCAGACTGGCATCACCGCTTTTTACGATGCGGCCTTTGTACAATACATGCACAAAATCGGGCACGATATAATCCAGCAAACGCTGATAGTGTGTAATCACCACAAACGAACGCTCTTTGTTGCGCAATTTATTTACCCCATTCGATACCAAACGCAGGGCATCTATATCCAGACCCGAATCTGTTTCGTCCATAATGGCTAACTTAGGTTCAAGCATGGCCATTTGAAACACTTCGTTGCGCTTTTTCTCGCCACCGCTAAAGCCTTCGTTTAATGAACGCGAGGTAAGCGACTTATCCATTTCCATGGTTTCCATTTTCTCACGCATGTATTTTAGAAAATCGGTTGCCTCCATAGGTTCCAATCCTTTGTATTTTCGCGTTTCGTTAATGGCGGTTTTTAAGAAGTTGGTCGTGCTTACACCCGGAATTTCAACCGGATATTGAAAAGCCAAAAACACCCCTTCACGGGCACGGTCTTCGGGCGACATCTCCAGCAGGTTTTTGCCTTCAAAAATTATTTCCCCATCGGTAACTTCATAATCAGCACGGCCGGCCAATACCGATGACAAAGTACTTTTACCGGCACCATTCGGACCCATAATAGCATGTACTTCACCCGGGTTTACGGTAAGATTTATACCATTCAGGATTTTCTTCCCTTCAATTTCGGCTTTGAGATTTTTTATTTCTAACATGAGATGGATATGTTAATGTGATGATTAGACAATGTGATAGTTCGTTGTTGATTATCCCACAGACCCCTCGAGGGAAACTGCGAGCAATTTCTGCGCCTCCACGGCAAATTCCATGGGAAGCTGGTTCAACACTTCGCGGCAAAAGCCATTAACAATTAAACTGATGGCTTCTTCTGTTCCGATGCCACGTTGGTTGCAGTAAAATATCTGGTCTTCGCCAATTTTTGAAGTGCTGGCTTCGTGTTCAACCGTAGCTGTTTTGTTGTTGATTTCGATATACGGGAATGTATGTGCTCCGCAGCGGTCACCAATCAGCATACTGTCGCACTGGGTGTAATTCCTTGCTGAATCAGCCTTTTTGGCCACTTTAACCAATCCGCGGTATGTATTATGCGACTTGCCTGCCGAGATTCCTTTCGACACAATGCGGCTGCGTGTGTTCTTGCCAATATGAATCATTTTGGTTCCGGTATCGGCTACCTGCATATTATTGGTAACAGCTACCGAGAAAAATTCTCCAATTGAATTATTCCCTTTCAAAATACAGCTTGGATATTTCCAGGTGATAGCGCTTCCGGTTTCAACCTGTGTCCAGCTTATTTTGGCATTGGCACCTTCACAACTTCCGCGCTTGGTTACAAAATTATAAATACCCCCGTTGCCGTCTTTATCGCCCGGATACCAGTTTTGCACCGTACTGTATTTGATTTCTGCATTTTCCATGGCTATCAGTTCCACCACCGCTGCGTGCAATTGGTTTTCATCACGCATAGGAGCTGTGCAGCCTTCTAAATAACTCACGTATGAAGCGTCATCAGCGATAATTAACGTGCGCTCAAACTGACCGGTATTTTCTGCATTGATGCGGAAATAGGTAGAAAGTTCCATGGGGCAACGTACGCCTTTGGGTATGTACACAAACGAACCATCGCTGAATACAGCTGAGTTCAATGCCGCAAAATAGTTGTCGGTGTAAGGCACAACCGAACCCATGTATTTTTTTACCAAATCCGGGTAGTCATGCAGTGCTTCGCTGATGCTGCAAAAGATGACACCCTTTTCTTTAAGTTGCTCTTTAAATGTAGTGGCAATGGAAACGGAATCAAAAACGGCATCCACGGCTACACCGGTGAGTCGTTTTTGCTCTTGCAGACTGATTCCCAGTTTCTCAAATGTTTTGAGCAATTCAGGATCTACCTGATCAAGGCTATCGAGTTTTACTTTTTGCTTAGGAGCTGCATAAAAGATGGTTTCATCGTAATTGGGTTTGGGGTAAGAAAAATTTTGCCAACTTGGCTCTTCCATTTTCAACCAATAACGGTAGGCTTTGAGGCGCCATTCAAGCATCCATTCGGGTTCATTTTTCTTTTTGGAGATGAAACGTACTATGTCTTCGTTAAGCCCTTTGGGAGCTGTATCCATCTCAATATCGGTAGTAAAGCCGTACTTATATTCCTGACTTACAACCTGTTCAATGATATCTGTGTGTTCTTGTTCCGACATAATAATTAAGGCGTGCGAAGGTAGGTAATTAATTTGTATTTAGTCTAAATTAGAACAGAGAACCTTATTAATTGTTTGAACCAGCCCCTACTCGGCCAGCGCTACCTACGTTTAGTATCAATCCTACACATTTTCAGCATCTTCATCTTTTTTTTCTAGTTCTGTTTGTTGCTCACCACCACAACACGGCATCACGTTTTGCTTGCATACTTTACATTGGTAATGGCCGTGTACGTAGTCGAACCCGGCAGAACTGTTACAATACGGACATATTTCGAAACCAAACTGCATGTAGAAATAACTTATAAAATTCGAACTATTTTCATGTAGCGCTTTTTGTAATACGGGTAGTCAGCTTTATCTATCCTCACACCATCGCTGCTGCTTGAATGTATGAATTGAATAGGTTCTCCCTTACTGGTAATGATTATACCTACATGACCAATGCGTTTGCTGCGCATGTTGCGGCCTCTAAACAGGATCAAATCGCCTTTTCGGGCATTGCGCAAACTTACTTCATATCCTACAAGTGCCTGACCGGCAGAGGTATGAGGAAGCTTGATTCCAAATTTACGGTACACAATCATAGTAAATCCCGAGCAGTCAAATCCTTTTGCTCCTGTTCCTCCTCTGCGGTAGCGTTTACCAGAAAAACTGTTAGCGTAAGAAATAATGCTATCGGCCAGCGATGTGTACATCACTTTACTTCCTGCGTTGGGTAAAATTACGCTATCTGCAAATGCCGAGTCGGTGGCGGGCAACAAGGTGTCTTTAATCCCCTGAGCACCTGCACTGCAAGCAAATACTAGAAATAGCCAGGTGGTTAAATGTATCTTCAAATTGCTCCTGTTTTCTGCACAAGGTAAAAAACACGGTAAAAGTGAGTACAAAAACAGGTCATTTTTATAGTTACTGTATTGAAATACAGGATAATAAATTTAAAAAAGTGCTACTCCGGCACTTTACAAGCGGCAATAAATACCCTACATTTGCCATCCTTTCAAACATGAGCCTGAATAAACTTATACTTTTTATCGCCATTACCGCAACCGTGTCGGGGTGCAGCAAGTATCAAAAATCCTTGAAAAATCCTGATCCGAATAAGAAGCTGGAAATGGCTCAGTATTATTACAACAAAAAAGATTATTACAGAGCTGCCACGCTATTCGAACAACTGCAGGATAACTTTTCAGGAACTACACAGGCTGAAAAAATCATGTATTACAGTGCCTATTGCAACTATGCATTAAAAAATTATGCGCTGGCTGGTTTTCAGTTTAAAGCATACTTCGAAAATTTTCCGACCGGAGAGTGGGCCGAAGAAAGTTTTTATATGAGTGCCTATTGCCAGTACCTAGAGTCGCAGCCCGTGTACCTTGACCAAACCGATACATTTAAAGCCATAGAAAGTATAAAGTTGTTTGTGAATGTATACCCCGACAGCAAGTACATACCCGAATGCAACAATATTCTGGATAAACTGAGGGGAAAACTTTCTCAAAAAGCATACAACAATGCAAAACTCTATTTCGATATTTCAGAATATAAAAGCGCTATTGTAGCCATTGAAAATATATTACGTGACTACCCTGAAATAGCACAGCACGAAGAACTGGAATACTTGCTGGTAAAATCTCATTTTTTGCTGGCTGAAAACAGTGTGGAGGAAAAGAAACTAGAGCGCTATACAAATACCCTAGCAGCATTTGAAGAATTTGCTGCAAATAACCGTGAAAGTAAATATATGGCTGAGTTAAACACTATCGTAGCTAAAAGCCAGAAAGAACAAGCAAAAATCAAAAATCAATTAAATCCATAATTATATGTTAAGTAAAGACCACCAAAATGCACCCACTACCACAGTGGTGCGCGACCTTAAAAAGCTCGAAGACAAAACCGGCAACATTTACGAGTCTATCGCAATTGTATCTAAACGAGCCAATCAAATTGCTGCAAACATGAAAGAAGAGTTGCACAATAAACTGCAGGAATTTGCCAACGACAGCGATACGCTGGAAGAGGTATTTGAAAACCGCGAACAAATTGAAATCTCCTCGTATTATGAGCGCCTACCGAAGGCTACGCTGATTGCTACAGAAGAATTTTTGCAGGGCAAAGTATTTCATCGCAATCCGGCCAAAGAAAACCAAGCCAAGTCGCCTGAATAATAATGCTGAAGGGCAAAAAAATTCTTTTGTGTGTTACGGGTGGCATAGCTGCGTATAAAACGGCAAGTCTGGTTCGACTTTTTGTAAAAAACGGTGCCCATGTTCGTGTAGTAATGACGCCCGATTCTCATGCGTTTGTAACCCCGCTTACGTTGTCTACACTCAGCAAAAACGAGGTGCTTACCGACATGTACAATAAAGCCGATGGTACGTGGAATAATCATGTAGAATTGGCTAAATGGGCTGATTTCATGGTTATTGCACCTGCCACAGCGAATACCCTTGCAAAAATGGCTCATGGCATCTGCGACACTTTGGTATTGGCCTGTTATTTGTCGGCTACATGTACAGTATTTGTTGCGCCTGCTATGGATTTGGATATGTATGCCCATGCTGCCACACAAACTAACCTGAATACTCTGCGTACCTTTGGCGTTGTTGTTTTACCCGTAGGCGAAGGAGAATTGGCAAGCGGACTAAATGGTGCCGGACGCATGCTGGAACCGGAAGAAATCAACCATTTTATCTCCGATTTCTTCCTCACCACACAAAAGCTCGAAAACAAACGGGTACTTGTTACAGCCGGCCCTACCCATGAAAGTATAGATCCGGTTCGGTTTATCGGAAATCACTCAAGCGGCAAGATGGGGTTTGCCATAGCTCATGAATTTGCTCGTCATGGCGCACTTGTTACTTTAATATCAGGCCCTACCGATTTGCAGGAGCATCATCCGAACATAAAACGGTTAAATGTTACTTCGGCCGATGAAATGTACGATAAAACCATCGCTCAGTTTGCTAAATGCCACATTGCTGTAATGAGCGCTGCTGTTGCTGATTACACCCCCGAAAAAGTATCGATTACTAAAATTAAGAAAAGTGGCAACGAACTGCACCTGAAGCTTAAAAAAACAAAAGATATACTGGCCGAACTGGGTAAAAAGAAAAAATCACTACAAATTCTTGTGGGCTTTGCACTGGAAACAGATAATGAGCTTGCTAATGCCAAAGAAAAAATGAGTCGTAAAAACCTCGACTTTATTGTACTGAATTCACTCAAAAACAAAGGTGCAGGCTTTGGCCTTGACACAAATAAAATTTCCATTATTGAACGAAATGGCAGCGTAACACCGTTTAAGCTAAAGTCAAAAACAGAAGTTGCCCGCGATATCGTTAATAAGGTTATTGAATTGGCTCATGCGTAAATTATTCTCATGCCTTCTTCTACTCGTGCTTACCTGTGGGGCTCATGCACAGGAGTTGCTTTGTACGGTAACCATACTCGATAATCAGATACAATTATCGGATAAACGAATATTCCGTACGCTGGAGCAAACACTCAGCAATTTTATGAGTACCACCAAGTGGACGGATGAAAGGTTTGAGCCCAACGAACGAATTGAATGCAATATTCAAATTATACTCACCAGCTACGACCCTAAAACCAACTCATATGCCGGAAGCGCGCAGGTTCAAAGCCGCAGACCCGTGTACGGCAGCGGATACAATACATTGGTGTTTAATATTAATGATGAGAACTGGGCCTTTACATTCAGCGAGTTTGAGCCATTGCTTTTCAATGAAAACAGCTTCACCTCGAACCTCGCAGCCTTGTTATCGTTTTATGCCTACTATATCATTGGCATCGATTTCGAAACCTTTTCCCCGTTGGGTGGAACACCCTATTTTAACAAAGCATTGCAAATAGCCAACAATGCTCAACCCAATGCCGGTGCTGGCTGGCAACCGTTTGAACGAAATATTCGTTCGCGTTACAACCTGATTGACAATATCATTAACGAACGTTTCAAACCTTTGCGTGAGGCGTATTATAAATATCACCGTGAAGGACTGGATATAATGACTAAAGATCCTGAAAAAGCACGAAAGGCTATTGTCAACAGCATCGAATTGGTTCAAAAGGTATTCAAAATATCTCCAAACACGGTGCTGCTCCTCGTCTTTTTTGAATCCAAATCGGATGAGTTAGTGCAAATTTTTAAAGGTGCTCCGCAAAACGAAAAACCAAAAGTTATTTCATTGCTCAATGAAGTAAATATTGCAAACGCTAACAAATACGAGAAAATTAAAAACTAAAAGTGTAGTGCCACACAGGCTTGAACACCTGTGTAAAAAATAGTTGCTCGTGTAGCTGCAGCAGCTCATCAGAATCCATAAATTTGAGGCGTCATGTTGCAGTCATTGTACATAAAAAATTACGCTATTATAGAGGAAGCCCTTATCCCGTTTCATAGCAAATTAAACATCATTACCGGTGAAACCGGTGCCGGTAAGTCCATATTGATGGGCGCATTGGGCCTCATACTAGGCGAACGTGCTGATACCAAAGTGCTGCATCACGATACTGAAAAATGTGTTGTAGAAGGAACATTTGATATTCGCTCGTACTCGCTGCAAAACTACTTTGAACAAAGCGGATTGGATTACGATTCTACATGCAGCATTCGAAGAGAAATAACCGGCAACGGCAAATCGCGTGCATTTATTAACGACACCCCGGTTTCACTGCAACAACTAAAGGAACTGGGCAGTATCCTGGTTGATATTGTTTCACAAAATCAGACATTGGAACTGAATAACCGAAAATTTCAACTGGAGGTACTGGATGCATTTGCCGAATCCACTGATGCACTCAATCAATACAGGAGTACATTCACGGAATGGCGCAGGACTACTAAGTTGCTCGATGAACTCATAGAGAGAGAACTGCAGGCAAGAAAGGATGAAGACTACATGAAATTTATTCTTAAGGAACTGAGCGATGCAAAATTGTTGCCTGGTGAAATGCCACAACTGGAACAGCAACTGGAAGTGCTTAGTCATGCCGAACAAATAAGGCTTGCAGCTGCACAATGTGCTGCTGCGCTCACCAACAATGAACAAAGTGTTACCGATGTATTGAACGGATTAAAGCAGCAACTTTTACCCGTTGCCAGGCACCACAGTGGTATTCAAAATCTGGCTGAGCGACTGCAAAGCACACTGATTGAACTTAAAGACATATCAGATGAACTGGAACAAATAGCCGAAAAAACGGAAGCCGATCCGCAAAAGCTGGCACTTACCGAAGAACGGTTACAATTGCTATTCAGTTTACAGAAAAAACATCATGCCCAAACAACCGATGAGCTCATTGAACTTCAGCATAAACTGGAAGACCAAGTACACTCTATAGGCAGCCTGCAAAACGAACTCGTTCGTTTGCATAAAGAGAAAGAAAAGCTTGAAGCAGAACTTGCACAGAAGGCTCTTCTGCTATCTGATAAACGCAAACAAGCCGTGGGCAAAATGGAAAAAGCCATCAAACAATTGCTCAAACAGGTTCAAATGCCGGATGCAGTGCTGGAAATACAACTAACAACTACACCTGCATTTACCGAAAACGGAAGTGATGATATTGAGTACCGGTTTTCAGCAAACAAAGGAGTTCCCCTGCAACCGATGAATAAGGTGGCATCAGGGGGCGAATTAAGCCGACTAATGTTGTGTATTAAATCGCTGATAAACGATAAGGTTGCGTTACCAAGTATTGTATTTGACGAGATAGATACAGGCATTTCAGGCGAAGCAGCATTGAAAGTAAGTCAGGTATTAAAACAACACGCGGCTTCGCATCAGGTTATAGCCATCACACATTTGCCACAAATAGCCGGCAAAGCCGATGCTCATTTTTATGTCTATAAAACCAGCAGCAAAAACGCTACCTATACCCATATAAAGCAGCTGAACGAAAACGAACGGGTAGAAGAAATTGCCCGCATGCTTCATGGCGAAAATCCGTCAGAAAGAGTGATTGAAGCTGCAAGGGAATTGATGGGTTAATCGTATTTCACACGTCCTATTACTCCCACCCTACTAATTCTATCTTATTCATACCCCGCTGCACCTTTCCTGCTTTCCGGTTAATGAATTTACTGGGCTTATCGGGTTTACGTGTACGTGGATTAGGTAAGCACGATGCGATGAGCGCACACTCGCGTTTACTTAATTTGCTGCAGGGTTTATTAAAATATTCACGTGCTGCTGCCTCCATACCGTATATGCCCTCACCTGTTTCAATGATGTTGAGATACACTTCCAATATTCGTTTTTTAGTCCATAATACTTCCAGCAAAACTGTTATGCCCATCTCAGGAACTTTGCGTATCCAACTGCGCTGGGGCGTAAAAAATAAATTCTTGGCTGTTTGCTGCGTAATGGTACTTGCTCCTCGTAGCTTTCGTCCTTTCTCCAAACTGTTCTCTATCGCTTTTTGCATCTGCTCGAAATCAAACCCATAATGCTCAAAAAAGCGTCCGTCCTCCGCAGCCAGTACTGCCTTACATATAGGTTTACCCATATGCTCAATACTTGTCCAATCCTTTGTCAGCCTTAGCGGCTTCCCTTCTTCCGTTTGATCAAACAAACGGGCAATATGAAGCGGTGTAAGCGGTACAGGCACCACACGATACATTACTATAAGCAAAATTGCCCATTGCAGTGCAATTAGAAGTGCCTGAAGTAAATAGTCTATCGCGTTTTTAAAAAACCTTACTGCCTTATTACCGCTCTTTTTAGCCATGCTTCAATACTAGCTGAGATTGTGTTTATATGCTCAATTTATTCTCTATCGTTTGTGAATAAACTTTTCATCGCACGAGGTATTTCTTCAATGATATCGGACGCAATAAGTGAACTACGTTGCTGTGCAGCCATATCGCCCGATAGTCCATGAATATACACACCAAGCCGGGCAGCATCTAGCGAACTGTATCCCTGCGCCAGCAGTGAGCCGATTATTCCCGTTAACACATCTCCGCTTCCGGCTGTCGCCATAGCCGGATTGCCGGTAGAATTGAAATATACTTGACCGTTGGGACAAGCCACCGATGTATAGGCACCTTTAAGTACCACTACCACCTGGTATTTTTTTGCAAAATACAGCTGCTTTTCAATCCGTTCTGCTGCATTTGAACTAACGCCTGCCAACCTGTCGAACTCCTTGGGATGAGGCGTAAGCACACAATTTGCAGGAAAATGAAAGCTAAAATGATGCTCAGCGAGCAAACGTGCACACATATTCAATGCATCGGCATCCAGTACAATTGGTTTCTGAACATACCGTAACCAAAGTTCAAATGCATGAATGGTTTTTTCGTGCATTCCCATTCCGGGTCCCACTGCTACAGCATCAAAATCACGGGTGTCCGGCAAATGATGCAATTCATACATTTCCTCATCTGTAATCACCATCGCTTCGGGAACGGCAGTTTGTAAAATAGTGTAGCCTGTTTTAGGAATATAAGCCGTTGCAAGTCCGCATCCGGTACGCAAAGCAGATTTTGCCATCAGGCACGCTGCACCCATTTTACCAAACGAACCACCTGCCAGCAACAAGTGACCGTAAGTGCCTTTGTGTGTAAATACAGAACGTGTACGGATAAGTTTTTTAACATCATCGTGGGTTGTTAGAAAATAGGGAGTTTCGCAGTGTTCAGTAAAAGCGTGACTTAGCCCTATGTCAAGAACATGAATTTTTCCGCAATATTTTCCGGTTTCGGCCAGCATAAAACTAATTTTAGGCTGTTGAAAAGTGTATGTCTCATGAGCTGCGAACACAACCTGATCGTGCATGAAAGGCATACAATCGGCAAACATACCCGAAGGCATATCCACAGCTATCCGAAACCCTGCTGAGGCATTGAGGTAGTTAACCAATGAAGCAGAAATGCCGGTCAACGGTCTGGTAAGACCGGTTCCGTACAATGCATCTACAATGAGGGTATTGGATGAAATATTCGGAAAGTCTGATTCCTGCTTAATAACTTGAACAGGCAGGTGCAGCAATTGCTTAATTCGAATCAGATTTTGTGTAAAATCCGGACTGCCTGACTCGGATAACACATACACCTTAACCGAATACGACTGAGCTGCCAGTAAACGTGCTATAGCTAGACCATCGCCTCCGTTATTTCCATTGCCGCAAAAAACCGCCACTGATTGAGAAGCAGGATGAAGCGAACAGAATTGGTGTGCAAATGCCGTAGCCGCCTGCTCCATCAAATCTAAAGATGTTATTGGCTTATGCTGAATGGTGTACTCATCCCACTTTTTAATATCCATCGATGTAAATAACTTCATAATTAAACGGGTTATAATGAGTTCAGCGCAATCATTAGGCTATATTTGCAGGGCTCATGAGCAAAAATACGGTAAATATTACAAACAGAAAGGCATCGCACGATTATCATTTCATTCAGAAATATACGGCCGGTATTGTACTGTCAGGCAGTGAAATAAAGTCCATACGTGCGGGCAATGTTCACCTTACCGATGCATATTGCATCATTGCGGATGGCGAAATACTTGTAAAAGGGATGTTTATAGGGGCTTACAAAGAAGCTTCGCACTTTAATCACGAGCCTTTACGCGATAGAAAGTTGCTTTTAAATAGGCAGGAGATTAGGAAAATAAAGAGCAAATCATCGGAAAAAGGGCTAACGCTCATTCCGATACGGCTATTTATGAGCGAAACAGGCTATGCCAAACTAGAAATTGCCGTAGCACAGGGCAAAAAAAGCTACGATAAACGGGAAGACATTAAAAAGCGTGATGTAGGTAGAGACTTGAAGAGGCAACTGGAGGAAAAGTAATGTCACGATTGAGTAAATAGCTTGCGGTTTAAAGAAATGAGTATAGTGTCCTACATAAATTTTTCGTTAACACTTACGAAAATTCAATTTTTGTTGTTTTTTCGCAACCCGGTAATAATTTAAACTTTAAATAAAATGAACAAGGTTCAAACACAAAAACAAGAAGGCAAATTTCAAAGCATGTTTGCTTCATTCGCTATTCCGGTATTGCTGGTAGTAGCTATTCTCATTTACCTATTTGTTTTAGGAAACCCCGATAACTTTGAAGGCGGTGATCCTAAAAATCACCCGGTGCCCGATGGTGTTGCACACGTGCTTGGACTCATTTATAAAGGAGGAAGTATCGTACCAATTCTACTTTCATTGGTATTGATGAGTATTACATTCTCCATCGAACGTTTTTTAACCATCAATAAAGCTTCAGGCAAAGGCTCGGCCGAGGCCTTTCTCCGCAGAGTAAAATCACACCTTTCATCAAACAACCTGGATGCAGCTATTGCAGAATGCGATAAGCAACAAGGCTCTGTGGCCAATGTGGTAAAATCAACCCTGCACAAATACAAAGAAATGGAAAGCGCAACCGGCATTGATAAAGACCAAAAAGTTTTGGCCATACAAAAAGAACAGGAAGAATCTGTTCAACTTGAATTGCCTATGCTGGAGAAAAACCTGGTAATTATTGCCACCATGGCTTCGGTATCAACTCTGGTAGCTCTATTAGGTACGGTAATTGGTATGATCAAGGCGTTCTCGGCTCTGGCAACTGCCGGTTCACCTGACTCTGTAGCTCTGGCAAACGGTATCTCGGAAGCACTTATTAATACTGCTTTGGGTATCGGTAACTCGGCTATCGCCATTATCATGTATAATGTGTTTACTACTAAGATTGATAAAATTACCTACACCATTGATGAGGCCGGGTTTACCATTACCCAGCAATTTGCAGCTTCGCATAAATAAGCGAAAAGCTATTTCATTGTGTGTTTGTAATATAAACTAAACAAAATGCCTAAAGTAAAAGTACCTCGCAAAAGCACATCGGTAGATATGACTGCCATGACTGACGTTGCATTTCTTCTGCTTACGTTTTTCATGTTGGCAACCAAGTTTAAGCCCGATGAGCCTGTTGTGGTCGATACGCCTTCATCCATATCTGAAATTAAATTACCCGAAACCGATATCATGCTTATTACCATTGATAAAGAAGGCAGGGTCTTTTTTGGAATAGATGGCCAAAATACCCGTGCTGAATTGCTTAACCGCATGACGGCCAAATACAAACTTCAACTCTCAGCCGATGATGTGAAAGAGTTTTCACTGCTTTCGTCTTTTGGTGCACCTATTTCGCAACTCAAGCAATACGTGAGCCTAAAATCAGAACAGCGAGCCGACTTCGATAAGAAAACTACAGGAATACCCTGCGACTCGTTAAATAATGAACTAGCCGATTGGATATGGCAGGCCCGTTTAGCAAACAATAACTTAAGGGTGGCTATCAAGGGCGACCGTGAGACCAGCTACAAGGCATTTAAAAATGTAGTTAATACATTACAAGATAAAAAAGTAAACCGCTTTAACTTCATCACTTCGATGGAGCGTGCGGGAGAATAATTTAAAATTTTTCAACCCATTTAAATAGATATAAAATGGCAGAAATAGAAGGTGGCGGAGGCGGTGGTAAACATAAAGGCAAAAAGAGAGGCAAGAAACTTTCTACCCGCGTAGACTTTACGCCTATGGTGGATTTAGGCTTTCTGCTTATCACCTTTTTCATGCTTACTACCAGTATGAATAAGCCTCAAACCATGGAAATAAACCTCCCCGTGAAGGAGGACTTACCACCCGAAGACCAAACGGTGGTTAAGGAATCACAAACCATTACTTTGCTACTGGGCAAAGACGATAAAATTGTTTACTACTTCATGAAAGATGGTCAGCCTGGTGAAACAGTCATTGAAGATTTTGGTCCCAAAGGCATACGTCAGGTGCTGTTAAAAGAAAATAAATCGCGCAATCCTATTGCGGACTCTATTAAAATCTATAAACAACAACTCAATGCAGGGCAAATTACCGAAGATATATACCGAGCTCAGGTAGGTCGCATCAAAGCCTACAAAGATGCCTTGATTGTGATTATAAAAGCATCGGATGAATCGAAGTATAAAAACATGATTGATATACTGGACGAGATGCTCATATGCAATATTGGTCGGTATGCAGTTGTTGATATCACCGACATTGAAATTGGCTTACTAAAAGAATCAAACCTTTAATTCTGAATTATGGCTTTAGGTAAAACAAACATATTTGAAAAGAATTGGGTTGACATGGTTTTTACGGGCCGCAACCAAAATTATGGCGCATACGTATTGCGCAAGAAAGCGGATGAATACACCAATAAAGGAATAGTTTACGCTATTGTATTTTTCACACTCGTTATCACCATGCCAATGGTTATCAACCTTATAAAAGGGTTGGTTCCTAAAGATATGGAGGACGTAAAAATTACCGAAGTAACAACGTTGGAAGAACCCCCTCCGATTGACAAAGATCAGCCACCTCCGCCACCGGCCGAGCCCCCGCCACCTCTTAAATCAACAGTTAAGTTTACCCCCCCGGTAATTAAGCCTGATGAGGAAGTGCCCGATGAGCCGCCACCAACACAGGAAGAAATGAAGGACAAAGATGCCAGTACCAAAACCGAAGAAGGCCAGGCTGATGGTGTGGATTTAAGTTTGCTCGAAGGAGACGGATTGACGGGTGAGGCTCCTGCAGAAATTATGACCTTTGCTGAGCAGATGCCTGAATTCGATGGCGACCTAGGTTCATACCTGAGTAAAAACATCAATTATCCTCCCCTAGCCCGTGAAAGCGGACAGGAAGGTCGTGTTGTACTTCAATTTGTAGTGGGTAAAGACGGCAAAATTGACCATAACAGCATTACTGTAGTTAAGCGAGTAGGCTGGGGACTGGAAGAAGAAGCTATACGTGTAGTGAAAACAATGCCAGCCTGGAAAGTGGGTAAACAAAATGGTAACCCCGTTGCTGTTAGGTGTACCCTTCCTATATTGTTTAAACTTGAAAACTAAGAACTCTTGAATTGACAAACGAAAGCATTCGCGAACGCAACGATAAAAAAATAGCCACGGTGGTTAGGTACTTCAACATCATCATGGCTATTTTTTATTTAACGGCCGCAGCAGTATTACTGGCTTTGCCCAATGTTTTTACTATCGATACAACAACTCGGTATGGTGTCAGCATTATATTTGCAGTGTATGGTTTATACAGGTTTTACCGCATAGTAAACAAAAACAGATGAAAAAATCCGTGTACTTCTCGTCAACTCTACTCCTTACTGTTGTCTTGCTAGCTTGTGCATGTGGCCAATCGGGCTCAAACAAGAAGAATGATGACACAGCCACCAGCGGCCATATATACATTGCTGCAGATGAATCCATTCGTCCGATAATCGAGGCACAGGAAGCCGTTTTCGAATCAATCTATCCGAAAGCACATATTGATATAATTTATACAAACGAATTCAATGCCATCAAGCTGCTTGCCGATGACTCCGTTCGTTTGGCAATAGTTACACGAGATATGTATGCCGATGAACAGGCACCGATGGATGCAATAAAAATCAGACCACGTTACTCTCCCGTGGCATATGATGCCATAGCCATCATTTTAAATCAGGAAAACCACGATACAGTATTTACTATTGAACAGCTGGCCAACATCCTTAATGGAACGTATACGCATTGGAATCAATTAAATCCTGCATACAGCAGCAAATCCATAAATGTAGTATTTGATAGCCCTAAGTCAGGCGCGGTTCGTATGCTTAGAGATTCATTACTCAAAGGCGGTGAATTAGGTAAACAATGTTTTGCTGTTCACTCAAACCGCGATGTGATAGACTATGTGGCTAACAACAAAGATGCATTGGGCATTATAGGTGTAGCGTGGATCAGCGACCGCGATGATTCAACAAGCAATTCATTTATCAAACGAATTCGTGTAGCTGAACTTGTACCGCATAATCCTGAAACTGCCGAGGCACCAACGATGAAGCCTTACCAAGCTTACATAGCGCTGAAACAATATCCGCTATGGCGCAAAGTGCAAATAATAAGCCGTGAAGCTCGTGTAGGTTTAGGCACAGGATTTGCAAGTTTTGTTGCCAGTGACCGGGGTCAGCGTATTGTACTAAAGTCAGGTTTGGTTCCCGCCCTTGCCCCGGTTCGTATTGTACAATTGAATTCTAACTAAGAAATAACCTAACACCATGAGATTTACATCCTTCCTTATTTCAGCTCTTTTTATCCTGCACGTTCAGGCCCAAAACATGACTGATGGTTTGCTAGCACTCGATTGCGAGAAGTACGAACAAGCCAGAAATATATTTACGCAAATAACCGAGAAAGAGCCCACCAACGGTTTAGCTTATTATTATCTGGGGCAGGCATATATCCAACTGCTTAAACCGGACATGGCCAAGGAGTCATTTCAAAAAGGTATAGCAGCTGAACCCAATAACCCGGCAAACTATGCAGGTGCTGGTCAAATGTTGCTGGAAGAGGGCAAAGTAGCAGAAGCAAAGCAGCAGTTTGAAAAAGCGCTAAGTTTCAGCCGCACAAAAGATGGTCGCTATAAAGATGTAAATGCCATTCGCTTTGTGGCCGATGCCATGATAGCTACTGAGAATAATAAATTAACTGACGATGCGGTTACACTTATAGAAGCAGGACTGGAAGTAGCTAAAAAAACTTACGACTTCTACATTACTGCAGGCGATGTGTATATCGAGAAAAATGATGGAGGCAAATCGGCTACGAATTACGAAAAAGCTGCTGCCTTGGAAAAAAACAATCCTAAGGCGTTGGTAAGGGTGGCCTATATATGGCTCAAAGTTCGGAATGCTGAGGCTACGCTTAATGAATTAAAAAAAGTTGGAGAGTTGGATAGCAACTATGCTCCGGGCCTCAAAGCCTTTTCGGAATATTACTACCTTACCCGTCAGTTCGAAAAAGCGAAGGTAGCCTACACCCGATATCTTGAAAACTCAGAACGCAGTACGGCCAATCAATCGCGTTTCGTGCGTATACTGTTCCGTACGAAAGATTATAAAAGTACGCTCGCTCTAATCAATGAACTGCTTGCCTCCGATAAAAGCGATGTTTATTTGTACCGCATGGGCGGTTATAGCTGTTATGAAATAGGTAATGAATTAAAAGACACCAATTATTACCGTCAGGGGCTGAACATGATGACTGAGTTCATGAAACGAATTGAACAGAATAAGATACTCTCCAATGATTACGAATACCTGGGCAAGTTATACTCACGCCTACCCGGCAATGATAGTTTAGCAACATATTATATTGAAAAGGCATTGGAAACTGATCCCAACAAAACAGATTTATACAAAGAAGCCGCTGTTATTTATCAAAAAATGAAAAAGTTTGAAAAAGCCATTGCGTGTATGGAAATCTATATTGGAAATGCTAGTAAAGTAACGGCAGCCGACTACTACCTGCTGGGTATAAATGCATACTTCAACGCACGATATACAAAATCTGACTCTGCCTTCACCCGTGTGAGCGAAATTAGACCCGACTTTGCTGATGCCTATTATTGGAGGGGCAACTGCAATGCAGCTATGGATCCCGAATATAAAGATACACTGGCCAGATTCAATTATGAGCGCTATACATCGTTAGCTGAATCTCAACCGGAGAAAAACAGAAAGAACCTGATAGTTTCTTACGAATTCCTGGGTTCCTATGCTATACAAAAAGATGATACTAAAACGGCTAAATTGTATTTCACTAAAATTGTGGCCTTAGATCCTCAAAACACACGCGCTAAAGATATTCTGAAGCAATTGAAGTAGCAGCGGAGATTACTTCATCAACTTATGTATCTCCTGCTCGAGAGCTATCGTTAGTACTTCCAGTTCAGCAATATGCTCGCTAATGGAATTTTTCTCTTCATTCAACTTAGCTTCATGTTCGATGGAGGTAATTAATTCGGTAGCGCGGGTATTTCCAAGCATAGAAACGGCCGATTTACACCGATGAGCTGCTGATGCCAGCTGTGTTTTATCACCGCTTGCCGCCAGAGATTTCAGCGCACGTATGTCAGGCATAGTCTGGTTAATAAACATACCCAGTATGTCATTTATAAAAACTGTGTCGCCTCCTGAAACCTGCTTTAAATAGGTTAAATCAATCATATATTAGGGTTTGTTCGTAAGCGCATGATAGAATAACGCACACGTAAAGTCAAATGAGTAATCCACAGACTATGTTAACACTATATTTACTAACTTTGTTGCATAATGAATAGCGGAATATGCACACTAGCTGCAGTACCTGTGCGCAGCGAACCATCATCAAAAGCGGAAATGACCAACATGATTTTGTTTGGTGAAACATTTCAGTTGAACGAAATCCAAGGCGAATGGATACACATAACCGGTGATTACGATCAGTACTCAGGTTGGTTGAATGAGAAATATATCACCCCCCTTTTAAACAAGCCTGTTACTTCTACCCCACTCCGACAATTTCCTGTAGCTGTTTGCGTAGCGGTTGATCAACCACCATTACTGCTGCTTCCGGGCTCATCACTGCCCGACCTGGTTACGAACAGTTTTTATATAAATGAAAAAAAATATTCCATTGCCTTGCAGAATAATGAGGTAAGTGATGCCGTTACCTTTGCAAGACTGTTTATCAATGCGCCATACCTGTGGGGAGGTCGATCTTTATTTGGAATGGATTGCTCAGGACTAACTCAGGTAGTATACAAGTTATGCGGTACCAAAATACCCCGTGATGCCTCGCAGCAGGCAATGACTGGAGAAGATGTTTCATTCCGAAGTGCTGTATTGCCCGGTGACTTGGCATTTTTTGACAACGAGGAAGGGCTTATTACACATGTAGGCATTATGGTCGATACCGATACGATAATACATGCTTCGGGCAGAGTGCGTGTTGACAAATTGGATGATTATGGCATATGGAATGCCGATTTACAACAGCACACACATAAGCTCAGAATAATTAAGCGCATGTAAAACCCCAGTGCGGCTATTTTGTTATAATTAAATAAATCATATCAACATGACACTTAAAAAAGGCGACAAAGCACCCTCATTTACCTTAGTAAACAGCGATAAAAAAAAGGTATCATTAGAAGATTTTAAAGGAAAAAATCTGATAGTTCACTTCTTCCCTGCATCCTTTACAGGGGTATGCACCACACAGTTGTGCACTGTGCGCGATGCCATTCATTTATACAGCAACGACAAAGCGGAAGTAGTTGCCATATCGGTTGATTTGCCTCATACGCTAGCTAAGTTTAAAGAAGACCAAAATCTAAACTTTCAACTGCTTTCCGACTTCAACAAAGAAGCTATACGTGCCTATGGAACCATTTACGAGGAGTGGATTCTGGGACTAAAAGGCGTAGCTAAACGTTCAGCATTTGTCATTGATGGAGATGGTATTATTCAATATGCCGAAGTATTGGAAAATGCCGGAGAGTTGCCAAATTTCGAAGCCATCAACGAAACCCTAAAACAACTAGGCGTTTCGGCAAGTGCTTAATATCCGAAACGTGAAATGTATTTCAAAGAACCTTCGGAATTCAAAAGCCGAAGGTTTTTTATTTTAACTCTTGCAATACACGCATTTCAGCCTATATTTGCTGCCCGTTCATCGGAATCGGTTTCGTAGCTCAACTGAATAGAGCATCTGACTACGGATCAGAAGGTTACAGGTTTGAATCCTGTCGAGACCACCACTAAGCCACCACACGGTGGCTTTTTTATTGCTTTCTCACACGGATTTATACTTTGGTTCGTAAAAAATGATGTTTATAAAATCAGTAGAAGGTTACCAATTGCAGCTATACATTTACCGCATTAACTAGTAAATTTCGTTTGCCATGACAGATACACAAAAACCTATTGAATGCCTTATAATAGGCAGCGGTCCGGCCGGTTATACAGCTGCCATTTATGCTGCACGTGCCGATATGAAACCTATCATGTATGTAGGTATGCAACCCGGTGGCCAACTCACTATTACCACCGATGTTGAAAACTACCCGGGCTATCCCGATGGAATTATGGGTCCTGAAATGATGGAACTGTTTCGCAAACAAGCTGAACGTTTTGGCACCGACATACGTTACGGTATGGTAACAGCTGTTGATTTCAGCGGCAAACCACCTTACAAAGTACAGATAGATGAAAAAGATGAACTCTATGCCGAAACCATAATCATAGCTACAGGTGCAAGTGCCAAGTGGCTGGGCATTCCATCCGAAGAGAAGCTGAATGGCAAAGGAGTTTCGGCATGTGCCGTATGCGATGGTTTCTTTTTTCGCGGCAAAGATGTAGCCATTGTAGGTGCTGGAGATACTGCCTGTGAAGAAGCCAGCTACCTGGCTAAAATTTGCACCAAGGTATATATGCTTGTACGCAGAGATGAATTCAGAGCCTCAAAAGCCATGCAGCACCGTGTAATGAATACGCCCAATATTGAAGTGCTTTTTAACAGCGAAACCGATGAAATTTTAGGCGACCAGAAAGTAGAAGGTGTGCGTGTAAAAAACAACAAAACAGGAGAAACCAAAGAATTAAGCATACAAGGATTTTTTGTTGCCATAGGCCATCAACCCAATACAGGCATATTCAAAGATTTTATTTCGATGGACGAAACCGGATACATTATTACACAACCGGATTCAACTCGAACCAATATTGAAGGTGTATTTGCCTGTGGAGATGCACAGGATAAAGTATACCGACAAGCTGTAACGGCTGCCGGAACAGGCTGTATGGCTGCGCTAGATGCTGAACGATACCTGGCAGCCAAACACAGTGGCGAATCTTCACATGCATAATGGAAACCATGCTTCAATGGAATACCCTTAATGAAATAGGCCAGCTGGATTTGCTGGTTGACGAATCGTATCAAATTCCGGTAGTTATTTTCAAACACAGCACCCGATGCTCTATAAGCAGCGCAGCACTTGGCCGAATGCAACGCGGATGGACAGATCAACACATGAAGGCCAAAGCCTATTACCTTGATTTAATTGCACACAGAGACGTATCAAACCGCATTGCCTTACTGTTTGATGTTGAACACCAATCGCCACAGGTAATAGTAGTAAGAAACAGCAAAGCAGTATATGATGCTTCGCACAGCATGATTCTGCCCGATGATTTAGTGCCTCATCTTAAGTAGCATTGCATAACTGGAGTGCTTACGCACTCGTCTACATTGGTTGATAGTATTTAACTACATACGAGGTTATTCATTTGCATTTACGTAATGAATGCATCTTACCTATAATTTAGGTTTAGGCACAAAATTGTATATTTATGGTAAAAATAAACCGTCTCTTATATTTTTATACAAAATTGTAAACCTAAAAACTATGAATGTCTTTACTAAGTGTTATTTTTACACTTTATACCATAAACACTTTATACTTAAATGAAATACTTCTTCATTGCACATTTTAGCCTGCTACTAGTTGCATTTTCTACACATGCACAACTCGTTACTATTGACCCACCTTTTGCAGGTGCAAATGATAACAACGTAGTTATAACGTATGATGCTTCTCAGGGCAATGCCGGTTTGATTGGTCAAAGTACCATTTACGCACATACAGGGGTTATTACTTCAGCTAGTACATCGGGCTCTGACTGGAGGTATGTAATTGCCAACTGGACAACTAACCTGCCTAAAGCATTGCTTACGCGTGTGGGCACCTCTAATTTATATACGTTATCTATCGGAAATATTCGTAGCTTTTATGGAATACCTTCCGGTGAAAGCGTACTTCGTCTAGCATTTGTTTTCCGTAACGCAGATGGGTCAAAGACCGGCAAGACTACTTCAGGTGGCGATATATTTATTGATTTGAACCAGGGTAGCTATCAGGCCAGGTTGAACGCGCCTACTAAAGGTTCATTCTTTGCATTATCCGATAGCTTTACAGTTTCAGCAAGTGCTTCGGCACCATCTGTACTCACCCTTTATGCAAATGGCACTCAGGTAGCACAAGTAGGCAATACCACATCACTATCGTACAAAAATACACTAGTAGCGTTCGGCAACGACAGACTTAACCTGGTTTTAGAGGGTGATTTAAATGGCACTAAATCATACGATTCGCTGTACATTATGCCTAGGCTTACACCACCCACAGCGGCATCGCCTACCGGTATAATAGACGGTATTAATTATATCAACGATTCAACTGTAACGCTTCAACTCTTTGCACCGTCCAAGAACTTTGTGTATGTGGTAGGTGATTTTAATAATTGGGAGCTAAGTAAAGCATACTTAATGAACCGCACACCGGACAATAACCGATACTGGCTTACCATCACAGGTTTGAAAAAAGGTATTGAATACGGTTTTCAGTATAGCATAGACGATGGGCAGATGAAAGTTGCCGATGTGTATGCCGAAAAATACCTTGACCCATGGAATGACCCCTGGATTAGCCCTGAAACCTACCCTAACTTAAAGGCATATCCTACCGGAAAAACTACCGAAATAGTATCGGTAATGCAAATAGGCCAACCGGGTTATACATGGAAAACAACCAACTTTAAGAAACCTACCAAAGATGAACTGGTTATTTATGAGTTGCTGGTAAGGGATTTCATAGGTAAGCACGATTTTAAAACATTAAAAGATACTATCAGCTACTTTAAAAGACTAGGTGTGAATTGCTTAAAAATCATGCCCATCATGGAATTTGAAGGAAATGAGAGCTGGGGTTACAATCCCATGTTTTATTTCGCAATTGACAAATATTACGGTACTAAAAACGATTTTAAGGCATTTGTCGATGAGTGCCATACCAACGGAATAGCTGTAGTGCTAGACGTGGTTCTGAACCATTCATTCGGACAGAATCCTCAGGTACGTATGTATTTTAATCCTTCAGCAGGTCAGTATGGGCAACCAACCCCTCAGAATCCGTGGTTTAACGAGGTAGATAAACATCCTTACGGTGTGGGTTACGACTACAATCATGAAGCACAAAGTGTGCGTGAGTTCACTGATAGGGTGCTTAAGTTCTGGCTAACGGAATACCAAATTGACGGCTATCGATTTGACCTTTCTAAAGGATTTACTCAAAAAAATACGTTGGGCGATGTTGGGGCCTGGAGTGCATACGATCAGTCGCGTATAAATATTTGGAACAGGATTCGAAATGAAATTATCGCGTATGCTCCGGATGCCTATTTGATACTGGAACATTTAGGCGATAATTCAGAAGAAACGGTATTAGCTAACATGGGCTTTATGCTATGGGGAAAACTTACCGAAGCATATGCAGAAGCCGTTATGGGTTACAACAATTCGAAAGCCAATCTTAGCTGGGGCAACTACAAAAGCAGAGGATGGAACTCACCTAACTTGGTAACCTATGCCGAAAGCCACGATGAAGAACGCGTGATGTTCTTTGCACTTAGCTACGGAAATGCAAGCGGTTCCTACAATGTAAAAAACTTAAATACATCCCTTAAACGGGTTGCTGCTTACCATGCATTGCTCTTGCCTTTAAGAGGTCCGAAAATGATGTGGCAAGGCGGAGAGTTGGGATATGAGGTATCTATCAACACCAATGGACGCACGGGCAATAAGCCGTTTCGCTGGGAATACCTAAATGTACCGGAACGTGTAGCAGTTTTAAATCAGGTAGGTAAGTTGGCACGCTTAAAACAGCATGTGTCCTTTTCATCCGATTCGTACACATACGATGTTGCTGCAACGGGTAAAATACTAAAAGTAAATCATGACAGTATGAATACCGTCATAGCCGGTAATTTTGATGTGGTTGCCTTGAATTTGAAACCCGGTTTCCAACACACAGGCTGGTGGTACAACTATATCACAGGCGATTCTATTCAAGTGACTGATGTAACGCAAACTATTTCGCTTCAGCCGGGAGATTATGTAGTCTTTACCGACAAAAATCTGAATCCATATGTTAGTCCAACCGTTGGATATTCTGAACTGAACAGTAGCTATACAACACACATTTTCCCTAACCCTGCTCATAACTCCGTTTTTATTCAGTCGGTGAAAAATCCCATCAAACATATTGAGGTAATTGACTACACCGGTAAAGGCATCCTGCAACTCGATGTGAACAGTGCAGAAGTGGAGTTATATACAAGCGAATGGCCTGCAGGAATCTATATGGTTAGGTTAACAACCGGACAATCTACAGAAGTAAAAAAGATCATTATTACGCATTGATTTAATAATGCTGATTGGGTTCGTAAAATACTTGCAGCGCAGAGTAGTCATACACTACTTTGCAGAAAAGTTATCTAAACAATCAATTTAGCTTTAAGATAAGAACACCACCTGTTGATAGGGTAACTCCCCTACCTGATGTTTTTGCATTTTGCTGGTAAACCACTGAATGTTTGAGGGGCAAATAAAGCTGTGCCTCACCGGCATCCAGACGATGAATAATTAGGTATTTGTTCTGAAGGTGATGCAATTCGTAAGCATAACAGCCCTCATACGTCTTATCGGTTTTTGCAAGTTTACCCAGTGACAAAAAGGGCATTTCATTGCGCAGTTTTATCCATTTTTTATAATACGTATATAAACTTTGCTCATTGGACATCTGCAGGTCTAGCGGTACAACAGTAGTAGTTGTTGTGTACTGTGGTTTTTCCCATGTTGTAGTATAAGAGCTTTGGCGGCTCCACAAAAACGGCTCACGCCTAAGTTCATCAGGGAATTTGCCGAGCATACCAATTTCTTCGCCATAATACAAAAACGGTATACCGGGCAAAGTAAACAATATAGCGACTGCCTGTTTCACTCGCACCATATCCTGATTCAATATGGACACATACCTGTCTTGATCATGATTCGTTATGAAAATAGCATCTGTGTACGATGAATTGTAAGAACTGTAAAGTGCATGCATAGCGATTAATTTATCAATAAAGTCATCAGCCTTTGAAGTGCTAACAGCACGTAAAATGGCCGAAGACAAATCAAAGTTAAAGCAGGCATCCATTCCATCCTTTAAGTACGCAGCTACTAAACTATCCTTATTCCAAACTTCACCAATGATGTAAGCCTCCGGATTTATCTTCTTAACATGCTTATGAAACGTAGTCCACCAGCGCATATTTTTCTCCGGTTCGTGGGGCTCGTAAATATGTTGTGCAGCATCCAACCTGAAACCATCAACACCCGCAGCTAACCAAAAAGAAGCAATCTTTAGTACTTCCTGTTCAACTTCAGGATTATCAAAATTGAGGTCGGGCATTTGCTCCCAGAAAAAGCCATAATACTTTTGCTGAGGATTTTTTAAGTTGTTATACCAACCTTTTGTCTTAGCGGTATCGCTCCATACATAGTAATCGACAAAAGGCGCTTTGCCTTCACAGGCACTTAAAAACCATGGGTGACGGCTGCTAGTATGATTTACTACCAAATCCATTACCACTTTAATATTGCGTATGTGTGCCTGAGCAAGAAGTTCTTTAAAATCATCCATCGTGCCGTATTCAGGATCGATGGAGTAGTAATCCATTACATCGTATTTATGGTATGTAGGTGAAAGATGAAAAGGAGTAAGCCATAGCCCTCCAATACCGAGTTGTTGTAAATAATCCAATTTTTGTGTTATCCCTTTTAAGTCGCCTATCCCATCACCGTTTCCATCGGCAAACGAGCGAATAAATATTTCATAAAATACTGGCGTTGGTTTTTTAGCTTGTGCAAACACATTCACACTGCACAAAACGAGCATAGATAATAGTACTTTTTTCATCGAGATTATTTGTAATTATACAATATTAGTGTATTTTGTACACCTAATAGCAATTAATCTAACCTATGGCATTAACTACCTCTACCCTGAAAGAACCCTCTGTGCATGAAGACAAACCTGTTTCGAATGCAGGCATTGCTTTGGCCTCTCTCATGACGTTGTTTTTTATGATGGGGTTTATCACCTGTCTGAACGACATACTTATACCATACATGAAAGCGATATTCCAGCTTAATTATGCTCAGGCTAATTTTATTAACCTGTGTTTTTTTGGTGCGTATTTTTTTATGTCTATCCCATCGGGAATGCTCATTAATCGTATTGGGTATAAAAAAAGTATGATAGCAGGATTTATAATTGCCGCTATAGGTTGTTTTTTATTTTATCCGGCTGCAGGCAGTAAAATTTACGGGCTGTTTCTGGCAGCACTATTTATTCTGGCATCCGGCATCACTTTGCTTCAGGTAGCGGGCAATCCGTATGTTGCCGCACTGGGTCCATCATCTTCTTCATCTGCTCGTCTTACATTAACCCAGGCATTTAATTCAGTTGGCACCACCATCGCACCGTATTTTGGCAGTATGCTTATACTTTCCGGATTGCCAAAAGACGTTTCGATTATTGAAAACATTGACGTAAGTGCAGTGCAAAAACCGTATATATGGATTGGTCTTTTGCTGGTTGCGATTGCCGCAGTTCTGGTGCTGCTAAAGTTACCCGCTATTGAGCACGGAGGGAAACAGCAAAACACCAGTGCAAAAAAAGCATGGCAATACCCGCATTTGGTACTAGGAGCTGTTGGTATTTTTTGTTACGTGGGTGCTGAAGTAGCCATTGGAAGCCACATTGTAAGTTACCTGCAATTACCTGATGTAATGGGTATGCAAGCTGATGAGGCGGGAAAATACGTATCCTACTACTGGGGCGGTGCCATGATTGGTCGATTCATTGGCAGCTGGATTCTCAGTAAATTCAAGCCTGGAAATGTACTGGCGTTTAATGCTTTGATGGCTTTTGTATTGGTTATGATTTCTATTTTAAGCGGTGGGGCAACGGCTATGTGGAGCTTGCTTGCGGTGGGTTTATTTAACTCCCTGATGTTTGCCACTATTTTCACATTGGCTGTAGAAGGTTTGGGAGCACAAACTGATGAAGGATCAGGCATTTTATGTACAGCTATAGTGGGTGGAGCACTTATACCCTTTTTATATGGAATAACCGGTGATATTTTTAGCTTAAAAACAGCATATTTGCTACCGGCATTATGCTATATATACATTATTTATTACGGATTAAAAGGCTATAAACACTCATGATACTCATTGCAGACAGCGGATCTACCAAAACAGACTGGGCGCTCACACATCCTGAAAAGGGACTGGTCAGAATTTATCACACCATTGGTTACAATCCGTATTTTATTGATTCTGAATCCATCTTTTATTCCTTATCCGAAAATCTGGTAAAGGACTTTGATGCGTCTAGCGTAACCGAGGTACATTTCTACGGTGCTGGCTGTTCGACACCTGAAAAAAAAGAAATTGTTAAGAAAGCGTTGGTTAGAATATTCGCCAATGCTGAATCGATATTTGTTGGCCATGATCTGCTGGGATCAGCAAGAGCTTTACTGGGAAATACTGAGGGTTTTGCAGCCATATTGGGAACGGGTGCAAACACCTGCCTGTACAATGGTGAAGAGTGCGTACTAAATATAGATTCATTGGGCTATCTGCTGGGTGATGAAGGCAGCGGCAGTTACATCGGAAAGAAAATTATACGTGATTTTATGCGCAAACGCCTTGAGCCCGAATTACACCAACGTTTTAAAGAGCGCTTTCAGATTGAAAGCAACGAACAAATATTCCATACACTTTACACCACCCAATTTCCTAACCGATACCTGGCGAGCTTTTGCAAATTTGCCGATGAGTATTTAACACATCCGTATATTAAAAATAAGGTGCGTGATTCATTTAGAGATTTCTTTAAAAACCTGGTGAGCAAGTATCCCGACTACAAAAAATACAGCTTTAATTGCGTGGGCTCTGTTGGCTATGTTTTCAGAGAAATACTGGAGGAAGTAGCCGTAAGCTACGATATGAAAATGGGCAGGGTTATTCAATCACCGCTTGACGACCTGGTGAAATTTCACCTGCAACAGGTAAAAGCCAAAACAACGGCTTAACTTAAAGCCACAAATAATTTACTAACGTCCGCAGGTTGTGGCTGCTACCAACTTATGGTTATTTCATCCTTGCTGTGCTCAGTTACAAATGATCCCACTTCTGTTTTTTTAGCATCAATGCTTTTTCCTATCGGATCAAACTGAGATACTCCCGGCATCATTTCCAATTGCGCATTGGCTACATTCACAGCTTTGCCATTTAACTTAATAGAAGCATTGGCAGGAAAACCATGCATGTAAAAACGTAGGAATTTATACTTGGAAACATGATTGCCTATCGCCTTTGAAGCACTTAATGTGTTACTGGAAGGTTGATACGTAAAATTTCTTGAAAGGAATTTTCCATTGCGGTATTCATACATGTCGCCTTGATCTTCGTAATACTCAAACGTATTGGCCTGTTTGCCGTAATAAAAATGAATAGCCAAGGTATCGGAAGGCTTTTCGCCTGCATGCTGTACAACGGTTTGCATCGGTATGATACTGCCTCCTTTTACATAAACCGGCAACATTTCCATCGGTGTTTCTACATACAATTCGCGGTTGCCTTCATATTTTTCTTCGGTAAAAAACTGATACCACTCACCTGCAGGCAAATACACCTTATTAATTTCTTTATAGCTTGTAACAGGAGCAACCAATATGCCGTGCCCAAACATATATTGATTCTGGTATTTCCAATCATACACCATCGGGTCATAGGTATGTGTAATGGCCAAACTGCGTGCAACAGGCATTCCGTTTTTGGTTGATTCATAAAACGAACTGTATAGATAAGGCATAAGGCGATAGCGGAGTGAAATATAATTCCTTACGATTTCTTCTACCTTCTCACCATAACTCCAAGGTTCACTGTCTTTGGCATCAATCATTTTATGGCTTCTGAAAAACGGGCAGAAAGACCCGATTTGCATCCAACGGCAAAACAACTCCTTAGATGCCTCGCCTGCAAATCCTCCAACGTCATATCCTGCATTGGAAACACCACTTAATCCCAAACTATTTATTAAACGAACACCCGCCAACATATGGTCATCATCCGGGCGGTTATCGCCTGTCCATATGGCTGAATAACGCTGAATACCTGCATACGCTGCACGTGTTAAAATAAAAGGCCGCTTTCCTTTCATCAGTTCTTTGCTGCCTTCAAAAGTGCTGCGAGCCATTTGCATACCATACACATTGTGCCACTCGCGGTGTGATGCCTTGCGGCCTTCAAAATCAGCTTCTACCAAATCAGGGAAACGTTGCCCCCAGGTAGCGGGCTCATTCATGTCGTTCCAAAAACCATCAATTCCATCGTTGATGTATCCTGCAAATGATTGTCCCCACCACTTTCTGGCTTTGGGTTTTGTAAAATCCGGAAAGTGACACCAGCCGGGCCAAACTTGTCCCGTGTAGTTGGTTCCGTCAGGATACTTTAAAAACAATTCATCCTTCAGGCCTTCTTCATAAGCTTTATAACCCTTCTCTACTTTTATACCCGGATCAACAATCACCACATTTTTAAAGCCCATGCCTTCCAGCTCATCCAGCATTTTTTTCGGCTGAGGGAAACGCTCATTGTTCCAGGTAAATATTTTGTATTGATCCATATAATGGATATCGAAATAAATCACATCGGAAGGAATTTTTTTATCGCGAAAAGTTTTGGCCAGCGTAATTACTTCCTTGTCGGGATAGTAACTGTATCGACACTGCTGAAAGCCGATGCTCCAAAGAGATGGCATTTCCATACGGCCTGTTAATGCAGTGTATGATTCGATAATTCCCGCGACAGTTGCAGACGCAAATAAATAATAGTTCATCTCCCCATCTTCTGCTGTAAATGAACTGAAACGATTGTTAGATGCTCCGAAATTAAAGTGTGATTTATAGGTATTGTCTAAAAACAAACCGTATACCACATTATGGTGCACGCCCATGTAAAAAGGAATTGATGCATAGATAGGGTCTCCGTTTGACGGATAGGCAAAGTAATCGGTATTCCAGTTGGTAAAACCTTCGCCTCTTCTATTGAGGTTACCTGTTTTTTCTCCTAACCCGATAAACTTTTCATCATCCTGCATTTTTTTGTACGTACTCACTTCTTCCCCTATCCATCCGGTACCAAATGCTGGCTCGTCTTCATTCAATAACTCGCCTTTATGATTGAATAGTGCAATTCGTGCAGGATTTTTAGTAATAACCAGATAACAAGAGTCGGTGCGCAATTCATACGCTGAACCTTTATCAGTAACATTAATTAAACCAGCAACAGGCTTGGCTTGTACGGCATAACTAAAGTCCTCAAAAGATGTTGATTTATTAATTTGCACGCGTATACACACAGGCGAATACGCACTGATACGAATGTGGCCGGTAGACGTATTGAATAGCACATAAGGTTCTTTATTGCTGTAGCCATTAATAGAGCCTAGTGACTGATGAAGTTTAGCCTGCGAATTAGCTTGTAAACAAATTACTATAGAGAAAATACTTAGAATTATTTTTTTCATAACTGTATTTTTACAAGACACAATGATACATAACATCCAGTTAGTATCAAACCTGTGTACGCATAACACTTATTTCGCAGAAAAATTTATTTTCGCTGTACCTTTATCATGAAAAAAAGTACCTTCCAGAAACACCTATCTGTCGATTGTGTCATTTTCGGGTTTGACGAAAGCAATAATAAATTTGAAGTATTGCTCATTGAGCAAAAAGACCCATCACAAAAATCTACACATACATACAGACCCCAATTTGCCCTACCAGGTGATTTGATAAACGAGAAAGAGAGCCTTGATGAGGCCGCTACACGTGTTTTAAAAGAGCTTACCCACGTAGAAGGTTTAGTATTGAGGCAATTTCACACCTTTGGCGACCCCTTGCGTGTAAAACAAACCAAGGACAAAGAATGGCTGGCGTTTTACCGTTCAGATCCGGATGCACGTGTGGTAACCATAGCGTATTATACTTTGGTGCGCAAAGAAATGATACGACCAATACCGGGGTCATTTGCGAAAAACGTTGTGTGGAAGAATGTACAACGAGTGCCGCCATTGGCTTTTGACCATAATCTAATTGTTAAAACAGCGCTTGACGATATAAGAACCCGAATGCACTATAACCATATTGCAGAGCAGCTACTGCCGGTAAAATTCACTTTGCGTCAATTGCAAAACCTGTATGAAGTAGTACTGAATACTACGTTTGACAAACGAAATTTCATCAAGCGTTTCAAAAAAGATGAGGAACTCATCGAGTTGGGCGAAAAGCAGAAGGGTGTATTGCACAAGCCTGCGAAGTTGTATTCGTTTAAAACCCGCCATTGATTTTTAATCGAGTGTCAATATAGTAAGCATAAAAAAAGCCCGGCAATGCCGGGCTTTTTTTTGAGAGTTTGATTCGTTTACTGTACAATCAGTTTCAGCACACGTGATTCTCCATTAGCACCAGTTAAGCGCACAAAGAATAAGCCATTGCCTAATTCCTCTTTCGAGAGTTTCACTTCTTTAGATTCTGTTTGAATACTTTTCAGTACACGTCCTGTAATGTCAATTACCGAGATATTTACTTCACCTTTTACTGAGCTCAGGTTAAGTGTAGCAAATTCTTTGGCAGGGTTAGGATACATTACAACCTGGTTGAATAAACCAGCTACTTTGTTCAATCCTACAGAAATGGTAGCACACTTGTTATAAACATAAGCTAATACCACAGCAGCTGTATCGGTTCTAGTATATTTACGGTTAAAGCCACCCAATCCGTTTGGCTCAAGACAAGCACGTGAAGCAGTGTCAGGATAGGTTTCTTCACTAGCCTGCAGTGATGAGTCGCCATTTAAAAATTTATAGTTGAATGAACCAGGGCATACATTATTTACTGTTATAGCAAATACACCAGGCTCACCGGCTACAGGATTTAAACGCAGTGCACCCGCTTGCCAGTTTGGAGTTTGGAATGTACCCATAACATAAATTCTTCCTTGTGGATCCGGAACTTCATTTGACATATCCACTTTAAACGTAATGCTTGAAGGGGCTGGCTTAGGAACACATGGTGAAGATGAGCCGAAGCAATTAGGTGCCAAAACAGAATCTTTATCTAATACATACGTTCTGTCTCCTCCGCCTTCCCAGTTGGTGTTGCCATTTTTGTGGAAGCGGAATTTGAATTTAACTTCACCTGAGTCGAGCTCAATTACTGCTGAGTAAACATTGCTCGTTCCTACTTGATTCAGTTTAACACCGCTGCCCCAGTTAGTCAATTCAGAGCGGGCACCGGCAACTGTAACTGAATCAAATCCACCATCGCAATTGCTGTTCGACATGTCCACACGGAAAGTAATATCGTAGCGTGGAAGCGGAGCAGCAGGACAAGCGATACATGAATTGAAGCATACAATAGCTTCAGCTTTGCTGGCATTGGAAACTACCTGACGGTTACCATTTACAGCGCAACTTGATGGAACGGACTCCCAGCCACCATCTCCATTTTTAAATTTGTATTCGTAAGACATTCCGGTGTCAAGAATAGCAATGTACTCATACAATTTGTTAGATGTATACAGGTTAGTCATGGAACGCTGACCTGCACCCCAACTTGTAAATGCACCGGCAATAAATACACCGTCATTGGCTACTGTTTCATTTTTCAGATCCACAGCAAAACGCACTGCATTTTTACCTGCTGGGGCATTACCGTTGAACAAATAAGCGGGTAGGTCTGTGGTATCATTCGCTGATGAGTCGATAAACATCCAGCGATTACCGTTAGATTGTCCATTGTTCGGATGACCTTTTTGGCTCAACGAAGGAACTGACTCGGGTACGCTAGGGCTATTCCAGTCGTTGCCGTTGATGAATTTAAATTCATAATAACGTCCGGCAGGAATGTCAACCACAACAGCATAAATTTCGCTTGAACCTACTTTTGTTAATGGAGTTTCATTGGGTTTCCAGTCGCCAGAGGCGCCCGCTTCACTTTGAAAATCGCCAGCAACGTGTACACCGTTTGAGCTGACAGCAGTTCCGGTCATATCAACCTGAAATCTGACTTTTTTTGCAAATGCACCTGAAAACATTCCAAGTGCAGCTGTGAATAGTAATAGTTTTTTCATAATGTGTTATTCAAATATGATTCGAATATAAAATTATTTTTAACAAAAAAACAAATAAGTGTAGGAAATACACTTTCAATTTTCTAAATCGCACTGTCAATTTATGTTTTTCTATTGAGAAACAGCTATAAATTGGTATCAGAATATTAAACATTATTACATATGAAAGGAACGATACTTACATTCGTATTGGCTGCCATCTTTACACAGGCGGGAGCACAAACTATTTCAGGAAAAGTAACCGACAACCAAAATCAACCTTTAATTGGTGTAGTGGTTATGGCTGAAGGTACTCAAAAAGGAGATGTAACAAATATAGATGGGAATTATACCATACAGGGCCTGCAGCAGGGTAAATATAAAATACGTTTTCAATTTACAGGCCTTAAAACCGAATACAAAACTGTGGAACTTGGTGCTGCACCAGTTGTAATTAATATGTCACTCAAAGAAGACCCCAAGCAACTGGATGAAGTCGTGGTAGTTGGGTATGGTGTGCAGCGCAGAAGAGAACTAACGTCATCCATCGCTAAAATTTCTACAAAAGAGCTTACCGATCTACCTGTTCAAAGTTTTGAGCAAGCCATGCAGGGTAAGCTTGCAGGTGTTGCTGTTACGCAGGGCAGCGGAGTTGCAGGTTCTCCGTCTATTATTCGCATACGGGGTATAAGTTCTATTAGTGCCAGTGGCGATCCTTTATACGTAATAGACGGAATTCCGATTACTCAAAGCTATGCTGTTTATGGGAACAGCGGTGGATTCAACTTTAATCCGCTTGCAACCATCAACCCGAATGATATAGAATCAGTAGAAGTTTTAAAAGATGCAGCTGCAACTGCTATTTATGGATCCAGAGGCGCTAATGGAGTTATTATGATAACGACCCGCAGGGCCAAAAAAGGCAAGCTCGCTATTACCTATAATGGTCAATTAGGTTTTTCAACGCCTACAGCACGCCCTAAGCTGGTTAGCAGAGATGAATTTTTGCAGCTGTATGAAGAAGCGTGGATTAATGATGGCCGGGTGGGGAAACCCGATTTATCGGTAGGTGGTATTACAGGCATAACATGGGATGAAGCACGCAATAACAATACCGACTGGTATAGCGCAACAACACAAACAGGAGTTAGACACCAGCACGATATAACCCTCTCCAAAGGGTGGGATAAATTCAATGTATTCTCCAGCATATCGTATCTTAAAAACGAAACCTTTATACGTGGAAATTCGTATGAACGAATAAGTACACGTTTCAATATGGATTATCAAATTCTTAAAAACCTGAAAGCTTCATTTGGAACATCATTTACCTCGGGTTTGAATAACCGTATATACAGCGGTTGGTCAGGCGGATTCGGTTTAGTAATGTCATCGGCACTGCCTATATATCCTATCCGAAATGCAGACGGAACTTATTTTACCTTCAATAACTCAGATGCAGCATTTAGAACAAATCCGGTGATGATGCAGGACCTCTACAAATGGGAAACCCGCGAATTGCGTTCCATCAATTCAATAAGCCTGGATTATCAGGTGATTAAAAACCTAAGCGTACGTGCACAAGGAAATTACGATTACCAGAACATAGCAGACGATAATTTTTCGCCTGCTGAATTGCTTCGTGCTACCCGAGCTGATACAACAGGAATTGCCCGCAGAGATGCTAACCATACCAATAACTACAACTACACTATTCAGGCAACGTACAATTACGATATCAATAAGTTCAATAACATTAGCGTTACAGGTGGTTTTGAAAGACAACGTTCTGTAACCAATGGTGTAAGTTTGCAACAACGAAATGCTACAGGATTGTTGCAATCAAATGAGCCTACTTCTGTTCCCTATTTTACTTCAAGTGGTACACCCAATCCTAACTTTCTGTCGACAAACAAATTGCAGCAAGAATGGATATTCGAACGCTATTTCAGCCGATTTAATTACAGCCTGTGGCAGCGTTACTATGCTCAGGTATCGTTAAGCTACGATGGCTCATCACGCTTCGGTACTAACTACCGCTACGGTTTCTTCCCTGCGGTGTCAGCCGGATGGAACATTTCAGATGAAAGCTTCCTATCAGGAAATAAAACCATCAGCTACCTCAAATTGCGTTCATCGTATGGTAAGGCCGGTAACTCTGATTTTGAAAACGATGCGCGTTTCGGATTTTTCCAGCTATCGCCAGGAACACCGTACAACGGACAACCAATTTTATACCCTACTAAACTTGAAAACAGAAACCTTCGCTGGGAAACTTCGTGGACGTTTAACGTTGGCCTCGACTTTGGCTTATTTAATGACCGCATAACCGGTACGGTTGAATACTACGACAAACGAAGTTCTGATATTATTATGCGTTTAAATATTGACCCGTCAAACGGCTTTAGTGAATATTTTGACAATGTTGGCTCTATAAGAAATCACGGTATTGAACTTTCGTTGAAGTCAAACAATATAGTAGGTCGCAACTTTAAATGGACTACTCAGTTTGTTATTGCACGCAACCTTAATGAGCTTACCAGTACAGGAAACTACACCGAAGAAGCGGTGAGTGGCGGTACCAATGATACACGAATAGTTGTGGGTAGTCCGGTGGGTACTTTTTATCTGGTACGCTTCTCGCACGTTGATAAAGAAACCGGAAGACCTGTATATCTAGATAAAAACGGAAACGAAACCTTTACCTGGGACCCCAGCAATCGAGTTCCTGTTGGCTCCATTTTGCCCAAAGCTACAGGAGGCTTAACAAATACCTTTCAATACAAAAACTGGGATCTGAGTATATTATTTATTTTCCAAATTGGTGGCAGCATATACGATGCTTCGGCCAAGCGTCAGCTGGGTGTAGTTTCATTCTGGAATATACGTCCGGAAATTGCAGACAGGTGGCAAAAACCGGGTGACGATGCCAAATTTCCTCGATTAACGCTGGATGCATCTAACTATGGCCTTCCCAACTACTGGCAGTACAACACCACAATGTGGATGTATGATGCCAGCTTTGTGCGTTTGCGTAATTTGTCAATCGGATATAACCTGCCAGCTAAATGGGCTAAAAAAGCCGGAATGGGATCAGCTCGAATAGGATTTATCGGAACCAACCTCTTAGTGTTTACCTCCTATCCCGGATTGGATCCTGAAATTGCACGCGATGGAGAAGGCAATATCAATCAATCGCGAAATATGCAGGCACAAAATACCTATTACCTGAATGCACCTCAGGAAAGAACCTACAATTTTCAAGTTACTTTAACCTTTTAATTAAGACGTACCATGAAATTAAATACAGTAAGCACACTTTTATATACAGCTGTTCTGGCACTGGCCTTATCTGTCAGCTCTTGCGAAAAAAATCTGGATGTAGAATTGGAAACAGGTCCTGAGGCGTTAACACCTGAAAATGCTATCAAAAGCAAAGACGACCTGCAGAAACTGCTCAATTCTTGCTACGATGCATGCGCCAATATGATGAACGGTCAGTTTCAGGTATCTTCTGATTTGCTGGCAGACGATGTTAGTAAACCCACCAACAACGATGGATTTATAACAGGTATTTACAACCGCCAAAGCGACCAGTTTAATACGTTTATCGGACGAGCGTTTGCTCAACCCTATTTTACCATCTACCGCTGTAACGTAATGGATCTGTATTATGACAAAGTTGAAATAAGCGATGCAGAGAAAAACCGCTTACAGGGTGAAGCAGCTTTTCTGAGAGCCTTGTGCCATTTCGAGGCTGTTAAACTATGGGCACACCCTTATGGCTTCACACCTGATAACTCACATCTGGGAATAATCATTCGGAAAAGAGCGCTAAATGAAGCTATACCACGCAGCACAGTTAAAGAAACTTACGATTACATTATTAGTGAGCTGCAAAGTGCAATAGGTAAATTACCGGAGCAGAATGGGGTGTATGCCACAAAAAATGCTGCTAAAGCGTTACTTGCCAAAGTATATTTTCAGATGAATGACTATACCAATGCGCTAACACTTCTTGATGAAGTAATAAATACCGGTGGGTATCAGTTAAGTGACAGCTTGAACAGATTTGTACGTGAGAATAGTGTGAATGAAGTGGTGTTTGGATTTGTGAGCGGTAATAACGCTTACGAAACTGGCAGTCGCAGTGGTGAGTTTAAAGACAAATACAGAAACGACTTGCAAGGCGATAATGTACTGCCTGTATTATGTTTATCAGCTGAATTGGCGGGAATACTAAAAAGCGATACCACCGATCAGCGAGGCAAACTGACACGTACCTATAATAAAGGGCAGCCTAATGAGCAAATGGCCACTACAAAATTTAATCTGAATAATTTTGCAACACCCTATATACACTTAACCGACCTGAAACTGATGCGTGCAGAAATACTCGCTATACAAGGCAACGCATCTTCAGCTATTAGTGATTTAACTCCTATCATAAAACGAGCTTACCTGCCAAGTGCAAGCAAAGAAACATATGTAGCCACCTTAAGCGGAAATGCGTTAGTGGAAGAAATACGTTTGCAACGCAGAATTGAGTTGAATTGCGAAGGCGACCGACTGCATCAGGTAAAAAGAATAGGCGTAAGCAAAGGTCAAAATAATCTGATGGTTAGAGGTGTGCCTTGGAATTGCAACGGAATGATCTTACAGTTCCCAGCATCCTGCGGAACATCACGTGTATTTGAATTTAACCCTACTACTATTTGCAATTAATAATATATGAAAAATAGAATTTTAAAAGTTATGGTATGTGCGTTTCCGCTGCTGTGGGGCGCTTGCGAAAAACCCTATGACGAGACTAAAAAAATAGGTCCGCCACGGTTTAATCCGGAGCAAATAATGACCGTACTTGAAGGCAAATGGCAAATGCTTTCAGCCAAACAGGTAGATGAAAAGTCATTGACTAAGGAGTCGATTGATATTACTGATTTTTTCACACAGGAACCCGGTTCGAATGTACCAACTCTTGTTTTTAAATCAGACTTTACCTTTACAGCCGACACCACCGGTGTAGCGGTTGATTATTTTGGAGTAACCTCCGGTAAATGGAATTTTGATGACCCGGCCTACCCCACCGTGATAAACCTTTCGGATGCGAATGATCTACCAGTAGGTAGTATAGGCATAGGTGCAAACCTGCTTAGCCTTAATCCCATGCTGCTGTATACCAAATCAGCGATGTGCGGGGAAGAAAAAGCATTTACGTACAACCTTGAATTTCTAAAGCAACAGTGAAATGAAAAAAATAGTATTAAGCATAGCTGCCATTTTTACGTACCTGACCTCGATGAGTCAGGCAGCGTGGATAGAACCTGAAAATCCGGATGTAACCAAACCCATTCGTATTTACTGCGACATATTAAAAGTTACCGCTGCAACAGCAGATGGAATGAAAAGTAATCCTGACGGTCCATTCTATATTTGGACATGGAATCCGAATGAAGCACGCGTTGATTCACTTCTGAACGGATCGGGAGATAAGCCCTGGAAAAACAGTAACGAAACCATGCGAATGACCAAAGACGATACTAAAGGTGCGAATGTGTGGTATTATGAAATGGTACCCGTTTTGTTTTACGGTGTAGATGCAAATACCGTTTACACGAAGGGCATATCGTTTCTGGTAAAGCCGAAAGATGGTGGAGGTTACGGTGACCCTGATGCTAAAACCGAAGACTTTAATCTTCCCGTATCTCCTCCGAAGTTGAACAGAGGCATTATTTACACTGTGCCGGGTACCATCTTCGAACAGGAAATTACCAGTTTAGTGTACGATAATCCTCAGGAAACCAAAGTAAGCATGCAAAATCTTCCTGATGGCGAAGTGTATATGCACATAGTAGCTACAATAGAAGATACAGCAACCAAAAATAAAAGTACTATAGAACCCAGCAAGTTTTTTAAAGTACAAGATAATCCTAAGTTGAGAATGAAAAAAATGCCTGATGGCCGTTTCAAAATAACGATGATACCCAAAAAGTATTTGAGCATACCTGATGGTTCGCGTTTACTTGACATCGAAGCTACGGTTAGAAAAAAAACATACGTAAGTTCAGATGACCAAAGCAACGAAAAAAATAAACTTAAGGCTGGCTGTAAATAACCTTCTCCTAAGCGCTCTCTATACAAAGCATGTTCAAAATGGGCATGCTTTTTTTATTGTACGAATATGAATAAGCTACTATCGTATCTTTTAAGTAGCTGTTCTATTCGTATTATCTAATTCATATATAAGTCGAGATATTCATAAAGTACGTGTTAAGCATATTCGCACAGACAAAAGACTTAAAAATTTTGTTTTGAAGTCTGAGCTAATGCGCATGAATTATGAACGTACTACTTATCGTGAATGTAAGGCTCTACCAGCATCACCTCTTCCCTATCAACCACCACCTGACCGGGCTCCATCCCTTTAGGCTTGCGAACATATTTTTTGAGGGTATAGCACACTGGCACCAAAGAACTGCCTTTTAATTTAGAGTAGTATGCAGCTAACTGTGCTGCGTAGTGTATCACATCATTAGGGAAATGTGCTCCCTGCTGTTTGATGACAACATGCGAACCCGATACATCTTTGGCATGTAACCACATATCATTTTTCTGTGCGTATTGTGTGGTTAATACATCGTTGCTGGATGCATTTTTCCCCACCCAAATGGTGTAGCCGTTTTTCTCATACACCTTAAAAGGCAAGGATTTCTCTTTTTCCCATTGTTGTTTCATAAACGGCTTCAGGTCGCTAGCTTGTGATGCCTTGATTACCTGCTTATAGTTTGATTGCAAGTGTTCAAGCTTAGCCTGTGCTCGCATTAATGTATCGTGTCGCGTGGCGGTTTCCGATTTTATATTACGCTGTTTACGGTAATAGTGGGCTGCATTATCTTGAGGCGATAAATCCTTTTTCAATTTTATAACTACATCTTTTCCATGATACAAATCGTACAAAGTGACTTCTTGCATACCTTGTTTTATGGTGTTCAAATTGGCCATAATGAGGTGTCCGATTTGATCAGCAGAAAGTGTTTGCTCATCAGGTTGCAATAACAAGTTGGTGTTATGAATCAACGACTCAGTTCGCCTGATTTGAGCTTTCAGGTTGTATAACAGTGTTTGTTTTTGTGCATTAAAATGAAGCTGAGCTAAGTTAAGCCGTGCAAACTGAGTAAGTGCGTCCAATATTTCATCGCTTTCATATACCTTATCAGAAACCGGTTGAAGGTAAAATGCAAAAGGTAAGTGTGCATCTTGCTGAGGTGCTATGCAAAAGTATCCTTCCACTATGGATATGTTCTTCAGTAGTTCAGCGCGCTCTGTAGTGCTTCTATCAAAATCATTTAGCGCTAACAGCCGATCGTTCTTGATTGATTCCCGAAATACTTCAACAGGCAGGTTTGAATCTGCGTAAAGTAACACATTGGCAAGCCCATCATAAAGTTTAAAAAGCAGAACGCATGAATGTTCAAATTGCAGTTCAAACGATCGGTTATTGTGATGCTGTTTTACTTTTTTTAGTCGTTGTTCAACTAGTTGTTGAAACAAAGGCTGTGCATTTGATGGCTTTCGTGGGTTATCATGACTGAACAGCAGGAAACAATGCCGGGAAGCGAGAACCATTTTCATGCATAGGTTTTTATTCGATTTCTCGAACAGCAGTACCAGTTCATCTTTACTTAGCGTGTAGGCATCGTGCAATACAGCATCCTGCAACTGCTCAGTGAGTGCTGCGCTTAGCTGCCTTACCGTATGATAATGCTGATGCAAGGACATTACAGTTCAAGAGTTAACCCATCATAAGCCAAGTAAACACCATTGGGCAATTCACGTTCTACTTCCTCATGCTTACCCATCTGATGGCTTAAATGTGTGAGGTATGCTGCTTTTGGCTTAACCTGCTCAATGATGTGAAGTGCTTCGTCAAGTGTAAAATGAGATACATGTTTTTCTTTACGAAGTGCATTCAATACAAGTATTTTACATCCTTTTATTTTCTCCATTTCATCCGGAGAAATGTAATTGGCATCGGTAATGTATACAAAATCATTAATTCGAAATCCAAGTACCGGTAGCTTATAGTGAAGTACCTCTATGGGCTGTATTCGTAGGTCACGCACGGTAAAAAACACATCGTTGTGTATACGGTGCAGGTGTATTTCGGGGATGCCCGGGTAGCGTGTTTCAGCAAAAATGTAGGCAAACTCACGATGCAGTTGTTGCTCAACGGCTTCGGTACAGTATACGTCAACGGCTTTCTTCATCCTGAAGTTAAACCCACGTATATCATCCATACCGGCTATATGGTCTTTGTGTCCGTGAGTAAAAATAAGTGCATCAAGGTGCTGAATACCTGCACGTAGCATTTGCTGCCTGAAGTCTGGACCACTATCAATAACAGCATGAGTATCGCCCGATTGTATTAAAACAGATGTACGCAGCCTTTTGTCGCGGCTGTCGGTTGACGAGCATACTGTACAGCTGCAGGCAATCAGGGGCACGCCCTGCGAAGTTCCGGTTCCCAAAAAAGTGACTTTCACACAACTAAAATATTATTCGTGTCAGAAAATAAAAATAATGGGTAATATATCGAATATTGCATTTGTAGACAAACATGTGCAAATGACGCTGAATAAACTCATTATTCCCATACTATTTATACTCTCAGCCTTATGCTTGTGTTGGTTTTATAATTATTTCGAAATACTGTTCTGGCAACCTCAAGGCATTCATTTCATGCGCCAAACGGATTGCTTGTCATTTATCAGCTATTATTTAAAAACCGGAGCACCGCTATGGGAGCCCGGCCTGCTTTGCCTTTACAGCCATGATGGTAAGACAGCCAGTGAGTTTCCTGCTGTATATTATGCACTTTCATTTGTGTGGAAGTATGCGGGCAAGCAAGAGTTTCTGCTACGGCTATTTAATCTGACTGTATTTTTTGTCGGTGTTTATCACCTGCTGCTTATGTTTAAAAAGTCTTTGCTTAGGTGGCACATATCTGTTATTGCTGTTTTATTTATCATTACAAGTCCTGTTATAGTTTACTACGCCAACAATTTTTTACCTGACATTTCAGCAATGGCATTAGCATTTATTGCCTTGCGTTATTCATATGAGTATTTGAGCAACCATCGTAACGAACGTCTTGTTAAGGCAACTATATTTTATACGCTATCGGCCTTACTTAAAATATCGTATTTTATTTATCCTGCTGCATTTTTTGTGGCTGTGCTAGTAACCCAGTTTTCTAACAATAAAATGCATAAAGAACTGAAAAGGCTATTTGTGTATTTTCTTTTCAGTTTAATCGTATGCGGAAGCTGGATGTATTATGTCGTGTGGTATAACCGAATTCATACGGGCTATTTCTTAAGTACTTACAAAGCCTATTGGATGCTGGATGAAAGTTACATACAATCCGTTTGGAAGCATATACTTGAATACTGGTATGGCTGGCACCTTACAGTGTTTGCCGTTTTTGGGCTGTTTTTTAGCCTGCTTCTGATACTTGATTTCAAAAAATATGTGAGCTTGACAGCAGGTGTATGGGGTATTCTAGCAGCATTGGCTGGGTTTGCGTATCTTATACTATTTTTTGGCCAGTTACATGACCACGATTATTATATACTAACCATTATACCGGCTTTTGCACTTTTATTTATGAATATGTTGTCACTAATTACGCAACAACTTCCACTCAACTATGCAAAGACGTTAGTAGCATTGGTTGTTGGTATCTTTTTATACAAAAACCTGTTCTATACTCAAAATTTTGTTCGGTGGCGTTATTGGGATTCATCTATAAACGATCCTTATGCACGAGTAGGCATTAAGTTATTACATGCCGATAAAGAATTGACAAATGCGGGTATATCTGAGGATGCACGACTTGTATTTGTTCCTGATGATGGTTATTCCGGATGTACCTATTTCAGCAACCGCTTTGGCTGGCAACTGGGTAGTAATTACGAAAACGAACTAAGCCGAATTACTGCATTCAAAGAGCAGGGAGCATCACACCTTGTCATCATCGATACTGCCCTTTTCAGTCACGCTGGACTGCTTGCCTATACAGATTCAGTCGTTTTAAAAACTCCCAATTATATAGTTTACTCACTTAAATAAATTTTATCATGAAACACTCCGCAACAATTCTGTTTATTCTATTCAGCTCATTCATGCTGCATGCACAGCAGGGCGTTAAGTACCTTCAACCCCGACAGTTTCAGGAAGTAATGCAGAAACAGAAAGGCATATTGCTGGATGTAAGAACACCGGCCGAATTTAAAAAGGGACACCTAAAAGGCGCTCAACTCATGAATATATTCGATGATGACTTCGAAGCACGAATAAATAAGCTCGATCGAAATGCAGTGTATTATGTGTACTGTGGTAGTGGTGGCCGAAGTAGCGAGTGTACCGAAATGATGGCGAAGAAAGGCTTCAAAAACGTAGTTGAACTAGAAGGCGGAACCTCAAACTGGCTGAAAAACGGTATGCCATTGGTTACGGACTAATACATTACTCTTAACTTTGATTAATTAGCTAACGGCAGCAAACGTCCACAATTTTTACCGTTGTATTAGAAGCTTTTTCGTTACTGTTTCTCCTGATACGGTTGTTAACCGAATGTAGTGTAGCCCTGCAGGCAGCTCTGTTACATCTGCGTGCTGGAAATTTTCTGTTAGTATTAATTCCAGTAGTCCGTTCATGGAATAAAACTCAGCCTTTGAAAAACCGGCATTACTTTCTAAGGTTATGTAAGATGAAGCGGGATTGGGATAAAGGGAAACACCTACGTGGTCTTGGTAAGTATCATTAAGCGAAACAGGCAATACAGTATACCTTTTATAGTTGAAGTACCCCATAACCGGATAGTGATCGCTGGTATTGTTTACATATCCCGAAATATAAAATGGGAGGCTATCAAGCACACGCGATGAATTGGCTACATAATATGGATTATTGGAATTATTTATCAATATATGATCAATCATACTACCACCCGAGAAGGCATACGATGCTTTACCCAAATCGCTCAAGCGCTTGCTGATGAAAAAATAGTTAGGTGAATCGGTTACAAAATTTACAAATGGACTTTGTGTAGCACCCGACCAAATAGATTGATTTACATCATCATTCCAGTCGCCAATGACCATAACCTTATCATTTTTTCGGTTAGCATCCAAAAAGGTTTTTAGGTAAGCAGCTGCATTTTTACGTCTTGTATACGATTCTTGATCGTCAAAAGCCTTTAAGTGTATAACATATACATATAACGTATCTGTTTTGTTATTCCCTTTTGTGGTTAACACCACTTCAAGAGGCGGTCTATATGCAAAATCATAATTGTATTGAGACTCTGTAAGCACCATTTGCCACGATTGCATGGTGAACATATTTTTCTTAAACAACAATGCGGTTTTCTGAGTCTGGCTATAGGTAGCAATGGCACCGTCATAGTCGGGCAAATCGTTCAGTAAATTCATCCACGTGGTATTATCGGAAACTTCACACAATCCCCACATGTCTACATCTGCATTATTAATAATTGTTTTTACGTTACTGTATTGAAGCGCTTCGTTTGTAGGACCATTTGATGTATTGCCCAGCCACTCTACATTCCAGCAGGCTACATCAAGCAATGTATCGTTCCCATATTTAGGAACCTGAGCAACTACTGCAGTATATGTACACAAAAAAATAAGTATGAAAGCTTTATTCATTACCTGTATGTTTTAACGAACCAAATATACGCAATCGCTGTTAACGCAAGTGTAAAAACAGATTGGATCCCATGAATAACAATGGCCAGAGCATTTCCAGCTACCAGTGATACACCCAGTAAAAGGCACGCCTGAGCCACCAAAAAATGATAGGCTCCCAAACCTCCGCCTTGAATAGGAACCGAACGTCCTATGCTTCCGATAATCATGATAAAAAAAGCATCACTTAGTGTAAGTACGGATGTTTCAGTAAAGGTATAAAACCATAAATAGGTCATGAGGTAGTAGCAAATCCAGATGCCTATTGTATATATCCAAAAAGTAGGAAGCAGCAATGTACTGAGTAGCTGTACAGCCATAGTTTTGTAAAACAAAAAAGACTTACGCGCTTTAGCATACACAAAATACAGTGCAACAAGCAGCAAACACGCAAGTATAAAAGCCACTATATAGTGCACATACGTAAACTTCTCCTGCATGTGTATCCATATGTTTTTGTACATAAAGTTTGCTACATCGGCTGAATACAGCAGCACAAGCAGTGCGAGGAGCAAAAACAGACACATGGTATCCACTATACGTTCTACAGCCACTGAAAGCAATGACTTGTCGAATTCTAAATGATGCGACTTACGCAAAAGGGCGCAGCGAGTCAGTTCGCCCAAGCGTGGCACAGCATAATTCATACCGTAGCCAATACACAACGATGCCAGCAATGTTTTTTTATCTACGTGCTCATTCATCTGCCTGAGCATAATTTGCCACCGGCTTATACGAAATACATAACCTAAAAAGGATACCGTTAAAACAGGTATGGCAAGAAAATAGTTGCCATGTATCAGCACATCAATAACTTCATGGATGCTAACACGGGTAAAAGCAGCCCACATAAGCAACAGACCGGCCAGAAAGTATATTGCATAAGTCAGGTATGAAGTGGTGATTTTCATCTGACTAAAAGCGGAGATATAATACCTACCTGATTAGTTTGCCAGTAATAGCCCGGTGCAGGATAGTGTATATAATCAGCTAATTGTTTTACTGTGTGCAAGGTTTTGTTTTTAACTTTCCATGCCCCCAGGTTCCAGTCTAGCCCTATGGCAAATGCGCGGTCTTGTATTGGTTTATGCATTGGCGAGTCGCGGTCTACACCATATCCTACAGCCATATTCAAAAAAGCAGGCCAGCGTTTTTGGTGCTTTGCCGGCAGCATATTGTGAATATCAAATGTCATCCAGTACATATGCCCGTGATAGTCACTGGTAAGTGTCCACTCCTTAAATCCATTTTTTATATAATAGGAAGTAGGCCAATAGCTCATCTTGAACTTGATGTTTGACAAATAAGGGTAGCGCAACTGAAGGTAGGCCATTCCGATACCGGAAAAATTTGCGGCTAAATCATGCCAGGAATAGCCCCATTGGGTAACGCCATCGCCCAACTCGATACTTACTGCCCAAAATGCACTAAGCCAGAATGAAGTTCGTAATCGTTGCTTATCATTAAATTCACACAACTTCATGAGTTCGCTTATAGAATTAAAGTACATGTACGATACATAAAAATGCCCGGCTTTATCCATGCCATAATGGTAGTTCGTTGTAAACTTATCGCCTTTCTCAAACCGAAATGAATTAAACCCTTCATCCCACCACCATTTGTATTGAATGAACGCACTAATTACCTGCTGTGTTGCAATACCAGCCGTAAACACTTTTTGTTTAGTTGTATAGGATGTCCAAAAGCGATTGTCGGATTGAGCATGTACAGAAAAGTACATTGAAATAGCTATTAAAATTATAGCTATACGTAAAATTATATGACTAAATTTAGATTTCAAGTTGCAATGCCAGGGATACGATATTTACTTTGGAATTATAGAACTGACCACGCTCATCGTAGCCTGAAGTATTTTGCAATACAAAGCGAAAAGCTTGATTAGTGGAGTTAAAATAGCGGTAGCCGATCAATGCATTAGTTGTTCTACCAAAGTTTACTTCTTCTTTCCATTTAGTATCAAATGCTACAAAAATGTAGCCTGCTTTTCGTGACCCCAAAAGTGCCACATCTCCTCCAAACTGTACCATCGATTTAGGAGTTTGTGTAACTGTAGCCCGAAAAACGGTGTTATAGCAAACGCCACCGTATAACGTGTACACATTATCGTAGTTAAACAAAGCATGTACTGAAATATAATCGCGCTGGTAATTATTATTTACATAGCCTAACGACACACCGTCATCGCTTAGGTGATGACTGGTATGGCCTATACTACTTCGTAAATACAAATACTTCATCAGTTTGATATCGGCAACAATGTCCAGGTAATAATCGGTATTTAATACTGCATTTTTTATGGATGTACGTCTCATAGTAGCATGCGCTGAAGTGCCTACGAGCAATTGAAATCTGTTGTTGTATTGCAACACGGGCAGCAGTGTACCTATACCGAAATAGAATGTTCGGTTCTCCATAGTTGATTGCAAATATGTTCGGTGTGCACGGGAATCGGCTGAAAGCAAGGGTGCCATTCGACTTCCGGGTAAAAAACGAAAGCCTGTAGAGTCAGCAGATGAAACCTCGGCAGTTAACCATATAGGTAGCAACAAGATAAATGCAACTGCAGCACTCTTCATGTATCAGTATGTTTTCCGGTGTTTTGACCAATTTGATACCGAACTGTCGCCATTAATATTTTCTTTACTTGTGGTAGGTTTATTAAAAAGCATAGCGGCAGCTACAGCAGCTACTTCATCGAACGATTTTTCATTCTTAAGCATATCAGGAGTAAAGTAGGTGTCAACAAACTTGGTATCGAACTGGCCTTTCCTATAAGCTTCATGTTGCATGACATAACTGCCAAACGGAAGTGTGGTTTCTATTCCGCTTATCTGATAGTTTCGTATGGCATGTATCATACGCAATCTGGCTTCTTCACGGTCTTTACCAAACGTAATCAGTTTTGCTATCATCGGGTCATAATGGATAGGAATATCCATACCCTGCTCAAATGAATCATCAACCCGAATGCCATAGCCTTGGGGCACTTTGTATGTTGTTAACTTTCCTATATCAGGCAGAAAATTATTGGCCGGGTCTTCCGCACAAATACGCAATTCAATGGCATGGCCTTTAATAGAAAGATCCTCTTGAGCGTAACCCAGTGCTTCACCTCTGGCAACTCGGATTTGCTCCTTCACCAAATCAAGACCTGTTATTTGTTCGGTCACAGGGTGTTCAACCTGCAATCGTGTATTCATTTCCAGAAAATAAAAATTGAGGTTTTCATCTACCAGAAACTCAACTGTGCCTGCATTTGTATACTTACAGGCTTTCGCAACATTTACTGCAGCCTCTCCCATTTTTTTACGTACTTCGGGTGTCAAGCACGATGACGGAGCCTCTTCAACCAATTTTTGGTGTCTTCTCTGAATAGAGCATTCGCGTTCAAATAAGTAAACGATATGGCCATGTGTATCTCCCAATACCTGAATTTCAATATGTTTGGGCGAAGCCACATACTTTTCTATAAATACAGCATCATCACCGAATGCCGATAGTGCTTCGCTTTGGGCAAGTTTTATCTGCTCTTCAAATTCGCCTGCATGATTAACCACACGCATGCCTTTTCCTCCACCACCGGCACTGGCCTTAACCAAAACCGGATAACCTATTTTTTCAGCAATTAGTGCACCCTGCTGTATGTCGCGAAGGGCCTCCTTAGTTCCGGGTACCATAGGCACATCATAGGCCGATACAGCTTGTTTGGCACTTATCTTACCTCCCATCATACGCATACTATCTCCGCTTGGGCCGATAAACACAAGGCCTGCTTCTTTTACCTTATCGGCAAAAACAGCATTTTCAGATAAAAAACCATACCCCGGATGAATGGCATCAGCTCCTGCTTGCAACGCAGTTTCGATAATTTTATCCATACGCAAGTAAGATTGGGCAGATGGTGCAGGACCAATGCAGTATGCTTCACCTGCATACCGCACGTGTAATGCGTTTCGATCAGCTTCGCTGTATATGGCTACGGTTTCTATTCCCATTTCATGCGCTGTTCGCATGACACGTAAAGCAATTTCGCCTCTATTGGCTATCAGTATCTTTTTCATGGTGTTTTAAAAGCAGATATTAAAGCAATTGGATGTATCTGACTGGGTTTGTCCCATTATTCCGAGTCAATGGTCTCACGATTATCCGTGCGAACTTTACGCCTCTTTTTGGTATCGCCATACACCAAGTTAAATCCTGTACGAAAGTAAAGACTACGTGCGGTGGTAGGTGAAAACATGGTCATGACGTTATCCTGTACAAAAAACAATTGAAATGGCCCTAATTTCATTGTGGTACCAAAACCAATTCCATAATTATTAAAATCATAGAGGGAATAATTGAGCACGATTTGCCAAAAGCGACCAATCATGTGTGAGTAATTAGCTGTAAAGGCAGTATAAAAACCCGTTGGGAAATTTTGACCCTGAAACATTACTCCTACCTTATCGCTGCGGCCCAAGGTATAATTCATCCCTGCAAAAAGCCTGGTAGGCAAAGTAGTTACAAAAGGAGACTCAGAGAATTGAGCAGCACTCAGAATATTAGTCAAACTATCCAGATAACGGTCACGTTCCTCAACGCTATTAATCTGCGTATAGGTAAACCCTTCAAACGTGCGTTCCACACTTTTCAATTCATACTTATAGGTACGGTGTTTCCAGGTTATTGACCCAAAATCAATGACTGACGCAAATAATTCGAGCTTTGTAAACGGCTGATAAGTTAAGCCGAAGTCTAAACCCCATCCACTGTTATTGGAAATTTCACTGATAAGTTTATCTGTTGACGGCATGCTACGCTCGGCATCTGTAAATGTTCTATCACCCAACTCCGTAAGCAAAACAGGAAATCCTGAGGTAATCACAGACCCGGATGCTTTCAATGTAATGGGATATGGCACACTACTACCCGTACGGGTACTCATAGCTAAATCATTTATACCGAAATAGGCATGACCTATAAGATACTTGAAGCGAGCGCCTACAGTAAACTTTCTGATTTCTTTGGCAATACTGAAATTGATATTAGAGTATGACAACAGCTGAAGATTGCTTCCTGAAAAGTCAACATCTTTGCCTCGCACAAAAATGCTCCCGTTGATTAAGTCCTTACTCAATGCAATACTTGTATTAAGTGATGTACCTGCACCAATACCAACAAAAAAGCCTTTTATCGGGAAACCTATATATAGCAAATCGGTGTTGTAGGTAAAGTTTAGACCGAAGGCGTTGCCATCTTTCATGCTCTTTTGCAAACCCGTTAAATCAAGCAAACCGCTTGTGTCAATATTATCCATCAGCATACCAGCATCCAAATTCACCAGGTGAGCATTAAATCCCAAATTATTAACAACAGGTAAGCCTACTACTACCTGATACTCGGGTATAAATGCCGGATTCATGAAGTTCGACTGATACAAGCCCCGCATATACGGCAGAGTTGTTTCGGTTTGGGAGAATGCTGTAAAGCACGTACCGAAAATGAGTGCGTAGGTTAAGCGAAATTTTTTCATATCCGTTCCTCCTTTCATTATCGATTACCTGTTGATTGATACTGTGCATTTCCAATCATTCCCACCTTTATCGCTATTTTTTGGGTATTGTATATGCGAACAGAAGGCTTGTTATTATTGGCATCTCGTGCTGTATTGCCTTTAAATGTTGTATAGTAGTAATCACAGCCGGCATCCTGCAGGTTTTTGTAGCGCTCTTTGGTCATATAACAAATGCTTTGCGCACTTCGCGGAATGGGGATTACGTTTCCACTGGCATCTACATCTGCCGGATCAAGTTTTAATCCTTCAACAAACAGGCTGTCTATAATCTCAAATGAATCAATCCCATTAATAGTTTTGAGCTTACAGAAGTAAACCTGAATGAGTGCGCCAACCGGCATTGTACTGGTTGCTTCAGCAACTATACTCATATCCTGCAACTGAGTATTCGCAAAATCAGGAAATTTAAAATTGTCACCGTGCTGAACTATGTAATCATCAATTCTCATATCGAAGGGTATTTCGATATCGCAATATGTTTTAAGTGAACTGGTATCAAACATGAAATTACCGACAGGCACATTATTGTAATTTGCTTGTATGTCCAATACAAAACTGATTGATTTTGGGGCGCTGTTCAGAACCTGATCTATATTTGAGTTATTGCGGTCAATAACATACGAACCGATGCCTACCTGCCCCGGAGATGCTGCAAAAGGAAGTGAAAAGGTATCTTTAAGAAAATCAATAGTGATAGGTATTGGTACATCATCGTATCCACGTGCAATGAAGTTGGATATTTTACACGTGATAGGCAACCCGAAACCATTCGAAATACGGATACGCAATCTTGGGTCATTTAGAAACAAACGTCCGCCTACCTGATTAGAAAATAAGTCTATAGATATGTTTTCGCTGGTACGTAGTAAGGTAAAATTTCCTAAATAGCCTTCCAAAAATCTGTATTTAGGTACCGAGAGGTACTGACTCATTCCAAATTTTTCACCGGCTACCATGTTAGGATTGCCGGTTACCTTCTGCACTGAAAGTGAAACACTGTAAGGCAATTTATTAGTGGTTGTGCCGCCATCTGTAAAATCAATCACATATCCTGCAAGACTTATTACACGATTAATAGTAACAGGTGAGCTTCCCGAATAATTCAACTCGAATGAATCGGTAAGTGCTTTGCCGTTTAGCGTTATAGTAGGATAAGTCATCACAACTTTGGTGTTGTGCTTAAAGTCGCTCGAAATGTTTAATGCCAGCGAGCCATTGCCAATTTCTAGCTTTTTAAATTGCTCGTTACCACCGACTGCAATATCTGTTACACCTGAAAAAGTCTGAGAAAAAGAACCAACAAAGTTGAAGGCAGTAGCTATGGCAGCGTCCGTTTGAACACCAAAATTTACCAGTACGGGTGGTATATTAATAAACTGACGTTCGTCAATACTATCTCTGCTGGTATAGATAAAGGTTAGTGGTTCGGCTCCATCCTGTTTAATTAATCCGGTTTTAGAAAACTGATCGTAGATATCCTTTAAGCCCAGTTCGTCCTGAAACAAAGGCAGGGCTATTTCAGTAGCCAGTTTTGCTCCTTTAATATCGGAAAGGGGAGCAAGTTCATAAAAGCATCCTGAAAAGAAGGGCAACGCAGCACCAATAAGCCACACTCGCTTTTTTAAACGCATAGTCACGGTTTTTTTACGAATGTAAGAAAATACGTGTTATTTCAAACGGAAAGCATTCAAATAATTACCAGTTACCGGCACTATCAGGTAGCGAACACCGTCATTCAAAAGCATTCCTACAGTTCCCGGTGCTGACGCATCAACCGGAAATCCATTATCTAGTGACGATCCCATGTAGGAGTTCATTGTCATACTGGCCGAATCGAATACCATGAAGTCATTCGCAGCGCTTGATTGTTGGTAAGCATACCCCCCGGCTGTCGGTCCTGTTAATATTTTGCCGTTTAGATCATAAACAAGCATTCCTTTACCTGAATTCGCAACTAACATTGTGCCTATAAATTTAAAACTTCCACTATCCAGGTGTGCAACCTGTGACGATTGTGTAGGCATGAAATCTTCATCAAACACAAATCGTGTTACCGATTGTGTTGAACTGTCAACAACCCATACCTGGTTTTCAGTAATTAGAAAATCTGCTCCCATAGTGGCAGCATGCTCTATGGTTGTTCCGTCCGGCTTCCAGATGCATAGTTTTTTAGTCTCTGTGGTTCCGTATAAAACGGGCTCGTTGCGTAAAACACCATGCTTTAAGTTTGCCATTTTTTCACCTGTTACTTTTGGATTCCATGAAGGGATTGCCTTACCTGTCATGTTATATCCCATGACGCGTTTATTAGTTAATGGAATAAAAAAGGCATAGAAGCTATCGTTGTAAAAATCGGTTAGCAATAAACTACCTGAGGCTGTACCGGGCAGATATATGGGATATCCGGAAACATTCTTGCCGCTAGTATCAATCAGTGAAACACTTTTTGCTGTGTTAAACAAATAGCCCCATTTACCTGAAGGGTGATAGGTAACTGAATATGGGGTACTTAATACGGGACCAGACATTTTAGTCTTCCATTTCAATGTGCCATCAGCAGCCATACAATACAGCATGTTCTGTACATCCTGAACAATGACATCGTATACTTGCTCAGTTTTGTTAAATACGAATACCGGTGGTGAAATTAATGTGGTATCTAATTTTATCTGCCAAAGCATTCGCTGTTTTTCTTCATACTCAGGTTGAAACTGGACAGTATATTGCGTATGAAAATATTTATCGCTTGCTGATGCAAATTGAAAATGAACGGCTGTAAATTTTTTGTAGATAATTTCGTTTCTGCTCAGGTGACTGTGCATGGTTGTATTCACATTAGCCAGTGGAATTGAAAATGATTGAGACGTATTGATGTACATGTCCAAATTCGATGTAGGACCTGAAAGCGATTTCATTTTAGCATATAACTCATCGTTGCTTAACACATTGTTCGATTGATAAGCATCAAGTATATGCATCACAGTTTCGGGATATTTAGCCAGTACAATCACATCTTCTGCCAACGTTACATAAGGACTTGGAGTGCCACAATACACACTGCCGAAATAATTCGGCATAAAATTACCAAACGGCCACTGGGTAATCGAGTATCCTTTGTAGACAAGCGTGGTTTGTAACGAGTCAATAAGCAGCCGTTTGCTAAATTGCTGCTGATAATTTACGAGCAGCTGAGCAGCAGCCGAGGCCGATGTTGTTTTAATAAGCGTAAAGGGGTGCTGTTGCCCAGCTAAAAGCAATGAACCTGTTATTACTTGTTTACCAATTATTGCCCTGAGATTATTTAAATCGATTTTATAGAGTGAACTTATACTGTCTTCATTTGTCTTGTAACGAGTGTAAATCCCAAGTCGTTCATGGTAATCGTCCAATTCGTTTTTAAATGACAGGAAATCACTAAATCCCATTCGCACTAGATATGCACAGTTATTGGGTACGAACTTATTTATGTCGTCAAGCGGAACAGGATTCTGATTGCGGAATAAATCGAGAAACTGGCTCACGGTATCATCCGTTAAGCTTATGCCTTTAAAAACTAGTTCGTTTTGTTGAACAGACACGTTCAGCATACTCCAGTTTGCTAAATTTTGTAGAGGTGTAAACCATGACCATTCAGCCGGATTTCTGGAAATGCAGGCATATAACTTCTCCATCTGACGGTAATTCACATATAGCCGAAATGCTGCACTTTTATCCTCAAATGGCTGCAGCATGGCAAGTTCATCCGTTTGGCCACGAACTTTGTATCTCATTTTCCGAATGGCCGACTCTGCTAACAGGCCGGTAGTACTATAGAATACATACGACCCAGTTGCTACCACTACTCCTGTGTAATTACCCGAAGCATCTTGGAGGTCGTAAAGCTTTATGCCCTCGTATGTACGAGTTTTAATGCGGTACGAATTCCGGTAATTTAATGCGGATAACACTTCGTTCATATTAGCATTATCAGGCAGGTGCATAGTTACCATCCATTCAAGCCGATCTCCCTGAACATGTATAGAAACGGCCATCTCTTCTTCATTTAGTGGTGTTGTTTGCAACAGGGAGTCGTACAGACCGAGAAAGTTTAACGCATCTGTGGAAGATGGGTAAGACTGCAACATTTGCCACAATTCAGTACGCTGTACTATTTCCAGACTTTCACCGAAGTTAGAAGTAATGACGACAGCAACGGCTGTTTCGGGGATAATGGCATACAATGGCTTATCATCCGGCTTTATGTACTTCGAATAAAAGTAAACTGCCAATACAATAAACAGTAAAAATGTAGCTGCAATACCTACCCAAAGCGATCTGTTCATGAATAAACTATTTTTTTTAACCAAATTTACTGTAATTGCGTATGTATGAAATGCATATTGTTAACATAAATCTGTTCAAAGCTATGAGTAAACATACACTTCAAAAACAAATGATCAGAGCCGGGGCAGCCATACTTTCTGCTTCGATTGCATTGGGTGCTATTGGCACACATTTTATTCAACGTTTCATCCCTGTCGACCATATGAATACTTACAAAACCGGCATTGAATACATGATGATTCATGGCCTTGGAATACTACTGATTGCCTCATTGCTGCGCAGATTGCATGAATCAACATCACGAAACGTATTTTTTATGTTTATAGCGGGCATTGTTATCTTCACTGGCACACTCATACTGCTTTCAACCCGATCACTATGGATTGGCGATGCCATTTCTTGGTTAGGAATGATTACCCCGGTAGGTGGGGCTCTTATGATTGGCGGATGGGCACTACTCGCCATGAAAGGGTATAAAAAACCAACACAATTTCAGGATGGAACTACCGAACGCCTGTAATCACTTAACATGAACCTAAACCTTAAACGCCCTCTTATTATTTTCGATCTTGAAACAACCGGAATTAGCATTCAAACTGATCGTATCATTGAGATATCATATATAAAACTGATGCCTGAAGGCACACAGATTACATATACTCAACGCTTAAATCCACAAATGCCCATACCTCCTCAAGCCACAGCTATACATGGCATTACTGACAGTGATGTGTCTGACAAACCAGGATTTAAAGACATTGCACAGCAATTGGCTAAAGACTTTGAAGGGTGTGACGTAGGAGGCTATAACTCTAATAAATTTGATTTTCCAATGCTGGTTGAAGAGTTTTTACGTTCAGGAATTGAGTTTGATACAGAAAACAGAAAGTTTATAGATGCACAGCGAATATTTCATTTGATGGAACAGCGAACACTATCAGCTGCATACAAATTCTATTGCAATAAGGAACTCTTACAGGCGCATAGTGCCGAGGCCGACACCCGTGCAACTCTTGAAATATTGATGGCGCAGCTCGACCGATATCCGCAATTGAAAAACGACATTGATTTCCTGCACGAATTTTCAGGCCAGTCAAATAATGTAGATTTAGCAGGCCGTCTTATACGAAATGATAAACAAGAGGTAGTATTTAACTTTGGTAAGCATCGCCATAAGAAGGTAATGGATATATTCAAGGTAGAACCCAGCTACTATAAGTGGATGATGGATGGAGATTTTTCACTCGATACCAAGCGAAAAATTACAGCATTATATATTCAGGCAAACGTCAAATAAATTTATTTGCCTGCACCTTTTACTATGGTTAGTACAGTGTAAATCATAATTCTGAAGTCTACTGCCAGCGACATGTTTTCAATATAAAGTATATCAAACTTAAGTCGCTCAACCATTTGCTCTACATTTTCGGCATAGCCATACTTAACCATTCCCCACGAAGTTATTCCGGGCTTTACCCTGAGCAATTGCTTATAGTAGGGCGCAGTCTGCACAATCTGGTCTATATAAAATTTACGCTCGGGTCTTGGGCCTACCAGAGACATATCGCCTTTAAGCACATTATAAAACTGGGGGATTTCATCGAGTCGGTATTTACGCAATACTTTGCCAATGGATGTAATACGCCTATCATTCTTTGATGAAAGTGCTGGACCAGCATCTTCTGCGTTAACATACATCGACCTGAATTTATAGATATGAAAAGGCTTGCCTTTTTTACCTATGCGTATTTGCTTAAAAAATACAGGCCCGGCTGATGACCGCTTTACAGCTATGCTCAACGCTAAATAAAGCGGAGAAAGCAAAACGAGAACTGTAGCAGAAACGACAATATCAAGTAGCCGTTTAATTACCTGCTGCCATTTAGCCATCATTTCATGTTTTACTTCTATAAGGGCAATACCCACGATGTTCTCTAATTTAACTGTACCCGAAACAACATCATAGGTGTCGGGTATTATCTTTAGCACTACAGGTTCTCCTTCGAGCAGATTAGTCACCTGTATAATTTCGCTGTGTCGGCCGCTGTCAATGGCTATGATGACTTCTTCAACTTCGAGGGTGTGAATTATTTCCGGCAATTGATCATAAGTACCCAGGTATTCAATATCGGTATGTGAAGACGCAGATAAGGTTGTGCCTACATAACCTTTAATTAAGTAACCAGAAGGGAATGCCTCATTCATTATATCATGATACAACTTAGTGGCATTTTCACAATTTCCCGCAATAATTGTATTGAAGCCTATTTTACGTTTGCTGATAAGCTTTTTAATGTATGTAACAAAAGCAATGCGAGAAATCACGGTTGCCCCATACTGAAGAGAGAATAAGGTAAAAGCAGTATAGTAATAATCCGTATATCTGGCCACTTCATCATCAAGAAGCAAGGAGAAAAACAATATGATTACACCAATCAGTGTAACACTAAACGTTGTATGCAGCTCTTTCAGGCGTGACTTGCGCCACACATCGCTGTAAAATCCGGTGAGGTAATAAATCAGAATCCAAAAAAGCGGCACGTAAAACAACCCCAGATAAAAGTTTTGGCCGGTTTCAAATGCAATGCTGTATCCAAACTTATAAGGTTCAATAAAATACTTTCGGTATAAAAAAAATGCAAACCACGCACCCATTGCCGACATGTAATCGAGCATTACGTAATATAAGGTATGTATTCTTTTCAAACGTTTCATTTAATACACAATCTTAATATTATCGAGGTATATATCGGCTTGCTGATTGGCGTCCTTAAATAAACCGATATAAAACTTATACAATGTATTGGATGGCTTACCGGCAGTCTCTTGATTGAGCGCAAGGTATACTTTCCTCCACTCGCCTTCCGTGTTAAACAAACGTATAACTTCGTTCGGCTGACTGGATGATTGTCCGGGTTCGAAGTAATAATAACCGAGAATTAGCGGCACATTACTCTTATAATCCATTTCCAGAAAAACTGGCTGGTTCATACCCGGTAAATTAAAGTTTTCTGTAGTAAACAGCTGAAAGGACTGAGTGCCCGGAGTGAGTTCTACTTTACCTGAGTTTTTTCCAGCTTCAAGGGCCTGCGTACCACTTACACGCAAAACAGTATCGCCAGCGCGTGAATAAAGCGGATTGAGCGTAAAACGAAATCCAACTTTATCGAAATCTTCAATGAGCGGAAATACACATGAACTGCGGTATGTAAATTCAGGTTTTACGGTATCAACTGTATTTTCTTTTAAATCTTTGGTTATTCTGTAGGTTTGAAACATAGGATAAGGTATTCGCTCTTCCAGCTGTCCCGAGTAAACAACCCCTGCTTCTATATTCAGATTCACTTTACCGCTTCGGGGAATGGGTATAGTTGCAGGTATTCGGTAAATTCCCAGCAACACACCTTCATCATACACCCAAACATCTGGGATGCGGTGAAATGCATCACCTTGAGATCCATCTGAATTCGTAGACGTGCTTACTGAAGGTATATGAATGTATGACGGAACGGTTACGGGTGTTGTATCTTCCAGAACTTCACATGCTGAAAGCCCTAGTAGGCAGGACAACCCAAGAAAATACCTGTATGTATGCATCGATTGCAAATGTACCGAATTAGTCGGTAGGTTGATTTAATCAAATAACGTGCTGGGGTGAAATTTTTCGATAATCTGATGAGCTACTTTTAGCGATTGATAAGCGTGAAAAATATCCTGGCTGTTGCGTTGCCTGTGCTCAATGGCATGGGCAAATTCCTGAAGCTCCAGCTTTATCACATCCTGTTGCTTAATACGTGAAGCACTGTACGGAACTTCTGCCAATTCACCTGTTTCAGTTTTTATTAGTTTAGTCAGTTGATACTGATTTAAATCAAACCGTATACATTCTGATTTCTGAAAAATGCGCAGGTAACTGTTTTGCCCGTTGGCAAAATTTCCGCAATTAATATTCGCAGTACAGCCATTTTCAAAGTCGATACGAACGTTTACGAAATCAACAAAGTCGTTAAATAATTGAGTGGCATTTGCAGTCACTTTTCTGATAGTAGAACCTGTGATATAGGTAAGAAGCTCAATGTCGTTCAGCAATCCACCGAAAATGAGTGAATCGTTAGATATGCTGAGTACTTTTTGCTGAAAGCGGTTACACTCTATATATATTGGCCTCCGGGCCAATCGTTTCAGCTTTTTTACTTCCGGATGCAAGCGGTCTTCATGCAGCACTTTAATATTTACCTGTGCTTCCATGGCCAGATCACAGAGTTGACGGGCTTCGCGCACGTCTTCCGAAATAAGTCCGGTAAACAACACGTGTGTAGAGCGCATAAGTGCTTCTGATGCATATTTAAAATGATGGCCTACCGGTGTTTGTATATCAACAGCATCAGACTTCTGCAGCAAGTACTCGTATGAATTGACAAATGGAATCTGATATACATCGGCTACCGAGCGGGCGGCATCTGCCTGATGGTCGTAAATGCCGGTAATTTCAAACTCGGGCATACCTTTTAACACATCCAGATGCATCTTGGCAGCTTCGTTTACACCGGCTAAACCTATTTTTATTGTCATATTCGGTGTATCAAAAATAAGCTGCATGAGTTTACCCGCATGATGCACTTATTCACGTGTTTTATAAAAGCTACCCGGTATAAAGCACTAAAGTATACACCTAAAAGCCCTATGGCCTACGGAATGTGAGCAAAAGGTGTATGAACAACCATTAAAGAGTTCTTTATTTGCTTTCAGATGATAGATGATTATAAATACAAGGGAGCACGAAAAAAGCTAGTTGAAGAATTGAAAGCCAAGGGTATAACAGACAGCCGTGTATTGCAAGCCATAGGCGAAGTGCCACGCCATTTCTTTTTTGAAAAAACGTTTTATCCGCATGCTTATGTCGATAAAGCTTTTCCTATAGGTGAAAATCAAACCATTTCACAACCTTACACCGTTGCGTACCAAACTCAGGCTTTGCATATTCAGCCAGGCGATAAAGTACTGGAAATAGGAACCGGATCCGGCTATCAGGCGGCTGTGCTTATGCAAATGGGTGCAACCTTATACAGTATTGAGCGTATTGAAAAACTTCAGGTAAAGGCCGAAAAACTCCTGAAACAAATGGGTTACTCAGCCACTCTGAAATGCGATGATGGAACGAAAGGCTGGCCGGCTCATGCCCCGTTCGATAAGATAATCGTAACTGCGGGCGCACCGGTTATTCCCAATTCACTGGCTGCACAGTTAAAAATTGGAGGTATTATGGTAATACCGGTTGGTGACCTGAAAAAACAAAAAATGATCAGTATTATTCGTAAAACCGAAATTAAATTCGAGCAAATAGAACTTGATCAATTTGCCTTTGTTCCGCTGGTTGGAGAAAAAGGTTGGAAAAATTAGTCCCAGGCAGGCAATCAAAAGTCATATCGCTTCACTCTACCCCTGAATTAGAGAATGGTGTTAACGCATAAATGGCATTTTAGGCATAGCCCTGCCGGCTCCTTGTAGCTTATTCATACTACGCATCATTTTGCGCATTTCTTCAAACTGTTTCAGCAACTGATTTACCTGCTGAATATCTGTTCCACTTCCCATCGAAATGCGTTTTCTTCTGTTCCCGTTTATAATGTCCGGTGTCTTGCGTTCGGCAGGAGTCATGGAGTTGATAATGGCTTCAATTCCTTTAAACGCATCATCGCTTATGTCCAGGTCTTTTACCGCTTTGCCAACACCCGGAATCATACCCATTAAATCTTTCAGATTTCCCATTTTCTTGATTTGCTGAATCTGGGAATAGAAATCTTCAAACGTAAACTGATCTTTCATCAGTTTTTTCTGAAGCTTGGCGGCTTCCTCCTCATCAAATACCTGTTGTGCTTTTTCTACCAACGTTACAATATCGCCCATACCCAATATACGCTGAGCCATACGGTCGGGGTGGAATAGTTCAAGCGCCTCTATTTTTTCACCGGTACCAACAAATTTTATGGGCTTATTAACTACTGACTTGATGGAAAGGGCTGCTCCACCGCGTGTATCGCCATCTAACTTGGTAAGAATTACACCGGTAAAATCCAATACGTCATTAAATGCTTTGGCGGTATTCACAGCATCCTGCCCGGTCATGGAGTCGACCACAAATAAAATTTCCTGCGGATTGAGTGCTTTTTTGATTTGGCCGATTTCGCGCATCATCTCTTCATCTACGCTCAGTCGCCCGGCCGTATCCACTATTAACACTTTAGCGCCCTGCTGTCGGGCTTCTTTCAAGGCATGTTCAGCAATACTTACCGGATTTTTATTTCCTTCTTCCCAGTATACCGGAACTTCAAGTTGCTGTCCTAAAACCTTTAGTTGCTCAATAGCAGCAGGCCTGTATACATCGCATGCGGCCAGCATAACAGTTCTGCCTTTTTTCTTCAGGTAATTTGCCAGCTTTGCCGAGTGCGTAGTTTTACCAGAACCTTGCAAACCGGCCATTAATATGATTGACGGAGTACCCGATATGTTTATATCCTCTGTTTTACCCCCCAGCAGTTCAGTTAGTTCATCGTTAACAATTTTCACCATCAATTGACCGGGAGATACACTGGTGAGCACATTTTGGCCCAACGCTTTTTCTTTGACGTTATCGGTAAATGTTTTGGCTATTTTATAATTAACGTCAGCGTCAATAAGGGCCTTGCGTATTTCTTTTATCGTTTCGGCTACGTTTATCTCAGAAATTTTGCCCTGACCTTTCAGGGTTTTAAACGCTTTATCTAACTTACTGCTTAAATTTTCAAACATAATTGCTCAATTTTGAAGCTACGAAAATAATCAATTCAGCCATTTACACTTCATGAATACACATCCGGTCATATTTTACGATGGAGTTTGTGCATTGTGCAACAAAGCTGTGCGTTTTATTTTACGTAACGATAAAAAGCAAGTATACCGCTATGCAGCCTTACAATCGGATAGTGCGATTAATCTGCTGGGGCAGTCATCTGATATGAAATCATTCATACTGTATACAGACAATAAAATATACAGGCAGTCTGCAGCCGTTATACGTGCCCTCTCAGGACTTGGCGGCTTGTGGAAATGTGTTCTGGTACTTTTATTATTCCCACCGTTTATACGCAATGGCGTATACAACCTTATAGCAACAAACAGATACAGGTGGTTCGGCAAGTACGACACCTGTCCGCTTCCCTCGCCCGATAAGCGCCATTTATTTATTGAAAGCTAACTATGCAAATAGCTTCAGAACGGGGTGAATATGAAATTTTGGAAACACTTCGCAAAAACGGGAAGTTCGGGTCCGTTTATAGGGGCGAGGTAAAATCAAACCAACAGCCGGTTATTGTTAAACAACTTTCTGCAGGGGCAACTCCTGAAAAGATTGTTCGTTTCCACAATGAGTTTCGCTTGGCCGTTCAACATCCACACCTCATTGCTGCTATTGATTGCTTTACCGCAAACGGCATGCATTATCTGATACGCCCCTACATTACCGGGGTTGATGCTTCGGCATTTATCCGTAAAAAATCTATTAGTACTACTCAACTGGTTAGTGCGGCAAACGATATTTTGTCAGCAATTCAGCATTTACACACACAAGGCATTTTACATACCGATATAAAGCCGTCAAATATTATACTTAGTGAAATGAACGGACAATTGCGTGCCTACCTCACTGATTTAGGATTGGCGCGTAAAATAAATGAACCTGAACAACGAAGGCCGTTTGCTCTGCTTTATAGTCCACCCGAACAGGTACTTCAGTATCATTCGCTGATGAATGCCACCTCCGATATTTATTCTCTTGGAATAACCTTTTATGAACTGATAAGCGGTCATGCGCCATTTAGGGATTCCAACCCGGAGTTCATCATGCATCTGCAGATGACACAAAGCATAGAGCCGCATAAAAAAATCAATAAAGATATGTTGAACTTTTTACAGAAAGCCACGGCAAAGCCTAGGTTCTTAAAACCAGCCAATCATTACAGTTATGCTGAGTTGGAGTACTTGCTTACCGAGGCTATGGCACAACGCTACCAATCGGCTGGCGAGATGCTTACTGATTTAAACACTCTCCCTATTCCTACAGAAACTAAATCGCGCTGGCGAAAATGGTTTTACTCGTAGTGTTCTTTTAGACGCTCAACTATTTCATATACGGCCGGACAAACAGCCACGTTGTTATACGTTTCTTTCAGTATGGTGTGCATTTTACGCTGATGTGTGTGAGGATATTCACGGCATGCACCCGGACGGTATTCATAAACCGAGCAATAATTATCGGGACCTAAAAAAGGACATGGCAACGTATTTAGAACCCAGTCACCGTCTTCATCCACATGCAGAAATTTATCTGTAAATGCAGCCGGACGCATACGCAGATGATGAGCCAGCCGTTCAATATCACGTTGGGTAAATAGCGGACCTGTAGTTTTGCAACAGTTGGCACAGGTTAAACAATCCATTCGTTCAAAAACTGTCTCGTGAGCTTCGTGAAATCGCTCGTCTAAATCGTCTGGTGTTTTGCGCTTCAGGCGGTCAAAGAATTTTTTCGTTGACGCCTGAGTTTTTTTAACCGCTAACTTGTGTTTGGCTAAATCCATTACCTGTCAGGCTTAACAATGAGTACGGGAATAGAAACACCATGACGAACTACATCGGCTGTTGTACCAAAAATGAAATCTTTAAACCCTTTATGTCCGTGCGAGCCCAAAACCAGCAGTTCAGCATCCGACTGATTTATCATACTCACCAGCACCTGACCTGATTTGCCATAGCCCAGTTTACTTTCTGTTTGATAGCCGAGCTCCGTTAATCCGTTCGTGTAACCGGAAAGCAGCTCCATGTCTTCCTTCGATTCGGCATCAGCTATTTCCTCACGCATCTTTAAGGCTCCGGCCGATTCAACCACGTGAAGTAATATATAGCGAGCTTGCTTCCCTCCCATTTGCAATGCATATTTCAATGCTGTTTCATCTGATGAACTAAAATCAACTGCTATAGCAATGCATGAGTACTGCCTAGCCTCGGGCACAATAAATTTGGCCTGTGTCCGGTGCATTTTTGCCTCGTACTCGTTCTCTTTTTTAGTACTAAAAAATGGATAAAACACAATGTAAAACAACAGTACAACCGTATACAGAATAGCTGCACCCAGCATGCTTTTTAGTACAATATGTGTATTAGAAGAAAACAGCGCTGATGTTTCCTGGTACACCAAAAGTGCGTTTAGTGCAACAATAACAGTAGCACAAACAGATGCAAACACGATGATTCCTTTGCCAATTGTAAATTTACCCATCAGCTTTTTATTGGCTGTAAAATGGATAAGCGGAATAACAGCAAAGCCCAGTTGCATGCTCAATACAACCTGACTTAACACAAGCAAATCGCCCATGCGGTTTTCGCCATATACGAAAATGGTAACCAATGCAGGTGCGATAGCCAGTAAACGTGTAACCAGTCTTCGTATCCACGGACTAAAACGCAGATTGAGGTAACCCTCCATAATGATTTGACCGGCCAGTGTTCCAGTAATCGTTGAGCTTTGTCCGGCTGCGATAAGTGCAATAGCAAAAAGTGCAGGTGCAAGTGTGCCGAACAAATCACTTAAAAGCAAATGTGCATCCTGAATATCGGATACGTGGTAATATCCCGATTGATAAAAAGCCGTTCCGGCAAGAATGAGAATAGCGGCATTCACAAAAAAGGCCAGATTCAATGCAATACCCGAGTCAATCAAATTAAAACGTATGGCCTTGCGAATACCTGTTTCATCACGAGTAAACTGACGTGTTTGAACCAGTGATGAGTGCAGATAAAGGTTATGTGGCATAACCGTAGCGCCTATTATTCCAATGGCTATGTACAACGCCCCATCGCTAAGCGATGAAGGAATTAGTCCGGTGGCTACCTGTGTAAATTCAGGCTTTACAATCAGCAATTCAATGACAAAGGAAACACCTATGACCATAATCAGCGCCAAAATAAAGGCCTCCATTTTTCGAATACCTTTATTAATTAAAAACATGAGTAAGAACGTATCGAGTGCAGTGATGATTACACCCCATCCCAGCGGAATGTGAAAAAGTAGCTTTAAACCAATGGCCATACCAATAATTTCTGCCAGATCGCATGCAATGATGGCAATTTCGGCCAATACATACAGTGAAATATTAGCCCATGCCGGATAATACATACGTGATGCTTGAGCCAGATCCAACCCTTTTACAATTCCTAAACGTGCAGCCAGACTTTGCAGCAGCAATGCCATGATATTGCTCATCAGTAAAACCCAAATCAGCTGGTATCCAAACTTACTGCCTGCTGCTATGTCAGTAGCCCAGTTGCCCGGATCCATGTACCCAACACTTACCATATAAGCCGGGCCTAAAAAGGCCAACAGTGTTTTCCAAAAACCGCGTTTTACCGGTATGGGTACTGAAGCATTCACTTCCTGCAACGATTTAGCCGGTGTTTTCATTTACCTTTTTTGCGTTTAACTAAAATTTGTCTCGCCACATCTTTGCTTAGTAAAACAGGCGTCTTCGATCCGGATATACGCCCTATAATGCTACCGTCATACTCCTCTACTTCTTCTACTTCAACCAGTACACCCAAGCGCAAGCCTAACTTATCAAGGTATTGCAAAAAAAGTGGACTGTGATCTACCACTCCGGAAAGCACCAGCGTATCTCCGGTTTTACACTCAGCCAGCAGATGCAAAGGCAATGGCTTCATCTCACCATTTTTGCCCGGAATGACATCACCGTGTGGATCTACCTTAGGGTAACCCAAAAATTCATCCAGTTTATCTGTCAGCAATTCGGAATGTATATGCTCTAGTTGCTCAGCAATTTCATGCACTTCATCCCAGCCGAAGTTGAGCTTTTCAAATAAAAAAACTTCCCACAGCCTATGTTTACGTACAACCGATACAGCAATATGTTTCCCTTTCTCGGTCAATACTACACCCCTGTACTTTTCATAATTTACAATCTTTTTAGCAGATAGCTTACGAATCATGTCGGTAACCGATGCGGCTTTGGTTTGCAGCATTTCCGCTATCGCATTGGTGGTTACATTTCCCTGCAGCTGATGCGACAACTTGTATATTGCCTTTATGTAGTTTTCTTCAGTTTGAGAATACACAGTACAAACATAGTATTATTTTTAGACTAGTCTAAATTTCATCCCGAATACTATTTAAAACCTGATGTATTGGCAATAAATCAAAACTTGGTTAGCTTTGTTTGACTATTATGATTGTAAAAAAATTTCTGTCATACCTGACATTCTGGAAAAAACCTGACCCGAATGCACCCCATTCTTTCAACCTGAAAATGATGCACGGTATCAACAAAATATCTATCATCATGTTTCTGTTTGCGCTCATCGTCATTCTCATTCGACTTGTCAGGTCGTGAAGAATGGAATGAAATTTGTTCAGTCTGCTCAACCATTAATCAATTTACATTATGCTGTTTATTTTCATTGTTTTCGCGCTTTTAAGTTTGGTAGTAAGCTGGCGCTTTAAGTCAAAAATTAAAACCTATTCAGAAACTTCGCTGGTTAAAAACCTTAGTGGTGCTGAAATAGCCGAACAAATGCTTCGCGACAATAACATTCACGATGTTAGAGTCATCAGCACGGAAGGGCAGCTTACCGACCACTATAATCCATTGGATAAAACGGTAAACCTGAGTCGCGATGTATACTACGGAAGAAATGCCGCTGCTGCAGCTATTTCTGCTCACGAATGCGGTCACGCGCTTCAGCATGCACAAGCCTATAGTTTCCTAAAGTTTCGTTCGGCCATGGTACCGGTACAAAATGCCAGTGCACGTCTGTTGAATATCATCATCATGGTAATGATGTTTGGAGGTATGTTTCTGTTTAAATCATTCCCTTTTCAATACGTACTGTTAACGATTATTGCCTGTCAGTCAGTAATCACGTTGTTCAGTGTTATCACATTGCCTGTTGAGTTTGATGCCAGCCGCAGGGCACTGGCATGGCTTACCAACCGCGGTATTGTAATGACCAATGAGCATGATATGGCGAAAGATGCATTAAAATGGGCTGCCATGACCTACGTAGTGGCTGCACTTGGCGCAATCGCTACGCTGTTGTACTGGGTTATGATGCTGATGGGAAGAAGAGATTAATTGATTACCTACTTAATACTTAAAAGCCATAGCTGTTTGCTATGGCTTTTTTAGTATAGCTACGTCACGAACAGTAGCATGTTTATAAAAAGAGAAGCAGAGCTAAAAACAGCGTAATCGTACCTGCGACAAACAGATTGCGATAAGCCCGTAAATAAAGACGGCCGCCTGATGTATCGGGCGGCCGTCTTTCCATTTATTTAAAAAAAGTTTTTAGTGAGCGTGCTCATGGCCTTCGCCATGTTGATGGGCATCGGTATTAGCCGATGAATGATGTACAGCACACATATCGCCACACATCTTCTCACATTCTTCCTGGGTTTTGCATCCTTTAGCACAACCTGTCATGCATTCGCCACCCTTGGCATGCTTCATACACATTTCTTTTTCTTCGGCACTGCATCCCAGACTATCGCACATGGCTGCACATTCTTCCTGAGTCATTTCAGCACATTTGCTCATATCACATTTCATTTCTTTATTCATGCCTTCGCAGCACTCCATCTTTTCTTTACCCTGTGCAGGGGCATGTCCGTTCATTTGATGACCCAGCATTGGAGCTAATGTAAGACCAACCAGGCACGATAATTTAATCAAAATATTCATCGATGGACCTGACGTATCTTTGAATGGATCACCCACTGTGTCGCCCACTACCGCTGCTTTGTGCGGTTCTGATTTTTTATAGAATATTTCTTTCTTGCCATTTACTTCAATTTCTACTCCCTTTTCAAATGATTTTTTAGCATTGTCCCAAGCTCCACCTGCATTGTTTTGGAATATAGCCCAAAGCACACCGCTTACGGTAACGCCAGCCATGTATGCACCTAATGCCTCTGCACCCATAACCAAACCTACTATAATAGGTGTAACTATAGTAATCACACCGGGAAGCAGCATTTCACGAAGCGCTGCGCTTGTAGAAATCTCTACACATTTACCGTATTCAGGTTTCGCAGTTCCTTCCATAATTCCGGGAATTTCACGAAACTGTCTACGCACCTCGTTCACCATATCCATAGCGGCCTTACCTACCGAGTTCATGGCAAGGGCTGAGAACACAACCGGTATCATACCTCCAATAAACAGGGCGGCAAGCACTTTAGCATCAAAAATGTTAATCCCGTTAATGCCTGTAAAGGTTACGTAAGCAGCAAATAAAGCCAGCGCTGTTAAGGCTGCTGAGGCAATGGCAAAGCCTTTACCAATAGCTGCTGTAGTATTGCCTACCGAGTCCAGAATATCTGTTTTTTCACGTACATCAGCCGGCAATTCACTCATTTCGGCAACACCGCCTGCATTGTCGGCAATGGGACCAAATGCATCAATAGCCAATTGCATGGCTGTGTTAGCCATCATGGCAGAAGCTGCGATACCAACACCATAAAAACCGGCCAAAGCATATGCTCCCCAAATGGCACCGGCAAACAAGATAACAGGAAGTGCCGTTGAAAGCATACCTGTACCTAATCCGGCAATAATATTTGTAGCTGCACCTGTAGCTGATTTCTGCACAATACCCAACACCGGTTTTTTACCCAGACCGGTATAATATTCAGTTATATATGATATAGCACCACCTACGAACATCCCAATGATTACTGCGTAAAAAATATTCATTGAAGTAGTAGTGGCAGTACTAAACTGACCTGCATTAAACACGCTCATGGTCATTTCTTTGGGTAACATCATATCAATCAGAAAATAAGAAGCAACCAATGAAAGAAGAATAGATGCCCAATTTCCGCGGTTAAGCGCTGCCTGAACCGTATTAGTGTCCGCTTTTCCATTATCGCTAATGCTTACAAAATAGCTGCTGATTATCGATGCCAATAACCCGAAACCGGCAATGCTCAAAGGCAATAAAATTGGACCTAATCCGTCAAACGGAATGCCATCATAGGAATTGTTTGCCTGAAACCAATCGCGAATGAGGTAATTGCCTAATACCATAGAAGCCAAAACGGTGGCCACATACGAACCGAACAGGTCGGCACCCATTCCAGCCACGTCACCTACGTTATCTCCTACGTTATCGGCAATAGTTGCCGGGTTACGCGGGTCATCTTCCGGAATACCAGCCTCTACTTTACCTACCAGGTCAGCACCCACGTCAGCTGCTTTAGTGTAAATACCACCGCCTACGCGTGCAAACAAGGCAATACTTTCAGCACCAACCGAGAAACCGGCAAGTACTTCCAATACACGGGTCATGGTATCGTGTCCGCCATTGGCCAATGTTCCATCCATGAAGAAACTGAAAAATACGATAAACAACATGCTCAAACCAAGTACTGCCAGGCCAGCAACACCCAAGCCCATAACTGTACCACCGGTGAATGATACCTTAAGAGCCTTACTTAAAGATGTGCGTGCAGCTTGAGTTGTGCGCACATTGGCCTTGGTGGCAATACGCATACCGAAAAAGCCGGCCAGCGCACTGAAAAAACAGCCCAATACAAAGGCTACTACTATCAATATGTGCGAGGTTTCAACCACTTGGGAAAGCCAGCCCAAGCCTGCTCCCGCTATCACAACATAAATGGCAAGAATGCGGTATTCTGCTTTTAAAAAGGCCATAGCGCCTTCGGCTACATAGCCTGCAATTTCTTTCATGCGGTCGTTGCCCGCATCTTGTTTGGTAACCCAGGCACTTTTTACTGCCATAATAATGAGGCCTAATACGCCTAAAGCCGGAATTAAATAGATAAAGTTCTGCATAATGTCTTTTAATTTTTTACAAAGCGGGCAAAAATAATATAAAATTTTACATTCGGAATTTAGATTTGAACACATGTGTAAACGCTACCTGCATTCAACGGGCTTGATTTTGCTAAGTGTGTGGCTTACTGTATCGTGCAAAAGCCTTATGGCTCAAGGTATATCAGGCCCCGTTGGTGCTGAATCGTGGATAACCGGAGGAACTTCTGCAGCACAAATCAATACCTGGTCGGGTTTGAATAACCCGGCTACGCTGGCTTTTCAACACACACATAACCTGGGGATTTATACCGAACAGCGGTTTATGATGAATGAGCAACGTATAGCTAGTATTAGCGGTCACTATAAGACACGATGGATTACTGCAGGCGCACATATTCATCAATACGGCTATGACTTGTTTAATCAGCAAAGACTGGGAATTACGTTTGGAAGGCTGCTTACCGAAGATTTCAGCTTGGGTATGGGTATTGAATACGTAGTTACCAATATTAGCGAATACGGCAATGAAGGCGCAGCGGTGGCTACGCTGGGCGCGTATTTTAAAGCGAACGATAAACTGTCGCTGGGGGTGTATGTTTTTAACCCTACCCGCAGCAGATATGCGCTGGCCCTTTCTGATCCTATACCCACTTTTGCCAGAGCAGGTATAACCTATCTTTTGGCTTCGCGTATAAAACTATGTATTGAAGCAGAGCAGCAATTGAATCAATCGCCTGTGTGGAGAGGAGGTATTCGCTATCAACTTCATGATAGGATTGAACTGGGTATTGGCGGTGCATCCAATCCTACTTACTTAACTGCGGGCTGTCGTATGCAGGTGCGCAAGTTAAAATTTGAGCTGGCTTCTAGTTTTCATCAGGTACTTGGACTAACACCTCATCTGGCATTATCAATTCCGCTTACGAAAACACAGCATGCCAAGTTGTAAGTCATACCTGTGTGTATTGCTTTTCGTTGGGTTTTCAACTGTTGCATTGGCCCAACAAAACAAGCGCGAACCGGAAGAGAAAATCATTGCCGATTTAATGGAAAGGTACATTGAAAACAATGAAGCTACCATTGATTATACCGACTTGCAGGAGCAGCTTGAATACTATATGCGAAATAAACTGAACCTGAACAAAGCTTCCCGTCAGCAATTGCAGCGCTTATTTTTTTTGAACGAAGGCGATATGAATGCCATTCTTTCGCACCGGCAACAGCATGGTGATTTTGTCAGCATTTACGAACTTCAGGCTATTCCCAGACTGGATGAACTTAAACTGTATTACCTCAGCTACTTTGTTACTGTTGAAGGAAACTTACTGGATGACCAAACTCCCTTTTTGAAAAGAATGGCTAAAGGCAGGCATGAATTGTTGTTGCTTCACGAAAGCGAAATGCAGCAACGGGCAGGTTATGAAACTGAACGTAAACAAAGCGGACAATCGTATTATGAAGGTTCGCCCTATAGATACGTGGTAAGGCACCGCTTTACATATTCCAACTCGTTGTATTTTGGCTACACTGCCGAAAAAGACAAAGGCGAGCCATTTTTTAATGACCGCATACCCGGATTCGACTTTAATTCCTTTCACTTTTTTTACCGCCCTGCACGTAGCATCCTAAAAACCATAGCGATTGGCGATTATCAGGCTAATTTCGGACAAGGATTGACATTTGGTTCAGGCGTTGCCGCTCGTAAATCGGCCTATGTCATGAGCGTCAAACGTCAATTTCAACAACTGCGGCCCTACCGTTCGCTTAATGAAAATGAATTTTTACGAGGTGCTGCCATAACACTGAGTAAAGGACAGTTTGAATGTACCCCATTTTATTCAGGCAAACATATAAGTACGAACTACCGAGATACGGTTGACGATGCGATGCTGGATGAAGTGCAGTTCACTTCGATTCAGCTATCGGGCTTGCACCGAACTGAAACCGAATTGCAAAACCGCTACACAGTTTTTCATCGCATGTATGGTGCACATACGGCATGGTCTAAGAAAAATAACCGTATTGGCTTTACTTATGTTCGCAGTGAGTTCGACAAACCTTTTGCGAGCGGCAACTCACCCTATCAGTTATATAATTTTAGCGGACAAAGGATGTCTCAGGCAGGTGTTGATTATTCATTCACCCTACGAAACACCAACTTGTTTGGCGAAGTAAGTCGCAGCAACAATGGCGCGTATGCCATGACAACGGGATTGATAATGCCGTTGGATGACAAACTGGATATCATAGTGCTGTACCGAAATTTTGGCCGCAATTACCAAGCTGTGTTTGCCAATCCATTTGCCGAAAATAACGATGCCAGAAACGAAGAAGGTTTTTACACCGGTGCCACTATTCGTTTCAGCCGAAAATGGACGCTTCAAACGTATTTCGATGTGTATACTTCACCTTGGCTTAGGTACCTAACCGATGCGCCCTCTCGCGGATACGACTACCTGGGCGAATTGCAATACGCACTATCACGTACTACACAAATTTACTTGCGCTTCAGGCACGAAGAAAAATGGCGCAATCAAAGTAACCTGAACGAACGAACAGATTACCTGACACCCGCTTCACGCAGCCAATACCGACTACATGCTCAGTATAAGCTGAATGCACAATGGGCCGGCAAGAGCCGAATAGAACATGTGCTGTATAGCGATGCCCTGCTTAAGAACCGAACAGGTACAGTTATTTTTCAGGATGTATTTTACAGCACACCGCGTAAGCGAACAACTTTTACTGCTCGTGTGGCTTTATTTACTGTAGATGATTATAACGCTCGCATATACGCCAACGAAAATGATGTATTGTATCAATATGCAGTGCCCTTGTTTAACAACAGCGGGATTCGCTATTTTTTTCTGATTCATCAACGAATTACGCGCAAACTGGATTTTTGGATAAAATATGCCGTAACCGAATACAGCAATATAGAAACGATAAGTTCGGGGCTGCAGCAAATCAATGGAAATATACAACAGGATTTAAGAATTCAACTGCGCATCGTTTTGTGATGCGGCTTCAGGATTCTGTCTCCATATCCACATTGATAAGCGGTTGATAAAGGGTAACAGCATCAGCGCGGTTATTACATTAAAAAACACATATGCATAGGATACCTGAAACCGAATATCATCTGTTAAGTTCTGTACAAAAGCTGACATTGCGTTGGTAAAAGGCAAAAATACCAGTAAACCGGCTGCGTTAAACAGCACATTGGCTGTTGCAGTGCGTTTGGCTGCGCTCCCCATTTTTGATGCACCCAGCAAGGCCGTGGTGGTAGTGCCAATGTTGCACCCCAAAATGATACTGATAGCTCCGTCAATTGGTAGCATGTGCTGAGCCGCACCTAAAATAACCAGACCGGTTACCAGTGAACTAGACTGTAATACTATCGTTGCTGCAGCGCCCATCAGTACACCTAGTACTCTATTTTCAGATTTTTTGAGCAACGAGATGAGCCATGATTCATTTTGAACCGATACCAATACTTCGCTAAAAAGTGAAAGACTGAATAGAATAAAACCGAAATAAAAAATACTTTTCCCATACAAATTCCACCGCAGCGGTATCATGCTGATGATACTTCCAAGCACAATAAAGTAAGGGCCGATGTTTTCAAGTCGTAACGCAAGCAGCCAAGCAGTTACGGTGGAACCCACGTTGCATCCAATCAACACGGCAAGTGATTGCTGAAAACCAATAACTCCTGCATCTACCATTGCTACGGTCATGGCACTTACCGCATTGCTGGATTGAATGAGAGCAGTTATTGCCGCACCAAGTACGAATGCATTGTACCGGTTGGTAGTCAGTTTGCTAAGTCTGCGCTTGAAGGTATGGTTATTAATGTTTTTTATTTCATCGCTAAAACTGCGCAACCCGTATACAAACAGAGCCACAGCAGAAAGAACCATCACGATTATGTTAAAATTGCTAATCATAGAAAGTGTAAACACTCAACGGTGCAAAAAAAAGCCAATATTGTAATTGATAAAATTATTTTTGCCCCACTTTATTTAGACATTACATGGACATTTACGAAAAACTCGCCAAGAAAGCCGGCCCACTGGGCCAATATGCCGATGATGCTTACGGATATTACATGTTTCCAAAACTGGAAGGGGCCATTGGGCCACACATGCAATTTAAAGGCCGCACCATGCTTAACTGGAGTCTGAATAATTACTTGGGATTGGCCAACCACCCTGAAGTGAGAAAAACAGATACCGAAGCGGCTGCTGAATATGGCCTTGCATACCCGATGGGCGCCCGTATGATGAGTGGAAACAGTGTGTATCACGAACAACTAGACCGCGAACTGGCTGCATTTGTGGGTAAAGAAGATGCCGTATTGCTCAACTACGGATATCAGGGTATGGTAAGTACCATTGATGCACTGGTAGATAGGCATGATGTAATTGTATATGATGCCGAAAGCCATGCCTGTATTGTGGATGGAGTTCGCTTGCACATGGGCAAACGGTTTGTGTTTGCACACAACGACATAGCCAACCTGGAGAAACAACTGGAACGTGCTACCAAACTGGTAGAAGGCACTGAAGGCGGCATTTTAGTTATTACCGAAGGGGTATTTGGCATGACCGGTGAGCAAGGCAAAATCAAAGAAATAGTTGAACTTAAAAAGAAATACAACTTCCGCTTATTTGTAGATGATGCGCATGGCTTTGGTACGATGGGAAAAACCGGTGGTGGCATTGGCTTTGAGCAAAACTGCAACGATGGCATTGATATTTACTTCGGCACATTTGCCAAATCAATGGCGCTGATTGGCGGATTTATAGCTGCCGATAAAGGTGTGGTAAAATACCTGCGCTACAACCTGCGTTCACAAATTTATGCCAAATCGCTCCCTATGCCTATTGTGAAAGGTGCATTGAAACGCCTTGAACTCATACGCAACCACCCGGAGTATATTGCTCAGTTGTGGAATGTAGTAAATGCCTTGCAAAACGGACTAAAAGCCAAAGGTTTTGATATTGGGAAAACCAATACCTGCGTAACACCTGTAATGATGAAAGGTACCGTAGGCGAAGCTACTGCTGTCGTACACGACTTACGTGAGAACTACAATATCTTCTGCTCAGTGGTTGTATATCCGGTTATTCCAAAAGGGATGATTTTATTGCGTTTGATTCCAACTGCGGTGCATACATTGGAAGATGTGAACGAAACCATTGAAGCCTTTGCTGCCATACGCGAAAAACTG
>JBKCPL010000028.1:0-44812 GCA_046309355.1 Bacteroidota bacterium
ATCTTAATTATCTTTTTATCAGCTCAACTTTTAGTCAAGCTCTATTTCCAATTAATATTTAGAAGCTAAATCAGTTGCTACTTGCTTTACTATAGCAACATCGGCATCTTCAAACTTACCCGCTCTGAAATTGTCTAACACATTTCTGTGGTTAGCTTCCATCAGCATAGCAAATTCTTTTTCGAATTGTCTTACTTTATTTACCGGTACTTTATCAATAAAACCACGAGTTGAAGCGGTAATAATTGCGACTTGCTGTTCAACAGTAACTGGTGCGTATTGATCTTGCTTTAAGATTTCTTGGTTTCTTCTACCACGTTCAATAGTCAACTTAGTGGCAGCATCCAAATCAGAACCAAATTTTGCAAAGGCTTCCAATTCGCGGAATTGCGCCTGATCTAACTTTAACGTTCCGGCAACTTTCTTCATCGACTTAATCTGTGCTGAACCACCCACACGCGATACCGAAATACCTACGTTAATAGCGGGGCGCACACCAGAGTTAAACAAGTTTGATTCCAAAAATATCTGTCCATCGGTAATGGAAATTACGTTGGTAGGAATGTATGCAGATACGTCACCGGCTTGAGTTTCGATAATAGGTAGGGCAGTAAGCGAACCACCCCCTTTTACCAGATGTTTGATAGAAGCAGGAACATCATTCATAGCCTGAGCAATGTTGTCGGTTGAGTTAACCTTAGCGGCACGCTCGAGCAAGCGGCTGTGCAGGTAAAACACGTCACCCGGATAAGCCTCACGTCCTGGAGGTCTGCGCAGGAGCAACGACACTTCGCGGTAAGCTACAGCTTGTTTCGACAAGTCATCATATACGATAAGAGCTGGACGGCCCGTATCGCGGAAAAATTCACCGATAGCCGCACCTGCCATTGGAGCAAAAAACTGCATAGGCGCTGGGTCAGATGAAGTAGCTGCTACCACAACGGAGTATGACATGGCACCATATTGTTCCAGTGTTTTCACAACCTGAGCCACAGTAGACGCTTTTTGGCCTACGGCTACATAGATACAATACACCGGATTGCCGGCATCGAAAAATTCTTTTTGATTGATAATGGTATCAATAGCTACAGCGGTTTTACCGGTTTGGCGGTCACCGATAATCAATTCGCGCTGACCACGTCCGATAGGAATCATCGCATCAATAGCTTTCAAACCTGTTTGTAGCGGTTCTTTTACCGGTTCGCGATAAATTACACCGGGAGCCTTACGTTCCAGCGGCATTTCGTATAAATCGCCAGTAAGAGGTCCTTTGCCATCAATAGGTTGTCCGAGCGTATTTACTACACGGCCCAGCATGCTTTCGCCCACTTTGATAGAAGCAATGCGACCGGTACGTTTTACGGTATCACCTTCCACAATTTGATCAGACGAGCCTAAAAGTACAGCACCCACGTTATCGTCTTCGAGGTTAAGTACAATAGCTTGTGTGCCATTTGAAAATTCAATGAGTTCACCTGACTGAACTTTGGTTAGCCCGTAAATACGTGCAATACCATCACCTACCTGAAGCACGGTACCTACTTCTTCCAGTTCTGCTTCCGATTTGAAGTTGCTGAGTTGCTCTCTGATAATTGATGAAACCTCATCGGGTCTTATCTCTGCCATAATTTTGTATTATTTTGAAATGTAAGTATTGAGTAATTCTTGTTTAGCTTTATTGAGTGAACCGGCTATGCTGGCATCAAACAATTTGTCACCGATTTTTATAACTAGTCCACCTATAAGGCCAGGCTCTACTAAAGCCTGAAGTTCGATGTGTTTGCCTGTGGAGGATGAAATAAACGATTTGATTTCGTCATAGGTTTTAGCATCGAGGGCTGCGGCCGACTTAACGGTAGCTGAAGCAATGTTTTTAAATTCGTTATACTGTTGAATAACAGCCTGCGCAATGGATGCCATGTATACAGAGCGGTTTTTGCGGGCAATGATTTCAAAAAATTGCAAGGTCAACGGCTGCATGTTGCTTGCGAATAATTTACTCAGCACCGCCATTTTTCTATCGGAAGTAATGATTGGGCTGGTAAGCATAGCCTGCAGCGATGGATTTTGCTTATATACCGAAATGAATAACTTCATGTCTGTATATATCTGTTCAAGGAGATTTCTTTCCTTGCTCAGGTCAACCAATGATTTAGCGTAACGTGCCGCAGCTCTGAATTCCGACATATTAGTTCAACGTAATGGTTTTGAGGTTTTCGTTAACAAATGCTTCTTGTTGCGAGCGGTCTTCCATTTTCTTGCGCAGTATTTTTTCTGCCAAAGTAACGGTTAATTCAGCCACTTCTGATTTAAGCTGATTCATGGCTGCAATTTTTGCTTTTTCAATAGCATCGTTTGCATTCGAAATCATTCTGCGGGCTTCTTCATCAGCCGATTTTTTAGCCTGTGCAATAATGCTGTCTTTCAATTCCGCAGCTTCTTTGAGCATTCGGTCGCGTTCTTTGCGTGCTTCAGCCAGCAATTTTTCGTTGTCCGATTTAAGCGCATCCATTTGCTTGCGGGCATCGTCAGCGGCATTCAAGGCGCTGTTAATGGAATCTTCGCGTTCGCGTATTGATTTCAATATAGGTTTCCAGGCAAATTTGGATAATAACCACAGCACAATGCTGAACGTTACTGTCATCCAAAACAAAAGCCCTAAACCCGGTTTAATTAGTTCCATGGTGTTGCTATTTGGGTAAAAATTTGGCCACTTATACAGTTATGAAAAGTATAAACAGAAATACGGATAGCCTGATTATTGGCACCCGTATTTCTGCCACATATGCTGTAGCTTACAGCAATACGATTAATAAACACAACACGATGCTGAAGAAAGCTGCACCTTCAATCAACGCAGCAGCCACGATCATGTTTGCACGAATATCGCCAGAAATCTCAGGTTGACGTGCCATTGATTCCAATGCGCTTCCACCAATACGGCCAATACCCATACCTGCGCCTATAGCGGCTAAACCTGCACCAATACCTGCGCCCATTTTAGCAAATCCGGGATCTGTTACTGCTTGTAGTAAAATGTTTAATAGAGTCATAATGATTTGTTTTTAGTTGTTATGTGTTATTAATTAATGGATTGTTGTATTAATGTGAATCGCTGTGGTGATGCTCTTCAATGGCAGAGCCAAAATAGAGTGATGAAAGTAAGGTAAATACGTATGCCTGAAGAAATGCAACCAGCAATTCGAGGAAACTCATAAATGTGGTAAATGCTACTGAAAGAACAGATACACCTAGTCCCAAATACTGGTTGGCTGCTCCGAAAATAAATATTAGCGAGAAAAAGCCCAACAAGATGATGTGACCGGCAGTGATGTTGGCAAACAAGCGTATCATCAACACGATAGGCTTGTTGAACATGCCTATGATTTCAATAGGGATTAGCAGTAACCAAAGTGCTTTAGGAACACCCGGAGGCGCAAATATGTGGCCCCAATAACTTTTGTTGCCGTTTATGGTTGTAATAGCAAATGTGAACAGGGCCAATACCAGGGTAACTGCGATATTGCCTGTTACGTTGGCTCCACCCGGGAAGAATGGAATAAGACCAAACAAGTTATTGATAAAAATGAAGAAGAACAACGTGAGCAGAAAGGGCATAAATCTTTCGTACTTATGACCTATAGAAGGTTTGGCAACTTCATCACGAATAAAAATAATTAATGTTTCAATAACGTTGTGAAGTCCTTTTGGTGCTTTGTTGTTATTGCGCTTATAATGCCCGGCTACACTAAACATAATACATAGTAAAACAGCTACTGCGATAAACATGGCTGCCACATTTTTGGTTATGGAAAAATCCATAAAGTCGGGATGATGATTGACAGTTCCGTCTTCATTTACAGCAACTATTTTACCGTGCTCGAGTTTGTATCCTTCTACAGTTGTGTGTCCGTGCTCAAATTTGCTCGACAAAAAAATATGAAATCCTTTGTGGTCTTTTAAAATTACCGGCAAAGGGATAGAGATATGTGTATGACCGATGGTAGCGATATGCCAATCATATGCATCGGCTATGTGTTCCATAATTAATTTGCCGGCATCAATTTTTTCTTCTTTAGCCTCTCCGTGTGGATGTTCTGCATGTTCAAGTGGCGTAGCATGAGCGTGATTGGTGTCTTCAATGACCGTTTCGGTAGAATGGGGCTCGCTGGCATTAGCTATTTTGACACCTGCATACACAACATAAAACAGAAGGAGCAGAGAAGGGATTAAAATGCTGATTATCTTTTTGTTATTGCGCGGCATCAGGTGTCTGTTTTTTTAAAATCGGGGCGCAAGGTAATTATAACGAAATAAATTTCAAAAGATGTGAATAACAAATAGAATAAAAGATAGGCTACTACGAATGGCAATGAAACTGAAGCGCTGAACAGTACATATAAAACAAGTGGAAAAAGCGAAAACAGGAAGCGAATACCCATTGCACTGTAAGTTCGTGTTACAAAAGTTTTGTTATCCTTATTTACCGATGAGTGAGTGATGCGAAAAGTTATATACGAAAGCAGAGCGTAATATAGGAGTGCAAGCCAAATAAGATGACTGAGTACGAAAAAGTGCTGAGCAGTTTGTATCAAACCAATTACACATGCGCAGCATAGGGTTAGTACCAATAAAGTTTTCGTAAAATGCGCAACAGTTGTGGAACTCGTCATACAGCCGGCAAATGTAAGTAAATAAACGAAAGTCAAACGAACGGGCTATCGTTCTTTTTAGATAAATACTGAATACGCACACATCCGGTGTTCAGCGAACAAAAAGTTAGGTGCAATACAACGTTGCCGTTAACTAGTTGCCCGATATTACTTCTTCAAAAACTCTTTTATTGAAATATACACGGCTGCAAAAACAGATAAAACTGTGCCGACAACTGTGTAAACGGGGAATGCCAGTTCAGTTAACTGATCGAGATACACACCGCCCAGCGAACCTGCTACAATAATCACAATCATCTGAAAAGCTACATTGGTGTAGCGTAGAATAGTGGAAGCCGGGGTATTAGGCAATTTTTTCTTCGGCTGGTCTGGGTTGTGCTTGCTCACTTTTACGAATGGTGTGTTGTGCTTCACGCATTGAACATTTGCCGTTAAACTCAGCACCGGCTTCAATAATCAGTTTGCCCGATACAATGTCGCCATTAATTTTAGCCGAAGATTTAACGGTAAGCAAATCGCTGACAATGATATTGCCATTCACTTCACCCGATATTTCCAGATTTACGGCTTTTATATCGCCTTCTATTTTGCAGCTTTGGCCCAGTACCAATCGTGCTTTTGATTGAATGTAGCCTTTAATGGTGCCATCTACTCGCATATCTCCATCGGAGTTTACATCTCCTGTAACCGTAGTTCCGGCATTAATGATATTGAGGGTATTTGGATTTACAACGCCTGCGTCTTTACCCGGATTGAATAGTGCCATTCGTGTATGTATTAATTTAGTTAAACTTAATATAAAACTCTGGATTCAATGATTGACCATTTTCCCATAACTCAAAATGCAAGTGAGGGCCAGTTGTAAGTTCTCCTGAATTTCCAACTATGGCAATTGGCTCACCGGCACGTACAAATGTACCGTATTTTTTTAAAATACCAGCATTGTGTTTGTATATAGACAACAGGTTTTGTTTGTGTTGTATGGCCACAACATGTCCAGTTTCCGGGTTCCATGCAGCAAAAACGATTCGGCCGTCCATAACGGATTTTACCGTTTCATCTGGTGCTGTTACAATATCAATTGCGTTGTGGTTTTCATTCGTCAGATAGGGTTTTGATACACGGCCTTTTACCGGAGGATAAAGCGTTACTATACGCATGCTTTTAGGCGCGGTGTTTTGCTTCAGGGTATAGTTGTCTTTTTTGTTTTCGTATTCAGCAATAAATTGCTCTTCAGCCTCCGATCGTTTCATGTCGTTTTTCGATTTAGGCGAAGCTGTAGCGGTTACTGATGTAGTATCGTTAAGTTTAACGCGGTCATTCAATATGTTTTTGATGTTGGCATAATACTCGTCTCGGTTTTGCAATACCTGCTCTAGCGAATCGGTTTTGTATAGCAATCGCACTACGTTTTGGCGTGTTGTGCTGTCTGTATAGCCGGGTATATATTCGCGCAGCGGTGTAAAAACGATGAGCAACGTGATGATACCCGTGAAAAATACCAGAAATGAACTGAAACCGGTAAAAACGTTGAGTGGCGTGAGGCTGAATGAAAATTTCTCTTCAAACGTGGTGTCGTTGATGATCACCAGCCTGTACCTGCTTTTGAGTTTTTTAATCAGTTTCTTTTCCTTTTTCTGCATACGGGTGAAGCGCGTAATTATTTTTGTGCTTAATTGCGATACAATAATTTTGTGCCTTCAAAGTTAATCATAACCAGTAAGTCTTTTGCATCTTTTGAACCGTCATTTTTTATACTTCTTACTGTTGGTAGTGCTCATCGTGTCATGCAACCCCACCCGCAACAGACGAATTAACCGTGCGTGGCATTCGCTAACCGGGCATTACAACGTGTATTTTAATGGCGAACAAAAGATGATTGAAGCCCGTCAAACTTTGGCCGGTGGACACCCGAATGATTTTACGAAAGTGCTTGATGTGTTTCCTTACGGGGATGAAAATTCGGCTAAAAGTGTATCAGGCCAAATGGATGAGGTTATTAAAAAAACCTCGCTGGCCATACAAAACCACACTGTAGGTAAGTATACCGATGATAGTTACCTGCTCATGGGGCAGGCCCATTTTTTAAAACGCGATTATTTTGCCGCTCTTGAAGCTTTTCAATACATCAATACCAAATACAAGGACAAAGGATTGCGCCCCATTTCAACCACATGGGTGGCTAAATGCTATGCAGGCCTAAAAAAGCCGGATGAGGCTGAAGCGATAATGAGCATGCACCTCAGCGAATTTGGCCCAAAACTGGTAAAAGGGAAACCCGTAAAGCCAACCCTGAAGCAAAGGCTTTTGCCGGTTTATCCGCGCTACTTTGACTGTGAAATGTATGCAACTGCTGCCGATATTGCCATTAGGCAGTTTAAATACAGCACGGCCATTCCGTACATGGAAAACGCGCTAAGCCGGGTTGCAGATAAATCAACTCGTATTCGCTATACGTTTATTTTAGGCCAGCTGTATCTGGCTGTTGACAGTGTGAAACAAGCCAATACCTGCTTCAGCAAAATTTTGCGCATGAATGCTCCGTACGATTTTGAATTTAATGCCAGCATCAATATTGCACGGGCTTACGATAAAAACGATAAGTCTGCAGTGAAGCGAGTTCGCAGATCGCTCAGAAGCATGTTGCGTGATGATAAAAACGATGGCATGTACGACCAGATTTACTACGAACTGGGCAATCTTGAATTCAAAGAAAAAAATATTCAGGAAGCCATCAAACAATACAAGTTGTCGGTGGGCAAAAGTACCAAAAATCAAAATCAGAAAGCACTCTCATACCTTGCGCTTGCTACCGTTTACCTCGAACAACCCGATTATAAAAATGCGCAGGCTTACTACGACAGCACTGCCGGCACTATCAGCAAGACGTATAAGGATTATCAGCGCATACTGGATAAAAAAGCATTATTAAGCGAGCTGATATCTCACATGATGGTTATCGAAACACAGGATAGCCTTCAGCGCCTGTCGAAGTTGAACCAAGAGCAGTTGCAAAAACGTTATCAGGATTGGAAAACTGCGCAAAAATTGCTTGCAGAGCAACGCTTAAAAGAAGAAAAAGCACGAAAAGAAATGGAGAAAAACGCTCCACCTCCAACCGCCACTCCAACACCTACATTTGGAACACTTCCGGGCGAACAGGCTCAGTGGTATTTTTACAACCCTACAACGGTTGCTTCGGGTGCGGCTGAGTTTTTTAGCATGAAAAAATGGGGCAAACGAGCCAATGAAGATTACTGGCGCCTATCCAACAAACAACAAGAAAAAACACTGCAGGATGAAGGTGAACAGCAAACGGACTCCGATACTGCGAACGCAAAAACCGGAGGCGGAGGAAAAGAGACAGGTATTGCTGCAAGCTCCGACCAGGATTTTAAGGAATGGGCAAAGGATATTCCTTACACGAATGAAGCCATTGAACGCTCGAACGAAAAAATGATAAATGCATACTACGACATTGGGGTATTGTATGACGAGAAACTTATGGATTACAAAGAAGCAGCAATCAGCTATGAACGTATGCTTGACAAATTTCCGGTAAACGACTTTGAACCCGAAGTGCTTTACAGATTGTATAAATTGTACGTAAAACAAAAAGACGAGACACGGGCTAAATTGAAGAAGGCGCAACTTATTTCCAAGTATCCCGATAATCCGTATGCGCTAATTTTGCAAAATAAATCTGTGAGGTCAGCCGAAACCGATGCCAATAAGGAAATAGTAGCCCTATACGAACGCATGTATACAGCCTATACGCAGGCACAATTCGATACCGTTTTTGAATTGAAAAAGCAATCCGAGAAAAACTTTCCTGGAAATGCCATGCGGGGTAAATTTGATTTGCTGTATGCTATGGCCGTTGGCAAAACCCGAACTGTACCTGAATTTAAGACTGAGCTGGAACTGGTCGTGAGAGAATATCCCAAAACAGATCTTTCCGAAACAGCACAACGCATACTCGATGTGCTAAATAACAAGAATAAGCCTGCTAAGGATAGCGCTGTAGTGCAGCAACAAAAAGAGTTTACGATTGCTTCGGGTGGTCCGCACTATGTAATTATAGCCACCCGCGACAAGGGGGTTGACATAAACGAAGCGCTGAGTGAAATCAACAAATACAACGAAGAATTTGAATCGCTCGATAATTTGCGGGTAAATAATTACCTTTCCAACGAAGGGTATATCATGCTCATGATTCGCGAATTTACCGATTTAGAAAAAGCCATGAAGTATTTAAAAGGTACCGAAACGATGCAACTTGTTCGCAAGAGAATGAAGTTTCAGGGAGACTATATTCAATTTGCCATTACACCCGCCAACTTTAAAAAAATGCTGAAGGAACAGAGGATAGATCAGTACAACGTATTGTATAAGGAATTTCTGGAAACAGAAAAAACAAACAAACCCAAGCAATGAGTTTAAAAGAATATATACAAGCACGACCCTACATGCGTTACATCAAATGGATGTGGATAGCAGCTCTTGGTTCACTGGTTTTATTTGCCTTGCTGGTAGTAGTGGTTAGCCGGGGTTGGTTTGGTGCGTTGCCGTCACTTGAAGAGTTGGAAAATCCACGAACGTATTTGGCCTCGGAAATTTATACAGAAGATGGACAGCTGCTGGGTAAATATTACTTGCAAAATCGTTCCAATGCCAATTTTAGTGATCTTAGCCCCAACCTAATTAATGCATTAATTGCAACCGAAGACATACGTTTTTACAAACATTCAGGAATTGATTTTCGGGGTGCATTTTCCATTGCCCTGTATGCTGTAATTGGTAAAAAGCGCGGGGCTTCTACCATCACACAGCAGTTGGCTAAAAATTTATTTCCACGCAAGCGGTTTGATAATCCGTTCAATAAAATGACAACCAAACTGAAGGAGTGGATTACTGCTGTGCGCATTGAAGAACGATATACCAAAGAAGAAATTTTAACCATGTACTTCAATACGGTTGAATTCGGTGGAAATGCATTTGGTATTCGCTCGGCAGCAAAAGTCTTTTTCGGAAAAACACCCAAAGAGTTAAATGAAAATGAATCGGCTTTGCTGGTGGGTATGCTGAAAGGCATCACCAAATTCAATCCGAACAGAAATCCGGAAAATGCACTAAACCGCAGAAATACCGTACTGGGTCAGATGCGTAAGTATGATTTTATTTCGGAAGCCGGGTATGATTCACTGAGTAAACAACCCATCGATTTGAATTACCAGGAAGACGACCACAACGAGGGACTGGCACCTTATTTCCGCGAAGTGCTTCGGGTAGAGTTGCTGGAATGGTGCAACGAGAACGGATACAATTTGTACAAAGACGGACTAAAAATATACACCACCATCAACTCGCGCTTGCAGCAATATGCCGAGTCGGCCGTGCAACAACACATCAAAGAAATGCAGGGAAAGTTTTATGCGCACTGGAAAGGCCGAACACCATGGGGCGAATTCAAGCAACTGATAGATGCGGGAATGCGAAGAAGCGACAGGTACAGGATATTGAAAAAACAGGGATTTACAGAAAATCAAATTGTGGCTGAATTCAACAAGCCTGTTCGTATGAAAATATTTTCATGGACACGCGGAGAAGTGGATACAGTAATGACTCCTCTCGACTCCATCAAATACTACAAGTATTTTTTACAGTGTGGATTTATGAGCATGGATCCTCGTACCGGATATGTGAAAGCATGGGTAGGAGGTGTGAATCATAAATTTTTCAAATACGATCACGTTAACTACGCAGCGAAACGTCAGGTGGGGTCAACTTTTAAGCCCATTGTATATACACTAGCAGTTGATAACGGTTGGTCGCCATGTTTTAAAGCTCCCAATCAGCCTGTTGTTTTTGAAGAATACGACAATTACTCACCACAAAACTCAGACGATAAGTACAACGATCCTGAGATGACACTTTATCGGGGATTGCAGTTTTCAGTCAACAATATCGTGATGTATCTGATGAAACAATTCGGCAAAACCGGACCTCAATCAGTAATTGATTTGTCGCGCAAAATGGGAATTAAAAGCAACCTCGAACCTTATCCGGCCATTGCATTGGGTGTGTTTGACATCTCGGTCATGGAAATGGTTGGAGCATTCTCTACATACGCCAATAAAGGGGTATGGACTGAGCCTGTTTACATAACACGCATACTGGATAAAAATGGAAATGTGCTGAAGGAAATAGTGCCACGAACCGTTGAAGCCATGAGTGAACAAACAGCGTATGTAATGGAAAAAATGCTTGAACGTGTAACTGCTCATGGTACAGCTGCCAAAATCAAATACATGTATCAGATACCCGGGGCGGTAGGTGGCAAAACGGGTACTACACAGAACTACAGTGACGGATGGTTTATAGGCATTACACCTACACTGGTAAGTGGCTGCTGGGTTGGTTTTGAAGACAGGGCCATACATTTTCGAAGCATGAGTTTGGGTTCAGGTTCGGCAATGGCCATGCCTATTTGGGGGTACTATATGCAGCGTGTGAGCAAGGATACTTCGGTTTACGAATTGGTAAATGAATTTGAACCACCGGCTCGTCCGTTGAATGTGGAAATTAACTGCGATATGTATCAGATAACGGATAAAAAGAAATTGGAGCTGATAGAAGAGTAGGAGACAGTGTGAGGCGATAACAGGCGGTGATGCCTTGCTACTTACACCTATAAAAGTTTAGTAATTACCGGATGCACCTGCGGCAATTTTCAACGCATCTTGTTGCATCATGCACTTGAAGTGCGATTTCGGACATGCAGCATACCCTATTTTTGAACATGGCCTGCAAGGCACGTTTACTTCATGAAAAGATGCTGATTGTTTACTGTTACGTGCGTAAAGAGGGTACATTCCAAAATCGGGAACAGTGTTGCCCCATATAACCTGCATAGGTTTGTTGAATGCGGCAGCAACATGCATCAATCCCGTATCGTGAGTAATTACGTGCTGAGCATGTTTTATAATGTAAGCCGATTCGTCAAAGCTTAATTTACCGCACAGGTTATGAACGTGTTTTCCGCAGTCATGGGCAAGTTGCTCACCCGCAGTGGCATCTTCATTTCCTCCAAGAAGTAAAACAGGCAGTGATAAATGTTTACATACCTCAGCTAATTTTACTACAGGCATTCGCTTGGTGGCATGCTGTGCACCTATGGCTACAGCTATGTATGGCGAATCAGTGAGTGTAAAATAGGTAGAGTCTTTGAACCGTTGCTCACTTTGTTCGGGAATAAAATAATCGAGACCGCCACCGTCATACACCACACCCAGTACCGCTATTGCCTGCATGTATCGGTCTACAATATGAAGCTGTGGCATCAAGTTAATTCCCGCTTGCGTAAGCAAGGCTTTTTCTATATTCAATTTATTAAACGTATACGCTTTTGCATCCAGCAGGCTTTTGCATATAAACGTGCGGAGGTTGTTGTGTAAATCGATAATGCCGTCAAACTTTTCATTTTTCAGTTCAGAAATCGTTTGCAACAGGGAATGATTGATGACATGAACTTTGTCTACATACGGATTGCTGTTTGGTAAGAAACGGTAAGCAGGTTTGGTTAGGTAATGAATTTCAGCATCGGGCAATTGATTTTTAATACACCGCACAACTGGCGTTGTCAGAATAATATCGCCCATGGAGCTAAACCGTATGATGAGGAATTTAGCCATTGAGTAGTGGTTTTACTTGCCGCCTCTTTTTGGTGAAATACGTGTCTAGTTCATCAAGCGAAAAAGTGTTTAAACAATGCTGACTAGTTAAACCTCCTTTGCGGGCCACACATACACCGTAGTACATGTCGTGGTAGCCTTCCATTTCGTGTGCATCGGGGTTTATAGAGAGCATGACATTTTTTTGTACCGCATAGTTAATCCAGCGCCAGTCTAAATCAAGTCTGTATGGATTGGCATTTATTTCAATACACACGCCATTCGCAGCACAGGCATCTATTATTTTTTGATGATCAATGGGGTAGCCTTCCCTCATCAGAAGCAGTCTGCCCGTTGGATGGCCGAGTATAGTTGTGTATGGATTTTCAATTGCCCGCATAAGCCGCATCATGGCTTTTTCTTCGTTCATTTTCAAATTGCTGTGAACCGATGCCACAACAAAATCAAATTGCTCAAGCAGCCGGTCATCGTAATCAAGCGAACCATCGCCTAGTATATCGCTTTCAATGCCTTTAAAAATATGGAAAGGGGCAAGTTCTTTGTTCAGTGAATCAATTTCGGCAAATTGCTTTAGCACCGCATCGGGCTTAAGTCCTCCTGCATACTGTGCACTTTGTGAGTGATCACACACTCCCAGATACTCGTAGCCGAGTTGTTTTGCATACAGCGCCATTTCACGCAGGCTGTGTTTTCCGTCCGAATACTGAGTGTGGTTATGAAGTGTTCCCCGCAGGTATTCGGTTTTGATAAGTTCGGGTAGCTTGCCTTCGGCTGCCCATTGAATTTCGCCTCTGTTTTCTCGCAGTTCAGCCGGGATGAAACTTAATTTGTTGGCTTCGTAAATATCCGCTTCGTTGGCAACATTCTCATCTGCGATTAGTAATGCTGTGTGCTCATCGCTTCCGGTGTGTTTCCACAAATAATAGGCAAATTGCTGCGGAGCACATGTATACACTATTAGGGGCAACTGAGGCTCCATCGTGCCTGCTATATGTGTTTGGTGAAGGGTTAAGTTGGATAAAAATGAGATCGATTTAAGGTGTTCCAAAAGTTCATCGGCAGCTATGCCCGCTACCAGCTCAATTTTATCGGGAGTTTCGCACTTGCGCCTCAATTCGCCACACATTTCAACACACACATTTGGAATTTGCTTGGTAATAATTTCTATCAGCATCAGTGCAGCCTTTTCAACTTTGTAGTAGTGAAATTTATGCGCATTCTCAAAAATGAACTCTATGCTGTCAATGATATTTTGCTGTGTTTTTTGACCAAAACCTTTGGCCTGAAGCAACCTGTTTTCTTTGCATGCATAAAGCAATTCTCCGATGCTTTCAATGCCCAGGTTGTGCCATATAAAGGCTATTTTTTTAGGACCAATTCCTTTTACCTTGAATAAATCAATCACTCCTGCCGGGGTTTGTTCTATCAGTTCGTTCAGTTCTGCTAATGTTCCCGTGGTTGCTATTTCATGTATTTTAGCAGCGATACTTTTGCCTATACCGGGTTGTGCAGCTAGTTCATCTACCGAAAGTGCGGCAAGTGTAGTAGTCATTTTATCAATTCGGTATGCAGCCGATTGATAGGATTTGATTTTAAACGGATTTCCATCATGCAGTTCGCTAAGGTCTGCTGTATAGCTAAGCAATTCGGATATTTCGCTGTTCGAAATCATTGTTCGTGGTTAAAACAGGATTTCACCGTGTTCGTAAGCATCATCAAACTCGACCCATATAATGCTTCGGGAATCTGACGTATAAAGCAACATAACACGCTTTTCCTTGTTAGGCATTACATCAAAAATGTGAAGTGCAGCAATGCGGTAAGTTTTGCCTCCGTATTCGCACGGAAGTCGTTTGGCGTCAAAATCACCGGGTTTCATAAAAAACTCCAACAGGCCTTCTCCGGTTGCCGAATCAATCTTAAGTGAGTCGGTTGTCAGGTAGCGGGTTTTTGTATATAAATCGATGTATGTAAAATTTTTATTTCCGGTCTTGCATACAGGAATAGTTACAAGCGCACCTACCTCTAGTTTTACTTCCTTTTCGGTTTGCGCACGCGCATTCAAAAAGCCAATGAGTGTAAAAGCTATAATTAATACCTTATCTGTTGACCTTTTACCCATCTTTCGGTTCGTATTAAATCGCCTTTTGGCGAATAGTGTTTCCAAAGGCTGTCTTTCTTCTCATCTGTGTAATAGCCACTGCACTCAAGTGTGCCATTTTCATAATAGCGGGTGTATGGTCCGTTTTTTAAGTAATACATCGTATCTCGGTATTCACCGTAATTTTTCTTGTCGGGTATTATTTTTACTACCTGTTTGTGGTGATATATTTCTTTGATTTTTCTGTTTGTTAGGCTGTCGTAGTAGAAATACGTTTTGCCGGCAACATCATCAATAACCTGTGCTTGTGAGCTTAAGGATAAGGCAATCAAAATGCCTGCAATCCATTTCAAATTTATCATAATGACTAATTGGTATTGGTTAAAACGAATAAAGGTAAAATAATGTATTTGGCCACATACTTTTATTCCATATCGTACTGCTTGATTTTACGGTACAGCGTACGCTCTGAAATGCCTAATTCGGCAGCAGCTTTTTTTCTTCGGCCGTTGTATTTCTGCAGTGCTTTTTTGATGAGTTCTATCTCTTTTTCTTCAATTGAAAGCGACTCTTGAACGGGTGTTGCCACAGGTATTTCAATAATATGATCTTTGCTGCCTGGTGTAGTAATGGCGGATGGCACAGCATGTGTGTGCTCAAATCGCTCGCCCGACATTAGTTGACTTAATCTGTCGGTTGATTGCTGTAAGGAGGAAGCATTGTTAACGTTACCCTGCAGCATATCGAATACGATACCCTTAAGTTCCATCACATCTTTTCGTAAGTCGAACAGAACTTTATAAAAAATTTCACGCTCACTAAGTTGCTGCTCACTTTGAGCCATACTCATAAGCATGGGCGGCCCTGATTTTTCAGGGGGTAAAACACGTATCAGTTCTTGTGTTGTTACTACCTTGTCTTCATCAAGTACCGATAACTGTTCGGTAATATTTTTAAGTTGCCTGATATTTCCCGGCCAACGAAAATTAATGAGCATTTGCTGTGCATCGGGCTCCAGTACGATGGGTTTAGCACGGTACTTTTCGGCAAAGTCGGCACTGAACTTTCTAAACAGCAGATGGATATCTTCCTTACGTTCGCGTAGTGCGGGAACGCGAATAGGCACTGTGCTAAGACGGTAGTACAGATCTTCTCTGAACTTTCCTACCGATGCCAGATCCAGTAAATCTTTGTTTGTGGCGGCTACAATACGCACGTCTGTTTTTTGCACTTTAGATGAACCCACTTTGATGAATTCACCGCTTTCAAGTACACGTAAAAGCCGGGCCTGAGTTTCTAAAGGCAGTTCGCCTACTTCATCCAAAAAAATAGTTCCTCCGCTTACGGTTTCAAAATAACCTTTACGTGTATCGTGGGCTCCAGTAAAGGAACCTTTTTCGTGACCGAAAAGTTCAGAATCTATTGTTCCTTCAGGAATAGCTCCGCAGTTAACCGCTATAAACGGACCGTGCTTGCGTCCGCTAAGTGTATGTATTATTTTTGAAAACGCTTCTTTACCCACTCCACTTTCGCCATTTATCAGTACTGTAATATCTGTTGGGGCTACCTTAACAGATGTTTCCAGCGCATAATTGAGCAGGGGTGAGTTGCCTATGATTTCAAACCGTTGTTTTATGTCCTGAATGTTCATGTACTACTAATTTTAATGTGTGATCACAGCTATTGTATTAAGGTTGCTGCAGCACCTCCACAACATTTCCGATAAGGCTGGTTTGTGTACTTCTTTCAGCAAAAACCCTTACATAATCGCCTTTTTTATAGCCATCTCCTTTAGGAAATATTACGGTTATGTTTTGATCGTTACGGCCTTTGAAATCCTTGTTAGAGCGTTTGGATTCGCCTTCTATCAATACGGTGTGTAACTGTCCTACGTGGGTAAGATTACGTTTCGTGCTGATGGCGTTTTGCAAAGCGATTAGTTTTTGAAGCCGTTCGCTTTTTGTTTCTTCAGCTACATCATCAGGGTGTTTTCTGGCTGCCAGTGTTCCCGGACGTTCACTGTAGGCATACATATACGCAAAGTCGAATTGGGCCAATTCGAACATGCTTAATGTATCGTTAAATTCATCTTCGGTTTCGCTACAAAAGCCTACGATGGCATCGGTTGAAATTCCGCAATCGGGGAGTACTTCACGTATTTTTTGTATGCGTTGAGCAAACCAATCTCTGTCGTACGTGCGGTTCATTAATTTCAAAATCCGTGTATTGCCGCTTTGCAAAGGGAAATGAATGTAATTACAAATGTTGTTGTATTTTCTCATGGTATACAACACTTCATCGGTAATGTCTTTTGGGTGTGACGATGAGAAGCGGATGCGTAAGTCAGGGGCAATGAGAGCAACTTTTTCAAGCAGTTGGGCGAAATTACACAGAACCTCACCTGCCTCATTTTGCCATTTATACGAGTCTACGTTTTGGCCCAGTAGTGTTACTTCTTTGTACCCCTGATTGTAAAGCTCGGTAGCTTCATTCACTATGCTTTCAGGTTCGCGGCTGCGTTCGCGTCCACGTGTAAATGGTACTACGCAAAATGAGCACATATTATCACATCCGCGCATAATACTTACAAATGCTGTAACTCCATTGCTGCTCAGCCTTACCGGAGTTATTTCAGCATAGGTTTCTTCACGGCTCAGCAATACGTTTACGGCCTTTTGTCCTTCTTCCACTTGTTGAATCAGTTTTGGTATATCACGGTACGCATCAGGCCCTACTACAATATCTACCAGTTGTTCTTGTTCCAAAAGCGTTGATTTTAAGCGTTCGGCCATGCAGCCCATCACACCTACAATCATTCCCGGATTTTTCTTCTTCTGATGTTTGATTTCACGTAGTCTTCCCCAAATTCTCGATTCTGCATTATCGCGTATGGCACATGTGTTTAAAAATACCACATCTGCTTGCAGTGGATCATTAGTCGTTTTAAAACCTTCACTCATCATTATGGAAGCCATCACCTCACTGTCTGCCAAATTCATGGCACATCCGTAAGTTTCTATGTACAAATTACGGGTAAGGTTTTTCGGCTCAATGGTTTCAGGCAATTTATCTGCTAGTACACCTCGCATGCGGTTAAAAAAATTAGTCGGCAAATATAGACAATTTAATGACAGAGTGTCAGAAATGCTGTTGTATCAGTTTTAATACATTAATAGTACTTTTGACGCCAATGAAAGTATTGATTACAGGAAGCAACGGTTTACTGGGGCAAAAATTGATTGATTATTACCTTAAGCATCCATCCGTACAGCTTACAGCAACTGCTAAAGGTGTCAATAGGCATCCTGTTTCCCACGGCTACACCTATTACTCACTTGATATTACCTCTGAACACGATGTGATGAATGTGATGGAGGAATGCAAACCCGATGTGGTTATTCATGCAGCCGCCATGACCAATGTAGATGCTTGCGAAACCAATCGAGAAGCCTGTGATATGCTGAATGTTCTAGCTGTTGAATACATAGTGAAAGCCTGTAACAGGGTTAATGCTCACCTTGTTCATCTGTCAACGGACTTTATTTTTGATGGGACACACGGACCGCTTCACGAAAATGAGACACCCAATCCGTTAAGTTACTACGGACATTCTAAATATAGAGGTGAACAACTGGTGCAAGAGAACTCACAAAGCTGGGCGATAGCGCGCACAGTGCTGGTGTACGGAGTAGTAAGTGATATGAGCCGTAGCAATATAGTATTGTGGGTGAAAAATAGTCTTGAACAAAATAAATCCATTCGTGTCGTGTGCGATCAGTTTCGGACGCCCACCCTGGCTGAAGATTTAGCCAGCGGCTGTGCGCTAATTGCAGCTAAGCGTGCAAGCGGTATATACCACATAAGCGGTTCGGAGTTTATCAGTGTGTTCGACCTGGCCTATCAAGTAGCCGATTTTTGGCAACTCGATAAATCATTGTTGGGTATGGCGGTAAGTAAGGATATAAAACAGCCTGCACAGCGGCCTCCGGTAACCGGATTTCATATACAAAAAGCCATTCGCGAACTCGGGTATCAACCGCACAGCATACAAGAAGGACTAGCGCTTATCGATCAACAATTAAAACACATGCAACATGAATTGGGCTGAAAATTTTTGGGTTTGGATGGCTACTGAAGCATTCTTCGGTCTATTCGTAGCTGCTTTACTGTATTATTTCTTTGTGTACAAACAACGGGATATAAATGAGCGTAATAAAAAGAATTAAGCACTTTTTAAAAACGTATTTTTACTTCAGCAAAACCGAAAGGCAAAGCGTAACCGCTTTGTTGCTGCTTATTGCATTGGTGGCATTGGCACCGTGGTTATACGCTAAACTTTTTCCTCCGGCAGCACCTGTGGTGGAGGTAGAGTGGCTGAACCAGGCAGATTCACTTCTGTTACAACACAATGGCTACACACACGATGTGAGGGAGTACCGGTATTTTGATCCGAACTCAGCTACTGCAGACGACTGGAAGCAATTCGGAATAAGCGATAAGCAATTGAAAAGCATTCGTAAATTTTTGCAAAACGGGGGAGTATTTAAAAAACCGGAAGACATAGAGAAGCTGTATGCATTGTCATCTCATCAAAAAAAGCTGATATTGCCCTATGTTGATTTGCCACAACAGCTATCGTTTGCAGACGACACCGTAAGAAGTACAAGAAAAACGGTGTATCCGGTAAATTTAAATGAGGCGGATAGTTTGACTATTTTATCGCTGTATAGAATAGGTCCCGGTTTAACACACCGGATTTTGGAATACCGTACAAAATTAGGTGGATTTAAATCTCTGGAGCAGCTAACCGAGATTTGGGGTTTTGATGAGGATATCTTGTATGACCTCAAAGGCAAGATTTATGTTGATTCTACGCAAGCACGCATTTTTAATTTGAATACGGTAACTGCCGATGACCTTAAAACACATCCGTATTTTAAATATAAATTAAGCAACATACTGATTAATTACCGCCAGCAACATGGCCCTTATAAAACCCTTCAGGAATTGCGAAATACAGGTGTTGTAAACGACAGTGTGTACTATCGTATTACACGTTATCTGAAAATAGAAAAATAGACCAAAACTTAACTTTATACCAATAATTATTATACTATACTTGCAGCCCAATTTATACGCTCCTGCTTATGTCAATAAACACACAATCTACACTAAACTTTAAACCCACCGAGAACCAACAAATGGTGGCGCAAATGGCTAAAGACTTTGCTGAAAAATATATACGTCCGCATGTTATGGAATGGGACGAAACACAGACTTTTCCAAGAGCGACCATGCAAGAGATGGGCAAGCTTGGGTTGTTGGGAGTGTTGGTTCCTGAAGAATACGGAGGTGCAGGATTGGGCTACTTCGAGTACATTACTGCCATTGTTGAAATTACCAAAGTATGTAGTTCGGTGGGCTTGTCAATGGCGGCTCATAATTCATTGTGCACAGGTCATATTTTGCAGTTTGGTAACGAAGAGCAAAAGAAAAAATGGTTGCCTAAGCTGGCTACTGGCGAATGGATAGGAGCATGGGGATTAACCGAAGCCAATACCGGAAGCGATGCCATGCGCATGCAGTGTGTAGCGAAAGAAGATGGTGATCATTACATCATCAATGGGGCTAAAAACTGGATCACACACGGAATCAGTGGCGATGTGGCAGTTGTATTAGCCCGCACAGGAGAATTGTTAGATTCAAATGGAATTACTGCATTTGTAGTAGAGCGCGGAACTCCCGGATTTAAAGGCGGAAAGAAAGAAAATAAACTCGGTATGCGTGCCAGCGAAACCGCTGAAATGATATTTGAAGATTGCCGTGTACCTAAAGCCAATATTTTAGGAAAGGTAGGCGATGGATTCAAGCAAGCGATGAAGATATTAGACGGAGGCCGTATCTCTATTGCCGCACTATCATTGGGTATTGCAAAAGGAAGTTACGAAGCTGCAGTAAAATATTCAAAAGAGCGTCACCAGTTTGGTCAACCTATTGCCAACTTCCAGGCGATATCGTTCAAAATTGCCGACATGGCTACCCGCATCGAAGCTGCTGAACTGTTAACGTACCAGGCTGCCGATTTAAAAATGAAAGGCAAACCGATGACCAAAGAATCGGCCATGGCTAAGTATTATGCATCTGAAGTATGTGTGTGGGCGGCAACAGAAGCCATTCAGATTTTTGGCGGATACGGTTACACGAAAGATTTTCCGGTAGAGAAATTTTACCGCGATTCAAAACTATGTACCATTGGCGAAGGTACCAGCGAAATTCAAAAGCTGGTTATTGCACGAAATGTTCTTAAAAGTTAAATTTCATTTGTTTCCGTCAAAAATGCTCCTATTTTTGCAGCCCTTCATAAAACGAAGAGACTCAAGGAAAGGAGGTGAATTAAAATGATATTTGTTAACGTAAAAGAAAACGAATCGCTCGACAGAGCACTTAAGAAGTTCAAGAAGAAGTTTGAAAAGACCGGTGTGGTTAAGGAACTGCGTGCGCGTCAATCATTCACCAAGCCTTGTATTAAAAAGCGCCAGCAAAAAATACGCGCTGCATACAAACTGCACTTGCAGCAAACCCAGCAAAGCATGTAATTAGCTTAAACTATAACGACTAAGCGGCATGGAAACCATGCCGCTTTTTTGTTTGTATAATTTGCTGAAAATACGTTTATATTTGATGTATTAAACCGGGCAGCGCAATGAAGGAGTACATGGATTCATTTTTACATTACCTGCAATTTGAGAAAAAGTACTCTGCTCACACCTTGGTGTCGTATCAAACAGACTTAAATCAGTTCGCTGATTTTGTTCATTCACAATTCAGTATCGATTCTGTAAATGCGTATTCGCACATACATATAAAATCATGGCTCGCTTCACAAATAAATGACGGATTAACAGCTCGCAGTGTTAACCGAAAACTTACTACACTCAAAACATTTTACCGCTTCTTGCTACGAGAAGGTCACGTAAAAACAAATCCCCTTATTAAAATCCAGGGTCCTAAAGTTGAAAAACGATTACCGGTATTTGTTGATCAGCGGTCAATAAACAAATTATTTGACAGTGATGGTCACTTTACGGATGACTCCGATGCGCAGCTTAGCCGCATGCTCATGTTAACCTTGTATACAACCGGAATGCGATTGTCTGAACTTCGCCAGCTTCGTATGTGTGATGTGGATGTATATAAGAGCCAGATTAAAGTACTGGGTAAACGAAATAAGCAGCGCATTATCCCAATTACATCGGAGTTACTGAACGAGTTAGTTGCATTCACAAAACAGCACGAAAAGCACAATGAGGACTACCTTTTTGCTACACCGGACAAAAAGATGCTGAATCCGAGAAAAATTTATGCCATTGTCAACAGGTACCTGAGTGAGGTGACCACCATCGATAAACGAAGCCCACATGTGCTAAGGCATACTTTTGCCACACACTTGCTGAATAACGGGGCAGATTTGAATGCCATAAAGGAACTGCTTGGACATGCTAATTTAGCTGCGACACAAGTTTACACACACAACAGTATTGAACGATTAAAGAAGGTTTATAAAAACAGGCACCCACGAGCCTGATACCCAAGTCCTGTTTATGTAGAGTAAAAACATAGCAGTAACGGTTTAACAGGCAACCCGCGCTGCACCTAAATAAAAAGTGTTATGAAAGTAAACATTCAATCCATCCATTTCGTAGCAGATGTAAAGCTGCTTGAGTTTATTACCAAAAAAATCGAAAAGGTAAATACCTTCTACGATCAGATAAAATCTGCAGACGTGTATTTGCGATTGGAAAAGGACTCTGAAAAAGGGAATAAGGTAGTTGAGGTCAAATTAAACAATACGCATTCCGATATTTTTGCCAAAGAGCAGGCTTCTACTTTTGAAGCAGCCACTGACATGGTATTGGATAAACTGGTAGCTCAGGTGAAGAAACACAAAGAAAAGTTACAGGCTAAAATGGCCTGATATAGCACGGTTAGGCATAAAGAACGATTTACGTATTATTTTTTTGGGATTGTCGGTCAAACGATTCATATTTGCCGCACTGTTACGCAATCGATATCCTCTTTAAAGTTTTTTACAAAAATTTTGCTTCCATCTTGCAATCATCCTGCAAAACACTACATTTGCAGTCCTTTTTTAGGGAAGGTGTAGTTTATGTTCTTTGCAGAGATAGAATGATACAAGGAAATCGATCTATCCCATTTATTAGTTAATACACTCATTATTAGCCACTTTAGCTCAGCTGGTAGAGCAACTGATTTGTAATCAGTAGGTCGCTGGTTCGATTCCGGCAAGTGGCTCTTTTACTTAACTGATAGGGATACGAATTCTCAGTCCATTCAGAAGAATAATCCGGGGAGATACCAAAGTGGCCAACTGGGACGGACTGTAAATCCGTTGTCTTACGACTTCGAAGGTTCGAATCCTTCTCTCCCCACATCGCCCACCAAAGCTTTAGCCAAGGTTGGCAATAATGTTCTTTAAAACGCGGGTGAAGCTCATCCCGATAGTTATCGGGAGGTAGTCCGCCTCAGGCGGATCCAAGCTGTAAAAGTTCATGCAGATGAACATATAGGAGCTTCGGTCGCAAATGTTCTTTTAAACGCGGGAGTAGCTCATCCCGATAGCTATCGGGAGGTAGAGCGACAGAAAAGAATATTTTCTGTAAGTGTATAAGATTAAGTTCTTTAAAAACGCGGGAGTAGCTCAGTTGGTAGAGCGACAGCCTTCCAAGCTGTAGGTCGCGGGTTCGAGCCTCGTCTCCCGCTCTAGTGTGACCCAAAGCCGTTGTAGCTCAGTGGTAGAGCACTTCCTTGGTAAGGAAGAGGTCGGCAGTTCAATCCTGCTCAACGGCTCTAGTTCATTGAGTGCGAAAGAAAAAGGAAGAGGTCGGCAGTTCATCCCGATAGCTATCGGGACTGCTCAACGGCTCTAGTTCATTGAGTGCGAAAGAAAAAGGAAGAGGTCGGCAGTTTCCCGCAGAAATGCGGGACTCAACGGCTCTAACACAGAGCCAAGAGCGCTGAAAGAAAATTAGAGCCAGTCGACAGTTTCCCGCAGTAATGCGGGACTCAACGGCTCAAAGAAAGTGGAAGGTCATTTTGCCTGAAAGGTATAACAGGCTTAGTGACGTGTGAAATGGACTGGCTTTGCAAGTCAGGTGAAAAAGAAAGTGGCCGTAGGCACGGCATGGTGAAGTAGATGAGGGTTGTAATGCAATTGACAATCAACAAAAATTAGAAACTCAAACAATTATTAATAACTAAAAAACAAAAACTACTATGGCTAAAGAAAAATTTGACCGCAGTAAACCACACGTAAACATTGGTACTATCGGTCACGTAGACCACGGCAAAACTACCTTAACTGCTGCTATTACTAAAGTATTAGCTGACAAAGGTTTATCAGAAGCACGTTCATTCGATTCTATCGACTCGGCTCCTGAAGAAAAAGAACGCGGTATTACTATTAATACTGCACACGTTGAATACCAAACAGCTAACCGCCACTATGCGCACGTTGACTGTCCGGGCCACGCTGACTATGTGAAAAACATGGTTACTGGTGCTGCTCAGATGGACGGTGCTATTCTTGTGGTAGCAGCTACTGATGGACCTATGCCTCAAACACGCGAGCACATCCTGCTTGCTCGTCAGGTAGGTGTACCTCGTATCGTGGTGTTCATGAACAAAGTGGACATGGTTGACGATCCTGAATTGTTGGAAATCGTTGAAATGGAAATCCGTGATTTGTTGAACAAATACGACTTCCCAGGAAATGATATTCCTGTTATCCGCGGTTCTGCATTAGGCGGACTGAACGGAGACGCAGCATGGGTAGAAAAGATTATGGAACTGATGAACGCAGTTGACGAGTACATCCCTGTACCTCCACGTGCAGTTGATCTTCCTTTCCTTATGCCTGTTGAAGACGTGTTCTCTATCACCGGTCGTGGTACAGTTGCTACCGGACGTGTTGAACGCGGTGTAGTAAACTCAAACGAAACTGTTGATATCATCGGTTTAGGTGCTGAGAAACTTTCATCAGTAGTTACAGGTGTGGAAATGTTCCGCAAAATACTTGACCGTGGTGAAGCGGGTGATAACGTAGGTTTATTGCTTCGCGGTATTGACAAAAACCAAATCCGCAGAGGTATGGTAATTTGCAAGCCGGGTTCAGTAACTCCTCACACCAAATTCAAAGCTGAGGTTTACGTATTGTCAAAAGAAGAAGGTGGACGTCACACTCCATTCTTTAACAAATACCGTCCTCAGTTCTATTTCCGTACTACAGACGTTACCGGTGAGGTAATTCTGCCAGACGGAATGGAAATGATTATGCCCGGTGATAACGTAACTATAACTGTGCAACTGATTGCTCCAATCGCTATGGAGAAAAACCTCCGTTTCGCTATTCGTGAAGGCGGTCGTACAATCGGTGCGGGTCAGGTTACTGAAATTCTCGAGTAATTAAATATCGTTTATCGGATGCTAAATGTTGGATTGTTCGCTCAATCCGACATTTAGTGTCTAATAAACGGGTGTAGTTCAATGGTAGAATAGCGGTCTCCAAAACCGTTGATCTTGGTTCGAGTCCAGGCACCCGTGCAATTCATAACATAACGATGAATAAATTAAAAGAATACTTAAAACTCTCAACCGATGAGCTGGTGAACAAAGTTTCATGGCCTACGTGGGAAGATTTGCAGGAAAGCACCATAATAGTCATGATAGCATCACTGATTATTGCTATGATTATTTATGCTGTTGACCTGGCAGGTAGTAACCTGTTGCGCGTTTTTTATCAATTGTTTCAGAGTTAATATAACCTACACATGAGCAATATATCGCAGGAACAATTTAAATGGTATGTAGTCAGAGCCATTACCGGTCAGGAAAAAAAGGTGAAGGCACAAATCGAGTCTGAACTCGATAGGGCAGGGCTACGTGCTTTTGTTACTCAGATATTAATTCCAACTGAAAAAGTATACCAGATTAAAAACGGCAAAAAAACAACCAAAGAAAAAACTTACCTGCCCGGATATATACTCATACAGGCCGAATTAACCGGAGAAGTTCCCCACTTAATTGATTCGGTAAACGGTGTAGTTGGATTTCTAGGCGGAAAATCAATGCCTACGCCTTTGCGTCAGGCAGAAGTTAGTCGAATACTGGGCAACGTAGATGAGATGGCTGAGCATGGCGAAACCATGGTTGAACCATTTATAGTAAACGAGCCCGTGAAAGTAATTGATGGTCCGTTCAGCGGATTTAGCGGAGTAATTGAAGAGGTAATGGAAGACAAAAAGAAACTCAAGGTTATGGTTAAAATTTTCGGAAGAAGAACCCCACTGGAGTTGAATTTCATGCAAGTAGAAAAAGAAAGTTAAATAAAGTAAAAGCACACAGTGCACAAAATATAGAGTTATGGCAAAAGAGTTAACAGGTTTTATTAAATTACAGATTAAGGGTGGCGCTGCAAACCCTGCTCCCCCGATTGGTCCTGCATTAGGCTCAAAAGGAGTGAACATCATGGACTTCTGCAAGCAGTTTAATGCCCGCACCCAGGATAAAGCAGGTAAAATTTTACCTGTAGTTATTTCTGTATACAGCGACAAGTCTTTTGATTTCGTTATTAAAACCCCACCGGTGGCCTCACAGTTGCTTGAAGCATCAAAGGCACAAAAAGGTTCTGCCGAATCAAACCGCAAAAAAGTAGGTTCGGTAAGTTGGGATCAGGTGAGGAAAATAGCAGAAGATAAAATGCAGGACATGAATTGCTTCAAAGTTGAATCAGCTATGAAAATGATAGCAGGTACGGCACGAAGCATGGGTATTACAGTTACGGGTAATTCCCCATTTGACAACAATTAATAATTATAGCAATGGCGAGAATAAGTAAAAAAAGAAAAGCAGTATTAGCCAAGGTTGACGGTACTAAGCAATACTCACTCAACGATGCTTCAAAGCTTGTGAAAGACGTTACGTACACCAAGTTTGACTCATCTGTGGATATTGACATACGCTTGGGCGTTGATCCTAAAAAAGCTAATCAAATGGTGCGTGGTGTGGTTTCTTTGCCACATGGTACAGGAAAAGATGTTCGTGTACTGGCACTCGTTACACCCGATAAAGAAGCCGAAGCCAAAGATGCAGGTGCTGACTTTGTAGGTTTGGATGAATTCATACAGAAAATTGAGCAAGGCTGGACCGATGTAGATATCATTGTTACTCAACCTAACGTGATGGCTAAACTGGGAAAACTAGGTAAAATACTTGGACCACGTAACCTAATGCCGAACCCTAAATCGGGAACTGTTACACTCGAAATCGGGAAAGTGGTGAAAGAGGTAAAGGCCGGTAAAATCGACTTTAAAGTAGATAAAGAAGGAGCTATTCATACATCGATAGGCAAAGCATCATTTGCACCCGATAAAATTTATGAAAATGCCGTTGAGTTAATTCAAACAATTGTTAAACTCAAGCCATCTTCAGCCAAAGGTACTTACCTCAAAGGTATTTCAATATCAAGCACAATGAGTCCCGGCATAAAAGTGGATACTAAAACCATACCCGGCATCTAATTAATTACAGTTATGAACAGAGACGAAAAAGGCGCAATTATAGAACAACTAGCTCATCAGTTGAGCGAGCACAAATACATCTACATTACAGATGTATCAAGCCTGAATGCACAAAAAACCAGTGAACTCAGACGTGCATTTTTTAAAGACGGTGTAGTGATGCAGATAGCCAAAAACACACTTATCGAAAAAGCCATTGAGCGTACCGATAAAAATTTTGGTGCCCTGATAGACACACTGAAAGGCAACACAGCATTGTTGTTTGCTCAAGATAGCAAAATACCTGCTAAAATCATTAAGGAGTTTAGAAAATCAACCGATAAGCCATACCTGAAAGGCGCTTACATCGATACCGATATTTTCGTTGGGGATGATCAGCTGGAAGCACTCATTAAGCTGAAATCGAAAAACGAACTTATTGGCGAAGTCATCGGCTTGTTGCAATCGCCTGCTAAAAACGTTATTTCTGCTCTGCAAAGCAGCGGAGGTAAATTGGCAGGAATTGTTAAAACCCTTAGCGAAAGACCTGAATAATAACTCAATCAAATATCAATTAATAACTAACAACTAAAATTTAAGAACAATGGCAGATTTAAAAGCGTTTGCTGATCAGTTGGTAAACTTGTCAGTAAAAGAAGTAAACGAACTAGCACAAATTTTGAAAGACGAATACGGCATTGAGCCAGCAGCTGCTGCTGTGGCTGTTGCTGCTGCACCTGCTGCAGGTGGTGGCGCAGGAGAAGCCGCTGCTGAAAAAACATCGTTTGATGTGATTCTGAAAAGTGCCGGTGCTCAGAAGTTGAACGTAGTAAAAATAGTTAAAGACTTAACCGGTCTTGGACTGAAAGAAGCAAAAGAACTTGTTGACGGTGCACCAAAACCGGTGAAAGAAGGCGTTGACAAAGCTACTGCTGAAGACTTAAAAGCTAAGCTTACTGAAGCAGGAGCAGAGGTTGAAGTTAAGTAATTTCAACCCTCTTCCCATTGGCAGTTTGACCCCGGATTTTCCGAGGGTCAAATTGCTATTTATATGAAGTGCTAAATGCACTTCATGCATTACCGTGCATGTTGCCGGTAATTTTTCATATTTCACGTTCAGGTCAATTAAACACTATCTACCTTGGCTAAAAAGAACATTACCACAGACGAGAGAATAAATTTCTCAACTGTAAAAAAAGTAATCGACTATCCGGATTTTCTGGATGTACAGCTCGAATCATTTAAAGAATTCTTTCAACTTGACACGACTTCCGAAAGCCGTCTTAACGAAGGTCTTTACAAAGTATTTCAGGAAAACTTTCCTATCACGGATACCCGAAACATATTCGTTTTGGAATTCCTTGATTACTTCGTTGACCCTCCAAGATACACCATTGAAGAGTGTATTGAGCGCGGCCTTACCTACAGCATACCGCTTAAGGCTAAGTTGAAACTGTCGTGTAACGACCCCGAACACGAAGATTTTCAAACCATCGTACAAGACGTGTACCTGGGAACTATCCCATACATGGCTCCCGGTGGCACATTTGTGATCAATGGAGCTGAACGCGTTATCGTTTCTCAGCTGCACCGCTCACCGGGCGTTTTCTTCGGTCAAAGCTACCACACCAATGGAACCAAATTGTATTCTGCCAGAGTTATACCGTTCAAAGGTTCATGGATTGAGTTTGCTACCGATGTAAACAACGTAATGTATGCTTACATCGACCGTAAGAAAAAGTTCCCTGTTACTACACTGCTTCGTGCCATAGGCTATGAAACAGATAAGGAAATTTTAAACCTGTTCGATTTGGCTGAAGAAATTAAAGTAAGCAAATCAGGACTGAAAAAAGTAGTTGGACGCAAACTTGCAGCCCGTGTTCTTAAAACATGGGTTGAAGATTTTGTGGATGAGGACACCGGAGAAGTGGTTTCGATTGAGCGTAATGAAGTAATCATTGAACGCGATACCATTCTTGAGGATAACCACATAGACATGATTGTGGAAGCGGATGTGAAAAACATTCTTCTTCACAAATCTGAATCAGGGCAAAATGACTTTGCCATCATACTTAACACCCTGCAAAAAGATACAGCCAACAGCGGTAAAGAAGCTCACGAGCATATTTACCGTCAGCTGCGCAATGCTGATCCACCGGATGAAGAAACAGCACGCGGTGTGATTGACAAACTCTTTTTCAGCGACAAACGCTATGACCTGGGTGAAGTAGGCCGTTACAGGATTAACCGCAAACTCAACCGTACCGTATCGGGCGATGTGCGCGTTTTAACCAAAGACGATATTGTAGCCATCATCAAGTATTTAATTGAATTATCGAATTCACGCGCTGATGTGGATGATATTGACCACTTAAGTAACAGACGTGTTCGCACAGTGGGCGAGCAGCTGTACTCACAGTTCGGAGTAGGTTTGGCCCGTATGGCCAGAACCATTCGTGAGCGAATGAACATCCGCGACAATGAGGTGTTTACGCCTGCCGATTTGATCAATGCGAAAACACTGTCTTCGGTTATCAATTCATTCTTTGGTACCAATCAGCTTTCGCAGTTCATGGATCAAACCAATCCGCTGGCTGAAATTACTCACAAACGCAGAATGTCGGCACTCGGTCCGGGTGGCTTAAGTCGCGACCGTGCCGGTTTTGAGGTACGTGACGTGCATTACACCCACTACGGCCGTTTGTGTACTATTGAAACTCCTGAAGGTCCAAACATCGGTCTTATTTCTTCGCTGTGCGTACATGCTAAAATAAACGGAATGGGCTTCATTGAAACGCCTTACCTGAAGGTAACAGACGGTAAAGTAGCGCTGAAAGAGCCTGTAACATATCTAAGTGCAGAAGACGAAGATGGAAAAACCATTGCACAATCGAATGCTAAATACGATGAGAAAGGTAACTTCATTGACGAGAAAGTAAAAGCCCGTTTTGAAGGCGACTTCCCAATGCTTGAGCCTGAGAAAATCGATTTCATGGACATTGCTCCGAATCAGATTGTATCCATTGCGGCCAGCATGATTCCTTTCCTCGAACACAATGATGCGAACCGTGCTTTGATGGGTTCGAACATGCAGCGTCAGGCTGTTCCGCTACTGCGTCCGCAAGCACCGGTAGTAGGTACAGGCCTTGAAGGTAAAATTACCCGCGACTCACGTTCCATGATTGTAGCCGAAGGCAACGGTATTGTTGAATCAGTAGATGCCAATCAGATAGTTGTTCGATACGAACAAACAGAAACTGATAAACTCGTGAGCTTTGGCGATGATATCAAAACATACAGCCTGGTAAAATTCCGCAGAACAAACCAAAATACGTGCATCAACCAAAAGCCGATTATACGCAAAGGCGATCGTGTAGTGAAGGGTCAAATCCTGACCGAAGGCTACGCAACCGAAAGCGGTGAACTTGCTTTGGGTCGTAACCTTAAAGTGGCATTTATGCCTTGGCAAGGTTTCAACTTTGAAGATGCTATCGTAATATCTGAACGCGTGGTGAAAGAGGATATTTTTACCTCATTACACATTACTGAGTTCGAACTTGAAGTGCGTGACACAAAACGCGGGGAGGAAGAATTAACCAACGATATACCAAACGTAAGCGAAGAGGCTACAAAAAATCTGGATGAAAACGGATTGATTCGTGTAGGCTGCGAAGTAGGCGAAGGAGATATTCTCATTGGTAAAATTACTCCGAAAGGTGAAACTGAACCATCACCGGAAGAAAAACTGCTTCGTGCCATATTTGGCGACAAAGCGGGTGATGTGAAAGACGCTTCTCTGAAGGCTCCGCCATCTTCAACCGGTGTGGTAATAGACAAAAAGTTGTTTACACGTGCCAAAAAAGAAAAGAGCACCAAAGTTGATGACAAAGCACGTATAGCTAAACTTAGCGATGAGCATGAAAAGAACCTGAAGAGCATAAAAGGTCAACTGGCCGAAAAATTATTCAGCGTATTGTCAGGCAAAACATCGCAAGGCGTATTTAACGTATACAACGAAGAGTTGGTACCCAAAGGCACCAAGTTTACGCTTAAAAACCTGACCGAAATCGATTACACACACATCAATGCCAACAACTGGACAACCGATTCAGATAAAAACGAACTGGTGCGTCAGATACTCGGCAACTATAAAAACCGTGTGAATCAAGAACTGGCCGATTTCAAACGCAAAGAGTTTGCTATTACCGTTGGTGACGAGTTACCAACCGGTATTTTGAAGCTGGCTAAAGTGTATGTTGCCAATAAGCGTAAATTGAAAGTGGGAGATAAGATGGCCGGACGCCACGGAAACAAAGGTATCGTTGCACGTATCGTACGTGACGAAGATTTGCCTTTCATGGAAGACGGAACTCCTGTAGATATTGTACTGAATCCGCTTGGTGTACCATCGCGTATGAACTTGGGACAGATTTACGAAACGGTATTGGGATGGGCCGGAAAAGAGTTGGGCGTTAAATTTGCCACACCTATTTTTGACGGTGCCACCGAAGAGCAGGTTCTTGAATACTGCCGCAAAGCCGGAATACCTGAATACGGCAAAACCTATTTGTATGACGGATTGAGTGGCGAGCGCTTCGACCAGCCGGTTACAGTCGGCATTATTTACATGCTTAAACTGGGTCACATGGTGGATGATAAAATGCACGCACGTTCTATCGGACCTTATTCACTCATTACACAGCAGCCATTGGGTGGTAAAGCCCAGTTTGGTGGTCAGCGTTTTGGTGAAATGGAGGTTTGGGCTCTTGAAGCATTTGGTGCAGCCAACATACTTCAGGAAATCCTTACCATTAAGTCCGATGATATCATCGGCCGTGCAAAAACGTATGAAGCCATTGTGAAAGGAGATAACCTGCCACAGCCGGGTATACCTGAATCATTCAACGTACTGGTACACGAATTAAGAGGTTTAGGCCTTGATGTTACACTTGAATAAAAACACCGCAGTATATGTCTAAAAAAGATATCAAACTCAAAAGCAACTTCACTAAAATCCGCATCGGTTTGGCTTCACCCGAATCGTTATTGCAACGTTCACACGGTGAAGTGACAAAGCCGGAAACCATTAACTACCGTTCGTTTAAGCCCGAAATGGGCGGACTTTTCTGCGAGCGTATTTTTGGTCCTATTAAGGATTATGAATGCCATTGCGGTAAGTACAAACGTATACGTTACAAAGGTATCGTGTGCGACCGTTGCGGTGTAGAAGTAACCGAGAAAAAAGTAAGACGCGAGCGCATCGGACACATCAACCTGGTTGTGCCTGTTGCTCATATCTGGTACTTCCGCTCGTTGCCTAATAAAATTGGCTACCTGTTAGGTATTCCTACTAAAAAGCTGGATATGGTGGTATACTACGAACGCTATGTAGTGTGCCAGCCAGGTCTTAAACAGGCCGATGGTATTAACCAACTCGATTTACTCACCGAAGAAGAATACCTCGATATTCTTGATTCGTTGCCAAAAGAAAATCAATACCTAGACGACAATGACCCGAACAAATTCATCGCTAAAATGGGTGGTGAAGCATTGTGGTTCTTGTTGTCGCGTATTAACCTCGACACGCTATCGTATGATTTACGTGCAAAGGCCAGCAACGAAACTTCGCAGCAGCGTAAAAATGAAGCCCTAAAACGACTAAAAGTTATTGAAGGCTTCCGTGCCGCACAGGAAAGAGGAGAAAACCGTCCGGAGTGGATGGTTGTAAAAATACTTCCTGTTATTCCTCCCGAATTGCGTCCACTCGTTCCACTGGAGGGTGGCCGTTTCGCTACTTCCGATTTGAATGACTTATACCGCAGAGTAATTATACGCAACAACCGCTTAAAGCGTCTAGTTGAAATCAAAGCACCTGAGGTGATTTTGCGTAACGAAAAGCGTATGCTTCAGGAAGCTGTGGATTCGTTGTTCGACAACACAAGACGTGTAAGCGCTGTAAAAACAGAAGGAAATCGTCCGCTGAAGTCCTTGAGCGATATGCTTAAAGGTAAGCAAGGTCGTTTCCGTCAAAACCTGTTAGGTAAGCGTGTTGATTATTCAGGCCGTTCAGTAATTGTTGTAGGACCAAACCTAAAATTACATGAGTGCGGTATTCCTAAAAACATGGCAGCCGAATTGTTCAAGCCGTTTATCATTCGCAAGTTGCTTGAGCGTGGTATTGTAAAAACAGTAAAATCAGCTAAAAAATTAGTTGACCGCAAAGAGTCTGTGATTTGGGATATCCTGGAAAACATACTTAAAGGACATCCGGTGTTGCTAAACCGTGCTCCTACACTTCACCGTTTAGGTATTCAGTCGTTTCAGCCAAAACTAGTAGAAGGTAAAGCCATACAGCTTCACCCGCTGGTGTGTACCGGATTTAACGCTGACTTTGACGGTGACCAGATGGCGGTTCACGTACCGCTAGGTAATGCTGCCATTTTGGAAGCACAGTTGCTAATGCTGGCATCGCACAATATTCTGAACCCTGCAAACGGTTCGCCTATTGCTGTTCCTTCACAGGACATGGTGTTGGGTCTGTACTACATTACCAAAGGCCGCAAGTCTACTCCCGAGCATATAGTGAAAGGCGAAAACCTCACTTTCTATTCACCTGAAGAGGCGATTATTGCTTACAACGAAAAGCGTGTTCATTTGCATGCGCACATCAAATGTAAAGTGAATGTTCGTGAAGAAGGCAAACTGGTAAATAAACTGATTGAAACGACTATGGGTCGTGTATTGTTCAATCAGGTTGTTCCTGCTGATTATGGGTACATCAATGAACTGCTTACCAAAAAGAACCTGCGTGATATTATAGGCAATATTATAAAAGTAAGCGGCATGGATAAATGTGCCAAATTCCTTGATAATATTAAGGACCTTGGTTTCCATTACGCTTTCCGCGGAGGCTTGTCATTCAACCTGTCGTATGTAATGATTCCAAAAGAGAAAGAGAAATTTGTGAAGCAGGCTATGCAGGAAGTGGAAGAGATATGGAGCAACTACAACAATGGATTTATTACCAATAATGAGCGTTACAATCAGGTTATCGATATCTGGACACGTATCAACTCACGTTTGGCAGATACCTTGTTGAAGCAGCTGAAAGATGATCAGCAGGGCTTCAATCCGATTTATATGATGCTCGATTCGGGCGCTCGTGGTTCTAAAGAGCAAATTCGTCAGCTGGGCGGTATGCGCGGTCTGATGGCCAAGCCTCAGAAAAACCTGTCGGGCGGTACCGGTGAGATTATTGAAAACCCGATTCTTTCCAATTTCAAAGAAGGACTTTCAGTTATCGAATACTTTATTTCTACCCACGGTGCACGTAAAGGTTTGGCCGATACGGCTTTGAAAACTGCCGATGCGGGTTACCTTACACGAAGGCTGCACGATGTGGCACAAGATGTGGTGGTAAACGAAGAAGATTGCCAAACATTACGCGGTATTCCTACCTCGGCATTGAAAGACAATGAAGAAGTAGTTGAGTCGCTGTATGAGCGTATTCTGGGCCGTGTGAGTCTGCATGATGTATACGATCCGCGCACAAGCGAGTTGTATGTTCGTTCAGGCGAAGAAATAACCGAAGACATAGCTGCGAAAATTGACGCATCACCAATTGAAACCGTTGAAATACGTTCGGCATTAACCTGCGAAACCCAATTGGGTATTTGCTCGAAATGCTACGGACGCAACCTGGCAACCGGCCGAATGGCTCAAAAAGGCGAAGCAGTAGGTGTAATAGCTGCACAATCCATTGGTGAACCGGGTACTCAGTTAACCCTGCGTACGTTCCACGTGGGTGGTACAGCATCCAACATCGCTGCCGAATCGCAAATGAGTGCTAAATTCGGAGGTATCGTGGAGTTCGAAGAAATTCGCACAACCGAAATGAAAACCGAAGAAGGAATAGTAGATGTTATTCTTGGTCGTCAGGGCGAAATACGTATACTGGACGAAAATACCCGTCAGCCTATTGTAACCATGAACATTCCTTACGGTGCGCATTTGTTTGTTAAAAATGGACAAAAACTGGCTAAAGGAGATAAAGTATGTACATGGGATCCGTATAACGCGGTGATTATTTCTGAATTTGCCGGTCAAACCCGTTTTGAAAACCTGATTGAAAACATCACATTCAAAGAAGAATCGGATGAGCAAACAGGACACAAAGAGAAGGTTATTATCGACTCGAAAGACAAAACCAAAATTCCTTCAATTGTGATTACCGATAAAAAAGGAAATCCGTTGAAAGAATACAACTTGCCGGTAGGTTCACACATTATTGTTGAAGACCGTGATGATATTAAAGCCGGTGAAATTATAGTGAAGATACCACGTATAGTAGGCAAAACCCGAGATATTACCGGTGGTTTACCACGCGTAACCGAATTGTTTGAAGCACGTAATCCATCGAATCCGGCCGTAGTTACCGAAATTGACGGTGTGGTTTCATTTGGTGGCATCAAACGCGGTAACCGTGAAATTATCATTACCTCACGCGATGGCGAACAGAAGAAATACCTTGTTCCACTTTCGAAACACATCCTGGTTCAGGAAAACGATTTCGTAAAAGCCGGCTCATCACTTTCTGACGGTTCTATCAGCCCACAGGATATTCTTCGCATCGAAGGACCGTTGGCTGTACAACGCTACATCACCAACGGTATTCAGGAAGTTTACCGCTTACAGGGTGTGAAAATAAACGATAAGCACATTGAAGTAATCGTGCGTCAGATGATGCAAAAAGTAGAAGTGGAAGATGCAGGCGATACACTGTTCTTAGAAGGTGAAGCTGCAGACAAATGGAACTTTAAAAAGACCAACGACTGGATATACGACAAAAAAGTAGTGGTAGATGCCGGTGACTCAGCTACGCTTAAAGTGGGTCAGATTGTACACGTGCGCAAACTGCGTGACGAAAACTCCATGCTGAAGCGTCAGGATAAAAAACTGGTGCAGGTGCGTGATGCAGTTCCATCTACAGCTAGTCAGATTATACAGGGTATTACCCGCGCTTCATTGGGCACACACAGCTTCATGAGTGCTGCCTCGTTCCAGGAAACCACCAAGGTACTGAACGAAGCCGCTATTTCAGGTAAAGTTGATCACATGCTTGGCCTGAAAGAAAACGTGATTGTAGGCCACCTTATACCGGCAGGTACAGGTGTGCGCGACTACGAAAAACTGGTAGTGGGCTCAAAAGATGAGTACGATTTATTGTTGGCTTCAAAAGGCCAGAAAGCTAAGGCAGAATAAACCCTTGCTCATGCTAAATACAAAACCCGGTTTCTTTACGAGGCCGGGTTTTTTGTTGGGCTGTTTTATGTACTTTTGACCATTCAATTCTTTTAATTATGTCCGATCAAAATACCAACAACAATCAAATCAATATTGAACTCAGCGAAGAAGTAGCCGAAGGTATTTATTCTAACCTGGCCATCATCACTCACTCCAATTCGGAGTTTGTGGTTGACTTTGTACGTATAATGCCCGGTGTGCCCAAAGCCAAAGTAAAATCACGTATTGTACTCACCCCCGAGCATGCTAAGCGCTTATTGCTGGCACTGGGCGATAATATTCGCAAATACGAAGACCTGAACGGAACGATTACCATGTCGGAGCAAATGCCTCCCATCCCCATGAATTTTGGCGGACCCACAGGCATGGCTTGATTTCGCCCTGTTTATAAAATGAGTATGGGTATTTTTTTGATAAACCTATATTTGCCCAAATCTGACCAAGCGTGGAAAAACAAATAAAATTCCCTGCCACTCTGGTTCTGGCTGACGGAACCGCATTTCATGGCACATCCATTGGCAAAATAGGAACCACTACCGGTGAAATATGTTTCAATACCGGAATGACCGGCTACCAGGAAGTATTTACCGACCCTTCGTATTATGGTCAGGTGCTTGTAGAAACTAACGTGCACATTGGCAATTACGGCATACATACCGATGAGGTAGAATCGGACGGAATTAAAATTGCGGGCCTTGTGTGCAAGCAGTTTAATATTCCCTTTTCACGCAAGCAATCGGCCATGAGTGTGCAAGAGTATTTTGCCTCTCATAATTTGGTTGGCATATCGGATGTTGATACGCGTGCAATAGTGCGTCATGTGCGCAGCAAAGGAGCCATGAATTGCATAATTTCCTCTGAAGAAAAAAGTGTGGATGAACTGTTGCACGAATTAACACGCGTGCCATCTATGGAAGGACTCGAACTCTCCTCCAAAGTGTCGACCGATAAAACCTATTTTATGGGTAATCCGGATGCGGCAAAGAAAGTAGCAATTCTTGATTTGGGAATAAAGAAAAATATTTTGCGCAGCCTGTCCGAACGCGACTGTTACCTGGCCGTGTTTAATGGCAAAACATCATTTGAGGAAATGATGAAATTTAAACCCGATGGATTTATGATTTCAAATGGTCCCGGTGACCCTGCTACCATGCACTATGCAGTGGAAACTGTAAAAACCATACTACACCACAATGTGCCACTATTCGGAATTTGCCTGGGCCATCAGATACTGGCTGAAGCCAACGGCATTTCAACTTACAAAATGCACAATGGACACCGTGGGCTTAATCATCCTGTAAAAAATACCATCACCGGACATTGCGAAATTACATCGCAAAACCACGGATTCTCGGTAAAAGCAGAGGATGTGCATGCCTGCAAAGAAGTGGAAGTAACGCATGTAAACCTGAATGACAATACCATTGAAGGTATTCGCATGAAAAACAAAAAAGCATTTTCAGTGCAGTATCACCCCGAAGCCGCACCCGGTCCGCACGATAGCCGTTACCTGTTCGATGATTTCGTGAAACTGATGAGCTAAACAACAAACTTCATTACCCTATTTAATAGTTACTATTCACCATTTATCATTCAAAGCATGAGCCAGATTATAGACATTAAAGCAAGACAAATTTTAGACTCGCGTGGAAACCCCACCGTAGAAGCCGAAGTATATACCGAATACGGTGCTATGGGCCGAGCAGCCGTGCCATCAGGCGCATCAACCGGTGCGCACGAGGCTGTTGAATTGCGTGATGGCGATAAGAAGCACTACCTGGGTAAAGGTGTGCTGAAAGCAGTTGAAAACATCAACAAGGATATTGCCGACCGCATCATTGGCATGGATGTGTTTGATCAAAATGAAATTGATCGTGTGATGTTAAAGCTGGATGGGACCGATAACAAATCAAAACTGGGTGCCAATGCTATACTGGCTGTATCCATGGCGTGTGCAAAAGCAGCAGCACAAGAGTCGGGTATGTCGTTGTACCGCTATGTGGGCGGAGTAAATGCCAACACGTTGCCTATACCACTCATGAATATTTTAAACGGTGGAGCCCATGCCGATAATTCTATCGACTTTCAGGAATTTATGATTATGCCTGTGCATGCCGATACATTCAGCGATGCACTGCGCATGGGTACTGAAGTGTTTCATCACCTGAAAGCCGTTTTGAAGAAAAAAGGATACAGCACCAATGTGGGCGATGAAGGCGGATTTGCTCCCAATATTCCTTCCAATGAAGAAGCGATTGAAACGGTACTGAAAGCCATAGAAGAAGCCGGATATAAACCGGGCAAAGATATTTACATTGCAATGGATGCTGCTACTACCGAGTTTTACGATGAAAAAACCGGCATCTATACGTTTAAGAAATCAGATAAACGCGAAATGGACTCAGCCGGTATGGTGGCCTACTGGAAAGAATGGGTGAATAAGTACCCGATTATTTCTATTGAAGATGGTATGGCCGAAGACGACTGGAAAGGTTGGGCAGAATTGACTAAAACCATAGGAAGCAAAGTACAACTGGTAGGCGATGATTTGTTTGTAACCAATAGCAAGCGATTGGCTAAAGGAATTGAACAAGGTGTGGCTAACTCCATACTGGTTAAAGTAAATCAGATAGGTTCATTAACCGAAACCATTGATGCGGTGAACCTCGCAACGCGCAACGCATACACCAATATAATGAGCCACCGAAGTGGTGAAACAGAAGATACTACTATTGCCGATTTAGCGGTAGCATTAAACAGCGGACAAATTAAAACAGGTTCAGCCAGCCGTACCGATAGAATAGCAAAATACAATCAACTGCTTCGCATAGAAGATGAGTTGGGTAAAAATGCGTATTACCCCGGTAAGGATTTTAAATACGCATAGATTTCAAATGCATTCAATAGAGAGCCAATCCGTATGGGTTGGCTTTTTTACTGCCTGATAGTTTGGATTTTATATACTTTCGTTATTTAGAATTAGAATAAATAAAAATAATATTTATGTTTGCCATACAATTAATGAGTACTGTATGGAAAAGAAATTTGTAGCAATTAACTACATCAACTGTCAGCCGGAATACGTAGAACGCTTTGAGCAATTATTTTCGACCCGCGCACATGCTATTGATCAAATGCCCGGATTTATTGATATATATGTACTGCGGCCTTCAAAACCAAATGAACCCTATTTGATTATCAGCAACTGGGAAAGTGAAGAGTCGTTTAAAAGCTGGACTACATCACCGGCATTTATAGAAGGGCACAAGCGTGGATTTGAAGATGTGAGAAAAGCCAAAGAAGAAGGCAGAACCCCACCCATGACCAGCGATTTTAAAGTGTATCAGGTAATAAGTAACTAATTGGAATGAACACACAGCAACTGGTAATATGGCTTAAAAAACTAGGTATTGCAGGGTTCATTTTTTTTCTGATAAAAGGATTGCTGTGGCTGATTATTCCTTATCTCATTACAGTGGGACTAGTTTAAAAAGTAGTAGGCTTTTACGCTGTTTACTAATGCAGTCACTTAAATGTTAAGTGCACAACTTGACGATTGAGGTGAGCATTATAAGACTTATTTTTGTGTAATGATGTATTGGAAAAATGTGCTTACCAATAAATACTTACTGGCAACATCCGCCTTTGTTGCCTTATTGTTTTTTTCAGATAAAAACAATGTGTTCGACCAATACGATTTAATTAAGCAATACAACAAAGTAAAAGCCGAACATGCTTACTACGTGCATCAAATAGAAACAGCGCGCAGAGAATACACCGAGTTGTTTTCAAACGATAAAAACCTTGAAAAATTTGCACGTGAAAAATACCTGATGAAGCGTGACGATGAAGAGGTGTTTGTGATTGTGGATGAGACGAAATCCAACTGACACCTACTAGTCATAGCAGCCATACTGAGTTCAGCTGATTCTCATATCGCGTATACTTTTTTACCCCGCTTATTGTAATTTTATTTAGAACTGGTAAATTGCATTACACACTATGCAAAAATACTGCTCGGCACTCATCCTGTTTTTACTGTTATTAAATACCGCAAAAGCTCAATCTGCTCTGCGAGGCCGACTAACCGATACCGTTAATTTTTCACCGCTGGCTTATTCTACCATTATGCTGGTGCGTGAGGCAGATTCCGTTATTGCGGCATTCACACGCACTGCAGCAGATGGAACATTTGTGCTCGATTTTGTTAAACCCGGTAACTACCGCTTACTCATTACCCGCCCGTCATTTGCCGATTATGAAGATTTTATAGCCGTAGCCAATCAGCCTGAAGTAGACCTGGGTTCTATCGTTATGGTATCTAAAGCCAATTTGCTGAAAGAAGTTATTATACGCGAAAAGGCTTCAGCTATTCGCATACGGGGAGATACCACCGAATTTTTGGTGGATAGTTTTTTAACCAATAAAAACTCAAACGTAGAAGATCTGCTCAAAAAATTACCCGGCATACAGGTAGATAAAAATGGGAAAATTACAGCACAAGGGCAGGAAGTAAAAAAAGTATTGGTAGATGGGGAAGAGTTTTTTGGCAACGACCCTACTATGGCCACCCGTAACCTGAGGGCAGAGGATGTAGAAAAAATTCAGGTATTCGATAAGCAAAGTGATCAGGCGGCCTTTTCAGGAATTGATGATGGGGAGAAAAATAAAACCATTAACCTGCAACTGAAAGAGGAAGCGAAGAAAGGTTACTTTGGCAGGGTAGGTGCTGCCGGTGGCACCAATGAACGATACGATGCTGAAGCGTTGTTCAATGCATTTAAAAACAAACGTAAACTTTCCGGTTACGCCATGTCCAATAATATCAATAAAATGAATTTGAATTGGGATGATGCCGAAAAATTTGGGTCGGGGAACAACATGGAGTACAATGAACAGGATGGATACTTTTACAGCACATTTAATGATGATTATGAGTTTAACCAAATAGGCATTCCGCGAAGTACATTTAGCGGCATTAATTATTCGGATAAAGTAGCCAACGATAAGCACAGCTATAACATCAGTTTGACACAGAAAAATTTATATGCCAACGGTTTCGAACGCAACTTTACTAAATTCATTTTGCCCGATACATTGTATTACAATAATCAGAACCGCGATGTAGTGAACAATAAAGATAAATACGGAATTAATTTAAGCTATGAATGGGCGGTTGATTCATTCAACACATTCAGAATAAAAACCTATGCTGCTACACAAAGCACCAGCGATCTCTCCTCAACTGTAGCCGATAACCGAAACGAAAACGAAGCGCTTGTTAATCAAAACGAACGATTAAACCGCTATAACGCCACCACACAAAATATCAATACTTCGTTGCTGTGGATGCGTAAATTCCGAACCACCGGGCGCAGCCTCAGCCTGAAACTGGAGTACGGACACGATAACCGCAACAGCGATGAGTTGCTGCAATCTACCTTGCGTTTTTTTGATACTGCGCAGCAGGTAATCAACTCCCTTACGCTGGATCAGATGCAGCTTGACCGTTCCAGAAATAACAGAATCAACACAACCATCAATTATACCGAGCCGTTGTCAAAGAAAGTATTTGTACTAACCGACTATTCACTCAATGTCATACAAAGCAATCGCTCGCGAACGGTAAATGCCAAGTCGAATAATGAGTATACTCTGTTCTTAGACAGCCTCAGTAATGCGCTGGACTATTCATCTTACGTGCATACGGGCGGCTTATCGTTGCGATACGTGTATAAAAAATGGAATGCTACCGCAGGTGGTAAAGTAGGTTATACTGAACTGGAGCAGTTCAATCAAATTGCCGATACCGGATTTAGCCAGAACTTTATCAATATATTTCCTTCGGCCAGCATTCAATTTAAACGTAAAAATACTTCCAATATTAACCTGCGATACAATGGCAGCACCCGACAGCCAACCATAGAGCAACTTCAGCCCTTGCGTGATTTAACCAATCCGTTATTAATTGAAGTGGGCAATCCTAATTTGGTACAGAGTTTTACAAACCGAATCAGTTTGAACTATAACAGTTATCAACCCATAAAAGGCAGAGGCATGTACATGTCGCTTACCGGTAGGTTTATACAGGACGACTTTACCCAATCGGAAGAAGTGGATGCCTTTGGCAGGCGTACCGTACAAACCATTAATACGGATGGCAATGCCGATATGTGGGGATTTATCACTTTCTGGTACGAAATTAAAAAACTGAATCTGGATATAAATTTAAATCTGAATCCATCGCTGAACAGGCGAGTAAATCGCGTAAATCAACGCGAAAATGTGAATCTCTCTCAACAAATTTCATTTGGTCCTTCGCTCAACTACGACCTGGAAGAAGTCATTGAGCTGAGCGCCCGTGCCGACTGGGGATTTAATAACAATACATCCACCTTGCGCCCCGATGTGGTTACCCGCTTCTGGATTTCGACTTACACCTTAGATACACGAATAAAGTTGCCGGCCAAATTTGAGTTTAGCAGCGATTGTGTATTTAACATCAGGCAACAAACAGCAGATTTTCGTCAAAACCTGAATACCGTAATATGGAATGCGGCTATCACTAAACGTTTTTTAAAGAGTGATGCCATTGCGTTATCGGTTGAAGCATTTGATTTGTTGAATCAAAACTTAGGATTTCAGCGCAACAATGAAACCAATTTCGTAAACGAAAGGGTATACAGCATTTTGCAACGCTACTTTTTGCTACGGCTTAGCTGGAATTTTACCAAAGGGAGGGTAGAACAAGATGAAGACTAAACTGGCATACATACTGCTGTGGTGGTCGTATATGGCACAGGCGCAGCCCATCGTACTGCAGGGTAAAATTACGTATGTGCGCCAGGAAAATTTGCACAAGCAGCTCGATGAAGAGTCGCAAAGCGAATGGGCCAAAACCATGCGCAAGCAATTGCCTAAATACCGTACAGATGAATTTGAGCTGCATTTTACGCCACAGCGTTCCATATACAGGCTCTCAAAAGAAGAAGAAAACCGTACTTCTGCCTCCTCGTGGTGGCGCATAGCGTGGGATAATGTGGTGATTACTGATAAGTCAGCTAACCGCATGGTGCAAGAAAAATCGGTGTATGAACAAAACTACCGTATTTCAGACAGCATACCTGTGTACGAATGGAAACTGGATGGCGAGTACCGCGAAATTGCCGGTTACAGTTGCCGCAAAGCCACTACCATTTTATACGATTCGCTTTACGTCATTGCATTTTTTACCGATCAAATACCCGTAAGTAGCGGGCCCGAGTCGTTTTGTGGATTGCCCGGCATGATTCTGGGCATTGTACTGCCCCGTGTAAATTACACCTTTTTTGCTTCAAAGGTAGATGTGATGCAGGTGCAGGCTGTACATTTTAAATATGAACCACGAAAAAAAGTGCAGGAATTAACGGCTAATGCAATGTTGACCGAAATAAAAGATGCAGTAAAAAATTGGGGCAAGTACGGACGAAAGATTTACTGGAAGTGTGTGTTTTGATCAAATGCAACGTGCAAAAAAAACGATTACAGTTTGCCCTTTACACCGGGAAAGCTTCTGAATATCACATGTATTTTACGTTCCAGGTTATCACGATACGTGGTAGGATCTGTCACACATGATTCGGCCCAGCCCCGCCATACCATTCGGTTGGTTTTCCGGTCAATGCCTATTATAGTGAGTGTTCCGTTTTTAAACGGAATTTGTCGGGTTTCGTATCCAATAATCTGTGGGGGCATCCACTGCTGCATGGCCCATTGTTGTTGCATCAGTTGCTGTTGAGCCAGCTGCTGTGCACCGGTCATATTCGGGTTAAACATTATGGGTGGCGGTGGTGGCATAAAATTATGCGGGTGAGAATAAATGGGCATTTGCAGGGTGTGTGTCCCTTTTTCAATTTGTAAGTCATAAAAAAATAAAACATCCGGACTGTCTACGCTCAACCTCAATCCTTTTGCATTAATGGCTTGGGCAGCGTACAATTTTATATTGTTTTCAATTATCTGATTGTCGTACCGCTGGTCTGCATACTGCTGGTCGGGAGAGGGAAGCCATGCATACGTTTTAAGCCGGCTGAAGTTTACGCTCTTATCTAAGTCGTACTCAACGTAGCGAATAGAACTGCATGAGGCCAATAAAGCGAGTGTGCAAATGCCTATTAATTTATTCATGCCCACTTAACAGTGCGAAAGGAAAACAGGTTTGGCCATGTACTCAAATCTGACATAACTGTGATACCTTTCATACAGAAATACGACAAACTACTACCAATACCCCCAACAACACAACTAGAATCGTCACTTTCATAGTTGGTATCATGATAACACATGGTAAAAAAGGCAGCCAAACGCATATTTTAGCACAGTTGGTTTTGCCACACATCCCGATAGCTATCGGGACCGACCCTACGCACTACCAAAAGAGTTAAAATTTGCTCAACGTATGCATCACCAAAAAACCACAATGACTGA
>JBKCPL010000029.1:0-137401 GCA_046309355.1 Bacteroidota bacterium
ATTGGTCCTATGATTCATTACAATATAGAAAATAATACACGGGGTCATTTTAGTTACGGTATTGAGGCATCTTATTGGGCCGATGTTTCCTTACTTGTGCCCACTAGCATTGATTTCGGCATCGAATACGGGAACAAAAAAACAAGAATTTACAGCGAAGTGCAGGGCATATTCTTCGTATTGGGTTATGCTGCCGGTTATGTTCGTGAGTTTACCAGTTTAACTGAATCTACGGGAGGTTTTCAGGGCTCCGGTTGGGTAGCATTATTGGGTGGTTTTAATTTAAGGTATAGGCACATGGGTAAGAATAAAAACACGCTTGCACCGGGTTTTTTTGGAAAATATCCGCTGCTTCAAACATTTCCGGAATTAAAATTTTGAAACCAGTATCACAAAATTGGATCGCAGGTTTTATGTAGTCTGTCACTATTTGGCAAAATACGCGTGCACTTGTGTGAAAAATAAAAGATAAATACGGCTTAATAAACCAGCCCACGTTCTCGCGCATTCCGTAGAATGGGACAAGCACTGCCATCCGCTTCAATCTTAGCAGTTCAAAGATATTCTCACACATCTATAATTCCTGAGCCAGCCTGTTGATTCAGTGGTACAACCACATCATTAACGTTTTTCGGGTACTGGTATGCTTAAGGTAAAACGTATAAAAAAAGGCGATTAGATTGTTCTAATCGCCTTTATTTGATTAATCACATACAATTTATTCTTTCACTAATTTGTTGAACGTATCAACACCGTTAATGGTTGCTTTTAGGGTATAAATACCATTGGGTAAATGAGCAATATCCATACTTACACTGGTTGAGTTTGGTGTATTGATGAACAGCGCCTGGCCTAATGCATTGAAAAGGGTAATCTCTTGTATTGCATTAGTGGATTTAACGGTGAATGAACTATTAGTTGGGTTAGGGAAAACACCCACAGTTACTAATTCAGTAGTAGTCACGCCTGTTACAGGTTTTTTACTAAACAATACGTTGTCAATATAAACGATGGATGAGCCTGTGGGTTGACTTGCAAAAATCAGTTGAGCAATATTAGCTCTGGTGGTTAGGCCGGTGAAATCAGCTAAAGAAACAGCTACGTGGTTCCATGTATTTAAAGTAGGAGTAAATGTGAGTTCGTGTTCTTTATCATCGCCACCACCAAAAGTGCTATCCGCACCAAAGTCAACTAATTTATACTTAAATGTGGTCGAATTTGGAGTCCACATATCAAACTCGAATGAATCCATAGCTGACGCATCTATTTGATTGGTTACTGTTTCGATTCCCACAAAATCCAATGACGAGTATTTTTTCACATCGTTTGATGCAACTTGCATATCTGTTAAGGTAGCAGCCGACCATGAAGTTCTCCAGGTATCAACAGCAACGTTGGTATATGCATTACTGAACATTGAAATAACATCAGAAGCTGATTTAGCGGGTGTAGGTGCTGCTACAGTGGGTTCAGGAATAACAGGGGCTTTGCTAAACATTACATTATCGATATAAACCACCGAACTGCCTGACGGTACGCTGGCAAAAATCAGTTGTGCAATATTTGCTTTAGTAGTTAAACCTATAAAATCGGCTAAGGGTACAGCAATGTGGTTCCAACCGTTTAATGTAGGAGTAGTTGACAGTTCATGCTCTTTATCATCTCCTCCACCAAAAGCACCGTCCGGACCAAAATCAACCAGTTTGTACTTAAACGTAGTTGAATTGGGTGTCCATAAATCAAACTCAAACATATCCATCGTATTGATATTTAATTGGTTTTGTACCATTTCAATACCAACATAGTCTAATCCCGAATATTTTTTCACATCGTTTGCTGCGACTTGCATATCAGTTAGCGTGGCAGCAGACCATGAAGTTCTCCAGGTATCAACCGGAACATTGGTGTACGCATTGCTAAACAGTGAAATAACATCAGATGCAGGTTTTGTAGGCGTAGGAGCAGCAACAGTAGGAACAGCCGGAGCACTTCCTGCTGAGAACGTGATGTTATCAAAATACGAAACCACATTTGATGTTCTACCTGCTAAGTTGAAATCGGGGAAAATGATAATTTGACTAATATTGGTTGAACTGGGTTCACCAATTTTTGAGGTAAAGTTGAACGTTAATTCTTCCCACTCGTTTATCTTGGTATTAGCCACTTTAATTTCACCGGAAGATGCACCACTGTCGGTAGCAAATTTGATACCCACATCGCTGATAACCGATTTGTAAACCATGATTTTAATGATACAATTAGATGCTGATAAGGTGAATGTACCAATATCAGTTCCCTTTAAAGACTCGCATCCGGCCCATGGCTGGCCTGTTTGCAACGAAGTGAATTTAGCCACTTTACTGGAAGTATTAGGGGCAGCTGAACTAGGATTATTAACAATCTCAAGTGGCGGGTTTGTACCATTTTCAAAAGTGGTCCATGTCCATGTGGCACCGACACCTCCTACTTCAAAATTAATTGGAGCGTTTTGCGAATACCCTATACCAAAGGATAATACGGAAAAACAAAGTGTAATAATTTTTTTCATGATCTATTTAATATGTGTTTATGTGTGCAATATAGAGAGTAAATACTTAAAGTCAATAATACTATAAGTATTTATTTTGATGAAGTTTCTGCATTAATTTGCAAGATGAAGACACCAAATCCGTACTACATATCCGAGTATAAAAGGCCATTGAGTGACTATTTTAGCTTTGGTTTGTCAATAGATTGCGTGGTTTTCGGTTATCAGGAGGGCGAGATTAAAGTTTTATTAATAGAGCGTGATGCCGAACCTTACAGGGGTCATTGGGCATTGATAGGAGATTTAGTTGAACCGGAGCAAAACCTGCGGGATGCAGCCAATAATGTATTGGAAAAACTTACCGGATTAAACAATATCTACATGAAACAGTTTTTCACCTTTGGCTATGTGGATAGGCATCCATTGGGAAGGGTTGTTACAGTTGGATATTTCTCATTGGTAAAAAGCATTAATTACCATCCTATTGCTTCTTCTTGGGCAAAATCGGCCGAGTGGTTTAACATTAATGAATTACCGGAGTTGGCATTTGACCACCATGAAATATTATTAAAAGGTATAGAAACGTTAAAAAACGAAGTTAGGCAAAAGCCTATCGGCTTTGAATTACTGCCTAGCAAATTTACCCTACTCGACTTGCAGTTATTGTACGAAGCTTTGCTGGGTTATAAGTTCGACAAATCGAATTTCAGGAAAAAAATACTTGAAATGAGTATACTAAAACCACTTAATGAGTATAAGGACAACGTTTCGCACCGACCAGCCAAATTATATAAGTTTGATGAAAAAAGGTACCGACAACTCGAAACCGAAGGCTTTAATTTTGAGCTGTGATTAGACATTTTTTGAGTGCGTTTTTTTGTCAAACTACTTTATTGTGCAGCTCGCATCGAGGCTAATTTAGTTTTAATTATTTTTACTTTTTCCTCCGTTAAATCATAATTCCACATCACCCGGATGGCTAGTAGGGTACCTAAAATGGGTATACCCGAAAAAAATAATCGTAACCCTGTAATTGCGCCTTCAGGCTGAGAAATAGAACCGGCTTTGAATGATACAACCGACATAATCAGTCCCGTTAATAAACCTGCGATAGCAAATCCAAACTTTACCATCCACCAGTAAATAGCCCCTAAAACACCTTCCCGCCTTTTGCCTGATTCCAGTTCATCCAAGTCGCACACATCAGCGGTCATTGACATCATTAAGGTAAACAAACTACCAATACCAAACGAGAAAAAAGGTAATGCGAATAGAAACATATAAGGCTTACCGGGGATAAATAAAAACCATAACAGAATGTATCCAAAAACAGATATCCCTTGACAAATCAAAAACGCTTTTTTCTTCTCTATTTTTTTGCCCATCCAGGCAACGGTAGGAATGACAATGCATGCGGTAGCCAAGGCGCCACCACAACCAAATAATGTAGGCCAAATACCGGCAGCTGCTGTATCCCCATCAAACAAGTAATAGACTACTATGAAAAATGTAAAACCTGCAACCGTATTAAACGCATTGAAAATAAGAAAAGTGGCTACACATAATTTTCTAAACGGTTTATTGGCAAATGCTTCCTTAAAACTGTGTACTATTTCTTTTAAGTCTCTGCCTATAGTTTTGTAGGTTAGGGGTTGCAGCGAATGATCAAACTTTGTAGATTTACTTCGAACAAAAAAAGCAGGAACCATGGCCAATAGCATAAATATGGCACCAATCCAAACGGCAAGTGTTCGTGTAGCTGTATCTGCATTGGGAAACCACGAAGGGTCATACATAACAACCCAAAACCATGGAGCAATTACCCAAGCAAACTGTCCGATCCACTGCGAAATAGCCATTATGTTGGTACGCTCATGAAAATCATCACTCATCTCATAGCCCATGGCTACATAAGGGACGCTAAAAATGGAAAGTCCGATGTGAAAAATGAGTGAGAAAGTAAGAAAAAATACAAAATTGTATACCACACTATCTTCTCGATACAATTGCCACATAAGCATAAATGTAATACCCATTATGATGGAGCCAATAAATACATACTGCCTTCTTCTTCCCCATATTGACCTGGTATTATCCGATATAAATCCCATGATTGGATCAAAGAATGCATCTACAATGCGCGGCACAAAAAACAATATGCCCCACATCCAGGATGGCATACCCAAATTCTCAACAAGCACAACCATAAATATACCTAAAGCAGCTGGGAACATCTGATTGGCGAGCATGCCTATACCGAAAGCAATTTTTTGTCCTAGTGGAACTTTTTTTGATAAGTCTGTTTGGGTCATTTAGGTGTTTTTTTAATGATGATGGTTTGCAATGCCTTAGAATTTATAGCAGTATTGATTGTTTCGTTGATTAATTTTATATGCGCAGTATATGGATCATCTGTTGGATTGAAGATAGCAAGCGCAATACTTCCATCCCGATTTTGCACAGCAGTTGTAAGTATTTGGCTGTTATCAGCCTTGCAGCCAATTCTTACTGAACCCGGACGCATAAATTTGCTAAAATGGGCCATTACATAGTACAGTGGAGTAAAATATACTTCATCTTTTTCCGTATCAACAATAACAGGTGCAATGCACCAATTTTTAAACCAATTAGGTCCGCCTTGGGTATTTAACACCATATTCCAATCAACCCAGCCGTTCACATAATGATTTAAGCAACCGATAATATCTGTAGCATACCTGTTTACAGGTGCATATTTGGGATGTAAATATTTTTCTTTTTCACTTGCCCAATCCCATCCCCAATCTGTCGCTTCTTTTTTCCAATACCAGGTATCATCTCTCCATTTCGGCACTTCCGCATCAATACATCCTTCGGTTTCAATAATAAATTTATTGGGTGCTTTTTGATGCGCATAGTCTAATGCATCCGGAAAATAATCATAAGTACTTTCGTACCAGTGAATAGCTGTTCCTGCATAATATTTTGACGATTGGTCATCTCGATACATCTCATCTACCCATTCTTTTAATCCGGCTCGGTTCTGATCGTATCCTAAAATATTTACATGGCCCCAACCATTTACGGCCAAAGTTGGCCCCAAATGGTGTTGAACAAAATCGGACATTTCTTTAGGTGAAAACAGCGTGCTTTCCCAATTATTCCCATTGCCATGCGGTTCGTTTATTACGGTAACGCCCCATACATTGATTCCTTCTTTTTGATAAGCCGATAAATATTTGATGAAGTACAATGCAAATGCATTTTGATATTGAGGAAGTAATTTACCCCCCACATAACTTTTGTTATCCTTCATCCATGGCGGGGCGGTCCATGGAGAGGAAATGATGTTAAAACCTGATTTTGAAATGTGTTGAGCAGCTTTAATCATGGGAATTAAATCAGCCGTATCATCTTCAATGGAAAAATGACTTAACGCCAAATCATTTTCTACTTTAGCATATGTATAATTGCGCAATGAAAAATCGCAAGAAGCCATGTGTGTACGGGTTAACGAATAATTTGCCCCTGATTCACTAAAGTATGCATTTATAATTTTTTGCTTATTTTCATAACTTAATTGATTAAGTAAGTGTGCTGATGCTTGTGAGAAAGATCCTCCAAATCCAACTATTTTTTGAAACTTTACTTCAGGATCAATTTTTATGGTTAGTGCTTTTTCTGCCGGTTTAAAATTATAAATACGGGTTAGTGCGTGTCCTGTTTCTGATGTTTCGTATACTTCAACTTTCAAGGCACTGGGTTGATTGCATTGTATATGAACAAAACTAAGGATACTTATCATTAAGCTATACCATATCATTTGATGTTGTTTCATAATCGTAGTTAATTAGTATCGCGGTAGCCTAACTTGTTTAAGTAACTCTTGTTTATTTCCATTAAAGGTTTTCACAACGGGATGTCCATCTCGTGTGAGTTGTTTAAAAACGCCTTCGTCTACCTTATCCCAAATGGCATACTTGGCTTTACCATCACTGGTAAACACACCAAAATGATTTTCGGAGCCATTTGGATGTTGAGCGTCCTTCCATTTTTCATCAAATGCTTCAAAATAAAAGCAGGTGATTTTTTCACGGTTGGTCCATGTACGAATGCCTTGGTAATACAAAGCTGCCTTATATTCATCACACGCATTTGAACCCTCGTTGCCGTAATACCCATCGGATTGAGATGCCCAACCGGTTTCACCAATATGTATAGGTTTGTTTACACCAATTGATTTCATATACTTAACAACGTGATGATACTGAGCTTGGGCATACTGAATAGAACGTTGCATTAACGAATCAATTTTGACTTCATGAGTTAATTTGTTTTCATTCGGTTTCAGCAACCAAAATACAGGATTGTAGTGCGTGTCGTGCATGGGATAGGTATGAATAGAAACATAATCCACTGCGTTGTATAATTTTTTCAATTCACCGGTATGATACATGTAATCCCCTCCACCCCAGGAAGCATAATTATCGGAAGAGGTAATCCATATATCTGGAGGCAATAATTTTTCATTCTTTAGCCGCTGCAAATAATTTACCCATTTTAAAATAATTTCAGCTTTTACATAATAGCTTGTTGCCCACCTAACCATGGCCTCATTACCCACCGAAATTATTTTTACAAGTTGTGGATACTGATTAGCCAATTGAACCGCACGATGAATTTCAGCGGCATTGGCTGTTTCGTTTTCTTTCTCATGATTAGGCGTATTTGTCCATGCCCCTTCGCAATCCATCCAAGTACCCAACATCACGTACATTTCAAGTGTAGAATCTTGTTGTTGTAATTCAGCAATAGCCTGCAATAAGTTTTTTACCTCAGCGTATTGGGTATTATACGTGCGCAACACCTTTATTCCAAGTGCTTGTAAGATTTTTATATCGTCTTTAATCTGCTGAACACTTGGTTGCGAATCTCTGCTTGTGGTACGGTAACCTCCATAACAAATGGCTTTGTAATTAGTATCACCCAAAATTTGTGCAGCGGTTTTATGGTTCATACCTTTATGTTCATTATTTTCATGTGATGAGCCGCATGAAACTACCATGCAACACATAAGCATGAATAAAACATATGGTAACCAAACGTTATTCATACAATTACTTCAAAATGGATGAATGAATGAACACCGTAATTTGGGTAATTACTCCTGTTCTATTAAAAATAAGCGTACTTATCTCTTGATTTAGATACAAAGAAGGTTGTTTACTTACACTACCGTCATGCTTTTCTATTAGAATAGCATTTTCATTTGCCAAGCTATAAATAATAGGCACCTGACAATAAGTAAAACATAAAGAACCAATTGGAGGAGCTAGTGTTTTATGCTCTTGCTTAACCGTTACATAACGATACAAGCGTGCTTCGGTTGTAAATTCATTTTTACGAAGCATACATGGATTAAAATAAATACGTCCTTCAGCCACAAACACCCCTAACTCACCAAATCTGCTTAACACATCTTCCTTTACTTGGCCGGTCATACCGGGTTGTTGAACGCCTTTATTAGCCGGTGTGTGCGAATAAGGATCTGTTGGAAATGCACCATATAAGGAAGGAGACTTATGCACCCCAATTCCTTCACTAATTTCGTAGTAATGCTCCAATAACTTTCCAATTACATCCGGATTTTCTTTAGACTCCATGGCGTTTAAACATACTTCTTGTACGGCCAATTGCAACTTTGAAACCATGTGCCAATAAATAGAACCCAATCCTTCATAACCATAAAATGTGCCTGAGCGGCCAGTAAATGATTTGTGATCAAACACCTGCTCATACAATGCCAATACCATGTGTTTTTCCTGCTCCACTAATTGGCCATATTTTTCAGCATTCAATTTAAACAAGGCATGATGCAAATCATCGGCATTTTTAAAGTTACCATTAAAACGACATACACCATGAATATCTTGCTCAACAATAGCATAATCGTTTGCAGCCAGCAATGTTTGTAATAGGGTTGATTGTTGAATGGCTGATGCAGGAATTTTATTTTTCTCCAAAAACTTAGGAAGATTTTTGTTTGGATATAACAAATAACTAAACTGATCATGGCGGAACAATCGGCTTTGTTTCATGCTGTTTAATAATTGCAAACTTTCATTAGCCGAAAGATAACCAGAACTGAGCACGGCAACTTGCCCTTCGAGCATTTCACTTAAGTGCGAAATAGCAATACCATCTTTGTGTATGCTCATTAAATTATATGCATGGTACATATTATCAGCTCGTTTATTTACTTTAATGGTATGCTCAATAAAGTTTAAACTTACTTTTATAAATGCTTTGATTCTGCGATAAGAAAGTGTTCGTTTCTCACCCCAAAAAGATTGCTTATAAATATGACTTCGATAGTCGCTGGCTGCTTCGCCTAAGTCATATAAAATTTGTTTTCGTTGTTGATCATTGAGTCCGCCATGCAGAAAGGTCTCATGGGTATCAAAAACTGCATGTACTTTTTTGAAATAAATAATCAGTTCGTTTGATATTTCAACTCGTTCTTCAGACGTTTGAAGCAACATCTGATCAAAAAACACCAAAAACCTTCGTAGGTAATAGAGAGTTACCATAGAAACACCATTCCCTACCAGTGCATTATTGGCATCGTTCCATTCAGGGCGTTGGGTATTCATCCAGATTCCGGCATCTGGAACGAAGTTAGAGAGCTTGGATAAAACAGTAGCCAGTATTTTTTCAATAAAATTTACTGTATATATCTTTTGATTTTGGGCCACTAAAAGCGTAGCATCTGATCCGATTGCATTACGTTCATGGCGGATTTTGGCATCTAGTTTCGAATCAAATTCAATGGTATCTTTTGCATTCTTTACAATATCGGTAAATCCTTTGATTTTATAGGGAATATTCGCGTATACAAATACATCATCATGAAAGGTATGAGCCAATTTACCAGGATAATGTTTCTCATTTATTTCTAATAATTTGAGTAGGTATATAATCTGATGATCACCCCAGTATCCGATATACGACCATGGATTATCGTGTTCTACCGTTTCCCAATCAAAACCATCTTTGCTAAGACGGTAAGGGTTATATCCTTCAAATGTTGTAGCATTTAAAAACTTATGAATCATTGCTTTCGTAAATGCCGGAAACGAAATAGACAAGGCCTCCCAGTTTTGGAAAATATCTCTCCAATTGCCTTCATAATTCAATATTTTGGTATGTGTAACGGCATTGTGAGTATGAATCGAAAATTTATTCCATGGCCTACTTGGATCACCATGACGTCTACTGAATTTCAAAGGTAAGTATTCAGTACATAGGCGTACAAAGTTCTTGTCATCAACAGAACTACTAATAGTTTCCAATTCAAAAACAGAAAACGTTACCGGCAAACTTTCTAATACTTTCTGGTGCTTTTCGTAAACGTATTTATTGGCCGCTATTATAGATTTAATAAAATCTGCTTTTTCAATTTCGTAGTTATAGTCAAAAACTCCCCCTCGCATAATGTTGAATAACGTATTTGAAAAATGCCGAGTATCTCGATATACATCATTCGAAATCTGAATGGCATCAGCCGAAGCATTTAATTCTATCAAGCGTTTAGATCCTAGCTCAATATCATTTAAGATATTCTGATAAAGGTTTGGATTGGATTTAATCTGATGTATTAGATCAACCACCTGGGCCTGACTCTGATTAACATCAGCTACAATTATCCACTGTTTTTTGTTGTTGGGAGTCAATACTACTTCTTCAACAACAAAATATGCACCTCGTTCGGCTTTTATATCCTCTTCTTGTGCTATGTATTCACCGTTTCTAAATGCATCCAATTGCAAAGATGATAACAAGTAAGTTGGCTTTTCTAACCCCAGTGACCAAGCGACATTAGCTATTAGTGATTCACTAGGTTCTGCTCTATCTACAATAACTGCACTAAGTGCAAAAACACCTAAACCAGATTCCACATCTAACTCATTTCGCTTATACGCATCTACTAAAATGCTGGTAGTATTTTGCAAGTCACTACTTACACCATTAGGCATTATGTTTTGTAGGCCATCTAGTAGGTGTATTTGAATATCTTGATTACCGGTATTTTCTAATGTAGATTTACGAATAAATCCGTAAAGATTGCTTGTATTCCATTCGTATCGGAAAGTGAGTGAAAAATGATGATTAATCTCTTCAAAGATGATTTTATTCCCGATAGTATTCTTGTACAGATTTCGGGTAATTGGGTACAGATTTGAATACCTATATGAGAACGGTTCCCACACTAGTTTTTTACCGTTTTGTATTATTTGAAAAATACTTTTAGATCCGGTGACATCATACGATTCGGTGATTTTATCAGCAGTATAATATGGGAACAAAGCACAATCTGCATTTTTGCGTCCTGCTGTAATTCCGCCATTATTTGAAAGAAATAACCAATGATTGGAATCACTTACCACACTCATAAAAAACGGACGCATTTCATTGTGATTGGTAATACAGAAAAAGTATTCCCCATCTAATTCCACTTGTTTAATGCCCACTCCGGCATATTCTTTAATTTCTTTTTGGCTTAACATGATAGTTTACTTCTTCACAAAAAAATAATTATAAAACAAGGCCACTCTTACATCAATTTAAAAATAAATAAGCACAACGTATTGTGTTTATAATTCTTTGTAGACCCTTACATAATCGACAGTCATTGTTACCGGAAATGGTGTATATTCATTTGGAGGTCCAACAAAATTTCCACCCACTGCAATATTTAATATAATAAAAAAGGGTTGATTATAAACCCATTCGCCAGGTACTTGATCACGTGTTATTCTTTTGAACAAATAATTATTGACAAAGAAGTCAATTTTACTATCGTTCCACTCAACTGCATATGTATAAAAATCACTATCAAATCTTCCATTTTGAAGTGCATATGGCGCAGTGATGGCTAATCCACCTGAGTAACCTGGACCGTGAATTGAGCCATAGGTAATATTAGAAAACTTACCTTTTTGCTCCATGATATCAATTTCACCACATTGAGGCCAATTTACAGCTCTTATATTATTACCTAACATCCAAAAGGCCGGCCAAATACCAGATCCGGTAGGTGTTTTGATACGTGCCTCAATCTTACCATACTTAGCTGAAAATAACCCTTCGGTTTTGATACGTGCCGATGTGTATCGACCAATATTATCTTTTAGTGCCCGAATTAACAAATGTCCGTTTCCGTCTAAAGATGCGTTTTGTGGATTATTGGTATACGTTTGAAGTTCATTGTTGCCCCACCCATTTTGTCCGGTACCTAAGTCGTAGATCCAGTTTGCTTTATTAGGTACAGTGCCAGAATCTCCGTCAAAATCGTCACTCCAAACCAGTTCAAATTTGCGTTCAGGCAACGTTTGTATAGGGTCAACCTCGCAACTTGTAAAAAATACGACTAGGGTAGCAATAATTATTGTTGTATTTAAGGTATTCATTTATTTTATCTTTTATAATGTAATGCTGAAATTATTTGTAGAAGTATATATTATCTAAAATAAAATTTGGCCCACCGGTAACGATGATAGCTCCAAGGTTATCTTTTTGGTTAAGGATAGCTCCACTGAGCGGAATATCAAATGATTTCCAAACACCTGATTGAAAACCGCTAAGTGTAGTTCGTAAATCTTTATCATCACCCAGCGGGTTTCCTGTATTCACATCGGTTTCGATTATTTTATTCGCACCAATATCTCGTATTTGAATACCTATTGAAGTAGAAGCATTTTCTACATAGGCATCTATGTGTAGAAAACCCAAAGTAGATGCATCGACAGGGTTCTCGGTAAACATAATTCCTGTATAATTATTATTGATGTATTGCGCTACTTGGCCGGTGCGGGTAGTAAGTATTTCAGTTACGGTAGTTGATCCCCCAAAACCCGGAGAAAAATTACTGGTAGTAGCGTTGATATAAACATCACTGAATATAGATTTTACATCGCCTTGAGCTCGAGTAGGTATTGGAGAAGCGGCCAATTCGCCTTTGCAATCAACAACGAGTTTTCCTTTAGCTTTACTACCATTCACTAGCGCAGTAATCTCTGAAATACCAACACCCAACACGTTTACAGTTCCATTGGCATCTACACTAGCTACATTTGGATTTGAACTTACATAGGTAAAATAAGCCGATGAGGATAGCACCTTCACATCTTGACCGTTCACTAAATTATAAATATGACTTTTACCTGATATTGCAATTGATGAGCCTACAAAAGCCTTAACAGTGCTCACTTGTCCATCTATAATACTAGACGTTGGATTCCCAATATTTCCCAGTTTTTCAAACTTTAGTTCATCAAACCAAAGTACATACCCCAATCCATTTGTGGACTGCGTACCTGCTGCAAACCAAAATACACCTCGTTCATTGGTTAACATGGAAGGATTAGGAATCGGAATGATTACTTTTCTCCAATTGGTACCCACATTAACATTTTGTACCGACACTTGATTTTTATCTCCTAAGTAATCAATACCAAATCCAACATCACCAAGACTCACTCCGGTTGATGCTTTCACGTAGAAAGTAAGGGCATCGTACCCCGAAAGATTACGTCCGGCTCCATCTATTCTGAAAATTGCTCCTGCGTAATTTCCGGTCGGATCGGTGTTGTTTGGTACATCAATGCGAATAGAAGCGCTACTCTCAAAACCTTCTTTTAAATCAACCGAAAAAACATCGGGTTTTGCATTGGCAAACGGGAAGTAAAAGTTAGAACCTAAACCAATAAAATTGTCTGTAAAAATAGCTGCTGTAGTGGCAGTCGATGCCAAAACAGCATCTTCAGATAATTCCCTTTCACAACTCCAACCTAACATGGCGATTGAAGATAAACTCAGTATAATCTTAGTTTTGTATGCTGCAGTATTCATTATGTTTACTTTTTTGAGTAGTAATTAATTATTAATATTTATTTGAATATATGTTCGAAATTCCCATTCATTCCCGTTTGGAAACCCTATAGCATTTGGGTCAGGAACAAACTGCCCTAAGACATTCAATGTTGTTGTAGGTGCATACCTGTTAGAGTACTTATTCAACGTACGATAAGTTCCGCGTACGCCTATTTTACTACCCGGTAGCATAAACCAATCGGGTTTACTAACTTCGATGGACCAATCTCCAATCAACTGCAGGGGGAATGTTTGATTAAAATCTCTGTGGTAATCAAACGGGCCCCAATCATCAATTTTAAGCATAGTAATCAATTTCATTTTTCTGTAAATGGTACGTACATCCACACCATAACGATGAATGGTACGTGCATCACTTCCGTTGGCTTGTCCATTACCTAAATACGCATTAGCAATCATACCAAATTGAGGATTAACTTTAGACACCACTCTGGCATTCAATTCCCATAAATCTTGAGCGGGTGCTGAATTAGGAAATGCAAACGTAGTTCTTCCATTAGCAAGAATCCCAATGGCTGCATCTTGCACCGTTGGTAAATGGCGGTAAATAAAACCAGCACTCATAGCCAATGTCGCATCTTCCATTCTATCATTATCCCATTCATACATCCATGTAGCAGGTGTAGGATCATAACTGACTAAAAGTTCGCCTGCCATAGTTTCTCTATTTCCTCTCACTGAAAATGGATCTTCCAGTATGTTTCTTGGACGTGCCGGTGCAGAAAATTCAGGTCCTATCGGACCCACCAATGGTTTTTGATACAAAAAGTTTGGCGCAACTTGTAATTTCCCTATGTTATAGGTAAATCCGGTTAGTACATTGTACATATTTCCACTACCAACATCTTTCAATACCCAGCCGGTAAATGTTTTGGTTTGATCGATACCTCCATTGGCAACCAAGCCCATGTACGATGTAAGTCCATACCAATTGATTGGGCCTCTTGAGAATGTCACTTTAATTTTCCCCCCAAAATTATCTGTGCTTTTAATTTTATCATCATAGACTACATCGTTTTCAATCATTTGGAATACTCTGCCGTTAAGCGGCTGACCTGCCCAAATTCCACCTATATTGAAAGAGAAATTTTCGATCTTTTTAGCAACCATAACAGAAAAACGCCTGGTTTTAGGAATAGGTACCGCAAATGAACTCTGTAAATTGGTTCGCTGTACTATATCCTCATGAAAAATTCCGGTTACATCAAAACCTGCTACTTGTTTGCTATACTTTAATAAAAACGCAGGGTTGGCACCCCACCATAACTCCGGGCCAAATGCTGCTTTTAATCCTTTAAACTTTTTCTTCCCTTCTACTTCAAAACCAAACGGGGCAATACCATTATAGATATCAATATTAGGTCCGTAATTCGCCTCCGGATACAAGCCAAAAAAATCACCTTCATACCCCCAATGGTAATGACCTGTGCGATAAAAACCCGTAAGTTTAAAATCTCTTGCTTCCCAACTGTAACTTGCTCTGTACAATTGCACGCGGTTATTATCAGAAATCTGTTGGGGGCCATTTGGCGTTAATACAATAACGGGTCTACCTCGGTTTTCATAAAATATTTCATCAATAGGTTTTGTAGCTACATTGCCTAAAATATTAATTTGCACGTTGGCTTTCATATTCGGAGCAGGCCTTGCGGTTACGCCAATATTAAACGACTCCATGTGATCAAACCCTTGTGCATTAGGAAATGTGGTGGTATTATTTGGGTTAGCCGTGGGTGGTGTTGTAATTAAACTGCCACCTGTGTAGTAGGTATTGAAGTTGGCTTGCAAATTACTTAAGTACAATTTGCCTTTATCTTTTGATTCCAGAACAGCTTTATCACCTCTGGCTTTTAAGGTATACTCGGTTGATGTAAATCCATTGAATAGACGATTAATCGTTTCTAGAGACTCAGTATACGGGTTTATTCGATGAATACTTTGTAATGCATAATAAGCTGCCCTTGGATACAAATCGTATGTGCCATTTTCATTTGTTTGCCCTTTTGCACAGATACCAAACCATTCTTCATTCATGTTATTTTCGCCTAGTATAAAATCATTTTGGTATCCTCCGTTCGACCATGATGGCGTAATATCGTGCTCGTCTAAATTAATAGTTTGACCTGTTTTCCACCAACCATCACTGAATTGAAAAGTAAAACCGCCCAAACTAATCTCATACTTACCAAGCCCTGCTGCGTTTTCATAAATTTCTTTCCAATTACTCATCAATACTTTAGTTTGGTATTCTTGATCTTCAGAGTTCGTTAATGTGTTGTAGGCATCAGAACCAAATTCTGTTAGCAAAACAGGCATATTCAGCTCATTTTTTACTCTGCTGTATAAATCTGTAAACGTACTTCCACGATAACAGTTAATACCTAAAATATCTACATCCTTACATTCTTTAGCAAGAATTTCCAAGAACAATAAATCACCGTTGCAAATTGCAACAGGATGGTTTTTATCAATAGCTTTTAACTCTTTAGCAGCATCATTAAACAACTTATAAAGATGATAGGCGCTTTTTGTGGATTGCCTATCTGCAAAAGGAATATTTTCGGTTTCAGCACCTCTCCAAAACAATCCATAGTTATTCTCATTACCTAATAAATACATGAGAAGTCCCGGAGTTTCCTTGTATTGAGTGACCAATTCCTTCGTTTCTTTCAGGAGCAGCTCTCTTACCAATGGGTTCGCATAATCAGTATTGGGCTCCCATTTAGCATTTATAGTTAGTCCATATCGACCGAAGGAATGATTAAGCATAGTATAAATACCGTAGTTTTCATATATGTATTTTATCCATTTTGCCGGCACTCCTGTGTATTGTCTGATTACATTAACATTCATGTTTTTTAACAGCTGCATTTCATTATCTAAAGCAGCCATAATTATATCATCAGATTGCCTCCATAAACTGTAGTTATAATTAGTACCGATAGGAAAATAGTCCCAATTCATACCATTCACAAAGGTTAAGTTTCCATTAACAGTAAGTGCAAATCCATTTCCTGATTTTACCACTTGAACATGATTTTGTTGTGCACATGTAAGCATGGGCAATAAGTATAAAAAATAGTGTAGAAATCTGTTTTTCATTCTAAATTGATTGGAGTTTATAGGGCCTTATTAATGATAAAATTGACTGCCGATACAATGTTACGCTTTTAAATTATGGTTATTTTTACTATAACTAAGGTAACAAAAATAATTATTTGAAAGTTAGTTTTTTTTTAAGCTTCAAGAAACCTGCCAATTACAGAATAAAAAAAGATGATAAAAAACGTATTAACTAGATGAATTGCGCACTTACACACCCAAAGCTACCCACTCACGTCTAGTTTCCGATTGGTTTGCGATTAATCCTTATCGACCAATAAAGTTGTACTAAATGGTGCCGCCTAATTTCAAGATGAATGAGAATGAATGTTTATCTATCCTGTACGTAATATAAATGACTTGAACATGGCATACTACACAGCCTGCTGTATGCAAAAAATGCAGGATAAACTTACCTTGCAAAAAATGAGTTCACCGCACACGTTATATGCGAAATCGACTCTCGGGATGAGAGGTACGCTTATCCTACTGGCAGCATTGTGGTTCTGTAAACCGGCATGGGCGTATCTTATTTATCCTCCGGTTTCGTTTACCCTGAGCACCGACAAAACGAGTTACTACGAAGGTGAAAAAATAACGTTTTACATCACCATCACCAATACCGATTCACTGCGCACCTTGCCTGTGCTGTTGCCACACACACAAAATACAGGTCAGAAATTATTTTACCTAACTGCATACGATAAAGCCAACAACACCTTGCTGATGCGCTACACCGAGAACAAGCAACTGGAAATGATGGTGCACGATACGGGTTCTGTAAACATCCGTTACCTGAAACCCCGCGAGCAGGTGGTGGTTCCCATTTACCTGAATGATTTTGAAAACTATTACAGCTACCACACGCAAAATGCCTCACACCACAGTTTTTGCGTGCCGCTGTTTGCCGGACTGTATAAAGTAAATGTGACGTACAACCCATATGGCTTGGCTTTGGGCGATAGCATGTATACCTATTACAACGACTTTGACAAAAGCATTCCTAACACAGCAAAACAACCCATGCCTATGCAGGGACAAATTACGCAGATGATTGATTTGAAAATCAAACGCAGTGCCGACACTATTATTACGATTGAGCGCATGAAATACTATATCAAAACAGACGGGCACCGGTATTATTATCATTCGCGCTACAGTCCCATCATCAGCACCGATACAAGCTGCCACCACATTACCAGTTTGCCACCCGATAGTTTTAGTATGAAGCAGGAGTATTTCTACAGTTATTTCTACGACCGCTTTGCGGAGTATATCAATCGGTTTGATGACGGTGATATTTTGGAATACCGCAGGTTTTCAGATTGGTGTCCGGACTACCTCTACACCGAGCGCTACAATGAATTTAAACAAAAAATACTGTATCAACTACAACTTCCGGATAAACGGTTTTACAGCATTTCGTACAATCAGCCCGGTGGTAGCGTTCACGAAGAATCGTACTGCTCGGCTGACGGCACCTTGTGTACGGTAACTACCTATGTGTATGATAAGCAGGGACTGCTGACAGGTAAAAAAGTGATTCAAACATCACCGTGTGTAGAAGTGGAACTTGACGGAAAAAAGCGAAGTACAGATAAAGTAGAAAAACTGGACACGAGGTGAATTTAACCCAAATTGTTTATACCCGATAGCCATAGGAATTCTGCATAGAAAAATCGGAATCAAAAAACGTATATTGCACATGCACTGAATGCTACGACACATTGCACCCGAATACCGGTGTAAACGGAATATAATAATGAAAATAGGATTTCGAATACCATCACTTACCAAGCGCATTGCTGCCCGCACATCAGTGAAGCGCGTTATTCGGCACAACATGGGCTTAAAAGCTCCGAGGGGAATGGGCTGGCTCACAAATCCTAAAAAGGCTGCATACAATCGTATGTACAACAGAACAACACGGGGCTGCCTGTTGAAGCTGATAGGATTGGTAAGTATTCCTTTACTTTTTGTAGCGATGCTCCTCTTCCTGAATGCGTGTACAGATACGAGTGATTATAGCGGAAGAAAGGCAACCTATGTTAAGTCTTCGATAGACTACAAAGGCAGATACCGAAAAGGCTATGTACGCATGCCGGTAAGCACGAAAAAGAATGCCATAAAAAATCAGAACAGGTCTAGGTACTACTATCACACTCGCGGCAAATACCGTAGAAAAAGCAAACGACATTAAAAGCTCATCCCGAGTTGGAGCCAAATCCAATAAGGTGGTGGAGCGAAGCCAAAACCACCGGGATTAACTGTCCTTGAAAACTTAGTATGTGCACAAAGATAACAGTAAAGGATATTGACTATCGTGAATTTAGTTCGTTACTTTGTTTTGCTAAACAACTACTCCTATGTTAAAAAGAAACACCCGCTTATTCATTGCATGGCTAATCGCATTCATTCTTAGTTATTCGTCAAAGGCACAGCTTTATCATGAAGTTGCTTCTTTTTCCTACAGTGCTGAATTGCTCAGAGCGGGTACGATTAAATCAAATCCCACTAATCCGGGAATCATTTATGCGGCTTCGCAAAATGTAAATTCAAATTTTAAGGGATTCTTCGATACATATGATGCCAGTGATTTTACAGAAATAACGCGCACTAAAAGATTGGGGGCAGGAGTAGATTCATTCGGAGTTACAGATTTTGTTTTCAGAAATAATCAGGTTTATGCTATCGGTTCGAAAGGGCTACAGATTATTGACATAACAAATCCATCAACCCCATCGGTAGTTAAAAATGTTAAGACCTATACAGATGGTTCGTCAACCAAAAATCTAGGGTATTTTACCGCTTCGATTTTCATACAGGGAAATCTGATGCACTACGGTGGTTTTAATTACGTACTGCTAGATATTGGTGACTTAAACAACGTGACCAAAATTGCGGAAAGGAGTTATACAGGTATTAATAGTGGCAGTATTCAAAAACTGGATAATAATACCGTTATCGTAGGCGATGGCTACAACGTAATTACATACAATGTCTCAAATCCGCAAAGCATAGTAAAAACAACGCTTAGTAGCTTGGTAGGCGATCCGGAGGATATGTTATATGATGAAAGCACTAGGGTATTATTTACTACGTTTTCTACCTCCACCCAGAACTTTGTATATAGCGTAGACATGACCAGTAATAGTAAACTTGACTCATTCAATTATAAAAGTGTTGCCGGTTTGAATCCATCTAGTCATGGAAAGATGTGCTTGTTAAATGATACGTTATACATTGGCACCTCATCAGGTGTTGTTTTACTGGATGTTTCAAATCCAGCTGATTTAAGATTCTTGGGCAGACTGGCAACAGGTGGTACGTTTGGTGTATTTACCAACGAAGAAATACTGGTAGCTAACGATGGCAATAACTTAAAATTTTACCGAAGAGGTCCGGCTACGACAACAGGATACAAATCGGTAACTGCATTAAAACCATATAGCATGTTTCCAAATCCGGCCTCTTCACATATTCAGTTTAATGTTGCTGTTGCCCGTGAGCAGACCATTTTTATCTACAATATGTTGGGTGAGATTGTGATGCAACAATCAAAAACGTTGGCCGACTACTACAGCATAGACATTTCGGCACTTGACCCGGGAAGCTACATAGTTAAAATAGATATTGATGGCGTTAGTTATACGGAAAAGTTGCTGGTACAGTAAAAATGAATGGTGCGTAAATCGGCACAGCTGTTTATAGGGCGGCATGTAGAATGGGTGTGATAGATGTAATTAGGCAGAATCACCGAGGACTAACTACCTATATATTTTTAGAACAATAATGTTGGTGCTACATTCGGTGCTGTACTGGTTGCGCTTTATTCGATAGTTGAATAGAAATTTTATGGTAACCGTTTCGTTTGTCAACTCAAGTTGTATAGTTCATCGTTCACGAAAGGGGTAGTAGCTGCATTAAACCAGCCTGTTAAATTCCGTTCGATTTTCCGGAAGCAGTAAGAAACACTGATGTGAAACCAACTGGCATTGGGGTGTACTTTCTCGATTATGTCGAACTTTAATTTGTGTGGAAAATGATTACCTTCGGCAGTAAACACTCTGTTCACCTGATACAAATTGGTTTAGCGCATAGATGAAGAGAAGTAATGAATCCATAAAAATCCAAGCATGAAACAGATCTTAAAAAAAACAGCGTTACTAGGCATGGCCTTGCTCTTGCTAAACAACAGTGTGCAACCCTGCACCGGTATTACACTGAAAGCCGCAAGTGGTGCTGTGGTAGTATCGCGCACTGTGGAGTGGGCACTGAATGATGCCAGCCATAACCGCATACTTGTTGTGCCGCGCAATAAAAGTTTTAGGGGGCAAACACCCGAAGGATACAACGGTAAGGCGTGGACAGGCAAATACGGCTTTGTTACCCTTACAGCCTACGGTCAGCCTTACGGGCCTGACGGTTTGAACGAGCATGGTTTGTATGTAGGAGTTTACTACCTGCCCGGCTTTGCCGAATATTCCGTTTACGATCCAAAAAAGGCAGCACAATCGATGAGCGTGGGAGATCTGATGCAGTGGATGCTCTCGTCTTTTAAAACCGTGGATGAAGTGCTGGCCAACCTAGCCTCGGTAGTAGTGGTGAATGTAGACAACAAAGATTTTGGAGGTGCGGAGTTGCCTTTTCATTTCAAAATTGTAGACCCCGCAGGTAACAGCCGCATTATTGAACTAGTAAACAAGGGTGAAGTAAAAATATATGAACCTTACCTGGGTGTGATTACCAACTCCCCTACCTACGACTGGCACATTACGAACCAACGTAATTTCCTGCAACTTTCTACATCACCGGGAAAACCTCTAAAGCTGGAGAACTATGAATTAAAGCCACTTGGCGGTGGATCAGGACTTATTGGCCTGCCCGGAGACTTTACACCTCCCTCCCGCTTTGTACGAGCCGCTGCCTTTACAGCCTCATGCAGGCCGTTGGCTACAGCAACCGATGCTGTATTTGAGTCGTTCCGAATACTCGATAACTTTAATATACCGCTGGGCGCACAGGTACCGGCTTCGCACATGCCAACGGATATAGTAAGTGCCACGCAGGTTACGTCTTCATCCGATTTGCAGAACAAGGTATACTACTACCACACCATGTGGAACAGGCAGGTCAGAAAAATAGAGTTGTCGAAAATTGATTTTGCCACAATAAAAGAACAAGTGATAGATGATGATGCCGGCAAAACAAATGCAGTGAAAGATGTAACCCCCGCTCGCAAATAACACGTATAGATTTTACCTACTAGTGTATATGACCACACACACCACACCCCGCTTTGCCGCACCCGTAAACCTGTTACTCTCGTATCTGGTTGTTTTTTCGCTTTTCTGGATGTACACGCTGGCAGGTACAACTGATTTGGCCAACTGGTGCATTGAAAATATAATGACCGTATTGGGCTTATCGGTGGTTATACTCACCTACCGCAGATTTCAATTTGATACCATCAGCTATACGCTCATTTTCTTACATCTGATGCTTCATATATACGGAGCCATGTACACCTATGCTGAAAATCCGCTGGGCTATTGGCTGAAAGAGTTACTGGGATGGAACCGGAATCACTACGATCGCATTGTACACTTTTGTTTTGGATTGTTTCTTGCCTATCCCATGCGCGATTATTTCAGGCGTTACTTTGAGTGGCCTGTATGGGTATGCTGGGTGCTACCGTGTGAAATTACCCTATCGTTCAGCGGTATGTATGAATTGATAGAATGGGCCGTAGCCGAAATATTTTTTCCGGCTCAGGGCATATCGTACTTAGGCACGCAAGGCGATATATGGGATGCGCAAAAAGATATGGGTCTGGCATTTGCCGGATCAATATCGAGCATGGGCATTACCGCTTTGCTAGGTAGCGTATTCAGAAAATAATTACTTGGCCATCGTACCGGCCAGCCTTAGGGCTTCGTATGCATTTACTATGGCTCCTGTGCGGCAGAGCTCATTCATCTTCGATTTGTTTTTTGTGCCGGGCACGTATACTTTTCCCTTCACCTTCACAGCCGATTGCACAATCACTTCTTTTACCTGCGCTGCGGTGAGTGACGGGTAGTAGCTCCACACCAGTGCTGCCACACCTGCGGTAACCGGACACGCCATGCTGGTTCCGTCATAGGATGCATACTGCGACTCGGGAATGCATGATTGAATTTCGACACCGGGAGCAAATACATCTACATTGCTTTTTCCGTAATTGGAAAATGATGCGGCAATGTTTTTTCCTTTCATCCAGCCGGATGCGCCTACTTCAATCCAGTTGGTGGCTTCCTGCCCGTTGTCGAATTGATCGCGCGGGTAATTAGGTTCTACATCGGTATTTTTTCCATCGTTGCCTGCTGCATGTACCAGCAGCACATTTTTTTCGGCAGCATATTTTACTGCTTCATCAACCACGTGCTTATGTGGCGAGTAGCTTTTGCCAAAACTCATATTGATGATGTGTGCTCCATTATCAGCAGCGTAGCGAATAGCATTGGCAATATCTTTATCGCGCTCATCGCCATCGGGCACTACACGCAATACCATGATACGAGCGTTAGCACACACCCCGTTAATGCCTTTGCCGTTATTGCGCACTGCAGCTATAATGCCGGCTACGTGTGTTCCGTGTTCTCCTTTGGGTCCGCTTACCCGGTTGGTTCCGTAAAATCTTTCCTTCGGGTCATCGGGATTATCGCCCACTTTAGTTCTGGGATTAAACTCAGCATTGAGGTGGTATTTCAATTGGTTTTGATAATGATCCATAGCGGGTTTTAGTTGCTCTTTAAGCATGGTTAACGGCACGCCTTTTTTTATCAGTCCCTGAATGCGTCCGGCCACGGCATTTTCCATCGGACCACCAGCCTGAAATCCTTTCAGTTGAGCAAGAGTTGGCGTTTCGCTACCAGCATATTTTTGCATCTTATCCATTACAGCGTTAAATGTGTCGTACAGACTTATATTTCCTTTGGCCTCGTCTGTTTTTTCGGTGTATTCATTTTTAGCACGCAGGTAAAGTTCGAAGGCTGCACGGTCGTTCGGATTAACAGACGATGCATCGGAAGTCTTAAACCGTTTATCACCATCGCGCATAAGGCGGGTCAGTTCCATGGTTTCTTCCACCACATCGCCACCGGGTCCGCTGATGAAGCTCCAGCCGTTTATATCATCCACATAACCGTTGTTGTCATCGTCTATCTGATTGCCGGCTATTTCTTTTGTGTTCACCCATATAATGTCTTTCAAATCTTCGTGGGCTACTTCGGTGCCACCGTCAATTACGGCAACTACAACGGTGCGGCCGGTTTTGCCTGTAAGTAATTCAGTGTAGGCACGTTCGGTACTTACGCCCGGTATTTTGTCTTTTTTCAGATCGAGGTTAAACCAGTTGGCAGGTGGAGTTTTTTGAGCAAACAGCGGTAAGGCAAATAACTGAATGGCCAGTACATAAAAATTTCGTTTTAGCATGTGATGAATGGGTTTAATACTATTGGCTCAAAAATACGTGTTACAGACAAAGCGCCCAAACCGTTCATGTATAAAAAAACGACCCCTCGTTTCCGGGGGGTCGCCTAGCCTATGAAACAATTGCACCTCTACTCATTGATGCAATACCTTAAATGTTGTTCAGAATTTAAGGTAAAACGCATCGGTGTGAGGTTAGTTTTACATGAAATAAAATTTAATGTAAAGTACGCAAACCTAATTTAACCTTAAGCCTGTGAACTAATATAATCATAGCCGGAACTACAATTAATGTAAGGAATGTGGCAAAGCCAAGTCCGAAAATCATGGTCCACGATAACGGTCCCCAGAAAGCAACACTGTCGCCTCCAAAAAAGATGTGCGGATTGCCTTCCTGAAACAGCTTCGCAAAATCAATATTCAAACCCACAGCCAGCGGAATCAATCCTAACATGGTAGCCGTAGCAGTAAGTAAAACAGGTGTCATACGCGTGCGGCCTGCTTCAATAATGGCTTCGTTAATAGGCATACCCTGACTAAGCAATATATCTGTAAACTCAACCAGCAAAATACCGTTTCGAACCACTATACCGGCCAGTGCTACAATACCGACACCGGTCATCACCACCGAAATTTCCATATTGAAAACGGAGAAGCCCAGCAGCACACCGATTAAGCTTAAAATGATTTCGCTTAAAATAATCACCGGCTTCGAAACGGAGTTAAATTGTGTTACCAAAATCAGGAAAATTAATCCGAGTGAGACCATTAAAGCACCGCCCAGAAAAGCACCGGTTTCAGCTTGTTCCTGTTGTTCGCCTCCCATGCTTACCGTTACACCGGTGGGCAACACGTATTGCTTCAGTTCTTTATCTATTCGCTGCACAATTTCATTGGCATTGTAGCCGCTGAGTACGTTTGACGAAAGCGTAATAATGGGTTTTTCATCCAATCGTTTTATACCTCCGAAGGTATTTCCGTACCTGACATTAGCCACAGACGACAGCGGTATTTGACGAACCATACCGCCCATGTTCATATCGCGAAAAGTCAGCTTCAGGTTCATGAGTGCATCAATGCTGTTGCGCTGATCTTTGCGGTAACGAATCTGTATCGGATATTCATCGTTTGCATCCTTCAATTTGCTAGGCTGGTCCAGCCCGAAAATGGCTTTACGCAATTCCATACCAATCATGTACGTACTTACACCTTCTCGGTTGGCACGTTCGCGGTCTACCTCCACCACTATCTCGGGTTTGTTGCTTTGCACATCCGACTTCAATTCTTCCACACCGGCAATATTCAATGAATCAAGAAAGCGTTTCACTCCGGAACCCACTTTGGTGAGCTGTTCAATATCGTCTCCCTTTATTTCTACAGCAATGGGCTTACCTGTTGGCGGACCGTTTTTCTCTTGCTCCACCACGATTTCGGCACCGGGTATTCCTTTGGTCGCTTCACGAATCATGTCCAGGTACTTGCGCGTAGATTCTCCGTCACGTTTGGCAAATTCGACAAATGCCACACTCACTTTGCCGAGGTGTGGTGTAGGGCTGAAATTGTACTCGAACTGTGAAGGGTCATTGGCACCAACGGCAACATTGGATATAATGGACTCGACAATCGGGTTGTTTTCACCCACTACTTTGTAAACACGGTCTTCTACAATCTGTGTGATAGAATCGGTATAGCTTGCTGATGTACCGGTGGGTAGTGTGATGTATGTGTATACAAAATTGGGATCAGACTGCGGGAAAAATACCACGCTGGGTTTAACAATTCCTGTAAGTACTATGCTGAAAATAAGCAATGCGAATGTACCAACCAGCAACCAGATGGGTCGACTTTTTTCAATAGACCACGTAACAATTCCCTTGTAGAAATTTTGTGCGGCAGGCCAGCGCTTTTCCTGAAATGACTTTATCCATTTCCAGAAAACGAAACGGTTTAACGAATACAACCCGAACATAACAACCGTGAAATTTCCGGTTCCGAAATTGCCGGTGATGTATGCAATAAGTGCGATGACTGCGAAAATGATACCTGTTATTTTATAGCCACGGTGGTTCTTTCTTTCTTTGGCTTCTTCCTCCTGTGTTTTCATGAAATCAACAGCAAAAACAGGGTTGATGATATAGGCTACAAATAAGGATGCGAGCAGGGTAACAATAAGTGTAACGGGCAGAAAGAACATGAACTTACCAATCACACCTTGCCAGAATGCCAAAGGAATAAACGGAGCAAGCGTAGTCATCGTTCCTGAAAATACGGGCAGAAAAACTTCGCCAGCAGCCAGCTTGGCAGCCTGCTTAATAGGCATGCGCCCATTGCCGAATATGCGGTGTGTATTTTCAATTACCACAATGGCATCATCTACAACTATACCCAAGGCTAGCAGAAACGAAAACAATACGATAAAGTTGAGTTTGAAACCAATGGCAGGAAAAACGATAAATGCAACAGCACACGATAACGGTACCGACATGGCAACAAATATGGCATTGGTGGTGCCCATAAAAAACATGAGGATGACAGTAACCAGAATAAATCCGATGATGATGGTATTGATGAGGTCATGCAGCGTAGTGCGGGTTTCCTGCGACTGATCACCGGTGATGGTAACTTTTAAGCCGGGCGGAAAAATTTCTTTTTCGTAGCGCTCAGCCATTGCATTTATTTTATCGGCAGCTTCAATGAGGTTTTCGCCACTTTTCTTGATCACATTCATGCTGATTACATTTTTGTGCTCAAGGCGCGCATAACTTTCTTTTTCCTTGAAATCGTCTTTTACTTCGGCTATGTCTTTCAGGTATACTTCTGCACCTGTTTGTCCCTTCACCACTATATCGGCAATTTTCTCCGGATTTTTGTACTGACCTTTCACGCTGATAGAACGCTTCAGTCCGTCCATATCAATTAAGCCTCCTGATACGGTTAGGTTTTCGGTAGCTATGGCACGGTTTATATCATCCAGTGTGATATGTGCCACTTCGGCTTTATACATATCTACATTGATTTGAATTTCGCGTTCGAGCGCACCGGCCATATCGGCTCGTGTAATTTCTTTCAGTCCTTCAATTTCATCCTGCAGCATATCGGCATACTTCTTCATTTTATCGAGGGGCAAATCACCGCTGATGTGAACCTGCATAATGGGAAATTGTGAAGCATCAATATCGGTTACCTGAGGATCTTTGGGCAAATTATCGGGCAAGTCGTTTTTAGCCTTGGCAATTGCATCTTTTACACGCTGCAGCGATAAGTCAACATTTTGATCGGTGTTGAACTCTACATTGATTACGGAAAAATCCTGAACTGAATTGCTCTTTATTTTTTTTACACCCGTAAGTGTACTTAGCTGTTTTTCGAGGGGTTTGGTAACCAGCTGTTCCATATCGTTGGGCGATGTACCGGGGTACACAGTAGTGATAAGAATACTGGGAAACTTTACTTCGGGAAACTGTTCTTTGGGCAGGCTGTTGTAGCTGAATAATCCGGCCAGTGTGATGATGATGGTGACCACATAAATACTGGTGCGGTTATCAATGCTCCAGCTCGAGGGCCTGAATTCTTTGTTCGTATCTTGCATGGTGTTTATGTTTACGTAGTGATACGCCTAGTTAAATTGAATGGTTTGTCCGTCTACCAAATCCTGAAATCCGGTTGTAATCAAAAGGTCTGATTCGTTTAATCCTGCTTTTACTTCGGTAAGTCCATTGTAGGTTTGTCCGACCTGTATCACCGTTTTTTTAGCTTTCAGCTGTGTTCCTTGTTTTACGGCAACAAATACCACATGCTCACCATCCAGTTGCTGAATAGCATTTACGGGCACTACGATGGCATCCTGTTTTTCGTAATCAACAATTTTGAGTGAAGTAACCATGTTCGGATGTAAATCGGCATCATTGGGCAACTTGATTTCAATTTTGAATGTGCGCGACATGGGGTCGATGGTACGCGATACGTGACTTACCGTAGCCGATGTTGATTTATTTAAATCGTTAAAATAGAGTTGAACGCGATTGCCGGTTTTTAGTTTTGACAAGTTCGATTCGGATATATCGGCTTTTACTTTCAGTGCATCGGGATTAACAACAGCAATGCACGGCATACCCGGTGATACCATTTGCCCTACTTTTATATTCACCAAATCAACCTCCCCTGCAAAGTCGGCTTTGATGGTATACATATCCAACGATTCTTTCATGGCTGTTATTTGCTTCTCCAAACTTTCCTTGCTTGTTTTTGCCTGTAAAAATTCAATTTCACTTCCCACTTTTTGGTCCCAAAGTGCTTTGCGTTTTTCGTACACTGTGTTGACCAACTCATACTGCTTGTTCATGGATTCGAGTTGTGCGCGTTGAGCTTTGCTATCGAGTTCGGCCATTACCTGACCGGCCGATACCCGCTGACCGGCTTTAGCCAGAATGCGCATTACGGTACCCGGCACACGTGCGGTATACGTTATATTTTCATCGCCATCTACTTTTCCTTGTACATCAATGGCGTGAACAAACGGTTGTTTGCTAACTGCTGTGGCAGCTACCAGTTTTGCACGCGAATCGGGTTGCGCCTGCGTGGTGTCATTGCTTTTAGAAATTTCTTCCTGCAACGCATTGATTTTGGTTGTGAGTTCAGCTTGCTGGGTCAACAATTTTTCAAGTTCGGCTTTTTTGCTTTCGATGCTGTTGCTGCCGGAGCAGGCGGCTATAAGCACAACTAAAACGGCAAATGAATAGGTGGTTATATTTTTCATGATGTGGTCTGTTTTTATTACGTATAAGTGAGTGTTAATTGATGTTTCCAAGCGATTGCTGCAATTCAAGTTCAGCTATAAAAAAGTCGTACACGGTAGTGAGGTAATTGGCCCGTGCCGTTTCGAGGTCGGTTTGTGAGGTGGTGAGTTCCAAACTGCTGGCTAAGCCGTTTTTATACTTCAGTTCTACCTTATTGTAGATGTCCTGAGCCAGATCAAGGTTTTTCTTTTGAATTGTAATTTGCTGAGCTACGCGTTTAAAATTAGCCTGCGCAGCATTAACCTGAAGCGCAAAACTTGATTCCAAATTTTCGAGGTTGTTGCGCGCAATTTTAAGGCTTATATCTTCCTGTTGTATTTGTGCATGCTTGCGCAATCCGTCAAATACAGGAATATTCAGACTAAGGCCCCAGAAGGTACCCGGAAACCAGGTAGCACCTACATCGCTGAATACATTTCCGAATGTGTTTTGCTGATGCGTAGCAAAAGCTGCCAATGATGGAGCATATCCATACTGATATCTTTTTTTGCTCAACTCGTATAACCGAATTTGCTGCTGCATTAACCGGTATTCGGGGCGCTTGGTTAAATCAGGTTTTGCATCTGCGTCAATAGATTGTTTTTTGGAATACAGGCTTTCCAGTTCATCGGTGAGCTGCACATTGTCCTGAATATTTACACCCAACTGCAGCTTAAGCAGCATCAGTGCAATTTTTTCCTGATCGGTTAGTTTTTCGCGTTGCAGTTTCAGATTGGATAATTGCAACGAAACACGGTCGAATTCCAGTTTATCTATCAAACCGTTTTTGCTGGCCTGCTCCAAATCGAAGCTTACTTTTTCCAGTTGCTGAATATTAGCCGATAATAACTTGATGTTTGTTTGTATAACCAGCACCATATAATAGGCTTTGCTAACATCAACGGTGGTTTGAACAGCATTTCTTTCCAGATTTACTTTCGATAGGTTTACAAATTCCTTAGAGGCTTTAACACCCATCAAAAATCCACCGTCAAACAGCAACTGTGTAGCCGTAATTTTTGCAGATGTAGAATAGGTTACCCCGAATCGCGCATCAATAAATTCAGGACCACGTGGTGAACCCGGAGGCAAGGCCGCATTAATAAAATTAGGCAGGCGCTGAGTCGGAATTTCGATGTTGTGCAAAAATGTTCCTTCGGCATTTACATTGGGCAAGCCCGATGCCAGCACTTCTTTTACCTTTTGCTGTGCCTGCAGCACTTCGAGCTTGTTGTTTTTTAGGTTTACGTTATTGGACTTGGCCAACGAAACAGCATCCTGCAAGGAAAGCTTTTTGACCTCCTGAGCCTGCTGTGCAACTGCCGCTAAGGCCAGCCATACCAAAAGTGTTGTTGAAATAATGTGTTTCATATATGTTGTGATACTAATTAGGGAGTTTCAATCGCGAGAGTTTTTCTTCCAGCATTTCCTGCCCTTTGGCAGTGCATATGCTGCGCAGGTGGTATTTTATAATTTCTATTTGCATGGTGCGTATATCCATGCCATGGTGTTCGTAATTATCGGGGTCGGTAAGCAAGCCTGTAAGATGTATGTAAATGTTTGCCGTAATTTCAGTATCCAGGTCTTTGCGGTAAAGGCCTTTTTTTATTCCGTGTTCGAGATTTTCTTTTATCAGCTGTTTAATAAACCCTCTTCTATCGGCTTCCAGTTTATCCCAGGCGGGCTTGAAGTATTTTTTCAAATCGAACAAACTGCTCGGGTTAACCTGACGTATCATTTGCCTTACCTGCTCGGCTATGCGAAGCATTACCTCAATAGCATCTACATCTTTTACAACAGTTATCTGATTACACATGGAGTTTAAGTTGTGCAGATAATGATCGACACACTGATGCACCAACTCATTTTTATCGGTAAAAAACTGATACAGCGTTTTTTTGGATATACCTAGCTCACGAGAAATATCATCCATGGTAATACTCTTAAAGCCGTAGCGTAAAAAAAGCTGCTGCGATTCGCTGAGTATTTTATTCTTTACATCCTGCTCACTCATGATAAAATCATTTATTCGTTTAAAGCGGGGCAAAGGTAAAAACTTAATTCACATTGGAAACTTTTTTTATAATTTTAGTTTCTTACGTATTTTTTCGTGTCTGAAAGGTATATTCTTGACAGATTAAACGCTTTTGTGCTAATTGCGCAACTATGCAATACACAAAACCCTATCTGGTAGGTATTACAGGAGGCAGTGCCAGCGGAAAAACACGCTTTTTAAGCGCATTATCCGATTTATTTAAAGAAGACGATGTGTGTGTGCTGTCGCAGGACAATTATTACAAGCCGGCACTTGACCACGCCAAAGACTCCAACGGGCATATTAACTATGATTTGCCCCAGTGTATTGATATGGACCGGTTTTACAGCGATATACATGCGTTAAAAAACGGGCAGTCGGTAAATATACAGGAGTACCGTTTTCAGCATGAAGAGCAATTTGGTCAAACACTGACTATAAAGCCCGCCTCAATAATAATAACCGAAGGCCTCTTCATATTTTATGACGAACGCATACGCAACCTGTTCGATTTGAGCATTTTTATTGAGGCCGATGCTGAGGTGCAGTTTTCACGCAGGTTGAAGCGCGATATGGAAGAACGTAATATTCCGGCTGATTTTGTTAAATACCAGTGGGATAACCATGTCATGCCTGCCTATCACACCTACCTTTTGCCCTACCGCGCACAAGCAGATATGATCATAACCAACAACACCCATTTTAATACCAGCCTAAAGGTGGTAGCCGACCACTTTAAGGCTGTTCTTAAAAGCTAAATATCAGTAATTCAATGCCTAACATAAGATTGGTATTTGCCCCGTCATCGCTTATATTTGCCCGCTTTTAAAAAGCATACATCAACGAACAAAAGAAAATACGAACAGAATGAAAAGTAAAGGAGCCGTAAAGTTATTTGCCATTGCACTAGCCGTAGTAACGGTATTTCAGTTGTCCTTCACATGGGTTACCGCACGTGTGGAGCAAGAAGCCAAAGAATTTGCCAATGGCGATCCGGTATTGGAACGCGTATACCTAGATTCGGTAGCACGCGAAACCGTGTACAACCTGGGTGTGAAAAAGTACACCTACCTGGAGTGCAAAGAACGCGAACTGAATTTAGGTTTAGACTTGCAAGGAGGAATGAACGTAACCCTCGAAGTATCCATAGCCGATTTGATGCGCGCATTGTCGAACAATAACCCCGACCCTCAGTTTAATCAGGCACTTGCACTGGCCACCGAACGTCAGCGCACTACACAAAAAGATTATGTAACACTGCTGGGTGAAGCCTATGCAGAGGTGGCTCCCGGTGGAAAACTGGCCGCCATATTTGCCAATCAAACCAACAAAGACCAAATAAAAATCACTTCCAGCAACGATGATGTGATGAAGTACCTGCGCACCGAAGCGGATCAATCCATTGACCGTTCATTCCAGATTCTTCGCGCACGTATCGATAAATTTGGAGTTACACAACCCAACATTCAAAAGCTGGAAGGCAGCGGACGCATACTTGTGGAACTTCCCGGAGTAGATAATCCTACCCGTGTTCGTAGGCTTTTGCAAGGAACAGCCAAGCTTGAGTTTTGGGAAACTTTTGACAATATTGATGCATACAAGTACCTTACTTCTGCCAATGACATTCTGGCTAAAGTACTTAAAACTGAAAAAACAGGTAACGATACCGACACTGTAGCTGTAACTAACAGTGCACTTGCCGGACTTGGAAAATCAGCAACAACCTCTACCGATACCACAGCCAAAGACACTGCTCAAAAATCATTTGAAGAGTTTCAACAGGATAATCCGCTATTTGCCATTTTACGTCCGTATGCCGATGAGCAAAACATGCTGGTGCCTAAAGGCTCGAGCTGCGGTATAGCCATGGTAAAAGACACAGGTAAAGTAAATGCATTTTTAAACCGTGCCGAAGTACGCAACGTATTGCCTTCAAATATCAAGTTTCTGTGGGCGTTTAAAGGAATAGGCAACAGTGGTGAAGCGGTTATATTGCATGCTATCAAAACTACCAAAGACGGAAATGCAGCACTGGAAGGCGATAAAGTAACCGATGCACGCAGAGACGTATCGCAGGGTGGCGAAATAGAAGTAGCCATGAATATGAATGCAGAAGGTGCACGTGTGTGGAGAAACCTGACTAAAGCCAATATTGATAAATGTGTAGCCATCGTTCTGGACGATATAGTGTACTCATCACCGGTTGTAAAAAGTGAAATTCCCAACGGCAGATCATCTATTTCGGGAAACTTTACCAACGAAGAAGCAGCCGACTTGGCCAATATATTAAAGTCGGGTAAACTGCCTGCTCCTACCCGCATTGTAGAAGAAGCCGTAGTTGGACCAACCTTAGGTGCCGAAGCCATCAGTCAGGGATTGTGGTCAATGGTTATAGCCACCATTGTTATCCTGATATTTATGGTGGTGTATTACAACAACTCCGGTTACATCGCTGATATCGCAGTATTGATAAACGTGTTCTTTATAATAGGTGTACTTGCATCGCTGGGTGCCGCTCTCACATTGCCGGGTATTGCAGGTATCGTATTAACCATTGGTATGGCGGTAGATGCCAACGTACTGATTTATGAGCGTATAAAAGATGAATTGAAAAATGCCCGCAGCATGAAGAATGCCGTTGCCGATGGATACGCAAATGCAAATTCTTCCATCATTGATGCGAATCTTACCACTTTGCTGGCCGGCTTTGTACTGTATGTGTTCGGAACAGGACCTGTACAAGGATTTGCCATTACGCTGATTATTGGTATTCTGTCATCAATGTTTACTGCTGTGCTTTTATCACGTGTGATTACCGAATGGCGAATAGATAAAGGCCACGTAGTAAAATTCGCCCGCTCATTTTCTGAAAAAGCATTCCAAAATATTAACTACGACTGGGTAGGTAAACGTAAAGTGTTTTACCTGTTCTCATCCGCCATCATCATAGCAGGTTTAATTTCCATGTTTACCAAAGGATTTAGCCTGGGTGTTGATTTCAAAGGTGGCTGGACGTACGTAGTGCAATTTGAAAACCCGGTTGCGGGTTCAGAAGTGAGAGAGCAACTCACGCCTTTCCTGGGCGGAAGCGCTCCTGAGGTAAAAACATTTGGTGTTGGAAACAAATATAAAGTTACTACCACCTACATGATTAACGAAACTTCGGAAGGTGCCAGCGATATAGTTGAAGCCAAAGTGAAAGAAGGATTGGATAAAATGGGTGGTGCACAAATACTAAGTTCAGCCAAGGTAGGACCTACCATTGCCAACGATATAAAAGTAGCATCTATATGGGCAGCCATCATTGCTTTACTTGGAATAGGCCTTTATATACTTATGCGTTTCCGCAAATGGCAGTATGCATTGGGTGCTACCGTTGCCCTGGCGCATGACGTATTAATGATGATGAGCTTCTATTCATTGCTTGACGGTGTTCTGCCATTTACTATGGAGGTTGACCAAAACTTCATCGCAGCCGTGTTAACCATTATAGGTTTCTCCATCAACGATACCGTGGTTGTATTTGACCGTATTCGTGAATTTCTGGGAACACATCACCATGAAAACAACAAAAAGAAAGTTATCAATGATGCATTGAACAATACCTTAAACCGTACCATTATTACGTCATTGACCGTATTTATGGTGACTCTTGTTCTGTTCATTTTTGGTGGTGAGGTAATCAAAGGATTTACCTTTGCATTGCTCGTGGGTATCGTATTTGGTACATACTCATCAATAGCCATAGCAACACCGATAGTGGTGGATATGGACCCCAAAAATAAAAACAACGAATAGATAATTCGCACACTACTACCTGAAACAAAAAAGTCCCGCATGTGCGGGACTTTTTTGTTTGTTTATAATACTGAACACATGGGCATAAGTTAACTCCCCTGCTTCATGCGGTTAACGCATCATTTCATGAAATTTGTGCATTGAAGAGTACAATATTAACCACCATGAAAAAAATATTCAGTCTTGTTATTCTGGCATTGTTTGTTTCACCGCTGTGGGCACAGTTCGATCCGCGATCACCCATTGACGAACCCGATAACTTTAAGGATAAGTCGTATAATTTCTTTTTATCAAAGCGCCTGAAGCGTGCCATTCATCAGCGTGATTCGTTGAACGAACTGGTTATTGCATTTAACCGTGACACCACGCAACGCGGCATTGAGTACCGCTACCTCGATTCGCTTTACAGAGCGCTGATGGCACGCTACACTGAATGCGGAGAAAACAACAATACGCTGAAGCAGCAATTTGCCGAATTAAATGCCCGCTACAACGATTTGATGAAAAAGAGCCTGAGTGATGCCGAACGATTTAACAATGCCCTCAAGCTAAAAGCCGAAGAACTGGAAGCACGCGAAAAGCGTTTGGCCGAACTGCAGGGCATCATCAATGCGCAGGATTCGTTGCTGAATGCACTGAATGATGTGGTGAAAAAAGCGTTGCTTTCATTTAAATCGGATGAAATAAGTGTGGAGATGAAAAACGGCAAAGTGTATATATCCATGAGTGATAAATTACTCTTTAAATCAGGTAGTGCCGCTTTAGAAGACGCTGGCAAGGAGGCTATCAAAAAACTGGCTGATGTATTGAACAAGAACCCTGATATAGATGTATTGATTGAAGGCCACACAGATAATATTCCAATCAAAACGGCCCGTTACGAAGACAATTGGTCATTGAGTGCCGACAGGGCATTAAGCATAGTACGACTGCTCAGCGAAGCACACGATGTAAATCCGAAGCGACTTGTAGCTGCCGGTAGAGGTGAGTTTTACCCGAAAGCCGACAACGCCACAGCCGAAGGACGCGCCAAAAACAGAAGAACAGAAATCATACTTACGCCTAAATTGGATGAGCTATACAAACTCATTCAGAAAAACCGCAGGAACTAATTAAGGCAGTAGTTGGCGCTGCTTAACCACTATTAAGCCCAGGCAGCCAAACTCAAAATGGTAGCGCGCACTGCGTTTATTAAGCAGTTCGGTGTAATCACTAAAAAAACGTGCCCCGGCATACGGTTCCAATTCGCCATGGGTAAAAGAAACAACTGTAGTAGTACCCGAAAACGGATAGAATTGATACTGCTGAGAAAATTCACCGGTTGTAACGGTGTAATTAAGAACAATTAGTAAAGAAACTATACTGGGTAAAATAACGGGAAGCAGCGTACGGTACTTATATCGCAGGTATGGTATGACTGCAAAAGACAGCCCAATCGCTGACACATAGCTTAACAGCAGCATATGAACCGGAACAAGAGTTAACAAGCCGAACCTGAGCAGCACATATATATTCAGCAGCATCACAACCACAATGCGTGTATACGACTTACGCAGGATGTATGCAACTGAGCGGATATACAATGCCATATTCAGTTTGTTGTATTTTATGGCCAGAAAACCGGCTGCTGTTAACGCAATAGCTAATACACCTGCTGCAATCCATGCCCCTGTGTGTACACCCGACCGATACAACTCGACAGGCAGCCAACTAGCAAAAAGTACCACGCTTAGTACAATCAGTATATCTACAATAACCGAAACCGCACTCGCTGTTTTGTAATATTCCGACTTCAGAAAATCTTCGTACCGCATACGTGCTGCGTGAGCTGCCTTTTGACGTGCCTGCCTGCGCAATTCGTCTTTATCAGGTGTGGAGGTCAAAGGTTGGGCGCTGTGTTTTTGTGTCAGGTACTGATAGGCTTCGGTGATAAGCAGAAACTTTTGATGAGCGTCCACGTCTTTATTTCGGTCGGGGTGAAAACGCTTGGCCAGAACACGGTATGCCGATTTGATTTCATCGGTAGTTGCGCCCGGTTTCAATCCCAAAGCATCATAATATTGACGTACAGTTGGATGCATGAGGTAAAAATAGCAATAAAGCACAATACCAAAGCTATTGCTATATTCGCTGTTCATGCCCAAAAAAAAATTTATCCCCTACGATATTTCTGAGTTGCACGTAAGCAATGCTGGAAGCGAGGGCAAATGCATTGCCCGATACAACGAAAAAGTATACATGCTTGATCATGCCGTACCGGGCGATGTGGTAAATGCACGCGTAGTGGCTGAAAAACGCCATTTTGGTACGGCTAAAATCAACAGTATCATTACCCCATCACCCGACAGGGTTGAACCTTTTTGCGAACATTTCGGAACATGCGGTGGATGCAAATGGCAGCAAATGACCTATACTGCACAGCTCAATTACAAAACACAGCAGGTGAAAGATGCATTTGACCGAATAGGCAAAATAACCTATCCTGCCATTCAACCTGCCATCGGATCGGCCAGGCAACAGTTTTACCGCAACAAACTTGAATACAGCTTTACACACCGCAAGTGGCTTACCCACATGCACGAGAAAGATTCGCTGAGCGAAGCTGAGCATGCAGGACTTGGGTTTCATATACCTGCCCGCTTCGATAAGGTATTTGATGTGAAAAAATGCTGGCTGATGGATGATTTGCAAAATGACATTCGCAACAGCATCAAACACTTTTGTGTAGAAAACCACTACACGTTCTTCGATTTATACAAGCAGGAAGGCTTTATGCGCAATATGATTATTCGGCTTACAGCAACAGGCGAATGGATGTTGATAGTATGTTTCGGATATGATGATGCAGAAAAACGCGATGCGTTGATGAACTACATTCACCAACGTTTCCCTCAGATAACTTCACTGCTGTATGTAATCAATACCAAGCGCAACGACAAAATTGATGACTTACCGGTACATGTGTATGCGGGCAAAGACCACATTACCGAATGGCTGGGCGAACTGCAATTTAACATTGGTCCGGTTTCTTTCTTTCAAACCAATACAGAGCAAACCCTAACCCTCTATACCAAAGCGCTGGAGCTGGCTTCACTTAGCGGTTCGGAACGGGTATATGACTTGTATACGGGTGTAGGAACAATCGCATTATTTATGGCCCGTAAAGCCAAGCATGTAGTGGGAGTTGAGTATGTACAAAAAGCCATTGACGATGCGCGGTCAAATGCGGCATTGAACGGAATTACGAACTGTTCATTTTTTGCAGGCGATATGAAAAATGTGCTGACAGCTGAGTTCGTTGAAGAACAAGGAAAGCCCGATGTGATCATTACGGATCCACCGCGGGCCGGCATGCACGAAGACGTAATAGCCCGAATAGTGGAAACAGCGCCATCGCGGGTGGTTTACATCAGCTGCAATGCGGCCACTCAGGCTCGTGATATAGCCTTGATGGAGTCGGCTTATGCGGTTACACATGTGCAGCCGGTTGATATGTTTCCGCATACACATCACATTGAAAACATTGCTCTGCTCGAAAAAAAGTAATCAGTTACATTTGCACCCATGACACCCGAAGCTTTTCAAAAACTCATTGAAGCCCTGAAAACCGATTTAAAGATATATTCAGACATGATGAAGGAAGTAGCTAATGATATCATGACTGAAGGTTTTTCTAAGTATCCCGTATTTCTGGCAACTGAGCATGAATTATCGGCTGGTGAACTCATACTGGCCAAAGATGATTATGCTGCCACATTCAGTATATATGCATCAACGATGGAAGAATTGCTGGAAAAAAAATTGCTGTCGCCCGATAAAAAAGCGGCATTCATGCAAGCATTTAAAAATCCTAAAAGTTACATGTGCGTGATGCTCATAACTTCTTCAACAGCCAGTGTTGCCTTTTACCCTTATAATGCACGCGAACAGGTAAGCACATGAACGCACCAAAGGTAGCTATAGTTATTGTGCACTGGAACAGGTGCAATTTGCTGCAACAGTTTTTACCTTCTGTATGCAACACCGATTATGAAAACTTGGATGTATATGTTGTAGACAATGCATCAACAGATAATTCTGTTGAATACCTGCGTGAACATTTTCCCTCGATAAAAATTATTGAACTGGACAACAACTATGGTTATGCGGGCGGATATAATCTGGCACTTAAATACATCAAAGCCGATTACTACGTTCTGCTGAATAACGATATAGAGGTGCCACGCCACTGGTTAAAACCCCTTGTGGCCATGATGGAATCGAATCCGGCTATTGCTGCTTGTCAGCCAAAAATGCTCGACTACGTGCATAAGACTAAATTCGAATATGCAGGTGCTTGTGGTGGTTATTTAGATAACTTCGGTTATGCATTTTGCCGCGGCCGTGTGTTTGATACACTGGAGAATGATATCGGACAGTACGACTCCGCTCAGGAAATATTTTGGGCGACCGGTGCCTGTTTGTGTATTCGAGCTGAACGGTTTCATGACGTGGCAGGTTTTGACGAAAACTTTTTTGCGCACATGGAAGAGATAGATTTATGCTGGCGCCTTAAACTTCGGGGACATAAAATTTTTGTTGTGCCTGAGTCGTATGTCTTTCATGTAGGGGGTGGCACACTCGATAAAATGAGTGCACAAAAAACGTACCTGAACTTTAGAAACAACCTGATTATGCTTACTAAAAACGAACCACTTGGCAGGTTGTGGTGGCTAATTCCGTTGCGTTCATGCCTCGATCTTATTAGTTCTCTGTTCTTTATTCGTCACGGTTTCTTTAGCCACAGCGCAGCCGTGCATCGTGCGCATGCTCACTATTTCTTCCGTATAGGTAAGTGGTGGAAACTCAGACGTCAGAATGCTTCATACGGTAAAGCATTAAAAGGCAGGTATAGCGGCAGTATCGTATTCAGTTACTTTCTGCAAAATCAAAAAACCTACACGCAACTGCAACGCTAAGCATGGATGATGAGCACGATGCCAAACAATTCATTATCGCGTTGCCGTGTATACAAAAAATTAGTGTACATAGTTGTTCATGCATAAAAACATACTCGCATACATATTTATGGCAACATTGTATTCATGCGGAATTTATTCGCCCGGCTATATTCCTGTGCCACTTCACACAAAGGCCGGTGAATTAAAAGTGGCGGCTGCATATTCAGCAGTTGAAGGCGGCTACTCGGCTATGGGAACGACAAGTCTGACCGACCGATTTTCAGTGGGGGCTACGTGGTCGCAAACCACCGAGAAGTATGACGAAAGGCCCGGCTATTATTATTCTAAAACTGAATTGCTGCGGCAGCATTATGGAATACTGGCAGGTTATACGCTTTACCAATCACCGCAATGGCTTGCTGAAGTAATAGCAAGTGTGGGCCGGGGTTACGGAAATGATGTGCGGTGGAAATGGGACAGTACACGCACCAACTTGGCGGATACAGTGTATCTGCGTACGAATTTTACCAAATATGCGTTGCAGGTCAACTTTGGTTATATCACTGAAAAAAGGTCTATTGCGTTTACTCCCCGACTAAACATCAATGTGCACAGCAATATAACCGATAATGGTATACGGTACAGCGGCTCTCCATTCGTTCAGCTGTGTTTTGAACCTGCATTCACATTCAGGCAACAGCTATTTGGCAAACTGGATGTATTTACACAACTGGTATTGTTTTATCCGATTACAAGATCGCAGGTATCAAGCAGACTCAACGATTATTCCTCTATTTTTGTGCATGTGGGATTAATGCTGAATATGGATGTGGGTCGTAAAAAATAGATATGCTACACTTTGCGCGTTAATACACGCATCGCTGCTTCAACCACATTAACAGCCTCAAGTCCATATTTTTTCATCAGCTGATCAGGAGTTCCGCTTTCACCAAAGCTGTCGTTAACGGCAACCATTTCTACAGGTGTAGGCAACTTGCGAGCAAGCAACTGACAAATGCTATCGCCTAGCCCTCCATTCATCTGATGCTCTTCAGCAGTTACCACACAGCGTGTTTTCTTGACTGAGTTTATCACTGCTTCAGTATCCAGCGGTTTGATAGTATGTATATTTATAATTTCTGCACTGATGCCTTTTTCTGCTAGTATATGTCCGGCTTCTATAGCTTTCCATACCAGATGCCCGGTAGCAAATATGCTAACATCCGTACCTTCATTCAGCATAAGCGCTTTGCCGATTTCAAACACCTGATTTTCGGGAGTGAAGTTAGGCACAGCAGGGCGGCCGAAGCGCAGGTAAACAGGTCCGTTATAACTGGCTATGGCAATGGTGGCTGCCTTGGTTTGATTGTAGTCGCACGGATTGATCACTACCATTCCCGGCAACATTTTCATCATGCCAATATCTTCGAGTATCTGATGTGTTGCTCCATCTTCGCCAAGCGTAAGACCGGCATGAGATGCGCATATTTTTACATTCTTATCGGAATACGCAACGGACTGACGTATCTGATCGTATACGCGTCCGGTTGAGAAATTGGCAAACGTGCCGGTGAATGGAATTTTACCTCCGATGGTTAAACCGGCAGCAACTCCTATCATATTAGCTTCGGCTATACCTACCTGAAAGAATCTGTCGGGAAACTCTTTTTGAAAGGCATCCATCTTCAGCGAACCGGTAAGGTCGGCACACAAGGCCACTACATTTGGATTGGTTTTCCCCAGTTCGTGCAATCCTGCTCCGAAACCTGATCGGGTGTCTTTTACATTTTGTATATCGTATTTCTTCATAGTATGCTGTGTATTACATGGTGATGTTGGTGGCCTGACCTGAGTTGATGATGAACTCCCGTTCGAATGTTTGAGAAGATCGGTATGAACCGCGTGCGCGGTAAATTAATTTGTATTTACCCGGCTGCATCATCAGGTTGGTAAGTTTACTTTCAATAGGGAAACGCATAATCCAAACCAGTTCATTGCGCTCCATTTGATAAATATCGGCAACATATTGCTGATTAAATGCAGCAACAGATAATTTACCCGGCTGCGGCAATTCAATGCTCGTTGTTTGATTATTCTTAATCTCAATATTTTTCAACCTCACACGTGGTACTGTAAGCACTTCTACATCGTACTTGCCTGTCAGATACTTTTCAGTTATGTTGGCATCCTGCACATGTAAAATAGATTTATCAGAAGGTAATTTGACCAAACACTTCAAATCCTGGTAATTAGTAAGGCCGGCAATTTTTACCTGCAGCATGCCCTGTGCTGCATCTACTCCAATTGTTGTGTGTTTACCTGCTGCTACTTCAATATCGGATAATGTAACGGGCGGTATAGTATGCACGACCATGCGGTATTTATATACCGGATCAAGATTTATGGTATCGGGCTTCCCTTTCTCGTTCATGGTGTGCATGTAGTTGTAAAGCAGGTTTCCACTTTGCGCATCGTAAAACGTCATGTTTACATTGGTTTCGGTAGGCTTGCTGAACGCATCCAGTAAATTAACCTGAGCGGTTGTATTGTTTAAGGCCTGACTGATGACTACATTCAATACATTATCAAAAGCCTCTTCGGTATTGGCATCGTAATAACGACCCACACATTCAAATGCACGTCTGAAATCTTCTGTTGAACCCAACCCGATGATGAATGGTTTTAACACTACACCTTTGCTTTGTAAGGCTTCCGATACTGCACATGGATCGCCCTGACACTCCTCAATTCCATCGGTAATCAGAATGATTACATTTCGCACTTTAGGTTCAAGCGGAAAATCACCTGCGGCCTGCTGTAATGCGTATGCAATCAATGTAGTACCACGTGGCACTATGGTTCTAACTTTATCTTTTATTTCCTGATGGTTATTTGGCTTGAACGGCACTTCCAGTTTGGTGTCTTTACAATCCCAGCGTGATGGCAAACTGGTGTGTCCGTATACGCGCAAACCTACTTCAACATCTTTAGCACGGGCCATGCTATCCATGATTTTATACATCAGTTTTTTGGCCACATTGATACGTGTATCGGTTTCCATACGTGCATACATACTGCCTGATGCATCCAGCACAAACAGAATGCGTGTTTTTACTTTTTGTTGTGCCGTTGCAGGTCGTGCAATGACAAGTGCAAAAATCACCAGTAAAAAAAATCGGATAGTATGATGGAAGTGAAGGTGCACGTTGTATCAATTAATAATCGCTTAGGGATGACGGCAATTGAGCAAGTGCCTTTTCCAGTTCAGCATCATTGGGAGCAACACCGTGCCACTTGTGCGAGCCCATCATAAAATCAATCGGATAACCCATTTCCGATTTCATGATAATAAACACCGGCTTGCCTTTACCGGTAACACGCTTAGCTGCAGCAAATGTGCTCACTATGTTTTCCATATCGTGTCCGTTCATATGCAGTATTTCCCAGCCGAATGCTTTCAATTTTGCTTCAATACCTGTGGCATTTACACCGGCTACTTCTTCGGTTGATCCATCAATTTGCTGACCATTGCTGTCAATGGTAACGATGAGGTTATCAATTTTATGATGAACGGCAAAATGAAACGCTTCCCAGCACTGACCTTCCTGAATTTCGCCATCGCCCATCAGTGCATACACCAACTTCTTGTCGCCATTCAGTTTCTTGGCCAGTGCTGCTCCGCATGCTACCGATATGCCCTGACCCAACGAGCCGGATGCCACACGCACACCGGGCAAATGCTCGTGTGTGGCAGGATGCCCCTGCAAGCGCGAATTGATATGACGGAAAGTAGCGAGTTCACTTACGGGAAAATAGCCCGAACGGGACAGTGTGCTGTAAAAAACTGGTGAAATATGGCCATTACTCAGAAAGAATACATCTTCATTTACACCATCCATCTGAAAAGCCGGATTATGATCCATTACCTGAAAATACAACGCAGTGAAAAAATCAGCACAACCCAAAGAACCTCCGGGGTGACCCGATTTGCAAGCGTGAACCATGCGTAAAATATCTCTGCGAATTTGCGTAGCTGTTTGTTTCAGCGTTTCTATATCTGCCATATGCGATGTATTGAATTAAAGTTTCGAAATTAATATTTCACACCGCTTTAGCATGTTTTGTTCTGCACAAGTTTTACCACACTATTTTTAGCTGCTGTGCTTGGTTTTAAGCTATTTATAAGCACATTTGCATACCCTTTAGGATAAACACCTAACATGCAACACACCCTTGAAATAAGCCTTCTGCCCGAAGAATGCGCCAACGAAGAGCACTTGCTAGTACACGTGCAAAAAAAATCGGGGATACGTGATATACGCTCGGTACGTATACTCCGCAAATCGCTGGATGCACGCAGAAAACCCATACGTTACAACCTGCAGCTCGCTGTATATGTCGGTGAACAACCTCCGGAACAAGCGTACAGTTTTGACTTTAAACAGGTAAGCAACGCACCGCACGCTGTAATTATTGGGGCGGGACCGGCAGGTTTATTTGCAGCACTTAAACTCATCGAGTTAGGCGTTAAACCTGTGATTATTGAACGGGGCAAAGATGTAAAAAGCCGTAGACGTGACCTGGCACAAATTACCCGTTTTAACACTGTTAATCCCGAGTCGAATTACTGCTTTGGCGAAGGCGGTGCAGGAACTTACAGCGATGGTAAATTATATACCCGATCTACTAAGCGAGGTGACGTAAAACGAATTCTTCAGCTATTTGTACATCATGGTGCTGATCCAAATATACTGTATGAAGCACACCCGCATATTGGCACCAACAAATTACCGGGCATAATTACACGGATGCGTGAAACCATACTTAGCTATGGCGGTGAGGTGCATTTTAACAGCAAGCTAACCGATATAAAAACAGAGAATGGTGCGGTAAAATCAGTTATCATCAACTACACGGATGAGTTGAAAACAAATTGTGTTTTGCTGGCGACCGGCCATTCGGCACGCGATGTATTTGAACTGCTGCATGCAAAAAACATACAGATAGAGTCGAAGCCATTTGCTCTGGGAGTACGCATTGAGCACCCGCAAGCGCTCATTGACAGCATTCAGTATAAATGCGATACACGGGGCGAATTTCTGCCTCCTGCCTCCTACTCTATTGTCAATCAATCATTAGGTCGTGGGGTATTTTCGTTTTGTATGTGTCCGGGTGGAATAATTGCACCAGCTGCCACCAATCCGGGCGAAGTAGTGGTGAACGGATGGAGCCCTAGTAAGCGCAACAACGAATTTGCCAACTCGGGTTTGGTAGTAAGCATTACGCCTGATGATTTTAAGCCTTTTGAAAAATACGGCCCTTTGGCAGCCATGAAATTTCAGTCGATGGTGGAACAGCAGTGCTTCAACGCCACACACTCAATACAGGCTCCTGCACAACGTGTACTTGATTTTGTAACCCAAAAAACGTCTGCATCCTTACCCGAATGTTCCTATTTGCCGGGCATACAACCTCACGACCTGGATGGTATTTTACCCAAAGCCATTTCATCCAGCTTGCGTGATGCGCTGAAAGCCTTCGGTAAAAAAATGAAAGGATATGTATCGAATGATGCGGTGATGGTGGCTACCGAATCGCGCACGTCATCACCGGTTCGTATACCACGCGATAAAGATACTCTTGAACATCCGCAGGTAAAAGGTTTATATCCGTGTGCCGAAGGTGCAGGGTATGCAGGAGGTATTGTGAGTGCTGCGATGGATGGTGAACGGTGTGCATGGAGTATAGCTCTATCCTACAGAACTGTAAATGAATAAGTCATTGCGAAAAGGTTCCGGTTTTCTCACTTTACCTGTCACTTCAATACGTACCATAACCAACTTATGTCACTTCTTATCGGGCTTTTTTAGCTACATTTGTCGGGTGAAGGTATTTCATGCAGTTGCATTCTTATTCCTGTCTATTAAGGTGTGTGCAGGCACTATTACCTGCAGTATAAGCAGCATTCCAGGTTTTGGAAATGTATATCCGTTTCATTCATCTACTTCGCTTCGTTACACTGTTTCTGGCACCGCACTTACGTCTAATCTGGTTATTTCAGCCGACTCCAATTACGAGGTTTCACTTAGCTACCTTCAGGGTTACCGACAGTCTATCAGCATTACACCGGCCTCCGGAAGCGTTGCAGCTACTACCATTTACGTACGTTTTAGTCCCACTGCAACAGGCACATTCTCCCGAACAATCAGCCACAGCAGCACAGGTTCACCCACAGTAAATGTTTCCGTTAGCGGAACATGCATCGCATGGGCCATACCTTCAACGTACTACAGCACTGTGACCACACAGCGGGGCGCATCATTAAAAACAGTTTTGTACAATCGTATTTCAACAGGTACTACAACACTCAGTTATACACCGGGTGTATGGAATGCCTTTGCGACTACAGATGTTCAACCCAATGGAAAAGTGTGGGACATATACTCTACTCTACTACAAAGTGCATCGCCTTATGAATATACCATGAGCACCGATCAGTGCGGAACGTACAGCGTAGAAGGCGATTGTTACAACAGAGAACATACTATGCCTCAAAGCTGGTTTGTTAGCGCTAACCCAATGACCAGCGATGTGCATCACTTGATGGCTTCAGACGGAAAAGTAAACGGAGAACGAGGAAATTTTCCATACGGAAATGTAACAACAGTAGCTTATACCTCATTGTACGGTGGTAAACGGGGAACAGGTACAACCAACTCGGGCTACACAGGTACTGTTTTTGAACCCATAGATGAATATAAAGGCGATGTAGCACGTGCACAACTTTATATGGCTACACGCTACGAAAATCTAATTGCATCGTGGCAAGGAAACGGCAATGCCGATGAAGTGCTGGCAGGTAACAGTTTTCCCGCATACGATAGTTGGTATATCAATCTGCTGATTTCATGGAACAACTTGGATCCGGTTAGCGATAAAGAAATTAAACGCAACAATGCCATCTATTCGCTGCAGGGAAACCGAAATCCTTACATTGATAGCCCGCAACTGGTTCAACGTATTTGGGGAGGATCACTTCCTTCTGAACCAACTGCCAATGCATCCAACATCTTATTTACCAATAATGGAAACACCAGTGTAACACTGAACTGGACCAGCGGAAACGGACAGAGAAGACTGGTAGTTATACGGGCAAGTGCACCGGTCAATGTATTGCCGGTTGACACCGTGCGGTATTCAGCCAACGCTAATCTGGCTTCGGCTCAACATCTTGGCTCGGGAAATTATGTAGTATACAATGGAACAGGAAGTCGAGTTCGAATTTCGGGATTAACTCAGGGGGTAACGTATCATGTTGCCGTCATTGAATACAACGGCTGGTATACCACATCCAATTACCGCACCTCATCGTACCTCACCTCCAGCACTACAACTTTGCCGGTAGAGTGGCTCAGTTTTGAAGCACACGAAGCATCTCCGGGTGTTTTGCTGAAGTGGTCAACCGCCAGCGAACTGAACAATGCGTACTTTACCGTTGAACGCAGTATAGAAGGAAATACCTTCACCGCTATTGGCACAGTAAATGGGAAAGGCACTACTCTTCTTCGTACACATTATTCGTTTACCGATTACAATGCAAAAGCTACGCAGAAGAATACCACGTATTACTACCGCATTAAACAAACAGACGCAGATGGTGCTACGAGTTACTCGCATACCGAAACCATCACGCTGTACGCTCATGGAGATGAAAGCGTTCAAGTAATTCCCAATCCGGTTGCCGACAGGGCAAGTTTCATTTTTGCAGACGAACAATTTGCCAATGGCACTTACATAATTCAAAACTTACAAGGACAAACGGTTGTTTATGATACTGAAATTATTCTTCATGAAAAAAATAAATTGGTTATGGATTGCAGCTTTTTGCCTGCCGGCATGTACATCATCGCCTTCAGGAAAAATAACCGCTACACCCACCTCAAATTCATCAAGCATGAGCCACAGTAACGATACATTTGAAATCAACCAGCCAGAGAATTACTGGAAAGAAAAACTGACACCAGAACAATACTATGTTATTCGCGAAAAGGGAACCGAGCGCCCGTTTACCGGTAAATTCGAAGACCATTTTGAACCTGGAGTATACACCTGTGCTGCCTGCGGAAACGAGCTGTTTGCATCCGATACCAAATACCACTCAGGCTGCGGGTGGCCCAGTTTTTATGATGCGCTCGACAAAACAAAAATTTATGAAAAGGTAGACCGCAGTCATGGCATGGTGCGTACGGAAATAATGTGTGCTAAATGTGGCGGGCATTTAGGCCATGTATTTAACGATGGCCCTACCGACAAAACCGGACTAAGATACTGTGTAAACTCCCTCTCGCTCGATTTCAAAAAAGACAGTACCGGCAAAAAATAACCAACACCGGTATTTCGAAATTTTAATATTACGCAGTTTCGTTTAGGTTTGAAACATGGATAACCGCAAACTGCTGCTCTACACATTCATTTCATTTTTTATCGATTCAGTGCTGCACGTGCTCAACTGGATGAACTGGATTGCACTGCCCGATGTGGTATTGCATGGTATCCGCTTCGTGTTTTGCGCTGTGCTGGCTATGTATACCATTAAGGGGCGTTCACTTACGGCATCTATTCTGCTGGCCATGTTTATCGGTATTGAAACGGCCGAGTTTTTTCCGGATGCTGCCAAAGAGCTTAAAGTATTCAGCGATATTTTTCTGCGCCTTATAAAAACCATTATTGCTCCCCTCTTATTTGCCACACTGGTAGTGGGCATAGCCGGCCACACCGATTTGAAACAAGTAGGACGAATGGGATGGAAATCGATTGTGTATTTTGAAGTGGTAACTACCATTGCGCTGGTTATCGGATTACTTGCCATTAATATTTCGCAGGCTGGTGTAGGCTCATCGCTTCAGGCGCAGGATGCTCAAATACAAAAAGCCGAATCACTGTTGCAGCAAAAGCATACACACCATGTAATACTCGATATTTTTCCGGAGAACATAGCCAAGTCAGTTGCCGAAAATCAAATTCTACAAATTGTAGTGTTCAGTATTTTGTTTGGGATAGGGCTGGCACAAATACGCAATGACCGTAAAAAAATTATGGTTGATTGGGTAGAATCGCTGGCTGATGTGATGTTTAAATTTACCAATATGGTGATGTATGTAGCTCCCTTTGCCGTAGGCGGAGCCATGGGATATGCAGTAGCCACTATGGGATATGGAGTATTGCACGATTTAATAAAACTGGTAACCACATTATATGTTGCCCTTATCGCATTTATTGTGTTTGTATTGGTACCCATAGGTTTATTGATAAAGTTACCGTTCAAGAAATTCATTCATCACATCAGCGAGCCGCTTTCTATTGCATTTGCCACCGCCAGTTCGGAAGCTGCGTTACCCAAAGCAATGGAGAACCTCGAAAAAATGGGCATACCACGCAAAGTCGTTTCGTTTGTTTTGCCCACAGGCTATAGCTTTAACCTGGATGGCACAACGCTGTATTTATCGCTGGCAGCTGTTTTTGTGGCACAGGTAAGTGGCGTTGACTTAAGCATAGGCGAACAAATACAAATGTGCCTGATACTCATGCTTACCAGCAAAGGTGTAGCAGGTGTTCGTGGTGCTTCGTTTATTATATTAGTAGGTACTGTACAGTCGTTGGGCCTCGATCCGCAAAAAGCATTTGCCATTTTAGCCATTGATGCCATTATGGATATGGGCCGCACTTCAGTTAACCTGATTGGAAATTGCCTGGCTACGTATGCTGTGGCCAAATGGGAAGGAGAAGTGTAATACAACGCTAATGCATGATTAATTGAATATGAAATAATTTATTAATCTTGTACTACAAAAAATTAAAGTTTCTTATACATGAAACGCTACCAACCCATCAACAGCCAATTATTTATTGATAACAGAAAACGATTTATTGCTCAGCTACCTGCTCAGTCGCTGGCTATCTTTCACAGCAATGCTGTAATGCCTCGCAACGGTGATGCATCCTATGAATTCAAGCAAAACTCCGACATGTTTTGGCTTACCGGAATTGACCAGGAAGAATGTGCTGTGGTACTCTTTCCTGATTGCCCGGTAGAAGCTTACCGCCAGGCATTATTTATTAAGCGTACCAACGAGCATATTGCTGTGTGGGATGGCCATAAATACACCAAAGAAGAAGCAAAGGCAGCTTCCGGTATTCAGCATGTGTATTGGATGGATGAATTTGACAGCCTGATGCGTCCTGTCATTCAAGTGGCACAAGCCATTTACCTGAACACCAACGAGAACGACCGAGCCAGCAATCCATTTCCATACAAAGATTTAGTGTTTGCGCGCGAAATGCGTGAGCGTTATCCGCTGCACCGTTTTGAACGTGCTGCGCCCATTTTACAACGCTTGCGTTCAGTAAAATCTCCACTCGAAATAGAGTACATGAAAAACGCTATAGAAATTTCGAACAAGATGTTTCATCGGGTACTCAAATTTGTTAAACCAGGTGTAAAAGAATACGAAGTAGAAGCGGAAGTCATTCATGAATTTATACGCAACGGTGCGTCCGGACACTCCTTTACCCCTATTGTTGCCAGTGGTAAAAACGCCTGCACCCTACATTATATTGACAATGCTGATACCTGCCGCGATGGCGATCTACTGCTGCTGGATACCGGGACTGATTATGGAAATTACATCAGTGATATGACACGTACGTTTCCGATAAATGGAAAATTTACTGCGCGCCAAAAGGACGTATATAATGCTGTATTGCGGGTAATGCGCGAGGCAAAAAAGATGCTGAAACCGGGAGTAATGCTCATGGAGTATCATGCGGAAGTGTGTAAAATAATGGAACAGGAACTTTTACAACTGAAACTGATTACACACGATGACATCGCCAAACAAGACCCAGCCTTGCCTGCGTTCAAAAAATATTACATGCACGGCACCTCCCATTTTCTCGGGCTTGATGTGCATGATGTAGGCATGAGGTATGAACCCATGCAGGCTGGCATGATGTTCAGCTGCGAACCCGGTATTTATATCCCCGAAGAAGGAATAGGTATACGTCTGGAAAACGAAATACTTATTACTGAAAATGGCTGCCTCGACTTAATGGAACACATTCCTATTGAGGCTGATCACATAGAAGAGCTGATGAACGGCTGATAAACAGTAAGAATACTAAACCAAAAAATCGTGAAAATCCTGTTCCATTTCCAGAAACAGTTCCACAAAACGGTGATACTCTGATTTTAGTACAATGTGCTCGCGGGTAACACGATCGCGCAAGTACTCGAGTGCAAAATTAGACATGCGCTCAATTTCGTTTTCGTGCTGTTTTACTTTATGCCTAAACTCATCTATCACCTCACGCTGTCGAATAAATTGATTCTGAAATTGTTCGATACGTGGAGCAAGCGTTTTGGGAAATTTACCTTTCACAAAATCACTCATTTCTTTCTCCATAGCAACCAGTTGCGCTTTGAATGAATCAATGGTTTTTAACCATTTCAAATGTTCGGTTTCAAGCGCATTCGATGTTATCGTTTCCATATGGATATGGGATGTTTTGGTTTGATAAAAGTAGTAAAATTTCTATAACCCGAAAATTTTAGCGTAAAATATTTTGACTAACAGCTGTTTGGTCGCTTGGCGAGTTAATTATCAATATCCTGATAATCTGCACTTTAAAGTAGCCAAAAAGATTGGCGAACACCCGGAAAGGTTTAATTTTGCGCCCACAATAAAATACCGCTACACATGGAATTCAGAATAGAAAAAGACACAATGGGCGAGGTAAAAGTACCTGCCGACAAATACTGGGGAGCACAAACCGAGCGTTCGCGCAATAACTTCAAAATAGGCCCCGAAGGAAGCATGCCAAAAGAAGTAATATACGCATTTGCCTACCTGAAAAAAGCTGCCGCTCACGCCAATTGCGACCTGGGGGTGCTAAGTGCTGATAAACGCGACCTTATTTCCAGCGTATGTGATGAAATTCTGCAAGGAAAACTGGATCAGGAGTTTCCGCTGGTGATATGGCAAACCGGAAGCGGCACCCAAAGCAACATGAATGCCAATGAAGTAATTGCGTATCGTGCGCACGTATTGAATGGCGGTAAACTGACCGATGAACCAAAAGTGCTGCACCCGAATGATGATGTCAATAAATCACAATCGTCAAACGACACCTACCCCACTGCCATGCACATAGCTGCCTACAAAATGGTTATGGAAACAACACTGCCCGGCATAAAAACCCTGCGCGACACCCTGGCACAAAAAGTTGATGCGTTTAAAGACATTGTAAAAACCGGTCGCACGCACTTCATGGATGCTACACCGCTTACACTTGGACAAGAGTTTAGCGGCTACGTGCAGCAGCTTGATAACGGTATGCGTGCCCTGCACCATGCGTTGGAAATGATACGCGAACTGGCTCTGGGCGGAACAGCGGTAGGAACCGGACTAAATGCGCCTAAAGGTTACGATGTATTGGTAGCAAAAAAGATTGCTGAATTCACCGGAATGCCATTTGTAACCGCACCCAATAAATTTGAAGCGCTGGCTGCCCACGATGCTATGGTTGAACTAAGCGGTGCGTTAAAACGTGTAGCGGTTAGCCTGATGAAAATAGCCAACGACATCCGCATGCTGTCATCGGGTCCACGAAGCGGTATTGGCGAAATTATTATTCCCGATAACGAACCCGGTTCTTCCATCATGCCCGGCAAAGTTAATCCTACACAACCCGAAGCCATGACCATGGTAGCGGCTCAGGTTATTGGAAATGATGTGGCCGTAAGTATTGGAGGTACCAACGGACATTTTGAACTGAATGTGTTTAAACCGCTTATAGCTGCAAACGTGCTTCAAAGTGCGCGTCTCATTGGCGATGCATGTATCAGTTTTAATGATAAATGTGCAGTAGGAATTGAACCGAACCACGACACCATCAAACGCCACCTGGAAAATTCGCTGATGCTGGTTACAGCTCTCAATCCTCATATTGGTTACGAGAATGCAGCCAAAATTGCCAAGAAAGCGCATAAAGAAAACAAAACGCTTCGCGAGGCAGCTATTGAACTTGGATTGGTTACCAACGAACAGTTCGACCAGTGGGTTAGACCCGAAAAAATGGTAGGCAACCTGTAATATTTTATTATTCTTTTCAATAAAACAGACTGTGCAATGCATAGTCTGTTTTCATTTATGGCCTTCACGCTTTATTATTGCGCTTCATGCCCATTATCGAACCCGTTTGGAAAGGAATACTAACAGGACTGATGTTTACACTCACATTCGGTACGGTATTTTTTTCGCTAATTCAAACCAGTATAAAACGCGGATTGCGTAAAAGTTTATTCATTGCTACCGGTGTGCTGCTTAGCGATTCCTTTTATATCACTATCGCAGTTTTTGGCAGTACGTTTATTACAGAAAGCATGCATCACTATGACCATGTAATTCGGATAATAGGGTTTATTTTTCTGGTACTGCTGGGCATACGTTCTATCATTAAAAAAGAAAAACCTGCCGAAGAAATCTCTAGTACCGATAAAAGAGATGTACTCTATGCCATTAAAGGAATCATGCTGAACAGTATTAACCCCATGGTGCTTGTTGCCTGGCTGGGTGTGGCAACGTATGTAGAAACGGTTAACCGTTTTCAGTTCAATCAGGTATTGGTTTTCTTTTCAGTAGTTCTGGCTACCATGTTTACTACCATGTTCGGTATTTGCTACTTTGCCGGTAAGCTGCGCCATATCCTCTCTCCTCAAAATATGCACCGGCTGAATGTATTTTCAGGTATGGTATTCATTCTTTTTGCCTTGGTAATTGTGTGGCCTGTAACAGGACTACGGTTGTGGTAATCAGCTCCACACTTTTGTGCCTTCGGTACAATTGGTGCAAATGTCAATTTCCTTACGCGATTTGAGTATTGCCTGTCGAAAAGCCATATACTTATCACTCTTCCAGACTTCTGCAAACGACTGTGTGCTTACATCACCAAACCGGTGGGTGGCATCTTTATCAAAGCAGCATGGAACCACCAGTCCGTCCCAGGTAATTACGCTGCCCCGCCACATACGCCAGCACTGGTTAAGCAGTTTGTTTTTTATCACATACCCGTCATCGGTTTTTTTGTATCGCGCCAGCGACTCATCTTCAGGAATAAGATTGCCGCTAGTTTGATAATCGTAAATCTGAGCCGTTTTTATTCCCAGTTCATTCACTCCTATTTGTCTGGCCAGTTTTTTTATTTCGGGTATTTGATGCTCGTTGTGCCTGAAGGCTATAAATTGCCATATAATATGTGGTGTAGTTTTTTTCAGTTCTTTCTTCCACTTCAGCAATAGTTGTGTACCTTCTATTACTTTATCTATTTTTCCGCCAATGCGGTATTTACCATACGTATCCTGTGTAGTTCCATCTATTGAAATTATCAATCGGTCGAGGCCGCTTTCTACTGTAGCTTTAGCCATATCATCGGTAAAGTAGTGAGCATTGCTGGATGTAGCGGTATAAATGTTTTTTTCGGATGCGTACTTCACAAATTCGAGAAACTGCTTATTCAAAAAAGGTTCGCCCTGAAAATATAGAATTAACCACACCAGATCGGGATGAATTTCGTCAATAATTTTTTTGTACAAACTTAAATCCAACATGCCCGTATTGCGTGTAAACTCCCTGAGCCCACTGGGGCATTGCGGACAACGCAGGTTGCAACTGGTAGTAGGCTCAATTTCCATGCTGATGGGATTGCCCCACACGAGTGGTCTTTTAAGCGTTTTACTGAGGTAGTAGCTGGCAAATAATTGTGCAGCATTGCCTAATCTTCTAAAAGATATTTTCGAAAGCAGGTTTATTCCGTCTGTAATACTGCGGTTCATTCGGGCATCAATTATAATCGAATATTAAGTATATGCAGCATATTTAACCAAACAACAATTGGAGTAATTCCTCAAGTCGTGTTACTGTAATAAGTTTTATTGCTTTACTCGTTGACGCTATTTTATTATATCCCGAAATGTAAATTGTTTTAAAACCTAATTTCTCCGCTTCGCTGATTCGCTGTTCAATACGACTAACGGCACGTACTTCACCACTAAGTCCAACTTCACCTATAAAGGCAATTTTTGAGTCGATAGGAACATTTTCGTAACTGGAAACGATAGCTGCTACAACACCCAGGTCAATTCCCGGATCTTCTACACGCAGGCCACCTGCTATGTTTACAAACACATCCTGCATACCCATACGCAAGCCGCATTTTTTTTCCAATATAGCCAGTAGCATATTCAGACGCTTGGTATCATAGCCATTTGAGTTTCGTTGTGGTGTACCGTATACTGCTGTACTAACCAATGCCTGTGTTTCAATAAGTAATGGTCGTGCGCCTTCAATGGTAGCCGAAATGGCTACCCCACTAAGGTTTTCATCGCGCTGCGAAATGAGAATTTCAGATGGATTACTCACTTCACGCAGTCCGCCACTTTGCATTTCATAAATGCCAATTTCACTGGTACTTCCAAATCGGTTTTTGGTAGTGCGTAAAATGCGGTACACATGATGACGATCGCCTTCAAATTGCAACACGGTATCCACCATATGTTCCAGCAATTTTGGTCCTGCCAGTGTACCGTCTTTAGTGATATGGCCAATCAGAAAAACAGGTGTTCCGGTTTCTTTGGCAAAGCGAATCATATCACCGGCTGTTTCTTTTATTTGCGAAATACTTCCGGGTGTTGAGTCAATCAGTTCGGATTGCAAAGTTTGTATCGAATCAATGATGACAATATCGGGTTCCAGTTCCTGTAATGCTTTGCCGATACGCTGTGTCGAAATTTCGGTAAATAAATAGCACTCTTTATTTTTAAAAGGTAATCGCTCGGCCCGCATTTTTATTTGCGTATCACTTTCCTCACCACTAATGTATAGCACTTTTTTATCGGTAAACTGTAGCGCAATTTGCAGCATGAGTGTTGATTTACCAATGCCGGGTTCGCCACCAATGAGTATAACGCTTCCGGGTACTATGCCACCACCCAGCACGCGCGAAAGTTCAATGTCTTTTACCGGATAGCGTTGCTCACTTCCTTTTTCTACCTCATCTATCAATACAGGTTTTAATGTGCGCCCTTGAGGGTTTTCTTTTTTCCATGTCTTCTGAAAAGTATTTTTTTCTTTCTGTATTACTTCTTCTACGTATGTATTCCACTCGTTACATGATGGGCATTTCCCAATCCACTTGGGAGAAGATGCTCCGCAATTCTTGCAAAAAAAGGTTGTCTGCGTTTTTGCCATGCAACGAATATAAAAAGAAAAGGCTTCCGAATGGGAAGCCTTTTCAAAGATTAACTGTAGGTTAGTGCTTCATCAGTTTCAACACCTGACTTTCGTTACCTGCATGAATGGTTACCAAATAGATACCCGCATCCAAGGTGTTCACTTCGTTGAGTACAAATTTGTTAAGACCTTCTACGGTATTCATACGTGTAGTGTATACAATTTTTCCGTTGATATCGGCTACCTGAATAGAAGCGTTGGTTTCTACAGTGAAAAACTCAACAGTAGTAGTAGCCGTAGCCGGATTAGGATACATGCTTACCTGCTGCATACTTTTGTCGGAGCGGGTTAACACAGCAACATTGGAATAGCTGATAGTGCCATCAATATCTTGCTGGCGTAAGCGGTAGTATAGTTTCGCAGCTGTACCAAATGCGTTAACATCTGTATAAACGTACTCAGCCGTAACATTACTGTTTCCTTTGCCCTCTACAAAATTGATTGTACTGAAATGAATTCCATCCAATGAACGTTCAATAAAGAAGCCATAGTTGTTTATCTCAGAAGCGGTTTTCCAGTTCAATATCACATCAGCATTGAATGCACGAGCAGTAAATGCAGTGAGAGAAACGGGAAGAGGATTTACAGCTAGATCGGTTAACGTGTAAATACCGCCTTCTGTAAATCCGGTGGCTGCAACGAAACCCGTGTTGCCTAACACAGATGAACTGGTGTATCTGAACCAGTTGGTCGATGGCCCTGAGTAACGTGCGATTTGCATATTATTTACAGAACTGATATTTCGTAAATTGGCTGAATCCTGCATCAAAGTCAGGTCATACGTGTAACCCGAACCACCAGTTGGTTGCAGTTCATAGTAGCCATTAATAAAGCTACTTCCTGTTGGTGTATTAGACGGATTTGCACCTGAATAGTAAAATGCAGATACTGCTGAAGGCAGCGTACCGGTATTGCCCCATTTGGCTTTAGCTATCATTCGGGATGCAAAGAAGAACTGAGTGCTGTCATTTGCGGTAGGTACTTTATCTGCAAATGCTGCAGGTGGTGTAGATAATGGCGTAAATTCAACCGAACCGATATCGGTAGCTCCGCTTAAGATAGAAGTAGAACGCACGCCCGATGCATTGTTAAAATCACCGGAAATATTCGTTATTCTAATACCCTTACCATTTACATACCATGCATTTGCTGATGTATTTACTATTCCAAGGTTGCCATTTGTTACATCAGTAAATAATGAACCAGGAGCTACAGCTGTTGTTAGTTCAGCCCAGTTCGTATTATATGTACCGGGATAGAATGTGTTCAATGCATTCCAGCTGTTTGATATGCCGGCAGGTAGTTCTGCAAGCCTTGCGGTATCATTGACAAAGAACATGTTGTAATTAATATTAGCACCACTAACTCCAACATTGCTTGTAGATGAAACACCAAAATTAAATCCTGTGCCGGATGTAGTACGTATATTGTAAACGAGATTGTTTCTGAAATTGATAGTTGCAGAGCTACTACGATGAAAAGCAGTTGAATGATTAGCACCTGCTGCAGTTTGACCATTGATAAAGAAACTATTGTATGCATAGGTATTAGTACCTGTTGTACCATCAAAAATGCCATATACACGTGATTGGTTTAATGCAGAATCTCCTAATGAAATTTGATTATTGGCAACGATTGCATTGGTAGCTGAAATCAAATGAATTCCCATCACTTCCGGAGCACTTGTACCTGTACCTGTACCCACAGCACCAATATTTCTGATTCTATTTTGTGTGATGATTGGATTGGTTGATGCGCCACCATTGTACATAATACCTGATACTACATAAGCAGCAGTTCCGGTATTTATATTTTGGATATTGCGAATAGTGTTTCCGGTTATTGTGATGTTAGTAGGTGCCGAGGTAACAACAATTGCGCCTACTCGAAAACTTGATGTGGTTATTCCTGTATTATTTCCGGTAATGGTATGTATTGTATTGTTTCTAATACTTAAAGGATTTGGTGCTGTAGACGTGATAGTAATACCTGCGTTTCTGTCGCCAGAAGCTCTATAGTAAGCCATATTACTTATCAGGTTATTCTCTACAATAACTGACGATCCTCCGTTGATAGTGATTGCACCATTATCAAAATTGTTTTTGATGGTATCATACGGCATCATGTTACCCCCAATCGTGTTGCCAGCAATCGTTAAATTCCCATTTGCTACACGTATACCAAAAAACGCACTTGCACCAGTTCCACTGATAGCCATGTTAGATATGATATTATTGTTAATGGTAATTGGGAATGTATTGGTAACAGTTGTGGCAAGGGAAATAGCCACCAGTGAACTGGAAGTCTGGAATGCCGGACCGCTTCGATCACTTGCGGCACCACCAATAGAGTTGTTATTTATACTATGTCCTGACCCTCCATCAATTTGCAATACAACCATTGCAGCGTTTCGAGTAAGCACTTGGTAAACTTTATTATTTGTGATTCTCCAGAAATCTCCTGCAGTTGTGCTTAGGTTCACACCGTTGAATCCGAAGTTTACGAGTTCATTGTTATCGAATGTATTGAAGTCATTTGAAAGTACACCTTGAGAGAACATGCAGGTATTTGGCATGCCGGTAGGGGTTATATTTCCTATCGTGTCTCTAAAAAGACAGCCAATTACAGCGTTTGAATCATTTCCTGTACCTCCCGGTTTAGTGGAGCTTTGGAAGTTCAGCATACCTACTGTATTGTTAACCCCTTCGATAATACAATTGGCAATGGTATCATTATCAGCATCTTCCAATAGATTTAAAGTTGAACCATTTAATGTACGATTCATAAACCGCAAGTATCTACCAAGACCGCTGAAGCTACCATCAATTCTTACCCTATCTGCACCGCTCAATCTGATAAGACCTGTAGCTGCTACTGAGCCCGTAATATTTCTTACCACAGCAGCACTTGGTTCTATACTAATGGTATATCCACCCGCACCCGTTTCGATGGTTTCATTCAATCCAACCAATCCGGTTTCTTCAATATCACTGGTAATTTGTATAGTGATATTACCTCCTACAATACTTGAATTGATGTAGCTGAATATGCCCCCGTTTCCGGTTAGTGTTGTAAAAGTTTGTCCTGTACCTACACTAAACGTACCACTAATCACCGAAATGATTTTATAAGAATTAAAATTAGGAAGCACCGTAATTGTATTCACATCTATTCCTACAACACCGCCCGGATTTGAGCCCATATTGCCAGCAAATGTGGAATCCTGTGCAACAATAAAGTAATAAACGGAATCATCTCCGGTTACACCTCCCATCAGTGAATTGTTAATAGTAAATGTCCAATTGCTGTTTGTGGCTGTTCCTGAATTAAGGACTCCGGCAGTTGATTGAACTGTACCCGCAGCAAATTTCTTAAAGTAAATACGTGGCACCAGAGTACCTGTCATGTAAATACCGGTTGCATCTGTGATAGTAGCTGTTATAGTACGGTTTGTTGTCAATTGTGTATTTGAGGCTACGGTATACGTAATTGCGGGTGGTGCCAAATCCAATGGAATAAAATTACCTGCATCTGCACCCATATCAATAGGGGTTAGAGAACTTCTGGTCTGACCATCAAAGTCAACATCAGTTCCTATACCTGTCACTGCAATACCTGTAGCCTCAAGCGCTGTGGGCGTAGTGGTATTGATTCTGAGATTCACACTATTTATATCGCCATTCGGATTCAATAGTCCGGGATTGCCATAAATGGAGTTTGCATCCTCTGCTGCCCCGCCTCTCCATGCTGAAATATTTGCAAATACTGTTGTTCCTACTCGACCGATTGAATCAGCATACAACAAATTGTAGTTGCTGTTCAATGTTGTGTTATTGTTGATTTGCAAAGCAAAATGACCGGCACTGCCGGGTGAAGCATTGGTACGCACATTGCTGAATATGTTATTTTGAATATCATCCGTTCCGGTACCACTGCGTTCAAACGCAAATGAGTTGCTCGTACTGGTGATGACATTATTTCCTCCTATGTAAACCGTGTTAAAGTATATATTGCTATTGCCTGAGTTTTTAGTGATACCTCTAAATACACAACCGGTAGTAATTGAATTACCTGATGTGTCGATCCCCATCCGAATCATGTTATTGTTCACGTTGGTAGTTCCCGCGGCTATGTCAATACCGGTTATTACTGCTAATGGGTTATTGGCCCATACCAGTTGTGTATGAATGCTGTTACGTAACAAATTATTTCCCAAAGCTGCAGGTGTAGAGTAGAAAATACCTGTATTCTGTACAGCTACAGCTGTGTTGGTAGTTGTTAAATGCAAACCGCTTATAGTATTTTGTCTTACATCAAATGTTCCCACTGTTCCGGAAACAACAAGACCTCCTATAGCAGTATTCAATCCAGTTGCTGTGCTGAGTGCAGCTGAATACAAATTGCGAATAGTGTTATTGGTAACAGTAAACGTTCCTGTAACAGTTGGATTAACAAGAATACCGCGTGTTGCAGTAACGTGTGTACCAGCTACCGAATGGAAATTAAAAATATTTGCGATTGTATTATTGAATATAGAGTGAACAGGTGTACCGGCTGAAGGGTTATTGAATATTCCAGACACACGTTGTTGTAAAGTGCCGGAAGTTGCAGAGGAGTAAACCCGTATGCTTCCTGTTAAAGAAGCGGTATCTCCAATCAAATTATTAAATACGTTTATGTTTGTTCCAGTAAATACATTTATTCCGAAAAACTCCGGTGTTGTGGTAGTCGTTGTTCCAAACAAATCATAACCACTGATGATATTGTTGGCTATATTATACGTATTACCTGTTCCGCCTCCGGTTCTGATACCCATGGCACCTCCGGTGGTTGTCGATGATAAATTTACCGTAATGGAACCATTGGTGGTGCGTGACCCAATTATATTTCCTGTGATTGTTCCAACATCCACATTCCCATTTACTACATTAATTCCTAGAAAAGCAATAGATGAAGTGCTGGCACTTGTATAATTGATATTGGTTATTGTATTCCCCTGAACCGATGTGGGCGCACCCAAGCCTACCGAAATATCGTATGCATTAAATGTATGAGTGAATGCGCCATTCATTTCGTAGTTGCCTGTACCCGATACATTGTTTCCACCAACAAAATTGTTATTGATGACAAAACCACTTGCACTTGTGAGGTTGGCTACGTTTGGTGTAATCCAAAGTACACGATGAACCGGACCGGCCGTAAATGCTCTAGGAGCTGTCTGGAAAAATTTGTTTCCACGAATTTTCCATTCACTATTATTTGCTCCTACATAAATTGCTGCACTGGCAACTGTTGGACTGAAAAAGTTATAAATATTACAGCTGTCAATGATGTTGTTATCATTATTGGCAATAACAGTTGTTGCACTTCCAATAGATGAAATGGAACTTACAGGTAGGTTTGCACCATCTTCACGGATATCGCAAAACTTAATGGTGTTGAAATCATTTCCATTCGGAAAAGTGGTAGTGCCAAAATTAATTACACCTGCACCTGCGCTGCCTAATGCAGTCGTATTGCCACCCCTAACATCAGCATAAAAAATAGTATTGCTATCTGCATCGTTGATAAATCGAATGGTTGGAGCCAATAGATTTGTATTACGAATAATTAAATTGTTTCCACTGGTAAATCCACCCGTTCCTCCTTGGCGTCCATCAATTATATAATGCGAACCATTGTTAATATCGAATGTTGCTACTCCGCTATTGCCTGATATGCTTGCTGAAATACCTGTAGCTGGTCTAATAGTAACGGTATTGGTTGTTGATGCATTGGCATATGAATTAAGCACAATAGGGAAAATTTCACCTGTTAGCGTATCATAACTCAAATCCTGCAGTACAAATGTTACAGGTCCACTCACTCCAAGCTGCCTTAGTGTAGAGATAGCTTGTGTGAGGGTTGGAAAGGTCTGACCGCTACCCACATTGTAAACTCCACTAAGAGGGGCCTGAATGGTTAGCGATGCTGCAGGACTTGACACCACAGGTGCATATTGTATGCCCGATACGGTAATACTGTCATAAACGGCATCAACAATATTGTTTGGCAAAGCAGTTCCGCTAATACTATACGTTAACCAGAAATAATTTATGCCTGTATTCAAAATTCTTGAGCCATTGATGTAAAATGTGCCTGAAGGTGTATTTACAGAACCGAAAAATGTGTTGGTATTGAATACAGAGTCGGGGCCTGTGAAAAATAGACGAGCCTGCGTAATGTCAGCATTTGTAGATGTTCCTGAAGTATTGAATTTAAATGAAGTTGCAGACAATGCATTACCGCCTTTAGTTGTGTAAACAGGAATTCTCATGACTACATTGTTTACTGATCCGATAGGTACAATACCTGGTAATTGGGTTGCAGTGGTTGAATCGAAAACCATTTGATTGATTGGCTGTGAAAGCAAATCTTCTTCCCATGCTCCTAAATCGGGCAATCCGCCAGTACCGGAATAGCCTGTAAAACCCGCTCTTACAGTTCCAGCTATGTCAGCACCAATTCCCGGTATAAGAATGCCGCCAGATTCTGCAAAGGTTGGAATTGTGGGGTTTATCTTCAGGAATGACGTGCTGCTTCCCAGAATACTAACAAATGAAATATTTTCGGTTTGTGAGGCCGAGTCACGCGGCAAAACGCGAGTTTTATACGCTGCTAAGGTTTGGTCAGCATTTGTGCCGTCATAAAATATAAGATTGGTGGCAGATGGTGTGCCTGCATAAAATAGGTTGTTGTTCGAACTATTGTCATAGTTATTCAAAGCCGTTCCACTTCTATGGTAAGCTACGGTGCGACCTGTTCCTACAGCGGTAGAGTTATTTACTAAAATATTATTTCTTAAAATAAGATTGGCCGTTGTAGCTGTTGCATTTACAGTGTGAAAAAGAGCAGCAGTACCAAATGCTGATCCTGTAGACGTTGCATTTAAATGCACGGTGTTATAAGAAACACTTATATTCACCAAGCTACTGGTACTTGTTATATTAATGCCACGAATTGAAGGAGCTGTAGTTGGTGTAGCAGTAGTTGTATTTGGTGCACGTAGGTCAGCAATTAAATTATTGGTGATAAAGGCAGTTCCCGAAGAAACCGTTCCCATAATAATTCCTGATACAATTGCGGAAGTGCCGGTTGAGAAAACATTGTAAATCCTATTTTGAGCAACGTTATGTGTGCTGATAGTTGTATTTATTGCAGCAACCGTGGATCCAGTTGTGCTGATATTATGAAGTGTATTTCTAAGTATTTGCTTCGTTCCTGCTCCTGAAATTGAATATATCCCATATGTGATACCCGTTCCAGAGTGGTTGATATTGTTTATTAAATTATTGTTGTAGCTTTCATTATTGGGACTACCAATATTGTAAATTCCGTAAAGCACCCCTGTGCCGGTAGTCTTTTGACATGAAAGGTTAAAGATAGTATTGCTATCCACAACTATTGTACCGGTTGAAGCTTGTATACCATACATGGTTGAAGTAGTGCCGGTTCCTGTAATACTTAGGTTACTGATGGTATTTCTTCTAATAGTTGTGGTAGAGGTTCCATTAGTGCCTCCGCCCTGGAAAATCCCGATTGTTGTACCCCCTGTTATACCATTTCGTGTGATGTTGTTTACTGTATTACCTGTAAAATTATTTACAGGAGTAGAACCTGTATAATTAATACCATGAATTGTTTTTGTTCCTGTTCCTGTTGTATTTAATGTTGTACGTGTAATAATATTGTCATTGACATTTAGGGATATCGTTGGTGCAGTAGTTACTCCAATATTGTGGTGTATGCCAGTTCCGTTGACTCCGTCTAGAATTACAGAGTCAATAATATTATTCGATATGTTAAGATTACCACACGCAAGTTGATTTAGTATACATTGGGTAGTTCCTGTACCCGAATAGCGGAAACCATAAATGTAGTTTCCTCTAACGTTTACATTCGTAGCAGCGGTATTTAGCCATATAGCTGTAAATGCAGCTGTTGAAGCCGATGTATTCACACAGTTAAGAAACTGGTTACTATCCAGGTTAATTGTATTACCGTTTGCGCCCGTTGTAGCCATTTCCACGTTTAAACACCAGTTAATTGCAGTTGTATTCGTGCCTGATGTAATGGTAATAGTATTGCGTTTTACATTGCAACTGGCTCCCGCTGAAGAGTTGAATAGCCAGATACCTCTGTTTGATCCGTTATGATTAATGCCTGTTCCGGTGTTATTATTAATTAGGTTGTTCAAAATATTAAAAGACCATTGATTCGTTATCAGCATGGCTCCACAGGCCGAACCGGCTCCTGTACCACCGCCAAAATTGATAATAGTATTTCCGGTTGAAGGACTTACCCCTCCAATCTCATTATTCAGATCAGCGAGTGAATATGGACTTGGTGCTGCAAACCCCGAAAGTAAAATACCGAAATTGCAGTTTTGTATCGTATTACTGTAAATGCGATTAGTAGAACTGGCACCTGATACTGATGTTACAGTAATTCCAGTGTTCACAGTAGTGCGGTTTGCATTTACAAATTCAATACCTATAGAGCCAGATGCGTTCTGGCGTGGACCAGCTGGCGCTGTGGTAACATTATCACGGTTTAAGGTGATAGTGCAGTTTTGAACAGTATTGTTGTTACAGCCATTATCACCGTTTACTTTATAAAAACCATACCCCACTTCCATCATAGTCGTAGGATTTGTGTTACCGGTGGCTTCGGCCAGATTTATGCCGTTAATTGTTACAAAATCACTTCCCGAAAATGCCCACATCACATCAATGGAATCCGCAGAAGTTGATAGCTTTGTTCCGGTAAACGCAGTAATTGTCGGGTTAGCTCCTGTTCCACTTCGTTGAAAAATAATAGGGTTTGCTGCAGTTCCCGTTGCCGTCATTACAATTCCGGCTGTTAGCGTTTCGGTGTAACCGGCAGCTACATTTATGATGACACCACCCGTACCTACTCCATTGACATTAAGTGCAGAGACAGCTGCAGATATACTCGAATAATCACCAGGTATGGCTTTTATTCCCGTTAATGGCTGCGACCAGCCGGTGAAGAAAATAAGGCTAAAAAAGATGAACAAAATTCCTTTTTGTAGGCATTGTAAATTGTATTTCATGATTTACGTGTTTTGATGGTATGCAATATGTTCCAAGTATACAAAAATAGGAAGTCGTAACCGACCCGCATTTCCTTTTTAGGATAAAAAAATGACATATAGTTAAAATAAAGATACTTAACGGTTATTTACTGCAGCTAACCCTTGTAATAACGGGATATGCTGAGAGCACTTTCTGCTAGATATAATGTCAAAAACCGATACGAATAGTACTTGTTGTGCGTATATCGGTTAAAAATTTTCTATAAACTAACTGTTACTATTTGCTTATTTGCCAACTGAAATTGAATACCATAGAATTCATAAAAGCCCCTGTAAGCGATGAACTCGCTTTGTTCGAGAAGCATTTTCGCGAGGCTATGCGCAGCAAAGTTCCACTGCTGGATACTATCATGACCTATATTGTAAAGCGCAAGGGCAAGCAGATTCGGCCGTTGTTTGTTTTTCTATCGGCTAAACTTTTTGCCGAAATAAATCCATCGACACATCGAGCTGCCAGCCTTGTTGAATTGTTGCATACGGCTACATTGGTGCATGATGATGTAGTAGACGACAGCAATGAACGCAGGGGTTTCTTCAGCATAAATGCGCTTTGGAAAAATAAAATTGCAGTACTCGTGGGTGATTATCTGCTATCGCGTGGGCTATTACTTTCGGTAAAAAACAAGGACTACCATTTGCTGGAAATTGTGACAAAGGCTGTGGAGGAAATGAGCGAAGGCGAATTGCTGCAGATAGAAAAAACACGCAACCTCAACCTCTCCGAAGAGATCTATTTCGATATTATACGCAAAAAAACAGCATCGTTGATTGCCAGCTGCTGTGCAGTTGGTGCTGCATCAGCCGGGACCGACATTGAAACAGTTGAAAAAATGAGGCTGTTTGGCGAGAAAGTAGGTATAGCATTTCAGATGAAAGATGATTTGCTCGACTATGGCGATGAGGATATTGGTAAGCCAACCGGCATTGATTTGAAGGAAAAGAAGCTCACCCTACCTATTATTTACACATTAAATCATGCCGATAAGGCTACCCGAAGCCGAATAATCAATACCATTAAAAACCACAGCAACGATAAAGCACGAGTGCGTGAGGTGATTGATTATGTAAACAGGCACGATGGCATTGCGTATACACGAGCTACGATGACTAGAATAAAAAATGAAGCCTTGCAGATTTTAAATGAAATAAACACAAGTGAGCATAGGGCTAATCTGGCTGCCTTGGTTGAATATGTTATTCAGCGAAAGAACTAACGAATTACCTTTAACTCAACTCTTCGGTTGGCACTGTGCTTATCTTCATCGCATTCCACTCCATCCACGCATTCATTCAATGGCATCGATTCACCAAAACCACGTGCCAAGATGCGGGATGCAGGCACACCTTTGGAAAGTAAGTATGCACGGGCTACATCGGCCCGCTGAATGGACAATCGCTTATTGTATTCGGTTGTTCCGCGTGTATCGGTATGTGCAGATATCTCTAATCTGATGGTGCTCCCCTGCCTTATAAACGCAGCAGCTGAGTCGAGTATTGGGAGCATTTCGGGCAATAACGTAGCCTTATTAAATTCAAAATTCACATTGTTAAATACCAGGTTGAGCATTACATCATCGTTGTCTGTTCGAATGGGGTCATCAAAAACGGCATCGGTCAACTCTTGCTGAATTTTGCGGGGTGGAAGCGGTTTAGCGTATGCTTCTACATTAATTTTACCTGTATTAGTATCACTTTTGGTATTCGTTTGAACAGGTGCAATTGGTTTGGGGGCTACGGCTAACGCTGATGGTACTTGTGGCAATGGAATCAATTTATCAGGCAAAGGAGGCATCTCGACCTTTTGTTCTGTCTTAAGAATACTTGAAGCTATCTCTACTTTACGTATGCTGTCAAATCGCCTCATGTCTTCACCCAACAAAATGGGCAAACGTTCAGGATACTCTCTGAAAAAATAAACTTCGTCATCGCCTTCATCATTTCCTCTGTTCGAGCATATGTAGCCGGTTGTGCCGTCACCGTAAGACATATACGTAATATCATCACGAAATGAATTGTAAGGCCTTCCCATATTTTTAGGTGTTGAGGGCAGTCCGCTTGCCATAATTCGAGCCGAGTAAATATCAAACCCTCCATATCCGTTTAAGCCCTTTGATGAAAAGTAAAATGTTCCCTTGAATGTAAATGGAAAAATATCATGCTCTTCTGTATTGACAGATGCTCCCAGATTAATAGGCGATGACCACTTACCGGTACGTTTATCTTTTTTCACAGCGTATAAATCAAATCCACCGGAACCACCCGGCATATCAGATGAAAAATAAAGTATATTCCCGTCTGCAGAGATATGCGGATGGGTACAGTTATACGATTTGTTGTTGAAAGGCAATTCTATCAATCTTCCCAACTTTCCTTCCGACACTTTTACTTCGTAAATTTTTAAATTTATAATGCCTTTACGAGTTGCATCTTCAAATTCTTTTATCACCTTCCCATCCTTTACTACAGCGGCATTAGCAGTAAAGTACATAGTTGCATTGTCAGCCGTAAACGAAGGTGACCCCTCATGACTGATGAATTGTATGCTGTCGAACAAAGGGGAAGACAATGGTATGAAGTGTAGCGAATCAACACGTTGCGCAAAATCCAGATCGAAGATATTCATCAAATTGATAGCGGGTTTGCGTCTGCCGTGCGCATATACTATACCATTTTTGTACATCGAATAACCTAAAGACTGACCTGAAATATCCAGATTAGTTCTGGAAACGTATACAGGTTTTATAAGTGTATCATTGGTAGCTGCCCAATTAACGGAACGTAAATGAAAGTTACCGTATGGGTCCATCCCATCTGTAAGTTTATTGTAGCGTTTAAACTGCTCTCGAGCTTCATCATACTTCCCGTTAAACTTCAGCATTATGCCGTATTCCAGAACCAAATCGGGACGTGGCTCCTTGGAATACATGGCCAGAAGACGCTGGTAATATTCTTCGGCCTGTGTGTATTGAAACGAATACTGGCATGATTTGGCCAGCTGAAGCAATACATACATCTCAGTCTTGGCATTAAGGTTCATGCTCAATGCATCTTCATAATGTACTATCGCGTCTTTAAAGAAGAAGGTCTCGTAAAATTTATCGGCTTTATCAATGGTTTTTTTCTGTGCAAAAGCCAATTGAACACATACGATGAGTAACCCTGTAAATACCGGCTTAATATGCCTCATATGCCCTATTTTTTTGGTGTGTCATAAGTAAAATTTCGTCTACGTAAGTTCTGTCATTATACAACCTAGGAACTTTATGTTGCCCCCCTAATTTGTCTTTTTGCCTGAGCCACCGGTTGAATGTATTTTTAGGCAATTTATGTAAAAGTGGTTTAGTCATGGCAATATTGTTATACCGCTTAGCTTCGTAATCGGAATTGCACTTCTTCAGCTCTTCGTCCAGTACGTCAATAATCGTGTCTTCATCCAGTGTACAATCTACAAATTCAATAAGCCACTCGTGTGTGCCCACCGATTTATCATGATGAAACACAGGGGCCGCTGTATAATCCGTTATATGAATATTCAATCTGCGGCAGGTTTCCTGAATAGCATGATCGGCATTTTCAATAATCAGTTCTTCACCAAAGGCGTTGATATAATGCTTAGTGCGGCCTGATATTTTAAACCGGAATGGATTGATAGACGTAAACCGAATCGTATCTCCTATGATGTACCTCCACAATCCGGCATTTGTACTTATAATCAGAGCATACTGCTCATTCAACTTTACTTCATCAATGGAATAGGTTTTGGGATGCGTTTTTCCATATTCACTCATGGGCATAAACTCGTAGTAAATGCCATAATCAAGCATAAGCAACATGTTTTCGCTATTCAGGTCATCCTGTATTCCTATAAATCCTTCCGAGGCATTGTACGTTTCCAGGTAATGCATTCCTTCACTTCCTATAACCTGCGAAAACCTTTGCCTGTAAGGTGTAAAGCTAACTCCACCATGAACATATAGCTCCAGGTTTGGCCACACTTCTTTAAGTGTTCGCTTTCCGGTCAGCTCCAGTACGCGTTCAGCCAGCATAAGTGTCCATGTAGGTACTCCGGATATGCTGGTAACGTCATCGTGTATGGTGGCATTTGCCATTTTTTCAAGTTTATCGTCCCAGTTTTCCATAATGGCTATGTTCAAATCAGGTGTACGAAAAAACTGAGCCCAAAAAGGCATATTTTGCATCATCACTGCCGATAAATCTCCGTAGTATGACTCTGAACTGAATTTGTTCAACTGATGACTTCCACCCAAAATCAAGCCTTTACCGTCAAATACTGTTGAGTCTGGATTATTATTGAAGTACATGAGCATGGCATCCTTACCTCCCTGAAAATGGCATTCGTCAAGGCTTTCATAGGTTACAGGTATAAATTTGCTTTTAGCGCTGGTAGTACCTGATGATTTGGCAAACCATTTAATTTCAGATGGCCAAAGTAAATTTTGCTCTCCTTTCATTACACGCTCAATCCAGGGCTGATGACTTTCGTAGTTACCTACGGGAACCTCGCGCTTAAACTGTTCGGACGTGCTGATAGATGAATAATTGTGCGCCCTTCCCCATTCGGTATCTTGTGCTTTTTGAATTAATGTCAATAATACCTCTTCCTGTACATCAGCAGGTCTTAGCATAAAACGTTCAATGTTGTTGATACGCTTTTTCAGATACCAGGACATAAGTGAGTTCAGAATTGCCATTGACGGGGTAGTGTCATTTCAATTAAGTGGGTATAGGTAGTAACTCAATGTGTGCAATGTACAAAACTTAACTGAAACTACCGCATCATATCATTCAGGTAATGTACAATAAGGCTGAATGCTCCTTCGTACCTGGCAAAGGTTAATTCTTCGGGTGTATCAAAAACGTCATGGTAGTAGGCGTATTTTCCCATCAGGTAAAAGAAAAATGCACGCACCCCGTTTTCGCTAAAGTAGTAATGATCGCTGTTGGCCGCCTTGCCTCGCGACTTGATTTCAGGCAGGTAATTTTCAGTCAGATTAATCAGTGCTAATTCATTGTAAGCATCTACAAATATGTCTCCGTTCACTACAGTCATGCCGCCATCTCCTGTACCCATCAAATCTAAATTAATCAATAAGCTGATTTGCCTGAGTGGAAACAACGGATTTTGTGTGTAATAATACGACCCGAACAGACCGGCTTCTTCTCCGGCAAAAGCCATAAATACCATCGAGTAAGCAGGCTGGTTTTTTGCATAGTGTTGAATCAGGTCAAGCATCATGGCTACACCACTGGCATTGTCATTGGCACCTCTGAATAGTGCATTTTTCCCAAACATACCCAGGTGGTCGTAGTGGGCTGAAATGACTACAAATGAATCGGGCCTAATCTTCCCCTTTATATACCCGATTACGTTTTGTGTTTGATGCTGTCTAAGTTCAGGAGAAATATCAATTTTCAATCGCTGGTGATAGCGCTTAATTTTATTCTCGGTAACATAAAACTTCGGTATATCATCCCACTCGGTGGCTACTCCCCACATGAGTTTTTTTTGGTCAATAAACACGAGGCCTCTTGCCTTATACTGATTCTTCAGTACTTTTTCAAGCCGCTCGGGATGCTTTACTTTGTTGTCTTTAATGGGTAAAATACAAATAAGCAACTTGTAAAAAGCCGACTTCTCAAACTGGTTGAACAGGGTATTGTCATCAATAGTAACTGAATCTACAAACACGGTTTCAAAAACACCGCTAAGCGCTTTGCATCCGGGTGAAGCTATGAAATCAACTCCGGGTATCAGTTCGTCATCGCCTACTTTAAAAACCGGTTCGTTGGGATAAACTACAACCGGAAAGCCGAATGATTGAAAATAATTGCTTCCAAAAGAAAGTAATCCCGATTTCTTGAATTCAGCTGCTATGTAATCGGCTGCTTTTTTTGAACCGTCTTTTACATAGCCCCTGCCGGCCATTTCATCGCTGCACAATACGTTTACAACCTGACGAGCATAAGGCAGGTTTTGTGCATGAAGGCTGCTGATACAGCACAACCATATACTCAGGTATAAAAGATGTGCCCGCATACGTTTGGTTACACCGCTTTTACCGAGAAGGTATAGGTTTCCATAATCAGGTTGGCCAGTAATTTTTTACAGGCTTCATCTACTTGCGTATTGGCCTGCTCCATGCTATCGGCTTCTATTTCCAAGCTTATGTGTTTTCCAATACGAACTTGGGTAATATTGGGCAAGCCTATGTTTTTCATACTTCCGGTTACGGCTTTTCCTTGCGGATCAAGCAATGCTGCCTGAGGCATAACATCTATATCGGCAATAAACTTCATACAGTTTTGGTTTTATCGGTAAGATTTTGAATAACGGACAATACTATGTAAAAAATAACAGCTGCGGCTATACCCCCTGCATTAAATAACAAAACGCTTACACATGAAACGAGTATCAACGCATACCTGTATAGGTTAGCCGATACTGAAAAGGATTTAAACTTTAGTGCGATAAGCGGAATTTCGGCAACCAGCAGGTAAGCCGATATGAGGGGAACCAGTTTTAGAAACAACTCACTTTTCAATACCTGATCGAGTACTTCGCCATACATACCCGGCAAAAAAGGCAAACTGGCCATAAACATAGCATTTGCAGGTGTGGGCAAGCCTATAAATCTATCGGTTTGACGTGTGTCAATATTGAACTTGGCCAGCCTGAGGGCCGAAAATACAGGTATCAGTAGCGATAAATAAGGAACATAGCAAAACCCATCGGTTGCCAAACAGCTGCTGCCAAACATATAGAATATCATGCCCGGAGCTACACCAAAACTTACCACATCGGCTAGCGAATCAAGTTGTTTGCCCAATTCGCTTTGGGCTTTGAGTGCACGAGCAACGAACCCATCAAAAAAATCCAGAATTGCTGCTGCAAAGATGAAGTAGGATGCTTGTTGCAGGCGGCCGTCAAGGGCCTGCATTATGGCTAAACAGCCAAAAACCAGATTAGCTGAAGTAAGTGCGTTGGGTATATGCTGCTTGACCTGATTCATGCTGCGCACAAAGTAAAGCATAACCCTCGAGCCTGCAAAATCGAATATACAGCAACGTGTTTACTGCTTAGCACGCAGCTTTAAAACATATAATAATCAATACACTTGTAATATTACCAAATTACGCTACTTTTGCCGTCCCTTTTTTGCGGATGTGGCGTAATTGGTAGCCGTGCCAGACTTAGGATCTGGTGCCGAAAGGCGTGGGGGTTCGAGTCCCTCCATCCGCACCACTGAATAAGACTAGTCCCATAGTCTTATTTTTATTTAACAAGGTTAGAACTATGAATGTAACTTTCGAAAAAAAAGACGAACTGAACGGAACCATATCCGTTAATGTTGCCGGAAACGACTATGCTCCCGAAGTCGATAAGCAACTTAGGGATTATCAGAAAAAAGCCAATATTCCCGGATTTCGCCCAGGCATGGCTCCCAAATCGATGATTGAAAAAATGTTTGGTCACACGGTATTGCTCGAAGCTATTAATACTACCGCATCACGCGGCTTGTTTGATTACATTGAAGAACAAAAACTGAATATACTGGGACAACCGGTGTTAACCGAGGATACAAAAATTGATGAACTGGTAAAGGGTAGCGATTATACATTTAAATTCGACATAGGCCTGTCACCGGAGTTTTCACTTCAGGTAGGGCCGTCAGATGTATTTACCCGCTATCAGGTAACCATTGATGAGAAAATGATTGATGATGAACTGGATCGCATGCGCAAACGCTATGGCAAACTGATGGATATTGACGTTGCCGGTGATAATGATATGGTATATGTAAGCATGGACGAACTGGATGAAAACGGCCAGGTGATTGAAGGTGGAGTTCATACCGATTCAGCCCCTGTTCTTACATCGAGCATAAAGAATGATGCCATCAAAAATGAATTTATAGGTAAAAAAGCGGGCGATGAATTTGATGTAAATGTGTTTGACTTGTTTGATAACAGTGAAACAGAAATAGCACATGTGTTGGGTATCAACAAACTTACCGTTAACGACATCCACAAAAATTTTAAACTTACTGTTAAAGAAATTAAACGTAACATAGAAGCTGAACTGAATCAGGAATTGTTTGATGCGGCATTTGGACCTGGAAACGTTACCACGGTGGAGCAGTTGCGCGAAAAAATAAAATCAGATCTCGAATCGTATTTCAGTGGACAAGCCGACCACTTGTTTGAGCATGAGTTGATAGACTCTCTGGTTACTAAACACAACATCCAGCTGCCTGATGAGTTTCTGAAACGCTGGCTCATGGATCGTCACACCGATAAGTTTACACCTGAAAATGTAGAGCATAATTATATTCACGAAGCCAACTACCTGCGCAATCACCTGTTCGAAGAAAAAGTATTGAATGAAAACAATACCAAGGTGCAGGAAGAAGACATACGTGCAGCAGCCATCAATTACACCAAAAGCATGTTTGGCGCATACGGAAATGCCGGCCTTAGTGACGATATGCTGTGGAGTATTGTAGAGCCTAGCCTGAAAAAAGACGATTACAGATCACGCATGATCAATATTGCTATCTCCAATAAAGTGCGTGAAATTATTAAATCGAAAATTACTGTTGAAGAAAAACCGGTTGATGCCGATACCTTCTTTAAACTGGTGGCCGAACACAACGAGAAACACCACCACAACCACTAATAAAAAATCCCCGTATCATCGGGGATTTTTGTTTTTATGCACTTCATGTACCTTGCGTTTATAAATGAATACCACACACCGCGAGTTTTTTTTGCAGCATCAGGCTCAAACCAGTGAGTTTCCGATAGCACTGGAGTTCAAACGTGCTGAAGGCTGCTACCTGTACGATACACAAGGCAAGGCTTACCTCGATTTAATATCAGGAATTAGTGTAAGCAACCTGGGGCACGGAAATAAGCATGTAGCCAATGCCATCATTAACCAGGTAAACAGCCACATGCACCTGATGGTGTACGGTGAATTTATTCAGGCCCCGCAGGCCAGATTGGCTAGGAAACTTACATCGCTATTGCCCGAAACATTAAACTGTGTGTACTTTGTAAACTCAGGTGCCGAAGCAACGGATGGTGCGCTAAAACTGGCTAAGCGTGTAACCGGACGCTCGAAAATAGTGGCCTGCCGAAAAGCATACCACGGCAGCACCCATGCTGCACTTAGCCTGAATAGCGAAGAAGTGTACAAGAATAGATTTAGGCCGCTATTGCCCGATATCCACTTCATTGATTTTAACAACACGCAACAACTCGACTGCATCGATGAAAAAACGGCTTGCTTTATTGTCGAAGTGGTTGCATCGGAGCAAGGCTACATTCCGGCCAATCCTGATTTTTTAGAAGCTGCCAGAAAACGCTGTTCAGAACACTGTGCGCTTCTCATTTTTGACGAAATACAAACCGGCTTTGGCCGCACAGGCAAACTGTTCGCCTTTGAACACGACCATGTTGTACCCGATATTTTACTGCTGGGAAAAGCGCTGGGGGCAGGCATGCCTATGGGTGCCTTTATAAGTTCGCAGCACATGATGAACACGTTGGCCAAAGAACCTGTTTTGGGACACATCACTACCTTTGGCGGACATCCCGTATGTTGCTCGGCAGCGCTGGCTGGTATTGAAGAATTGGAACAAAACAGGTACATGGAGGAAGTAGCGGCTAAGGCTGAATTGTTTAAACAAAACCTCACCCATCCTGCCATTCGACAGGTCAATGGCAAAGGCTTAATGATGAGTTTACAATTTGATTCGTTTGAACAAAACAAATCCATAATTGATTTATGTATGAAGGATGGGCTGATTGTCGACTGGTTTTTATTTGCGCCCGACCGACTACGCATTACTCCCCCACTTTGTATAACACCCGATGAGATAGAAAAAGCGTGCAGTGTGTTGAGTAGAAATATTAATTTAGTTTCGGGTAATTAATCCTAATTGCTAAATTGCAGGCTCTCAAATGAGTATACGCTCAACTAAAACATTCATCCTATGATACGTACAATTCTTGCTGCCCTGGCCATTTCCGCTGTTGTATTCGGTGGTTGCCGTAAAACAGAAGAGGACCCGCTGAATAATGGCGGTGATCTTATTGAGTTTTCACTAGATGAAAACATGTTCAGCAACGAAACAGAACTGTTGTTCAACGACATTGCTAAAGCTACAGAAGAAACCGGACTTGGCAAAGGTCCCAACATACCGGGTGCTACGGTGAATGATTCTACGTTTATAGGCATTAAAAAAATTATAGTAACCTATAACGGCAATAGTGCCGATGGGCAACGTTTCAGAACAGGAACGCTCAGTATTCAGCTTATCGAAGGTACTAAATGGACCAACGCAGGATCAGTTATTCGCATTGATGTAGATAATATTCGCATTACCAAAAACGGTACAAGCAATAGTATGACAGTGCAGGGTACATACTATATTAAGAATTTAACCGGTGGCCGTGCATTCGTAGCTGCTAACGTGCAACACAAATTGTGGGGAGGTGCCACCATTGGTTTTATTAACGGTCAGGCTACCGTATGGAATATTTCACGTAAACGTACCTTTGAAAATAACTCAGGCGTATTGTCGCTCAAGGCAGAGGGCGATACCAGCGTGAACGGAGAAACAAATGTGATTGTGTGGGGTAAAAACAGAAGAGGTGTTGCATTTACTGTTATAAACAATGAACCCGTTATGTGGAGTAGCACTTGTCCTACTAAGGTGATGAGCGGTAAGCGAACAGTAAAAGGATTTGCTGCAGACATCACCATCATTCATGGGGTGAACAGCGATGGAACTCCGACAACTACAGGCTGCCCTTACGGGTATAAATTGGAATGGAAAAACAAATCGGGCGAAGACCGTTCGACAACTATTGCCTATTGATATAGAAACTCAAGTAGACATTGTTAAAAAGGTGGAACCATACGTTCCACCTTTTTAGTATGTACTTACAAGTGCACCCACCCTGCTCACTCGGAATAAAAAAAGTGTACTGCACGGGTGCAGCACACTTTTTTATTTAGCATGCTAAATGACTTAAAACGTAAACTGTACGCCTAGGTTTACTCCAACCAACTGAAAAGGTTGATCCCAGTTTATAATATCGCGGTACTGGTAAATAATCATATTGTTGCGTACCGCACCAAACAAGTGCAATCCATCCGACATTTCGTACGCAATGCCAAACGTAGGAGCAAAAATGAAATTATTGCGGTTAGTAGCCGGTGCCAAATCGGTTTTATTTTGCATGGTGTAGGCCCAGCCTAAATCGATGCCTATGTATGGCTTAATTTTACTGGGAGTTTTATCGGCTTTGGTGCCCAAAAAATAAAATTCAGCACCCAGAGTTACAGGTATAATATTCAACACGGCATCGCTTGTAGCACGCTGAACACCTTCAATATTCAGACTCTCAAAAGGAACTGCATAAAAACCTGTACCAATGTTAAGTCTCAGGTAATCATCCAGGTGCATACCGTATTTAAGGTTCACACCTGCGATACTCAACTTCATGTCGCCCGAGTATGGTGTAGTTGGTATACCCAGCTGGTAGTCTACGCTGATAGTTGTTTGAGCATGGCCAATGCTGCATAGTGTGAACAAAGCAAGAACAGATCCTAGTAATTTACGCATGGTAATAATTGGTTTTAGCGAGTGCAAAGTATAAAATACCCCGAAAATAAAAAAGGCTATACGAATTAATGCCGTATAGCCCATAAAAAAGGCCGGACTAGCCGGCCTTTATAATAAATTGAAAGTATTTCTTAACGTATAAAGTAGAATATACCTACGTTAACAGCACCCAATCCGAATGAACCTGTTCCTAAGGTAAGGTTCATTTCAGATGTACTTGTTGTTGTAGTAATTGCACCATTTTTAACTTCAGCTTTGCCCATTTCATAGTCGAATCCTAACAGGTTGTTCAAACCGGCTTGTAATGCCCAGTTATCGCTTAAGAAATGCAATACACCTAAGTTAGCTCCTAAAGAGATTGTAGTTGTTGAAGGTGCATCAATTGATTTATGTGCCCATACACCTGGACTTGTTTCCTCAACAACAGTAGTAGTACCGCTAGCTGTACCAAAACCTAAGCCAGCACCATAATACCACATCCATTTGCCGTTGATGTCATTATACATATTTGCAAACAGATTAATACCGAAACCGGATGCCTTATTTTCATCATCAAATGCAACATCATCTGCTCCTGTTAGTGGTGGTGTAGAAACTACTCCTGTAGTTTTGTCATAAGACCGTTTAGTTACATCAGATGTACTGCCAAATCCGATTGAAGCGCCAATAGCTAGATTGTCATTCAAAAAATAACCACCGGTAATGCCCAAATTAAAACTAGAAGTACTTGGTAATTCAACTTTAGGAACGGCTACAGGAGCACCTGTTGTTTCAACAGATCCACTTTCTGAATTGAAACCAATAGTACCACCTAACATTAGTGTACCTGCACTAATTTGTGCAAATGCAGCAGAACCCGCTGCCAGCATTGCTACTGAGAATAATAGTTTTTTCATGTTTTTTTGTAATTGTTTACAAACGCTAATTTATAGGGTTTTACATTTCTTTTACAAAAACGACCTCATTCCTTTATGTGGATAACACGAAAATTAACAGATAAAAAAGACTTTACAATCAGCCTATATGATATAAATCATAAATCTGAATGAGTTGTATCATAGTTCACCTATTCCCTATACGCGTATTTCGCTTCAAAATTTCGCTGTATGCTTCGCAAACTCTTTATACTGCTGGATGAAATGCCCGAATCACGTGTATTGCTGCAGCAATCGGTGCAAATAGTATCGGCAGTCAGAAAGCCGTCTGTAACTACCGCATACATTAACGGAGCAACCGAAATGAACTACATGCCGTTATTTGACAAAGCCTATTTGAATAATAATCAATACACTTTTGCGGATATTGTTGACAAGATACACCATCATGACAAGTCATCAGACGCAACATCAGCCCTGAGTATAAAATTTCAATACGAGCAGACCGGTGCACGTCCTGTACTTTACCTCGATGAGGATATGCCCGAATCAAAATTTCTGTCGGATGCCCGGTATCACGATTTGCTGGTAATAGGACAATCGACCATGAGGAATATTGTAGCTACTGAAAGCGGTCATCAAATACTTAAACGTATACTGCAAAAAACCGAAACTCCCACCCTTCTTTTAGCTAATGATATAAGCAGTTTTAAAAATATTGTGCTGGTTTATGATGGCAGCACACGCAGCATGGAGGCTATAAAATTATTCTGTTACCTGTTAGGCAATCACTTTATGACGAATAATATTGTATTGTTTACTGTAATCAACGAGCAAAGTATAGCCAACGAAAGCAAAGCCTGTGATTTTATTAAAAAATACCGTATAGATTTTTCGATAAGACGTGTATATGAACATGAACACTGGTTTGAACTGGATAACTACCTCAACGAATTGAACGAATACCTGCTGGTAAACGGTGTGTGCAGAGAGTATGTCATCGAAGATATTATTTACCACACGGATAACAGCCGACTACTGAACGGCAAGCAATCTGCATTTATATTTTAATGAATACAGCCATACTGAATACTGCAACATGCTACCACTGCGGCAATGAATGCTCGGGTGAACGCATTGCATTCGATCAACATGATTTTTGCTGTACCGGTTGCAAAAGTGTGTATGAGTTACTTTCACAAAACAACTTATGCGAATACTATACGCTGCAAAGCAATCCGGGTATTACACGCAATCATCCTTCGGCAGTACACAAGTTTACTTACCTGGATGAGCCAGCTGTTAAAAGTCGCTTACTAAGCTACACGGATGAACACCTGAGTAAGGCAACATTTTTCATCCCTACCATGCACTGCAGTTCGTGCATTTGGCTGCTCGAAAATCTGTATCGCCTTGATAATGGCATTACACAATCGCGTGTTAACTTTCCTAAAAAAGAACTTTCTGTATCATTCAAAAATGACGTATGCAGTTTGCGGTCAGTTGTGACACTGCTCAGTTCGATAGGATATGAGCCCGCCATTCACCTAAATGATATTGAAACAAATATTAAAAAAGACCTGAACCGAAAATTGATTTATCAAATAGGCGTAGCAGGTTTTTGTTTCGGCAATATAATGCTCATCAGCTTTCCTGAATACTTCGGGCTTGATAGTTTTACCAAGGGCACATTCTCCAGACTTTTCGGTTATCTCAACATGTTCCTTTCACTTCCTGTATTGCTATTCAGCGCACAGGATTATTTTAAGTCGGCCTGGCAGGGTTTAAAAAATAAGTACGTTGGTATTGATATTCCATTGGCACTTGGCATACTCGTACTTTTTGTACGAAGTGCATGGGAAATACTTACCGAAAATGGCATTGGATATTTTGATACACATGCCGGTCTCGTTTTTTTTCTGCTCATAGGAAAATGGTTTCAGCAAAAAACCTATGATACACTTTCGTTTGAGCGAGACTACCGCTCCTACTTTCCTGTTGCTGCTACGGTTATTAAAAACAACAAGGAAACATCGGTACCGGTAACTCAACTGAATGTTGGCGACCGGCTTGTTATTCGCAATAACGAACTGATTCCGGCCGACTCTATGCTGATGAGCGGTGAGGCTTACATAGATTTTAGTTTCGTAACAGGTGAATCAAACCCCGTGAAAAAAGTAGCAGGCGAACTTATTTATGCCGGTGGCAGACTTACCGGTAAATGGGTTGAGATGGAAGTGATAAAAAAAGTATCGCAAAGCTACTTAACACAACTGTGGAACAATGAGCATTTCACTAAAAACCACGTTAGTCGCCTGCAAACCTTTCAGCAAAAAGTGAGCAGGTATTTTACGTTTGGATTGCTGATTGTGGCCATGGGTTCTGCTGTATGGTGGAGTGTGGCTAATCAGGCTTTGATATGGAATGCCGTTACTGCTGTTTTAATTATTGCATGTCCGTGTGCACTTGCACTTTCAAGTCCGTTTGCTTTAGGTACCGCCATGCGTTTGCTGGGCAAAAAAGGTTTCTATGTTAAATCACCCGAAACAGTAGAACACCTGGCAAAAGTCAATCATATTGTTTTCGATAAAACGGGCACCATCACTCAATCCAATGAAGCGGAAGTTGCCTATCACGGTGCTGAATTAAGCGGCAACACGGTATCCTTGATAGCCGCTGCCACACAGCAATCAACACATCCGTTAAGTAAAAAAATACATACCTTTCTTGCTGTATCCTCGCACAGTATTCCTGATGTATTTGTAGAAATAACAGGCAAGGGAATTCTAGCGGTTTCAAACGGTACCGAGCTTAAACTGGGCTCAGCAGCATTTGTTAACTACCCGGATATAACCAATAGCGGTGCACTGCGTACACGCGTGTACATCAGCATAAACAATGTACCCAGTGGATATTTTGAATTTAAGCATCACTACCGTACCGGTTTGCATGAGGTCATTTCTGAACTACGCAACTGCAACACCTTATCTCTGTTATCAGGCGATAATGATTCGGAACGAAATGCACTGAGTGCATTTTTTACAGCAAGCGATGACCTCCACTTTAATCAGTCGCCCATTGATAAGCTGAACCGCATTGAAGAGTGGAAGAAAAAAAATAACGTACTGATGATAGGTGACGGACTTAACGATGCAGGTGCACTTAAAGCAGCCGATGTTGGAATTTCGATAACCGAAAATACATCGCATTTCTCACCTGCTTCAGATGTTATTATGGATGCACATTTATTTGGCAGCCTGCCACGCTATCTGAAATTTTCAAAAAGCACCGTACGAATTATCCATGCCAGTTTTAGTATATCGCTCATGTACAATATAGTTGGTTTAAGCTTTGCCGTTCAGGGTACATTATCGCCACTTATTGCAGCAATACTTATGCCTCTCAGTTCAGTAACTGTTATTGCATTTACCACACTGGCCACCTCATTGGCAGCTAAAAAACATCAGATACTATGAATATAATGTACATACTTATTGGAACCAGTTTGCTTATGGCCATCGGTTTTCTGGCAGCATTTATCTGGTCGGTTCGAAGCGGTCAGCTGGATGATGATTACACGCCTTCAGTTCGAATTTTGTTTGAAGACAAACCATCAGACAAAACAAAACATGATTAATATCATTCGAGTACCTGCTTAAAATCATTTTTCAAAAATATGTCCGAAAGTAGCTTGCACCCGCAATCATTCATAAACCTAAAGAATACACCTCTATGCACGTAGAAAAATTTTATTATGACAATTCCATTGTACGAAAATTCATGATAGCGACCATGATTTTCGGAGTAGTAGGCATGGCTGTTGGGCTACTTATTGCTGTTCAGTTGTATGCTCCGGCAGCTAATTTGGGCAACCAATTTACATCCTTCGGTCGCATCAGGCCGTTGCACACCAATGCCATCATTTTCGCATTCGTGGGCAATGCCATTTTTGCCGGAGTGTACTATTCTCTTCAGCGCTTGTGTAAAGCCCGTATGTTTAGTGATGTATTAAGCACTATTCATTTTTGGGGATGGCAATTAATAATACTGCTGGCAGCCGTTACACTGCCGCTTGGCATTACCAGTTCAAAAGAATATGCCGAATTGGAATGGCCTATTGATATAATGATTGCCGGTGTGTGGGTAGTTTTTGGTATCAATATGATTGGTACCATTATTAAAAGACGCGAAAAACAAATGTACGTGGCTATATGGTTTTACATTGCCACATTTGTAACTGTTGCCGTTCTGCACATTGTAAACTCTATCGAACTGCCGGTATCGCTCACCAAAAGTTACATGGTATACGCTGGTGTGCAGGATGCCCTGGTTCAATGGTGGTATGGCCACAATGCAGTAGCATTCTTTTTAACCACACCATTTTTAGGTTTGATGTATTATTACCTGCCCAAAGCAGCAGGGCGGCCGGTGTATTCATACAAACTTTCCATACTTCACTTCTGGTCACTTATATTTATTTACATCTGGGCAGGTCCGCACCACTTGTTGTATTCGTCACTACCTGATTGGGCACAGTCGCTGGGTGTGGTATTTTCTATTATGCTCATAGCACCCTCATGGGGCGGTATGATAAACGGTTTGCTAACACTACGCGGTGCATGGGATAAAGTACGCGATGAGCCGGTTTTAAAAATGTTTGCTGTCGGAATAACAGCCTACGGTATGGCAACATTTGAAGGTCCGTTGCTTTCGCTTAAAAACGTAAATGCCATTGCACACTTTACCGATTGGATTGTAGCACACGTACATGTTGGTGCACTGGGTTGGAACGGCTTGTTAACGTTTGCCATTATTTACTGGACAATACCTCGCATGTACAACACAACCATATACTCCAAGAAATTAATCAATACCCATTTCTGGTTGGCTACATTAGGTATTTTATTTTATGCCATACCCATGTACTGGTCAGGCTTCACACAAGGTTTAATGTGGAAAGAGTTTGCTGCTGACGGTACGCTGCAGTATCCTGAATTTTTGAAAATAACGATTCAAATTTTACCTCTTCACATCATGCGTTCGGTAGGTGGAACACTTTATCTGATCGGATTTATTATACTCATCTACAACGTGGTAAAAACCATGCAACTGGGTACGTTTACGGCCAATGAGCCGGCCGAAGCTCAAGCCATTGAAAAATCAACATTGATTGGCAAAGGCGATTTCTGGCATGCTGTACTTGAAAAGAAACCCTTAACCTTTACTGCACTTGCCATAGTAGCTGTACTCATTGGTGGTGCCATTGAAATGATTCCTACGTTTACGATTAAATCCAACATACCTACCATAGCCAGTGTAAAACCTTATACACCCCTTGAATTGCAGGGCCGCGACTTATACATACGTGAAGGGTGTAATGCCTGCCATACACAATGGGTAAGGCCATTCCGCTCCGAAACAGAAAGGTATCAAGGCGAATATTCAAAAGCCGGTGAATTTGTATTCGATCATCCTTTTTTGTGGGGATCTAAAAGAACAGGGCCCGATTTGCATCGCTTAGGTGGTAAATATCCCGATAGCTGGCACTATTACCACATGATTGATCCTCAAAGTATGTCTCCGGGTTCAATTATGCCGGCCTACAACTGGCTGGCCGAGCAAGACCTCGATATGAGTACAACTCCTGCTAAAATCAATGCCATGCAAACCTTGGGTGTGCCATACAGCAATGAAGAAGCAGATCAGGCCAATCGTTTATTGAAACAACAAGCAGAATTAATAAGTGATGGTCTTAAAAAAGAAGGTATAGCACTGGAGCCTCAAAAAGAGTTGATAGCTATGATTGCATACCTTCAGCGCTTAGGTGCCGATATCAAGAAAAGTCCAACTGCTAATAAATAGTATATGAAACAGTTTCTTCAAGGCGTTACAGGTGTGGAGGGTTACCTGATATTCTCCATGATGGTGTTCCTCGTATTTTTCATAGGTCTTATTGTATGGGTTTACAAGGCCGACAAAAAGTACATAACCGATTGTAAAAATATTCCCTTCCATAATTCAACACATAACTCAACCACTAATACCTCTCAACAATGAAAAAATTAGTTTTTGCCGCTATGGCTGTATCTTGGACCGGCACATCGTTTGCCGCTACCACTGAATCCGGAAGCAGCATAGGATTTCATGACATATTGTTCACTCTGATTATTCTACTGAGTTTTGTTATGCTTATTGTGGTATATACGCTGAAACAGGTAGTAACCATACTCAAGCACGAATCAACCGGACTACCTTATAGTTACGAATCCGAAACACAAACCTTTTGGGAAAAATTGCTTTCGCTTAAACCGCTTTCGGCCGAAAAAGATATTGATCTGGGTCACGATTATGATGGCATACGCGAGTTAAATAATCCTATTCCGCCATGGTTCAATGTACTGTTCTACGGAACCATATTTTTTGGCTTGGTATATCTGATGGTGTATCATGTTACCGATAGTGCACCGCTTCAGGCTGCTGAGTATAAAAACGAACTGCTGGCAGCTCAAAAGCAAAAAGAAGAATATTTGAAATTAGCCGGTAATGCGATTGATGAAAATACAGTAAAGCTTGTTACTGATAAAGTTCAACTTGCTGAAGCCAAACAGGAATACACAACTCGCTGTGCTGCATGTCACGGCCAAAATGGTGAAGGGGGTGTAGGGCCAAATTTAACCGATGAATACTGGCTACATGGCGGAAGTATTAACGATGTATTTAAAACAATAAAATATGGGGTACCTGCTAAGGGTATGGTGCCTTGGCAAAATGCAATCAACCCTGTGAAAATGCAGGAACTGGCTAGTTTTATTCTTTCGTTGCAGGGCACTCATCCGGCCGGAGGCAAAGAACCTCAAGGTGAAAAATACCAGCCGTTGGCCGCGGCTCAGGTAAATACCATGAGCACGCCATAGCATGTTTAGTATCAACCTTACCTCATCCTACAGCTATAGCAACTGCTGTTTTACTTACAACGTATTCGTATGATTAATCAAGCCATACCGGAAGCAGGCGAGCAATACAGAGACACGCTTTCGCTCGTTGATAAAAAAACAGGTAACCGAAACTGGATTTATCCTAAAAAACCAAAAGGTGCGTTATACACTGGACGAACCTGGTTCAGTATTTTACTGATGATTTTACTGTTCAGCGGCCCGTTTATGAGGGTCAATGGCCATCCGCTTTTTCTATTGAACATTCTGGAACGAAAGTTCATCCTCTTTGGCATTCCTTTCTGGCCTCAGGATTTGCCGCTATTCGCTTTGGTCATGATTACGTTTGTATTGTTCATCATTGTGTTTACAGTACTATTCGGCCGATTGTGGTGCGGCTGGGCATGTCCGCAAACCGTTTTTATGGAAATGCTGTTTCGTAAAATTGAATACGTGCTGGAAGGCGATTATAAAAATCAGATGAAGCTGAATCAATCGTCCTGGAACATCAATAAAATAGTACGAAAATCTACTAAGCATCTCTTATTTCTTATCCTTTCATTTGCTATTGCCAATACATTTCTGGCCTACCTCATCAGCATAGATGAATTAACAAAACTCATCGTTGACGGACCACTGTTGCATGTGGGAACTTTTATGGCGCTGGCCATTTTTACGCTCGTTTTTTATGCCGTATTCAGCCGAATGCGTGAGATAGTGTGTATTGTGATATGCCCTTATGGACGATTACAAGGATTAATGCTAGACAAAAATTCTATTGTGGTGGCTTATGATTTTATTCGAGGCGAACCGCGTGGAATCAGAAAAAAGAATACCACAAACCAAACCGGTGATTGTGTAGATTGTCATCGGTGCGTGCAGGTATGTCCTACGGGCATCGATATACGAAACGGCACTCAACTCGAGTGTATAAACTGCACAGCGTGTATTGATGAATGCAATGACGTTATGCGCAAAACACATCGACCTGAAGGCCTGATTCGTTATGCTTCCATGCATGAAATTACGAACGGAATAAAAAAAAGAATTACCTGGCGAAGCGGAGCATATAGCTTAGTGTTATGTATTCTGATAGCAGTAGTCAGCTATCTTTTGCTTACACGAAGCGATATTGAAACTACTGTTTTACGCACACCCGGTATGACGTACCAAAAACAAAGAAACAACAGCATCACCAACATGTATAATTTTGAGGTAATCAATAAAACATTTAAGGAACAACATGTAAAACTGGTTGTATCTGAACCGAACGGTGCTGTAATGCGAATGGTAGACGGAACTGATCCTTCAACACTTGTATTGGGTGAAGACGGCATAGTTAAAGGCACATTTTTTATTGAAATGTCAGATACTGCCTTAAAACAAAATAATACACATGCTACATTAAATGTATACTCAAACGGTGAATGGGTTGAGTGTATTTCTACTAACTTCGTAGGACCTGTTCAGTTCAAAAATTAACTTGCCTCATTTACCGAAAGAATGAAATATTCCATAGCACAATGAAATTAAACTGGGGACATAAACTTGTTGTATTCATGATTATTTTCATGCTATTCATCACCATACTAGTTGTAGTAATGTCACGTCAGCATGTATCGTTGGTAGAAACCAACTACTACGAACGCGGCATGAACTATGAAAACGAATTACGTAAGCACGAAAAAACCAAAGGACTGATTCACACTTTGGAATACAATGCCGCTAAAGCGCAAATTGTATTTACCAGTGCAATGGGCGGAAACATAAGCGGTACAGCTAAATTTTACCGACCGAACGACAGCGACCAGGACTTTGACAAACCGTTTACACTAAACGAATACGGAGCTTGCACGTTAAGTACAGTGGGTATGCAAAGAGGCATTTGGCGGCTTACTATGGAATGGCAATTACATACAGATACAATGGCTACTACAAAAGATTTTTACATTCAATGATACTTTGGACGGCATTCATTACGGGCCTTATTGGCAGCTTACATTGTGTAGGCATGTGTGGTCCGATAGCACTCGCACTTCCGGTAGGAAATCAACCCAGATGGCGACAGATAAGTGGTAAAGCTGCATATAACATTGGCCGAATTACTACCTACAGCCTTATGGGATTTTTGCTTGGCACGTTTGGTTGGGGACTTAAACTGGCCGGATTGCAGCAAGGCCTTAGCATAGCAGCCGGAGCAACAATCATACTGCTTGCATTAGCCGGAAACCGTAAAGCCGAAGTGTTTTTCCAAAAACCATACAGATGGTTAGTGGGCAACAGATTGCCAGCACTTTTCAAAAGTTCTACGGTTACGTCATTGTACGCCATAGGTTTGCTGAACGGTTTATTGCCTTGTGGTTTTGTGTATATAGGACTGATTGGTTCAGTGGCTACACAAAATGCCGTTCAGGGCGCATTGTACATGGTACTTTTTGGTTTGGGCACCGCACCACTCATGTTTGCAGTTACCGTGGTGTCACATTTCATTTCTTCGGAGTTGCGCATTCGGTTAAACCGATACATTCCTGTAGCAGCGGTTATTATCGGTTGCTTATTTATTCTACGTGGAATGAACCTAGGAATTCCTTACCTGTCGCCACAATTAGACCAAACCGGCCAGGTAGTAAAGGAGTGCTGTACTCCTCAGGCAATGCATCACTAAACGGGCTGATACACGAAGCACCGCATACTTATTGAACCCATATCAATTCCTTCATAGGTAAATGCAATGGCATCGTTTTTTTGCTGCACACCATTTATATATAACATGGGTAGGTAGTGATCATTTGTAGGAACAGCAAGTTGTGCAGCCTTTCCCAATTTTGTATAGTGTATAAGTGACGTATGATTGGTATCAATGAGTAAACGTTTTACGTTTTCGTCAAATTCGATGGCCCAGTCATACGCTTTGGCTGAGTTTGAATCCCACTTTATCATGCCAAGATTATGTACAATATTGCCACTTCCCACGATAAGCAATCCTTTAGTGCGCAGTGAGGCCAGTTGTGCAGCCATCTTATAATGCCATTCAGCAGGTTTGGTATAATCAATGCTGAGCTGAAAGGTGGGTATATCGGCTTGAGGATACATGTGCCTTAAAATACTCCATGTTCCGTGATCAAATCCCATATCGGAATCTGCTTGCGCATGAATACTACTAAGTTCATTTTTTACAAGTTCGGCAAAATCAGGGCTGCCGGGTGCCGGATACTTAATTCGGTATAATTCTTCCGCAAAACCTCCAAAATCATAAATCGTTTTGGGCTGAGATGTAGATGCCACATACGTACCACGGGTTAGCCAGTGAGCTGATACAACGAGTATGGCTTTGGGTTTGGGTATGTGGTTTGCGAGTTTTGAAAGTGATTGGGTAAATGCATTGTCGGCTATGGCATTCATAGGCGAGCCATGACCAATAAAAATAGCGGGCATAACAGCGCTATCAGGTATAAACTGATTGACCGTTTCATAAAATGTGTTTAATGGTATGACTTTATTCATCACTAATAGGCTGCTTAATTTTATAAACTGCTTACGTTTTAAATTCATTTCGACTTGTTTCCCTTTTTGTATTCAGTCAAATAAAGCAACGTTAAATCTTCATCGCGAAGCAATATTCGACCGGCTTCAAGATCATTGAATAATTTGTAAACGTGTGGCAAGCCATTGCGTGTTATCAGTGCACTTCCCGTTTCAGCTATATAGTTATAGTACCCTTGACTAGTGTCTGTTCCTCTGACAAATAAAATATTATCCGGATTCCACACCCAAATCCAATCAGGCTGTGCAGTACTTCCTTCATCAGGCAAGCTTTGTTCATCACACCATTTACTCTGTTTAACCTTTCCAGCTTCCTCTCTTTCAATCAAGCATTTTACTTTCCATGTTCCAATAAATGTTTGTGCATCTGCATGTGTGAGTGTAATAAAGAGGAAAACGTTTAGAAGAAGTGATTTCATCGCTAATTATTTTTAATTGTAATAATACAAAAACGATCATCAAAAATAAAGCGCAGCATTGCTGCTGCGCTTCAACCTAAACTATGAAAACACCTTTACACTACCCTCAATGTAAAGGTATTTTCAGCTATGTATTATTGGGCAACGATAAAAACTTTGATATTAAAATCGTTGTCGATGGCTTTGTCACCAATATCAGCAAAGAATGATTTTGAACCGTAGCGTATATCGTACAACGTACGATCAATGTTAAAATCAGCTTTTGCTGTTACTTTACCCTTGTTAATTACAACCAGTGCCGGAAACTGCACTTCTTTTGTAATTCCTTTTACCGTAAGGTCAGCAGCAATGGTGTAGTTGTCTTTACCTTCACTGGCTTTTGCTCCGGCTATGGGTGTAGCACTTTTTATTTTAAGAACTGCAGTCGGGTGTTTTTCTACAGAGAAAAAATCATCCGATTTTAAATGTCCTACCAATTTTGACTTCCACTCACCGGTCAGGTCAGTGTTGTCTATGGTAGTCATGTTCATGGTAAACGTGCCGCCTGTTAATTTGTTTTGATCTACATTAATTTCTCCGGTTTGAAACTGCACTGAACCAAAATGTTCGCCAGTTACTTTTTTGGCATGCCACTTAATGGTGCTTTCCTTTGAATTGATTTTCAGTGATGTAGCTGTTTTTCCCGGAGGAGTTGCAGTGGCCAGCAAACCCAGTGCTGCCAGTGCAAGTGTTAAAATTGACTTTTTCATGGTTGTATGTGTATTCTTAATTTATCGAGTAATGTGTTTAATTGTATGGCTTCGCGTTCCGACAATCCGCAAAGTTTTGCATTCATGACTGTAAGTTGGGGGTCAATTTTACTTAACAATTTAAGCCCCTTCTTGTTTATGGAAACATTTACCTGCCTGCGGTCTTGGTCACACGCATTGCGCACAACCAGCTTGCATACCAGTAACTTGTCTATTAATCGAGAGGCATTAGACATTTTATCAAGCATACGTTCCTGCACTACCGTTACGGTTACCGGCTGAGGATACGAGCCACGTAGAATGCGTAACACGTTGTATTGCTGTGGTGACAATCCGAATTCTTTAAAAAAACGAATCTGATGCGTTCCTATTTGATTGGTTGTATACATCAGATTAACCAATGCTTTTTCGTGTTCGCTGTTAAACTTATCTTGTTTTATGGCTTGTGTAATCGGTAACATGTAGACCGCAAATATATGTATATACATTTATTGTACAAACATATTATGTAGTAACATATTTTTCTACTGGCTATGAGAACGTTAATTTTAATCTGAATCAATACACCTTTATCCCATTAACATAGGTGGCTTCAGGTTTCAACTGAAATAGTTGCGAAAGAGAAAGACGGCTGATATCCTTCTTATAAACCACAAAATCTGCGAAGTAGTTCTGCTTTAAGTTACCTGTATTGTGCTCCATAAAAGCTGCTTTTGCTGCCCATGTGGTCATTCCGTAAAGTGCTTGCCAGTGTGTAAGTTTATTTTCAGGCTGAAAGCCTCCTTCAGGGTAACCCTTTGCATCTTTACGCTGTGTAGCTGCTATGTAGGTCAGCATGGGATTCACGTGTTCTACCGGAAAATCAGTACCCAGTGGTAGCCATCCGTTTTGCTGCAATAAAACCTGATAGGCGTATGCATGCACTATACGTTCTTTTCCTAATCGGTTTGCAGCCCAGTACATATCACTTGTAGCATGTGTGGGTTGTACACTGGGAATAATAGCGTGCGTTTTGTAAAATACATAGTCATCCGGATTCATTACCTGTGCATGTTCAATTCTCCATCTTCGGTCATTTGCTTTGGTCAAGTTTTCGCTGTAAAGTTTTAGCAAAAGGCGATTGGCAGAATCGCCAATACAATGCGTGTTTAGCTGAAACGATGACGATGCAATCCGTTCTACAAATCCCTTCATTGTATTTGCTTCAGTAATAATCATTCCATGGTGATTGGCATCGTGGTACTTATTTAAAAGACAAGCACCACGGGAGCCTAATGCGCCATCAGCATACATTTTAAAACTACCTATTCGTAATTTATCGGTTGTATAAACTCCTCTCTTCAACCAGTAGGAAACGGCTGTGCTGTCAATACTAACCATTCCATTGATTCTTAGTTTAAGAAGGCCACACGCATGCAACGAATCTATAAGTAAAAGCAACTCCGTTGGTAATCCCGCATCAGTAAGTGCAGTAATGCCGTATGAGAAACAGGTGTCCTGTGCTGCAAGCAATGCTTTGACGTGAGTCGCATTCGAATACTTTGGTAATTTGGCCGCTGCTAAATCAACTGCATTATCTATTAACACACCGGTTGGTCGGTTGGATTTCAGAAGAACGTCACCACCTTGAATTTTTGTTTGAGAGTTAATGCCTGCTAAGTTTAACAAATACGCATTAGCCACTGCTGCATGACCGTCAATGCGTTTAAGCAAAACGGGTATGTGACTGAAATGTTCATTGAGTAGCTGATTGTCCGGAAATACATTACCCCATCTGTTTTGATCCCAACCCCTACCTAGCAAAACCTCAGGCTTATACTTTTCGTAAAAGGCCTTACAGCGCTCAATCACTTCCTGCCATGTGTTGCAGCTGCTCAAATCTACTTGTTGCAGAGATATTCCATACCCCCAGAAATGTGCGTGTGCATCATGCCATCCCGGATAGATATGACTGCCTTGCATATCAATCAGTGTATCGGTAATGTATTGTGCTTTTGCATCGGTATACGAACCGGTCAGCTGTATTAACCCGTCCTTTATCACTATGCATTCATGAGGTTTCTGTGTGGAATCCATGATATGCACGACCGCATTATAAACTATTTTATCGGCCTGTATTTTCCTACTTTTGCTGCACGATATCAGCACTGTCAGAACGAGCAAGTGAACAATTCCTTTTTTCATATCTGCAAATGTATTTCATTAACAGCGGTTTTGCTATGTACCCTATATTGTAAGATTGGTTATGCTCAATCTAAAGACGATACAGCTTACTACAGTCTAAGGCAAAAATACATAAGCGATAAAACAGAGATGATTAACCTGTCTGTGTTTATCCGAAATCCCGACAATGCCGTACAGTATAATTCATCGTACCTGCTTCAACTAAATCCCAATGATCCGAACCAACTTGGAATACGTATACAGCACAAATGGCTGGGTATAGAATTGGCATTTTCTCCTAAATCAACCCAATTAAAAAACCGGGGCAGTACGGATTACTTTGGTTTGCATTTGTTTTCATATGGGCGTAAGCTGGCATTCAACGGTTATTACCTGAATTATGAGGGCTACCATCTGACTAATTATAAAACATTTGACACGCTTAACATAATCGGTAGGTTTCCTGTTTATCCAATGATGAACACCACGAATTGGGGCGGCAGCTTAACGTATATATTCAATCATAAAAAGTTCTCGTTGCGGTCGGTATATTTCTTAAACGAGATTCAGAAAAAGTCTGCCGGTTCGTTCACACTAAACATGGCATATAATAATTTTTCATTCAGCAATCCTGGCGGTCTGGTTCCTAATGAGGTGAGTAAAAAATTTACCGCATCGGCATTAATTCAATCGGGACAATTTCAGTCAGTTAGCCTTATCCCTGCCTACTACCATACGTTTGTGGCATGGAAACGTTTCTTTTTTACGCTTGGTGCTGGCTTAGGACCAATGTTACAATTGATTCAGCTTTCATCAAACATCGATAACGATGAGTTTCTTTCCGGTGTAAGTATTAGAGGAAATGCGAGAAGCGCATTTGGCTACAACGGCACTTCATTTTACATTTCCGTAGCCGGAGCAACGGATAATTTTACCTACAACATGGGGCAGGAAAGACGTATTTCAACTGTAATAAGCGAAAGCAGAATTATACTGGGATATAGATTGAAAGCAACCGGTTTGCTCAAAAAGGGTTCTGACCTAATGGAAAAAGTTCCTATTCGGTATAATTAGTTCGCTTGTGCTTCCACCTTCGGTGACTCCACAACCACAAGTAGGGCGTATGGCGTATGTCGTTTTCCAGTAACTCAATAAATCGTTGTGTAATAAAATTAGTGGGTTCTTGCTTGGGTTTATCTGTAATGGTCGTAAATCGAACGCGGTAATTTCCACGCTGTGCCTTGTTAATGCTGGCATACACAACGGGATAGTTAAATTTCTCTGCAATTTTTTCGGCACCGGTAAAAAAGGCTGTGTCTTGATTCAAAAAATGTGTCCAGTAGGCCTGCTGATTGGAAGGTGACTGATCAGCAATAAAAGCTGTAAGTGATACGGTTGATTTGGTTTCAGCCAGGTAACGCAATGTATTTTGCATCGGTATAAGTTTAACACTGCAGCGTGCACGGATGGTATAGGTCAGCCAATCGAAAAACTGGCTGCTAAGTGGATGATACAAGGTATTGGTTTGCCTAGATGAGTGGTAAGTAAACGAAAATCCTCCCCATTCCCAATTGCCGTAGTGACCCAGAAGGAGAATAACCGAACGTTCCTGCTCAAAATATTGCTCAATCTCTTTAATGTTCTCAAATGTCACTCGGCTCATCATTTCACGTTTCGATATGGTCAATGCTTTAAATGTTTCTATAAACACATCAATCATGTGTGCATAATAAGCCCTCATTATTTGGTTCAACTCCCGGTCGGACTTATCCGGAAAAGAGTTTTTCAAATTTTCCCAAATTACCCGTTTGCGGTATTGTAGAATATCTCTGGTCAGCCATACAAAGAAATCAGCTATTAAATAAAGCACCGACAATGGCAACAGCATAAGCAAATAAAGCGGAGCAGCCAAAAGGATATAATACCACTTGAAGGTATAAGGCGTATGCTGTATTCGTGTTGGTTGTTTCAATTTTTAAAGCGTTCGTGTGCAGCCTTCTCCAGCATATCGCGGTGATCAGGATGCGCTATATGACAAAGTAATTTGGCACGCTGTTCCATATTTTTTCCGTACAAATTAACAACACCGTATTCAGTAACTACCCAATGGATATGACCTCGTGTAGTAACTACACCAGCGCCTTGCTTCAGCAGGGGTACAATGCGAGATATGCCACTTTTGGTAACTGACGGAAGCGCTATTATTGGCTTGCCGCCTTCTGATAAGGCAGCGCCACGTATGAAATCCATCTGACCGCCAATACCGGAATACTGATACGTACCAATAGAGTCGGAACATACTTGACCGGTAAGGTCAATTTCAATGGCACTGTTAATGGCCGTAACCTTCGGATTTTGGCTAATGACACGCGGGTCGTTTACATATGCAATGTCCAGTGCCTTTATATACGGATGATCATCTACAAACCGATACAGTGTATGGGTGCCAAGTAAAAAGCTGGTAACGCAATACCCATTCACCACTTTTTTCATGCTGTTATCTATAATCCCCGACTCAATAAGCGGTATGACACCATCAGAAAACATTTCGGTATGTAAACCCAGGTGTTTAAGATGTGAAAGGTTCTTCAAAACCTGATCAGGAATTGTTCCAATGCCAAGCTGAAGTGTAGCCCCGTCTTCAACGAGTGATGCTACATGATGTCCGATTTTTTCACTTACTGCATCAGCTGCTTCGCTGTAACTTACTTCAGGCAATGCATCGTTTACTTCAACGGCATAGTCAATGCAATGAAATGGAATGAATGCATCACCGTGCACCCGCGGCATATTCGGATTAACTTGTGCAATTACGGTTTTAGCATATTTTACTGCGGTTTTAGCTACATCTACGGATGTGCCCAACGAACAATATCCGTGTTTATCTGGAGGCGATACATGTATTAAGGCAACATCAAGTGGCAGTTCACCATTCACAAACAAGCCGGGTATTTCACTTAAAAAAACAGGCACATAGTCCCCCGTATCATCGTTCACCGATTGCCTGACTGATTCAGAAACAAATAATGAATTGAGAAAAAAATGTCCGCGAAGATCCTCTGATCTTAACTTGATGCCGTGTAAAGAAATACTTACCAGTTCAACATCACGCAATTCGTTTTTGCGTTCAATAAGAGCCTGAACAAGACGAATGGGAGTAGCTGCACTACCCTGTATAAACACCCGTTGTCCGGATGATATATACTTAACGGCATCAGCTGCTGTAGCTATCGATGTGTGTTTCATGTAGCTCATGGGCTACCTTTACTTTGACTGTTCTTCGTTTTTCTGTCCGCTGTAGCCCGATAAGTCACGGTCAAAAAGGTACATGCCGCCTTTATCGTTGCCTATCAAATTGAGTTTATCCAAAATAGTGCGTGCCAAAGCCTCTTCTTCAATTTGCTCGGCTACATACCACTGCAAAAAATTATGGGTAGTGTAATCCTTCTCTTTCAGGCATACCTCAACAAGTCCGTTAATTTCATTTGATACATTCACTTCATGTTTCAGCAAATCCTTAAATACAGCATCCAATCCTTTATAGGATGTGGTAACTGCCTTCAATGCCGGAATTTTTGCCTTGCCACCACGCTCATTAATGTATTTAACAAGCTTCAGCATATGCATGCGTTCTTCATCGCTGTGCTGGTAAAAGAAATTAGCAACACCGTTGTAGCCATTGTTTTCAGCCCACGATGCCATTGCCAAATAATACTGCGAAGATGCAGCTTCAAGTTCAACCTGCTTATTCAGTGCAGTTTCAATTTTTGTATTTAACATAAATCAGATTTTTTGTGAGTGATGCGAATGTAAACTATCAGGTTCGAATAACCCCGGGACGAAATTCTTTTTGTATAGGTGCATGATTAGCTGCTTCAATACCCATTGAAATCCACTTGCGTGTTTCTGTCGGATCTATTATGGCGTCTATCCATAAGCGGGCTGCTGCATAATACGGACTCATTTGCTTGTTATAGCGATCAGTAATTTGCTTCAGTAGCACTGCATGCTTTTGTTCATCTACCACCTCTCCTTTAGCTTTTAGTGATGCTTCTTCAATTTGCAGCAATACCCGTGCAGCTTGCTCACCTCCCATTACCGCAATTTTAGCATTGGGCCACGCTACAATTAAACGCGGGTCGTAGGCTTTGCCACACATGGCATAATTGCCTGCACCATATGAGTTACCTGTAATAACGGTAAATTTGGGAACTACTGAATTAGCTTGTGCATTTACCAGTTTAGCACCGTCTTTTATTATACCTCCATGCTCACTTCTGCTTCCTACCATAAAACCGGTTACGTCCTGCAAAAATACAAGCGGTATTTTTTTCTGATTGCAGTTCATGATAAAGTGTGCTGCTTTATCTGCCGCATCCGAGTATATTACTCCGCCTATTTGCATTTCCGTTGGATTATCGGCAGCATTTTGTTTGGGCTTTTTTGCTTTTACCACCAACCTGTTATTGGCCACAATACCCACTGCCCAACCGTCAATGCGGGCATATCCGCACAAAATGGTTTTTCCGTACAATTCCTTATATGCATCAAACGATCCGGCATCAACCAGGCGATCAATAATTTCCATCACATCAAAAGGTTTGGCAAATTGACCTACTGCTGCGTATACATCATCCATCTGCCGTGAAGGCGCTTTAGGTTCAGCACGGTTAAAGCCTGCAGGCTGGTAATCGCCCAACTTATCCATAATTCGTTTTATACGATCGAGACAAGCCGCATCATTCTCAAATTTATAGTCGGTAACTCCGCTTATCTCGCAATGTGTTGAGGCTCCTCCCAGCGTTTCATTGTCAATATCTTCACCTATAGCTGCTTTTACGAGGTAACTGCCCGCTAAAAAAATGGATCCCGTTTTATCCACTATCATGGCTTCATCGCTCATAATGGGTAGGTATGCTCCTCCAGCAACGCAACTACCCATCACGGCCGCAATTTGAGTGATGCCCATACTACTCATAACTGCATTGTTCCTGAATATTCGTCCGAAATGTTCCTTGTCCGGAAAAATTTCATCTTGCATGGGCAAATACACTCCAGCACTGTCAACCAGGTAAATGATGGGAAGTTTATTTTCAATAGCTATTTCCTGTGCACGCAAATTCTTCTTGCCTGTAATGGGAAACCATGCACCGGCTTTTACTGTTGCATCGTTGGCTACAACTATGCACTGTCTTCCACTTACATATCCTATTTCTACCACCACTCCACCGCTGGGGCAGCCGCCATGTTCAGCATACATCTCGTGTCCGGCAAATGCGCCTATTTCTATGCGCGGTTTATCCTTATCAAATAGATAGGCTACACGCTCACGAGCCAGCATTTTACCTTTTTCTTTTTGCTTGGCAGCCGCTTTATCGCCACCTCCGCGTTGTACTTGGGTCAACTGTTTCTTGAGTTCTTCCAGCAGGTCCTGCATCTTATTGAATTTTATGAGTGAATACTTGTTTGGCAAAGCTATAATACAGCCACCAAATTCAAAGTGAATTTGGCAGCTGAACAAAAAAACTTACCTTTGTCGGTGCAAGCCCGCACTAGCAGCTCCCTCTAATCCCCCAGGTCTTGACCGAAGCAAGGGCGTGAGGTTGTAGCGCTGAGATGTTGGGCTTGTATTTTTTTTCACGTAGCTGTAGTATATCATTTCGACATGAAAAAAATAGGCGCTCAAATCATTCTGGCCTCCAAATCGCCCAGAAGACAAGAACTAATAAAAGGGTTGGAACTAAACTACACCATTCACACCTATGATGTTGATGAATCATTTCCTGCCCACTTACAAGCTGAATCCATTGCTCTTTACCTGGCCGAAAAAAAGGCTGATGCATATCCGGACACCTTAAGCGATAATGAAATACTGGTAACAGCAGATACTATTGTATGGATAAATAATGAAGTACTCAACAAACCGGTGGACGAGAAGGATAGCATGCGCATGCTCAAACAAATTTGCGGAGCGACACATCAGGTTTTTACCGGAGTGTGTATTAAAACGACTTCTCAAAAGTATGTGCTTTACGATAAAACGGATGTTACTTGTCGCCCCATGAGTGAGGATGAATTGTGGTACTATATAAAAAATTACCACCCTTTCGATAAAGCCGGCAGCTACGGTATACAAGACTGGTTTGGGTACACGGCTGTTGAACGTATTGATGGTTGCTTTTACAATGTAATGGGATTGCCAGTTGGCAAATTATACCGTGCGCTTAAACGTATAGAAGAGGGCGCTGCTTCCATCGATTAAAAAAAAATAGTCGGGCGACCCGGACGTAAAATCAGTAGCCTCTGCCCTTCGAACACCTCGCTAACAAATGCGCTGCACGCAGCTAGCCAAAAATGTATTCGCCTTCATTTACTAAACCCTTGAATTGCACGGTGCATAGTTTATGTGTGTATTAAAGCGCCTTCTTTAAGTGAATACATTGAGGCGATAAGGGTGCGTATAGAATATTCGTTCACTACCCATCGAGTCATTAATGAAGCAGCAGCTATCATTTCCATGCGAAATGAAACCAATCCGGATAATTGCATACGCTCGGCATGTGAAGAACAAATGAGTAAATTCATACACTGCTTAGCCTGCCACATGGGCAGTTCAAAAGCATGTGGGGTTAGTGCATTTACAGTCGTATTCATATCCTTTTCCATCACATCACGTAAGGTTTCAAAGGAACCTGCTGAGCCTACCATAATTTTAGGCTTGTATTCACGCATAGCATCAGTTAGGGTTCGATATGATTGGGCAAAATGGTCCTCCAAGTCCTTAATTTCAGTAGAGGAAAGCGGATCGCTGAGTGGAAACGACTGAATAAGGCGCGAAGCACCTGTTTGGTAACTCTGCTTCCATACTGCTTGTTCGTCATTTACCAGTATAAACTCCACGCTGCCACCGCCAATGTCCATGACCACATACGGTTCATGCATGGCCGGCAATGAAGCCTGCACTCCTCTATAAATAAATTCAGCCTCTTGCAACCCACTTATAGCCTGAATGCGGAATCCAAATCGGTTATACACCTCTTCCATAAACTGATTCCCGTTACCTGCATCGCGAATAGCCGATGTGCCAAACACGCGAACATCAGAAACGGAATATGTAGATAGCCGTATGGCAAAATCGTTTAATGCATCAAATGCCCGCTGCATGGCATCGCTGGTCAACTCACCCTTATGGATACCCCCCTTGCCTATTTTAACCGGAATGTGGTGTTTGTGGATAATAGTAAATGACTGACCGACCTTTTCAGCAATAAGCAAATGGAATGTATTGGTTCCTAAATCAATAACTGCATTCATGTACGCATGTTACACAATTAAATAAAGATAAAACATACCTACCCAAATAGTGTTTAAGTTTTATGATTAGCGAACGTGATATTGACCGAATTATTGAAATGGCTTGGGAAGACCGCACACCCTTCGAGGCCATAGCCTATCAGTTTGGACTATCCGAGTCTGAAGTAATAGAGTTGATGAGGCGGCAGTTAAAGCCATCAAGCTGGCGTTTGTGGCGCAAACGGGTAAATGAAGGGGTTTCGCAAAAGCACGCAGCCAAACGCAATCCTGAAATCAGTCGTTTTAAATGCAGCCGTCAAAAATCCATTTCACACAATAAAATCAGCAAGAGATGAGGGGTGTAAATAAGTCGGATTTGCCGCAGAAAATCTGTATGACATGTGGCAGGCCGTTTACCTGGCGAAAGAAATGGGAGAAAAATTGGGCAAATGTGAAGTATTGCAGTGAACGATGTAAAAATAAACGATAAAAAGTATGTGGGCAGGAATTGATTTTGGAAGCAAGTACGCAGGTACTACAGCCGTATGTTACGGTAATCATACAAATACCAAATTTGTACTGGGAACGACCAAAAAACAGGATGCAGATGAGTTTATTGTGTCGTTGCTCGAATCGCTAAAGCCGGAAATAGTTTGTATTGATGCCCCGCTCAGCCTTCCCGGCATATACACGTTAGGCAACCAGTACTCAAATTATTTTTACCGCGAAGCCGATGTGGCTACTTCAGCTATGTCACCCATGTTTTTGGGCGGATTGACGGCACGGGCGATGCAACTGAAAAGAAAACTGGAAAGTATGGGAATGAAGGTTTTTGAAGTTTACCCGGCAGCATTTGTCAAGTATCATGAGTTGGCCGATTCATACAATAAAAAAGACAAGCAGCTTATACGCCAGTTTTTAGCCATTCTGCAGCACACATTCGACTTAAAACTGGATTCGTTTGATACCACATCGTGGCACCATGTAGATGCCATTATCTGCTGGATTATCTCTTCCCGTATAAAAAAAGGTGAGGCCATTGCTTATGGTCATGAGCCCGAAGGCATGATTTACGTTTGATTTGTATATTGCAGCATGAATTCCTATCTGTTGGTTGCTATAGGCGGTACCATTGGTTCATTGCTGAGGTATACAGCTTCTTTACTTTTCCAGTCATTGGGCCTAAAGTCCTATCCATACAGTACGTTAGTTGTTAATTTAGCCGGCTGCTATCTGATAGGCTTAGTGTGGTACTTTGCCTTTACAAAACAACTGCCCGAATCCGGTCGGTTATTTCTAATGACAGGTGTGTTGGGAGGGTTTACCACATTTTCTACATTTAGCCTCGAGTCTGTCCAACTGCTTAAAGATGGACTAATTACGGGTTTTATCATGTACGTATTGCTTTCGAACATGCTGGGTTTATTTTTTGTTTATGTAGGATATAGCACCGGAAAATGGTTTCTGAATTAAGAGGTACAATTACTAAATCAACTGGAAGCTGGTATCAGGTCATGTTAAGCAACGGAAACCAGGTAACTGCACGTATTAAAGGGCGTTTCAGGCTTAGTGATATAAAACATACAAATCCGGTAGCTGTAGGCGACATCGTGAGTATACAGCCGGAAAGCGCAACCACTAATTATATCATTACCCAAATACACGAGCGTAAAAACTACATCATTCGTAAATCGAGTAACCTGTCGAAACAGACACACATTATTGCCAGCAATATTGATCAGTTAATACTTCTGGTAACGTTAAGCATGCCGGAAACTTCACTGGGTTTTATAGACCGCATACTGGTTACGGCCGAGGCCTACCATATCAAGCCTTTACTAGTATTTAATAAATGTGATTTGTTTGATTCGCCCGATATGGAGGAAATACTTACGGATACCATACAACTCTATTCACAGATTGGGTATGTATGCTTGCGCACATCATCAGCAACTAAAACCGGTATTGATGCATTAACAAAAATACTTAAGAAGAAAACGTCATTGATTATAGGTCATTCCGGTGTTGGCAAATCAACCTTACTCAATACGGTGGATGAATCGTTGAATCTGAAAACAGGGGACCTTTCCAACTACCACAATAAAGGAAAACATACCACTACGTTTGCCGAAATGCATAGTCTCGGATTTGGGGGGTTCATCATTGATACGCCAGGAATACGTGAATTCGGGCTGGTAGACATACCGGACGAGGAACTGTCTCATTATTTTATTGAAATGCGACCATACATCGGCACGTGCAAGTTTAATAACTGCAAGCATATAAGTGAGCCCGGATGCGAGGTTAAAAAAGCTGTTGATACAGGTAAAATTTCGGAGTTGCGGTATCAAAGCTATCTCTCCATGCTGCTAAAAGAAGATTTATACGCATGAGAACGGTGATACAACGCGTAACGGAAGCGTCTGTGACTATAAATGGGCAACTCCATTCAACAATTGCTAAAGGCTTACTGGTATTGGCCGGTATTGAAGAGAACGATACCGAAAATGATATCCAATGGATGTGTGATAAACTATGTCAGATGCGTATTTTCAACGATGCCGAGGGGAAGATGAACTTATCGGTCATGGACATAGCAGGTGAACTATTAATAGTTAGTCAGTTTACGCTGCATGCAAGTACCAAAAAGGGGAATCGCCCATCGTTTATGAAAGCGGCCCGACCTGAACACGCTATACCCTTGTACGAGAAATTTATTGAAAACGTGAATCAACGAACCGGTAAACCTATCAAAACAGGCGTTTTCGGTGCTGACATGAAAATACAACTTATTAACGATGGACCAGTAACTATTATAGTAGATTCAAAGCAACCGGAATAAAAAAAGCCGTTAACATAACGGCTTTCTTTAAAGTTTTTACATGCTTTTAGTATTCCCAAAGATCATGTTCTTTTTCAAAAATCTCTTGTTTAATGCGATCAGCATCCAGTATAGCAGCTACACCATTATCCTTAAATTCGGCAAACTGCTTAATGTACAAATCGTATTGGTTATTTTCTTTCACTATGTAACTGCTGAATAAACGTTGTTCAAACCAGTCGTCATAGGTAACACGTGCAGCATCATTTTGACGGTTAAATATTTCCTTGTTCACAAGAATTTCTCTGATGTCAAATCTGTCTTCATCAGTCGGGTCGCGATGATACTTTAACCAACACCATTCCAATTCACCTAAATCTGCTCCTTCAATATTTGGTTTAATAACAGGCGCAATAGATATAATTCGTACATACATTCTGGATTCTTTCTTGTCAAAAATCCAGTCTTCTACTACTTTGAATTTCTTAATATCATCTGATTTAAGCTTAATGATAACCGTATCCATGTAAAAGTTGGTAGGATCATCGGGGTCACCATTCGGGTCGATAAGCTTTTTCTCAGGCACTTTTTGTGAGAAATAGTTTTCAAACTCTTCTATGGTATAGCTGCTTGATAAAGAATCATCTTTGTACGGAATCAGTGAACCGTCTAGTACAGAATTGTAGAAAATGAGTGATAATGGATTCTTCCGCCAAACCATGGGCTGATTTTGCTTCTCTCTGGTATCAATAATCCTCCAGATACGTTTTGCGAACATAACATCAGCTTCGCGTAAGTAAGGCCATGGCACTACTTTCCTTTCTTGTACTGCCTGACGGGTGTAGATAAAATCATCATACACTCCCTGTGCAGTGGAATACTGCCAGCTAACTGAAAGTAGAATTAACAAAATGATGATTCTTTTCATATGGAGTTAATTGGTATTCTTAATTACTGTACATCTATAATTACACCACCGGGTAATTGCCTTACACCGTCTGGTCCTTTTACTTTAATTGAAGATACGATTACCTGATCGCCTTTTTGGGCTTTTGATAGGGCAGCAATCATATCCGGCTTTAAGCTTTGTCCTTGTGCAGTTCCATAATAGGGTGCCGAACGTTTGGATGTAACGATAAATGTAAATTCATACGGTATATAGTTAATGCCTTCGAAAGCAAATGCTTTAAGGGCTGCTCTAACTACATTTTGTGACTTCAATTGAGCGCTGGCTACTTTACCACCTTCCAGCATACCTAATGCAGGTACCGGATCAGGTATAACTTTAACACGGTACTTCTGTTCACCCATCTGCTTTACTTTACCATCTTTGGTTTTAACCGATGCCACAATACTCAAATTACTTGCAGTACGATTTACTTCCAGTATATATCCGCCCGGTGTTTGTGGGTCAGGACTTAGTTTACCCGCTGATGCTGGTGATAAGGATACTTGTATTTCTTTTGCAGAATAGCCCGGAACTGAAACCGATATTGGATTTTTCAACCCGATATATACCACATTCATTTTGGTTGCCGAAATTACAGCCATAGGTTTAAGTGCCGTAAAGCTTTGTTCAAAAGGAAACTCCTCAATCATGCCATTCGGTTTCTTGGCGGTAATTACACCTTTGTATTTTATTTCACCTTCCGATGTGGGTACTACTTTGTATTTACCTACCCCGCCTTCAACCGGAATGGTCTTACCATTCACCAATATAGAGGCTTCTTGTTTAGATGACGATGCTGCTACAAAAATATCTGCTGAGTATTCACTTCCCAATGTGATATACGTTCCATTGTTCGGAATAATTTTTGGTTCCAACTTATCAAAAGTAAAGTCAGCTTCAGAGATGGATGATTTTAAAATATCCAACACCTGCGCCTCTGTATTCTTTACGTCACCCTGAAATTTAGTTAACAGTGTTAAAACCGCTGCTGCCGGGCTATGTTCAAACATTACCGACTCCCACGTTTTTGACTGTCCTTCTTGAACATAATCCTGAGTAACCAAGTCCGACTTTATACCTGCTTGTTTATCCTTTGGAACAAGCGCTATAAGTTTCTCACGGGTCTCATTGATTTTTGCACGCAGTTTTTCGCCTTCTTTATTATTAATCATGAGGTTAGCATGATTCTCGATGTCATCTGCCTTGGTCAGTTCTTCATCATCGCTATTACCGTCACCATTAGTATCTTCTTTGCGGCCTTCTGCACCGGTAATTACCTGTGTTTTAATGCCCTCAATATACTCAACCAATTCTTTCGCTAACTCACGAGCTTGTTTAGCATTTTTCCATACAATATTACCATTTGAGTCGGTAGGAAACTCTGTATGGTATTTATCAATGGCCTTCATTGTACCGGCATTCTTAGTCTCAATATTGTCCGCTGACTTCTCAAGACTTTGCTCTACCAGATGAAATGCTTTTAAAATTTCAGCTGAAACGTTTAGCGCTAGAAGTGCTGTTAACACGAGGTACATCATGTTAATCATCTTCTGCCTAGGGGATACATTACCTCCTGCCATTTCTTATACTTATTATTATTGAAATATTTAAGTTACTGTTTAGTGATCCTATTAATTGCGGCCTGCATTCACGTTCATGGCAGCAAGCATGTTGCCGTATACGTTATTCAATGCCGTTAAATTATTGGACAGTTTATGAATTTCGGTTTTGAATGTTTCGGCCTGATTTTGTGTTTCAGCCAAGCTAGTCACCACTTTCGACAAATTGCCAACGAATTCATTGATAGATCGCAAATGATTATTTGATTCAGCAATTTCAAGTTCATATACCGAGTTTAAAGATGCCAGGTTTTTAGTCATTTTATCTATTTGATTGGCATACTCTTTAGACCCTTCTGAAGCTGTAACCATACCCGACATGGCGTTAAGTGCCTGCTCATACGAGTTACTTAATCCTGCCACTGATGCACTGGCTTTTTCAACATTTTTGGTATACTGATCAGTAGCTGCTGCTGCTGTTGACAAATCTTTTAAGTCATTAACATTATCGCTAAGTGATTTAAGACCATTGCCTAAACTGCTAATCAAATCCGGACCAACTTTAGCTTCCTCCAGCATTTTATCTAGTTGCTGTGATATTGTTCCCTTAGGTTTTTCTTCATCCGAATCTATACCTGCAAGTTCCGGATACACTAATGACCAATCTGTTTCTTTATGTAACGGTTCGAAAGCTGAAATGGCGAAGATGATTGCTTCTGTTCCTAAGCCTATAATAAGCATGGGGTTAGCGCCCGGCCAGTGCATAATTTTAAATAAGGCACCAACGATTACGATAGCTGCTCCGAATCCATAAACTTTGGCCATGATTTTTTTAAAGGCCATACTTTCAAAGAAACTGTTTGAACTTGACATAATTTAAGAGTGTTGTTTTGAGGTTAGTTTGTTAGTAAATATAAATATGTTATTTGTTATCACGTGCTGAACGTCCGATGTAGCTCATTACACAACGAAACCCAGTATAAGAATTAGAACTATCTTGATATTCATAAGTACGGGCTGCATTTTGAACATAATAGCCTATGTCTTTCCATGATCCACCGCGAATTGTTTTACGCTTCAATGTTTCAGGATCATCATCTTTAGCGTCATATTGATAATCTGAACTTAAATCAGATGTAAAAAGGTTGGCTGATGTTTCGTATGCACTAATAGTCCATTCCGCAACGTTACCGGCCATATCATACAATCCAAAGTCGTTGGGGAAATAAGATCCCACACGCACCGGATATAAACCACCGTCCTGTGCAAAGTCTCCTCGCATAGGCTTGTAATTAGCAAGCGAACAGCCTTTAGCATTCTTAATATACGGACCACCCCAAGGATATTTGTTCAAATCACGGCCACCACGAGCAGCGTATTCCCATTCGTATTCAGTTGGCAAACGGAATGATGTAACAGTATACTCATCCATATCGGCATAAAAGCTATTAAGTAAAGCCGTGCGCCAGTGACAAAATGCTTTTGCCTGATGCCAATTTACGCCTACTACAGGATAATCATCGTATTTTGGATGCCAGAAGTAAACTGTAGCAATAGGTTCATTGAAAGAATAGGTGTAATCACGCATAAATACCAATGTATCAGGATAAATATGTAACTGGCGTATGCGTTTGTATTTTTCACGGTTTTCTTTGTATTCGTTCTGACGGTGTAATTTAGCAGCCGATTTCAAATCGATGTCTTCGTATTTGTAAATGAGTTTACGTACGTCAATTTGCTTTTGACGGTAGTAAGTTTCAGCCTGATTGTAGTAAAGTTCTTTTAACTGGTCATTGTCGTTGGTATACTCTTCTTTAATTTTAGCATCGTAATTGAGTGAGTGTTCGCCTGACTCTTCATCAGTAAACCAGAAAATATCAGGATTTTGTTCACCCAATATTTCGCGAACCATAGAGTCCAGAACTGCAGCCACAAACTGACGGTATTCGTTGTTGGTAATTTCTGTTTCATCCATGAAAAATGCAGGAACAGAAATCTGTTTGTTAGGTCCAATCATAGCCATAGGCACATCCTGTTCAGTTTCACCAATGTGCATAGATCCTGTAGGTACATACACTGTACCAAACGGTTGAGGATGAAACCACATTCTTCTGCCCGGTACACCTACCAGTTCACCTCTATCAGTAGTGCCTCCGCAACTAAATAAAGCCGTGCCGAACAGTACGTAAAAAAACCATTTAAAGCTTTTCATTTTTTATGATATACTTAGTTTTAAGTAACGCAAAATTAGAATATAAAACCAAATTTGCAAGTAAGTGGTGGAAATTGTTTTAACCGATAACGTCAAAGTTGCCGATAATATTGCCAGAAATACTATAAAAAGCGAGGTGTAAGTCTCGGAATAACAATCTTTTCCTTAGTCTTGATCTTAGGCATGAAACAGTATTTAAAGAATATTTCATGCGACCCGGTGCTGTAATCAATGATATTGCTGGTTGTGAGATCATACGAGTAGCCAAGTTGCATATCGTCTGTAAATTTAAATCCGGCCAGTATTGAAAAGGCATCTTCTGTACGCCATGAGATACCGCCTTTAAAGCGGTTGTTGTATACAACCATTGCGTTGATATCCGCAGATGTTTTTGAGAGAATTGACTTAACTAAAACATTGGGTTCAATCGCAAATGTTCCATTGATATCGTAGGCTGCCCCGGCCATAAAATAATAATGGTGAACCATTTTGTTTTCGATGGTATTGTATGCAACATTGGCCTGATTGATGTGCATTAGCGATAAACCGGTATAAAATCTGTCAAACCGCCAAAGAGTAGGCATAGTGAAGTATACACCTGCACCAAAATCAATTCCCGTACCTGTTTCTGTTCCAGTAGGAACTTTTGAGTCGCCAGCATCGCGTGCCGAAAATTTGCTGCCATCAAGCGTTTTTTGAACCATACCAACATTTACCCCCCCTGATAATTGGGATTCATTGGCAAAGGTATGGCGATAAGAAACAGATAAGCTTGGAACCACGGTACTCTCAAATCCTTGTCTGTCTCTGTAAATATTAAATCCAACACCTAAGCGTTGTCCAATAGGTGCATTGATGTTGCCGATAAATGTTTCAGGCGACTCTCCACGTGATACACCCAAATCATTCTTTCCTGAACCACCAAAACCCTGCCACTGCGTACGGTACATCAACATTCCGCATATTTTCTGTTCTGTGCCCGCAAATGCAGGATTATAATTCAGTCTGTTCATGAAAAAATGCGTGAATTGAGGGTCTTGCTGTGCTTTTACGGCATATATGCATAGACTCATGGCTGTCAGTGTAAGTAGTTTTCTCATCAGCGAGGTGATTTTTGGCTGTTTAAAAAACAATAATAGCAATTTGCCTATACAATACAATAGCTATTTAAAAGAATAAAGTTTTGATTAAGGTATCCCGTATTATTTAGCCTCTTTATTGTGGGCTTCCACATATTTATCCAGCGCCATAACCATAGATGGATATTGTGGAGTAGGAACGGCTATGTTTACGGTAAGACCTGCCTCCTTTATAGCCTTGGCAGTAGTTGCACCAAATGAGGCTATCAGGGTTTTATTTTGCTTGAATTTAGGAAAATTTTCAAACAACGAACGAATATCAGCCGGGCTAAAAAACACAATGATATCGTAGTTTACATCTTTCAAATCAGACAAATCAGCGGATACAATTCGGTAAAAGAACGACTCTTTAAAGTGATACTTGTTCTTTTTCATGAATTTTTCAATCTCCGGTTTACGCCAGTCGCTACATGGAAAAAGGTATTTCTCGTTGGGATGATTCTTAATCACATTAAGCAATTCTGTTTCGGTGGCTTTGCCTGAAAATACTTTTCGCTTACGTACCTGAATATATTTAGCCAGGTAATTGGCTATGCTTTCGTTTACACAAAAGTACTTGGTTTCCGGGGGCATTTCTATTTTCAACTCACTGCACATGCGAAAGAAGTGATCAACGGAGTTGCGTGAGTTCAGTATGATGGCTGTGTAATCAGAGATATTTACCTTCTGGCTCTTAAATTCTTTAGAGCTAACAGGACTAACGGTAATGAAAGGTCTGAAATCGATTTTAAGACTACGCTTTTTAGCAAGATCAAAATACGGTGATTTATCCGACTCCGGCTTGGGCTGAGAGATTATGATACTTTTGATCTTAGCTTTCAAATGGTGTAGGTATTAATATATTTAACGATTACAACTATGGGTAAAATTTCGAGGGCGCAAAGATAAATAAATAAATAGATTATGGGAAAAGTAAAAAATGAGGGGCTTAGTAGCAGTATGCGCACTACGCGGTAAAGTATACTCACAAAAAACAGTGAGACTATGGTTTGCATCATAATAACCGACCACAGCTGATTGGTATTGTAGGCGTAGAAAATAATAAAGGGAAAGATAACCAATGCCAAAAAGTTAGTTACTGAAACGGTATTTGAGATGAATCCTACGCCCAGCTTTTTAATACTTAACAATGCCCCCAGCAAACCGTGAAGTAAAAATTTGGATGCGTATACGATTGCACAAACACCAACTATAAACAGGTACTGTAAAAAGTAGTTATCAATAATATTTATACGGCTTTGCTCCAAATAGGAATTAATAAAAATGGCTGCGATAAGCAGGTATATAGCAAACATGTGCAGGGTAATAAAATTGAATACGGTACGCTGTTCCTCCCATATTTTATCACTAAGTCTTACATTAAATACCGACTGAACAAACTGGTTGAAATCGGAAGGATGGCTGATACGCACAAAGGAGATGTACATAAGAATAACACATATCACCCAAAAACGCCATTGGTCTCTGCGTTTGGGTCTGTTTTGTATTTCCTTAATACCTGTGATGCCGGTGCGCCTGGTGGGGATTTTCACGTAGGGTTGCGTTATGCGTACGTACGGGTGAAAAATTGAAAGCAACAATGAATCCGATGAAATAGAATCAAGCAACGAGTTATTTAATACAGATTTCGGTTTTGCTGCTGTATCGACTTGCAGCGTATCGGATGTTTCAAACCTAAATGCAGTATCGGTTAACTCCTGTGCAAATGCGCTATTCATGAAACAAAAACATGCAATAAACGCAGCCAGCTGTATTTTAATTTTTATATGAATAGTGCGTGGGTACATGCTTTAAAAAAAACTGGTGAAACCAAAATGAACCTTTGCTTTTTCAAACTCTATCGGATTATTGAACTGCCTGCCCAATGCGTAATAAATGGAAAAAACGCCTGCTGTGGTTTCAAAATTAAACCCTGCTCCAAATCCGAACGGAGTGTCCGATAATGTAGGTGTGCGCAGCGTATTTTCATAATATGCTCCATTCCAAAAAATGCTAGCATGCGCATTGCGCTGCAACAGGTATCTCAGTTCAGTATTCACTATGGCGTATCTGCTTGCAAATATAGCTTGTTCATCAAAACCTTTGAGGGTTCTTAATCCACCTATACGATACAAATCGTTCAGGAACAAAACCGGAGCCTGCACTGCTGCAGCCATTAGCTGTAACCGGGTAGTTACGAATTTTCCCAACTTAACAAATACATCTGCATCGGTATGTACCTTGTACTGAATCATACGTGCAGCTACTTTATCGTACAATGAATACTGACTTCCTTTTTCATCTGTGAAACGAATGCCATCAATAGTCGGATTTCTTTGAATACGTTTATCGCCCAGCGAAGCATTGAGTGTTATTGAATATCCCTTCATCGGATTCAGTAAATAATCGTAATGCACTACCTTTACCTCTGTTCCGTATTGGTAATTTATCACATCGTTGGCATCGGGCAGCCTAACGCTGTTTCGTATTTGTTGGGTATCTACGGTTATGAGTGAGGTGCTTTGAATAGCATAATACACCCTGAGGTAATCCTGACCAATAAAACGGTAGTACAAACCCAATTGATTATTTACGTCTAAAAAACTGGTATCCTGTTTAATTAGTTGAAGGGAATAATCAAACCCTACGCTCGACCTGAATATATAAGGATACAGGGCATACACTCGTAACTGCTGTGAATTAGCTAAAAAGCTGCGGTAATTTACCTCGAGTACCTTGCCGGTTTCAAATAAGTTTTCAAGTTTTAAGTTAGCCTCGCCTGTAAGCAACAGCGAATTGTTGTTGGCTTGCGAATTGGGCGCAAAACCGATAATACCGTCAGCTGTGCTTGCTTTGCGCTCATCGGCATACAGTATAGGCTTGGCTTTATTGGCAAAAAAATACACACGAGCCGACTGTGAAGCGGTTAGAAAAGGCAATTGATTTAATCTGGCAGATGCCATTTTTATGTGCTGCTCATTGTAGGCTGCACCTATTTTAACTCCGAGGTATTTTTCAAGAAACCACTTTTTAACCTGCGATGATCCAATCAATTCTATGGAATCGTATTGAATCCATTCATTGTTGGTGAGTTTCCACGATGCCGAGATACCTTCCTGTTCTATGGTTAGGCTGTCGAGCTCCAGAGAAGCGAATGGATAACCGTTACGTTCGAGATAACTGAGAATACGTGATGCTGCATTTTTATAAACATCCGGGGAAAATTGTTTGTTCACGAAATCACGTGATCGAAAACCCGCTGCCGTTAGTATATCATCGGGTATATTTCCTTTGCGCAGCGCAATCCATTTGTAAGGTTTGCCGGTTTGTATGTATACACGTATGGAATCGTCTAACATGTCAAGGTGCGTAATTTTTGCTGCCAGATAAGCCTGTTCGTTTAATGCCAGAATAACACGGCTTAGTGCTCCTTCAAGCGATGCAGAATCAACACGAAGTTCGGGCCAGTTTTTGAGCACAGGCAAATCACTGTGTACACTCAGCCATTTATTTTGCTGTGCCTGCAGCGAACTGCAACCAAGTAACAGAATGATAAGATATCTTCGCACCGGTTTCAAATTAACAACAATAATTGTCGGGATTATATATTCATATACCTTTTTGCAAACAGGCGTGTCACTATTGCAATTTTCACTTCAGCACTTCGCTGCACCTGGCCGATGAAATGGTAGAAGCCATTTGCAGTGAGATAGAGCTGCGTAAAAACTACTTGCCCGACAACACACTAAAGTCTGTTTACGTTGGAGGAGGTACACCTTCTTTGCTTACATATTCGCAACTTAAAAAGCTGTTCGAACACATTAAACGCTTCTATAACGTTGAAGTGGGTGCTGAAATTACGCTGGAGGCCAATCCGGATGATTTGAATCCGGCCAAACTAAATGAATTGTACATGCTGGGTATAAACCGCTTAAGCATAGGTGTACAGTCGTTTGATGACACCCTATTGAAGTGGATGAACCGGGCGCACACAGCTCAGCAAGCCTTGCAATGCCTAATCAATGCGAACCAGGCAGGAATTCATCAGGCTTCAGTCGACCTGATTTACGGCATTCCCTCGTTAAGTACTCAAAAATGGCATGACACGCTGAATAAGGTATTGGATAGCGGTGTTCAGCATATTTCTGCTTACTGCTTAACCATTGAAGAAAAGACAGCGCTTTACCATGCTGTTAAAATGCAAAAAGAAAAACCGGTAGACGAAGAAGCTGCCTTAAAGCAATTTGAAATGCTGACGGAAACATTGGCAATGCATGGGTATGAGCACTATGAAATTTCAAATTTTGCCCGCAACAAGCAGTACGCTGTTCACAACACATCCTACTGGCAGAATAAACCGTATATTGGAGTTGGCCCATCAGCACATTCTTATAATGGAACATCGCGACAATGGAATGTAGCCAATAATGTTGCCTATATAAAGCAGATAAAAGCCGGTAGCCTTTTTTATGAGCAGGAAATTCTGAGCAACAAAGAGCGCTACAACGAAACGGTAATGACGGGACTTAGAACAATGTGGGGAGTTTCTGAGAGCCAACTGCTCAATGAGTTTGGCGAATACTACCAGGCTAACCGAAAAGTATTTGATACATACAGAGAACAAGGTATATTAATTCTTGACAAGGGTGCATTTGTGCTTGCTCACTCACATCGATTCATGGCCGATGGCATTGCTTCATCGCTGTTTGCTTAACCTTTTACAGCCTTTTCAATAAACTGCAGTATATTTTCCCTACCCTTTGCCGTTACAGATGATGTGATAAAATGCGTTGGAAATTCTTCCCAGTATTTCAGCAATTCGTCTTTAAATCTGTTCACGGATTTAGCTGTTACCGACTGATTGTTTTTATCGGACTTGGTAAACACCAGCATGAGCGGTATTTGCATTTCACCTAATTTATTAATAAACGAAATATCCGATGCCTGAGGTTCTATGCGTGAATCAATAAGCACAAAAACTCCGCTTAAATTTTCCCGCTTGGCAAAGTACTCGAACATGACCTTTTCCCAGGTAGCACGTTGTTCTTTTGATCGCTTGGCAAATCCGTATCCGGGTAAGTCTACCAAGTACCATGAATTGTTAATGAGAAAATGATTGATGCTGATTGTTTTCCCCGGAGTAGCCGACACTTTAGCCAAACTTTTATTGTTAGCCAGCATGTTTATAAGTGACGACTTGCCTACGTTGGAGCGTCCAATAAAAGCAAACTCAGGTTTTGTGGGGGCTGGTGCATCGGTTATGCTGCCCGAACTTTTAACAAACTTGGCCTGTATTGTTTCTTTCATGGTTATTGAAGTTGAAATACCGATGTCGAATTCATATATCTGATAACGCCATCCGTTTTGGTGTAATACAAGCTGTCATTATTAGAAGTGCGCATGTAAATGCCTGAAAATGCTCGACCACTCCAGTTGGCAGCAGTCATAAAAACACTATCAGGCGATGACAAGGATGAAAAGGGAAAACGGAAAATACCTGAATCACTTGAACATGTCAATTCACTGTTTCGCTTATCAAATCGGATGTGCAGTGTATGAAAGTTCGAATCGAGTTTTAGAGTAAAATTGAGTTGTTCGTATTGTATGGAATCGGGAGGACATTCAGGATTGCTGCCTGCCCTGGGCATTCTTGCCCATGTTGATGCTTCTGGTATAACGAATCCGTTTCGCAACGAACTGCTGGGTAATCTTTCATACGTAAGCGTATCTGCCTTGGTGTAAGCCAACCATGATTTTTCGGACGCAGTAAAACTGATGGATTCGTATGCAACTGCGCGGCATGGTGCATCGTAGTTTTCTTTGCACGAACTAGTTCCGGCAATGAACAGAAAAAACAGTACATAGGCATTAATGCTACGCATAGTGCAATAATACACATAGTGAGCCATTCACTTATAAAAATTGTGCAATACCAAATCATTTCACGTATTTCGCACGTTCATTCAGAGTGAATACCGTAAAACCATATAGAACATCTGCCGATTCGAAAAAAGAGCAGGTTGAACACATGTTCGACAGCATAGCACCTCGCTACGATTTTCTGAATCACTTTTTATCGCTGGGCATTGACAAAATTTGGCGCAAAAAAGCCATACAATCGCTGGCTGATTCAAAGCCTTTACTCATACTGGATGTGGCTACAGGAACAGCCGATTTAGCAATAGCGGCTCTAAAACTGAATCCCGAAAAAGTTATCGGAATTGATATCTCACAGCTGATGCTGGATGTGGGTAGAAAGAAAATACGTACAGGCAAGCTTTCAGATAAAATAGAACTGGTAAAGGGTGACTCAGAAGCTTTGCCGTATGCCGATAATACCTTTGATGCGGTAACCGTTGCTTTCGGGGTGCGGAATTTTGAAAATCTGGACAAAGGGCTAAGCGAACTGTACCGCGTGCTAAAACCGGGTGGAAAGCTTGCTGTTCTTGAGTTTTCGAAACCACGTAGCTTCCCTTTCAAACAACTGTACTACCTGTATTTTCATCAAATTTTACCTTTGTGGGGTAAATGGATAAGTAAAAATCAAAATGCTTATGCATATTTGCCAGAATCGGTTAAGCATTTTCCTGATGGAAAAAACTTTACTGAACACCTTATAAAAGCCCGATTTAAGAATAATACATGCAAACCTCTAACCTTTGGTATATGCACCTTGTACAACGGTTTAAAATAACTGCAGCTATTTTTTTAGTGCTTAGCAGTACACTGCTTAGCACTACAGTTATAGCTCAACCAAATCAGGAGCAGTATGATAACAAGCTATTGCACTTTGGTTTCACACTTGCACTTAACTTCTCAACCATGCGAATGGATACAAAGCCGGAGATAATGATGCGGGATTCGGTAATGAATGCCCGAATGTCAACCTATCCGGGAATCGGTTTAGGAGGTATTACTAACGTAAGGTTGGGTAAAAATTTTGACGTAAGGTTACTGTTCCCGGTTATTTATTTTGTACAGCGTGATATCATTTATGAATTGCCTGCCGGTAAAAGAGAAGTAAAAGTTGAATCGGCTTACAGCGATTTTTCATTGTTACTCAAGTTCAAATCAGACCGCAGAAAAAATACCCGTGCATACATAATAGGTGGTGGCCGAATAAGCTATGATCTTAGTTCCACTGTAAATAAAGAACGTTCTAAAAATAGCCCTGTGGTATCGCTGGTACCTGTTACCTATGGATATGAAGCAGGTTTCGGGCTTGACTTGTATTTCCCGTATTTTAAATTTTCGCCTGAAATAAAGGTGATGAACACCATTGGTGATGCACTTCACCGCGATGGGTTTGCATATACCAATGTGCTGGATCGTGTATCGCCCAAAATGGTGGTTATTTCGCTACATTTCGAGTAAGTTATGAACTTTAGCCTGCTGGCCACCGACAAGGCAACCCAGGCGCGTGCCGGGCTACTTCAAACCGACAGAGGCACCATTGAAACACCCATTTTTATGCCTGTGGGAACACAGGGTTCGGTAAAAGGCGTCACACAACAAAACCTGTCAGACGATATAGGTGCTCAAATTATTTTGGCCAACACGTACCATATTTATTTACGTCCGGGACTCGATGTTATACATTCAGCCGGAGGTATTCAAAACTACATTGGCTGGAATAAGCCTATGCTGACGGATAGTGGAGGTTATCAGGTTTTTTCGTTGGGCGATATGCGAAAAATAAGTGAAGAAGGAGTATGGTTTCAATCGCATATAGATGGATCAAAACATTTTTTTTCGCCCGAAGTAGCCATTGATATACAGCGGCAGATTGGTGCAGATATAATTATGGCATTTGATGAGTGCACGCCCTACCCATGCGACTATGAGTATGCCAGCAAATCGATGCACATGACACACCGCTGGCTGAAGCGCTGCATCCAGCGTTTTGGCGAAACCGAAGATCTTTACGGCTGTCGGCAAACACTTTTTCCCATCGTACAGGGAAGCGTGTACAGCGACCTTCGAAAACAGTCGGCTGAATTTGTAGCCTCATGTCAACTGGACGGTAATGCCATAGGCGGACTTTCAGTAGGCGAACCGGCAGAAATGATGTATGCTATGACAGAAGAAGTATGTGCCATACTTCCACCCGAAAAGCCACGTTATCTGATGGGAGTAGGTACTCCCGAAAATATTTTAGAATGCATCGCACTGGGAATTGATATGTTTGACTGTGTAATGCCAACACGCAATGCGCGGCACGGCTATTTGTTTACCTCACAGGGCATCATCAATATTAAAAACAAGAAATGGGAAAAAGACTTCTCGTGTATTGATGCTGAGTTTACACCACACTACAGCAAAGCCTACTTGCGGCATCTTATTCATTCCAACGAATTGCTTGGTGCACACATTGCAAGCAAACAAAACCTCAGCTTTTACTTGTGGTTGGTAAAAGAAGCACGCACTCACATTTTGGGCGGCAGCTTTGCATCCTGGAAAAAAAGCATACTTCAGGTTATTACAAAAAGGCTGTGAAATAGTGCTAAATTGCCACACATGGTGAACATGCTTTCAATCATCGACCGCTATATTATCAAAAAGTTTATTTATACCTTTTTGTTCTCTACCGGCTTGTTCTCTATCATCGGAATATTTATTGACGTATCGGAAAAAATTGATGATTTCCTGAAACGTAAGCCTTCCTTGTACACCTTGATTTTTGACTATTACATTTACTTTCTACCCTGGTTTTACGGGTTGTTTGGTCCCATCTTCGTTTTTTTGTCGTGCTTGTTTTTCAATTCACGGCTGGCACAAAATACTGAAATTATATCCATACTAAATACGGGCACAAAATACCGTTACTTTCTGAAGCCCTATATTCTTTCAGTTGCGTTGTTGGTTATACTGTTTATCGGACTCAACACATATATTATTCCCATAAGTGAAAAGCACAAACTGGAATTTGAAGAAGAGTGGATACGCGAACATAAAACTACAAATGCCGGAAATATTTATGCTCAAATTCAACAAGGTACTTTTTTGTACATGGAATCATTCAACTACCTAGACAGTACCGGCATGAACCTTAGTATGGAGCGCTACGAAAATAACAGAGCCGTGCAACGCATTTTTGCATCGCGACTGGTTTGGAATAAAGATCTTCAGAAATGGAAACTTGAAAACTATGTTCAACGCATATTTCATGACAGTACGGAAACCATCATACGGGGTGCCGCTAAGGATACCGTGTTACCTATAAAACCATCTGAGTTTATCATAAAAACGAAATTTATTTCAGCGATGACCAATCCTGAGTTGAACGACTACATTCGTAAAGAGCGGGAAAAAGGATCATCGCAACTCAATACATTTTACGTTGAGTTGTACAGACGTATAGCAAGTGCTGTGTCCTTTATACCACTTGCCTTGCTAGCTGTTGCTATCTCTTCGCAAAAGCGCAGAGGCGGTATGGGCCTTAGTTTAGGTATTGGTATATTTATTACATTGGCATACCTAATGCTTGTTCAGATTTTTAACACATTTGGAATGAATCAGGTTATGCATCCAATGGTGGCCGTATGGACACCCGTTATTTTTTTCTCGTTGCTGGCCGGGTATATGCTCTATAAAGCTCCCAAATAATGCTAAAACTTCCTAAACTGATTCAGCTGCACATTATCATTTTGCTATGGGGTTTTACGCCTGTTTTAGGCAAGCTGATTTCGTTACCAGCGGATGAACTGGTTATTTACCGATTATTGATTTCCGGAATTGGATTATGGCTATTTATTCGGTACAAAAAAATTACCCTCCAAGTAAACCTGCGTGAATTTGCCGAGATGATGCTAATGGGTTTTATTGTAGGATTTCACTGGTATACCTTTTATCAGGCCATAAAGGTGTCAAACGTATCTATGGCTATGGCGGGTTTTGCTACCATCACCTTATTTGCAAGCATTATGCAACCTTTGCTATTGAATAAAAAATTTTTTGCTGGCGACTTGATTTACGGCTTATTTATAGTGGCAGGATTATATATTATACTCAACTTCGAATCGGTGCGGTATCTGGGTATTGTATACGGAGTGCTAGCCGCATTCAGCGGTGCATTTTTCGGAGTATACAACGGGAAATTGATTACCAAACACCAAGCCAGCGTAATTACGCTGATTGAGTTTTTGGGTGCATTAGTAGCATTAAGTGTATTCCGGTTTATCGAAAAAGGAAGCATACTGATTTCTATCCCTAATTTGTCTGACACCATTTACCTAGTAGTTTTAAGTGTGTTTTGTACTACCCTTGCATTCACGTGGAGCATCAGTATTCTCAAGCACTTTACTCCATTTACCGTAATAATGACCAACAACCTGGAACCTGTTTACGGCATTTCCTTTTCCATTTTACTTTTCGGAACATCTGAATTTATGTCGTGGGGGTTTTATGTGGGAGCAGCAATTATTCTTTTCACCGTATTCACCTACCCTATTGTTCATAGATACTTTCAAAGTCAAAGCTGATTGCCAGTAGATCTTGAATGTGCAGGATGCATTAATTCTAAAATTGATTACCTTGCAATTGCATTAACTACAACCTACGTTTCATGAAGAAAATTACTCCCATATTGTGCGCTTTGCTGATTTCATTTACAGCAGTTGCTCAGCCAATTAGTTACTCAACTGTAGACATCAAAACACCGCTGGCCGCAACGCTCAATTTTTCAGAAAAAGGAATTGACTATGAACCCACATTAACCCTGATAGAGGCTGCAAAACCTGGAGGTATAAACTTTGTACAACAGCGCAAAAAAGAGCTGGAACAGAAGCGAACGTACATCGCTAAAAATAGAAACTACGGCAAAAGCTCGCCCTATACGCCTGAACTGCTTCGTAACTTTAACGGTAACGTAACACAGGGTACGCCTAATGATAACGATATGGCGATAAACAACAGCAGGCGAATTATCAGTGTGGTAAACACCAACATGAATGTATACAACGATTCGGGCACCTATCTGATGGGAAAAACGCTTTCCTTTTTTGCCAATAAACTGGGCTCACTAAATCGTACATACGATCCACGTGTTATTTATGATCCTAAAAAAGACCGGTTTATTCTGGTTTTTCTGCAAGGAACCACCAGTGCCGATACCCGCATCATTGTAGCATTTTCACAAACCAACGACCCCCTGCTTAGCTGGAATTTTTATGCGATACCCGGCAATGTATTCGGTGATTCATCGTGGAGTGATTATCCCATTATTTCACTCTCAAACGATGAGCTTTTTATAACTGTAAACAGACTTAGAGATAATTCAGGCTGGAAAGACGGATTCATTGAATCGCTCATATGGCAGGTAGACAAGCAAAAAGGATATGACGGAGATTCGCTGGTACAAAAAGTTTATAAAGATATTCGCTACAACGGAAAAGCAATATGGAGTATATGTCCTGCCAAAGGCGGAGAAACCACTTATGGACCCAATATGTATTTTTTATCGGTACGCCCAAGCGACTTGAGTAACGATACAATTTTTCTGCATGAAATTACCAATACTATAGCCAGTGGCAACGCTGTACTGAACACACGTATATTTAAGTTGCCGCAGGCTTACGGCCTCCAACCCAATGCAGCCATGCCGAATGGAAAAAAATTACAAACCAACGATGCACGAGTTCTTTCAGCCATGTATCAGGAAGAGCGAATTCATTTTGTGGGCAACTCGGTCGATACATCCACATTTGCGCCCGGTATTTTTTACGGATACATTCGCAAGCCGGAACTAACCGAACCTATTATTAAATGTCAGATTCTATCGTACGACACAATGGATATTGGTTATCCATCCATAGCACACATGGGTGGTGGCGCAACCGATCATAGTGCACTCATTACATTTTCATTTTCATCGCCACGCAGTTTTCCGGGAACAGCTGCGGTATTTGTTGATCGCAATGAGCAGATATCTTCACCAATTGTAGTTAAACGAGGATTGAGCAACATACAACTAATCAGCGACAGTGTGCAACGTTGGGGCGATTACACCGGCAATCAACGGCAGTATAATAAACCCGGTACATGCTGGATTAACGGAAGCTACGGAAATCAGTTTGGGGGCAACAGCACCTGGATTGCAGAAATACGAACTACTGATCCGCTATTAAGTACAAAAGAACTACAATCGGATAAACCTGTTATTAGCATCTCGCCAAATCCGGCTCGCGAGTATGCATCCGTTGAATTCGAACTGCACCAAAAAACAGTTATTGAAGTGGAGTTACATGATATTTCCGGCAGGATTTCGCAAAAGCTATTTCGTGCAGCGGCAAAGGCGGGTATGAATCGGTTTACATTTTCAGTCAGCGATTTAAGCAATGGCATTTATTACATTACCATTTACAGCGATGGACAAAAAATTGAATCCAAGAAAATTGTGGTGGCTCATTAGTGTGTGCGTATTTGCGTTTGCTTGTCGTAGCCAATCTACGCAGGATGACGATAAGAAAAAGCTGCAAGAAACAATAGAACAGCCCCGACCTATCAGCGATCCGCAGTTAGATTCACTGAAAAAAGTGGTAGAAGAAAAGCGCAGGCAACGAACAGGTAACTAATTACATAAGAATGCCGGCAATGGTAGCCGATAAATACGATGCCATTGTTCCGCAAATAAGTGCCCTAAAACCCAATCGGGCTAAATCGGCCCTTCGTGCAGGCGCAAGTTCACCAATGCCACCTACCTGTATGGCGATGGAGCTGAAATTAGCGAATCCGCACAATGCAAAACTAACAATAACCAATGACTTCGGATGTAGCAGTTGCTGAGAAATCATTGGTGCCAGATTGGAGTAAGCTACAAATTCATTAATTACCAATTTAGTTCCCATGAGTGATCCTACGGTAAACACATCCTGAGAAGGAACGCCCATAGCCCAGGCAAACACCGAAAACACACCTCCGAAGATTGTATTCATATTCAGCTGATCGAGGTAAATGCCCATGCCGCTTAAATCAACTCCGGCTGCTACAAGAGCCATTCCCGCTTTGCCTAAAAGCACGTTTATCAACGCTATTAATGCAATAAATCCGATAAGCATGGCAATTACATTCAGCGACACTTTAAGTCCATCGCTGGCACCGTGCGATATGGCATCCAACAGATTGGCATTTGCTTTTTTTACTTCCAGTTTAACAGAACCTTTTGTGGCTGATTCTTCTGTTTCGGGCCACACTATTTTTGATATGACTAATGCCCCGGGTGCTGCCATAATACTGGCTGCAAGCAAGTATGGAGCAGGCACTCCCATTTGTATATATACAGCCATTACACCTCCTGCAATACAGGCCATGCTTCCACTCATGCTAGCCAGCAGCTCACTCATGGTCATGGTATTGATGTAAGGCTTTATCATAATTTGTGCTTCTACCTGACCCACAAATGCGCTGGAAACATTAGATAACGCTTCGCTGCCGCTCACACGCATAAGTGCATGTACCAGTCTGGCAAAAAATGAAACCACAATTTGCATGAGGCCTATGTGGTAAGCTATATTTACCAATACCGCTACAAAAATGATGGTAGGAATGATTTTGAACATAAACAGGAAACTGTAAGCATCACCAAAAATAGGTTTAAGTAACTCCGGTTTGATAAGGCCTCCAAATACAAACTCACCTCCCTTATCGGCCATATCCAATAAACTTTTAATAGCATTGCCTAACCACATAAATACTAACTGCCCTACTGAAGTTTTTAATACAAACAAGGCAAGGGCTAATTGCAATCCAAGTCCGCTCAGAACAACCCGGTAATTAATAGCCTTGCGGTTGTTGGAAATAACATAGGCCAATCCGATAATGAGCACTATGCCGATGATACCATGAAATCTTTCCATGCGGTGTTATTTACGTTTGTTTATTTCATCGCGCAGGCGGGCCGCACGTGTGTAGTCCTCTTCTCGTATAGCTTCGTCTAATTTCGCTTCCAGTTCATCCGTACTTAATGTTGAATATTCGCCTTGTGTGGTGGTAGGCGTTGCCTGTTGTTGATCAAATACTTCGTCTTCTTCAAATGTTACACCGGCCTCCTGCATGATGGCCTCGTTTGTATAAATGGGGCATTTGAAACGCACAGCCAGAGCTATACTGTCGGATGTTCGTGCATCTATTTCATAAGCATCGCCCTCGCGTTCGCATATCAATTTGGCGTGAAACACCCCTTCTACCAAATCATAAATTTGCACTTCGGTGATATCGATATTGAAAGTTTGAGCAAAATTTACAAACAGGTCATGTGTCATCGGACGAAACGGGATAATCTTTTCAATTTCAATAGCTATAGCCTGCGCTTCAAAACTTCCTATTACAATTGGAAGTTTGCGTTTTCCGTTTTCTTCACCCAGAATGAGCGTGTATGAGCCGCTGCTTTGTCCGGAACTTAAACCGAGTATATTTAATTTAACGAGAGACATAAATCGCATTCAATTCCCAAACCTATAAGAAAATTACCTGATGCCAAAATTTTTTGACAGTCAAACCTTTTTACTTCATAAAATACTTTATCAGCCGGAGAATAATGTGGATAAGTAAGGAGCAAAGCACCATGGTAGTAAATGGAAAATAAAGTTTAAAACCGCTTCTTTCTATACGTATATCTCCGGGCAACCTGCCTAGCCAGTTGAATTTGTTTGAGGCAAAGTACCACACCATACCGGCAGCGATGAGTACAATACCGGCCACGATGAGCAGCTTATGAACGGGTATGTTTTCCATGTAGGATTTCAATTATACTTGTACGAAATTACACTTAAATTATGCTTACTGTATATGGCATTAAAAACTGCAATACCATGCAAAAAGCAATGGCATGGCTTGATGCAAATGGAGTTACGTATATCTTTCATGACTATAAAAAATCGGGTGCTTACTTATCCAAACTTATTGATTGGATTGCAAAAACTTCAGTTGATGCCATTGTAAATACTAAAGGACTTACCTATAAAAAGCTGAGTGATGCGGATAAGCAAAAGGCGCTTAGCGTGAAAGGTGCAGTAGATTTATTGCAGCAACATACGTCTATGATTAAGCGGCCAATTGCTGATAACGGAGCAGTGTTGTTGATAGGTTTTGATGAAGCAGAATGGCGAAAAGCCCTGCTTTAATCAGTACACTCCATCAGCAGCAAATCGCCTTCGGTGTATTCAATTGTTATAAAGCCATCGTGCAAAACCTCGTTGCTGCTACCACTTCGGTAGCCTATTTTCAGGCTCTCTTTATGCAGGTTGTATTTAAGTCCTGTGGTTACAATTCCGTGTACATCTCCAACAGGCATTAAGGATATCACAGATCCTCGTGTGTACCATTTTTTAAAATTGTTTCGCAACGGAAATATGCGTGAATGATCATCGAGCATTACCAGGTTGATATGTTGCTTGTATCTTACCAGGTCGGTTACGTTAGTCAAGTTATGATCGGCCCTACGGCCGGTTGCCCATACTATATTTACAGCCGTGTACTTACGTTCAATGAGGAGTTCGATGGCTTTTTGTAAATCGGTTTTATTCTGATCGGGTGTATGAATAACTTCGATATTTGGTTGATAAAGCTGCTCGTCTTCGTGGTTGTGGCTGTCAAAATCACCTAGTAGCATATCCATTTTCAATCCCAGTTCACGAACTCTTCGTATGGCTCCATCCAATACCACCACGTACGGATTCCATTCCAGAAGCTGTCCTATTAATTCCGTTGAGCAGGCAGCTCCGTTGGCAATAATTAAGGCAGGCTCCTGCCCGTCTTTTACAATATGGTGTGACGACATATTTATTTTATACCTCCAAGCAGCATGACATCTTTGATAAGTTCTATGCCTGCGTGTTCGTTTACCAACTCAACAATCCTGCTGCGTGAAAGTTGAAGTTCATTTCGCAGTGGTGCAGACGTTATGTGCAAAATAAGTTTTTCATGCGCGATGTAAATCTTCTCGGTATTTTTTGCAATAAGTGGCCCCACCAGTTCAGACCAATCATTTACCAGATTGACCTCAGCAATTTTTTGCCGGGCATGTCCATTGCTATCCAGCAATTCGCCTATAATTTCTTTCAATGACTGTTCGTTGCTTTTGCGCATGGTTCAAATTTCGTGAATAGTTCCGTAATTGACTGAAAAATGTTTTACCTGGTTAGACACAGCCGAAACAGCCGGAATAAGTCGTTCGGAATGTGTATCGGTTATAAATATCTGGCCAAAGTTTTCCTGAGCAATCAACTTCATGAGCACATTCAGCCGCTGACCATCCAGTTTCTCGAAAATATCATCAAGAAGCAACAGAGGTATGGTTTGTGTAGTTTTTTTCAGATAGTCAAACTGAGCCAGTTTTAATGCGATGATAAAGCTCTTTTGCTGGCCCTGAGAAGCAAATTTTTTGAGCGGGAATTCCTGTATCATAAATTCCAGTTCATCTTTATGAATACCCTTAGTTGTTCTACAGGCAGCTATATCGGCATGCTTACTTAATTCAATACATGCTTCGGGTGAATGCTCGTGGTAATCGCTTACGTATGCTACGTGTACGTTTTCATTGCCCGCACTAAGCTTTTGGTAGTGCCCCTGAAAAATGGGAATAAATTCATGCAAGAAAGCTTTGCGCCTGGTGTACAATTCACCTCCAAGTTTTACCAGCATAGCATTGTATGACTCCAGTTGCACCGGATCAAGTACACCTCCATCAGCATAATTCCTGAACATGCGGTTGCGCTGCTCAAGTATTCTGTTATAGTCAAGCAAACTCCGCAAGTACATTTTATCAGTTTGCGAAATAATGCCATCCATAAATTTACGCCTGTCTTCGCTTCCCTCGTGTATCAGGTTAATATCTCCCGGAGCAATCATAACCAGTGGGTAGGTGCCTATATGTTCTGAAAGTTTATTAACGTCATTATTGTTTACTTTCAGGTTCTTTTTGCCCTGATGCCAAAACATGGCCACAGCCTCTACATGCCCGTTTCGTTCATACTTACCCTCAACCCTCAACCAATCTCGACCTTGCTTAACCATCTGATAGTCAAATAAACTGAAATAACTTTTGGTGAACGAAAGGTAATATATGGCATCCAGTACAGAAGTTTTGCCACTGCCGTTGGGGCCAGTAAAACAGTTAATTTGCGGACTAAATTCAGCCTGCAATGACTCGTAATTTTTAAAGTTCTGTAAACTTAAATGCTGCAGGTAAAGCATGGTTCAAACGTAATTCTAATTTTGGATATGCACGGCTGTATTCAAAAAAACACAGAAATATTCGAACATAATAAATTGGTAAGCAAGCCATTGTAAGTCGCTTTGACCTTTCAGGAAAATGTGTAGTTTTGCAGTCCTTTATTAAAAAATGGCTAAATCAAAATTTACCCAAGAAAACTACCTGAACTGGTATGAGCAGATGCTGCTGATGCGCAGATTTGAAGAGAAAGCTGCGCAACTTTACGGACAGCAAAAGATCAAGGGATTTTGCCACCTGTATATTGGGCAAGAAGCTGTGGTAGCAGGTGCCATGAGTGCGCTGCGCAAGGGCGATAAGCATATTACAGCCTACCGCGATCACGCTCATGCACTGGCATGTGGTATAAGTGCACGTGCAGTTATGGCCGAGCTTTACGGAAAAGTAACCGGTTGCTCTAAAGGCAAAGGCGGCTCCATGCACATGTTTAGCAAAGAACATAACTTTTTCGGAGGTCATGGCATAGTTGGCGGTCAAATACCTCTTGGTGCAGGCATTGCAATGGCCGATCAGTACAATGGCAACGAACATGTGACCCTTTGCTACATGGGTGATGGCGCTGTACGTCAGGGAGCACTGCACGAAACGTTTAACATGGCTATGCTGTGGAAATTGCCGGTTATTTTCATTTGTGAAAACAACGGTTACGCTATGGGAACTTCAGTGCAACGAACCACCAACGTAATGGATATTCATAAAATTGGCGAAGCGTATGAAATGCCCAATGCCGCAGTAGATGGTATGCAGCCCGAAACGGTACATGAGGCTATTGCCCAGGCAGCCGACCATGCCCGTAAAGGTGAAGGCCCTACGTTTCTCGAAATTCGCACCTACCGTTTCCGCGGCCACTCCATGAGCGACCCGGCTAAATACCGTACCAAAGAAGAAGTGGAAGAATACAAGCAACGCGACCCGTTAGAGCGTGTAAAAGCAACAATTTTAAAACTTAATTATGCCAGCGAAGCCTGGTTTGATGAAATAGAAAAGAAAACAGAAGATATAGTGAATGATGCCGTGGAGTTTTCAGAAAACTCACCTTTCCCCGAACCTGAAGCACTGTATGAAGATGTATACGTACAATCGGATTACCCATTTATCAGAGAATAACCCTACCGAAATATATAAAGCACAATGACCGACAAGAAACAAGAAACAAACGATCTGGATTTAGATAAAACTATTATTGATACGTCTCACAAGGTTGAGGACTTTTATATCAATAACAAAAAGGCCATTAACTATGCACTGATAGCCATTGTAGGAGTTATTGCCGTATACTTCAGTTTTAAAAATCTGTACCTGAAACCGCTTGAAGCAGAGGCACAAACAGAAATATACAGAGCACAGCAATACTTCGAAAAAGACTCATTTGCCCTGGCACTGGCCGGTAATGATAAGTTTAAAGGATTTGAAGCCATTGTAAGCGATTACGGCATGTCAAAAGCCGGCAATCTGGCTAATTATTATGCAGGCATTTGCCAGTTACGTTTGGGTAATTTTGCTGAATCCGTTGATTACCTCAATGATTTTGAAACATCCAATACGATATTGAATATTTTGAAAAACGGTGCACTGGGTGACGCGTACGTTGAGCAAGGCGAACTGAGCAAAGGAGCTGACCACTACGTAAAAGCTGCAAAAATTCACAGCAACAAAACCACTTCACCCCTTTTCCTGAAAAAAGCCGGAATAGTGTTTGAAGAAATGAAAGAATACGCTGATGCACTTGAAGTGTATGAAACGATAAAAACTGATTATAACGAAAGCACTGAAGCTTCAGACATTGATAAATATATCGCTCGGGCTCAGGCTCTGAAAGAAGGAAATTAATCACCACCCATTCAAAATCCTCTCCTAGTCGGTGAGGATTTTTTTTATTTTTACAGACGCATGTCAACGCTATTAAAAAACTTATCGGATACCACACTAACACCACAAAAACTATTTAAGAAAGTTCATATTGGCATTGCTGTAGCTGAGTGGAACCGTGATATTACCGAAGCTATGCTACACGGTGCAGTGAACTATTTAGTGCAAATGGGAGTCCGTGAAAAACATATTCATATTCGCCAGGTACCGGGTTCTTATGAATTACCTCTGGCAACCAAATGGCTTATTGATAAAACGCAAGTAGATGCAGTGCTAGCATTAGGCTGTGTGATACAGGGAGAAACACGTCATTTTGATTTTATATGTGATGCCTGCGCCAACGGAATCATGCAGGTCGGGTTAAGTACAGGTAAGCCAGCTATATTTGGTGTATTAACAACCGAAACAGAACAGCAAGCCAAAGAAAGAGCAGGTGGAAAGCATGGAAACAAAGGCATAGAAGCCGCAGAAACTGCACTGAAAATGCTGCTGATGCACCATGCTTTGTGATGATAAATTAACTTTTGCAGTGCACCTATTTCACGTATTATTGCGATGCAAACCATGTTCATGAAACCATTCAGACAAGCTATTGTAGTATGTATTATCGTATTGATAGGTGCATGTGAAAAAGACTTTGAAGGCGACCGCAATACCTTGTCAATGCCCGAGACTTATGCCATAGTGGATACCGTAAAGCGCGACTCGGCCAATTTCTTATCGACAACTGTAACCGCACATTGGTGGGGCGAAAGTAAAAGCGGATATATTACCGGCTATGAAGTATCAGTGGATAACATGCAAACGTGGACACCAACCACACAACAAAGCGGAACATTTACCCTGGAACTTCCGGAAGGACTCAAAGAGGGACTGTTACCTATTTACATCCGTGCCATTGACAATAAGCAGCAAAGAGATCCCACACCGGCTACCATGCGATTTCCGGTTCGAAACACAGCTCCGCGCATTGTATTTGATGCAGTTGCGAATAAGCGACCAGCACGCACGTTCCCGATTATACGATCAGTTTGGAACAGTATAGATGTGGACGGCACCCGCGATATTGACCGATATGAGCTGGTACTAAATGATACTACGTTGCCCCTTTATGTGCTGCAGGCAAATTTCATAACTGAAAACACCAGTGATTCGGTAGCTGTTGTGGCAGTTAGGTTTGAATCGGTTCGAAACGGTACCACATTCGCTAATGAATGCCTGGTGTATACCGGTTCTAAAACAACACCGGCAAGCACACAAACGCTAAAAGGAATTACATACAATACAGTAAACACATTGTATGTTAGAGCGATTGACCGTACCGGCAATATTTCGGCATGGGCTACCGATAACTTTTATGTAAAAGCACCCAACTCTGACGTTTTGCTGGTAAATGCGTTGATAGGTTCGCCTGCATCAGCATTGAGTTTTTATGCCAATACCCTACGCAGCCCACTGGTAAATATATCCAGCTTCGATACTTTAGTAGGTATTAGTTCTATTACCGGCCCTGATGAATTTTACCCCGATGCTGTTACACAATCACGAACCTTTTCGCTGTTTAAAAAAATAATCTGGCTTACAGATGAACCAAATACTCTTACAACGCTTCAGCAAAACACGGTTGACTTTTTTAACTCGAACGGAAAAGCATTTATATACTGCGAGTTTGCAACTGCATTTCCTGATAATTCACCTATTCTTAATTTCACACCTATTGAACGGTTATACAGTGATAGCCTGCAGCGTAATTTCCGCTTAAATATAAATGCACAGGCAAACGGGTATACTGCCGGCTGGCCAGTGGTGCGAACATCAGGAATTGTTAATAGAAGCGTAAGGCCATTTGCCACGTATACATTCAATACCGGACTATTTAGGTACGATACATTGATGCGTGCCGATATAACCATTCAGGGAGCAGGACTGTGGCCGGGCGTATCTACGGTGATGAGTAAACGTGTGCGCACAGCCACTAACAAAGCAGATATTATTATTACTACGTTGCCCCTGCAAAACATGAATGCCAACAGCAATGCTGATTCCCTGTTCAGAAAAGTATTTATTGATGAACTTGAATTCTGACATGCGATGAAAAACCTGGTCGTTTTTGCCTCCGGAACCGGCTCTAATGCGGTAAACATCACTAGGCATTTTATGCAGGGCAATCAGGCACGTGTGGTAGGTTTGTTTTGCAATAATCCAAGTGCTCCCGTTATCGATAAAATGAAGCAATTGAATGTCCCCGTTGAACTGTTCGATAAAAATACGTTTTTAAATGAGTCGCTTTTTCTGAATACGTTAACTCATTACCGGCCGGATTTAATTGTATTAGCCGGATTTTTGTGGCTTATACCTCCGTACCTGATAGAAGCTTATAGTGGTAAAATAATAAATATTCATCCCGCACTTCTTCCCAAGTATGGTGGAAAAGGGATGTATGGGCATCATGTGCATGAAGCTGTGCTTGCTGCTAAGGAAAAGGAACATGGCATTACCATTCATTTTGTAAATGAGCACTACGATGAAGGCGAACAGATTGTTCAAGCTAAATTCGAGTTACCGGATAATGCGGACATGAAATATATTGAGCACCATATTTCAGCGCTCGAAATGCACTACTATCCTGCTGCTATTGAACGTGTACTTAACAAACTAGGATGATCAATTCGCAAAACGAGGCATAATCTCGTAACCGGCAGGTATATCAAATACAGAATCACTAACCGGCTTTTGCTCCACTTTTATTGCTGTAAATGTAGTTTCTAAGCCTTCCTGTACAATGCTGTACTGCATAATAAAACCCGGTATGATTATGTCAAATCCGTTATTGTATGTATCGTTATACATAGGTGATATATCAGGCGCATAATAAATATCTGACGATTGAGTTTTACCACCTGTGGTTATGTGCACCCTTGCCTTCTTACATAGGTAGCCGGCTATGGTTTTTGTTTCTCCTGTTTCTTCAACCCGCTTAGTCATATCCGGTGAAACTTTTTTAGTAATGCGCTTGGAGTCTTCAACCGTACTTTTCATAGCCAGTTTTTTCCCAAGCATTTCGGTTAGTATCACCACATCACCTGATTTGTTATTGGTAATTGTAATCATTGGCCCCATTATGGTTTTTAGTTCAAGTCTGGTCATGTGATTTTTAAGCAACACGTACAGGTTTTGGGGCAGGTACTCTTCCTGCTGTTTCAATTCTGCACTTAATGAAGGGTATGTAATTCGAAACGAAATCATTCCTTCCTTAAATGACTGTGCCTTTAGCATCCCGCCAAAGGCAGATAGCAAAAGCCAAAACAGAAATGTACACCTTACCATACAATTTTATCTTTATTCAAAAATGCTGCAATTCCTTTTTTACAATCGTCAGATTGGCGCGCCACAGCATTCATGTTTGCAGCATAATTTAACGCATCCTGCACACTCATCTGCTGAACTTCGCTGATCATTTTTTTTACGGTTGCTACAGATTGGGTAGATGTATCCGTACACAGTTTGGTTGCAAAGTTTTTTACATAATCAGACAACACCTCGGGCGATACAACATCGTTTATTAGCTGATACGACTTGGCCTCGTGTGCATCAATTACTTTACCGGTAAGCAACAATTCACGAGCCGTTTTTTCACTTACTTTTCGCAGCAAAAATACCATAACAATAGCCGGAATAAAGCCAATTTTTACTTCGGTATACCCAAAGGTAGATTCAGGAGTGGCAAAGGCAAAATCGCAAACAGTAGCTAGGCCACAACCGCCAGCCAGAGCAGAACCATGAACCTGTGCGATGACAATTTTGGAGGAATGGTAAATCATCTCAAATAACTCCATCAGATTTCTTGAGTCAGCCAGATTTTCATCGTATGTGTTATTCTGCAACTGCTGTAAATAGGCTAAATCAGCGCCTGCACAAAAGGCCGCACCCAAACTTCGTATAACCACTACTTTACAGTGTGTATCGGATTCAGCGTGCTTAAATACCTGCTTAATTTCCTGAACAAAATCAAAGTTCAACGCATTTCGCTTTTCAGGACGATTTAATGTAATGTATCCTACGCGGTCGCTTACATCATATTTAACCCTATTAGTTTCCATATTCATGCAATGATAATTGAAATGCACCTGTTTCCCTTACACTAACTACTTCTCTATCTGCCAGTACTAATTTATTCTTTAGCACCTCAGCCTGCTTTGCACCGATAGCAGAAGTCAATATAAATTTCCGTGATGGAAGTTGAAGCAACTTTTTATCCGGATACGCTGCGGTACAAATAACCATGTTGATGGAATCAGCAAATGTATGTGTTTTCAATCGCTGATTTGAAAGTACCAGTATACGTGCGTTACCTGCTTTAATATAGCGAGGACGTTCGTCCATCGGCTCATACATTTCATTTACTATTCCACTGCTCCAAATATGTTGTTGCAAATGAAATCTTTTCTTCTCCCTGTCTAGGTATAGTGCTGAGTCAGCTAAAATATAGGAATGGTCGTTACGTGTAATACGTATAGCAGAATGTCCGCTTACATGGTATACAGTTAAATCGTACTGCATTTGTTGTTTAATGTATGTATAGGATGAGATGCACATAAAACACAAGCATAAGGCAAGAAATAACTTAAACCAGTATATTTCATGCCTCAGGAAATACGCAATCAGCGTTGCTGCCATTGCATACAAAACCAGAGTTTGCGGTATGCTGATTTGTATACCTTCAATGTAGGCATACGGTATTTTCTCTACCCACAATACTAATGTATTGGTAAACGAAATGATCAAGTATATGATGTAGCCTACTATGGAAGCTAATATGTGAATTGATGAAATAGCCATAAGCAGTAAACACCCATACAGGATAATGGTGGTTAGTGGAATGATAAAGAGATTTGAAAACAGAAAAACATTTGGGAACTGGTGAAAATACAGTATGCCAATTGGACTGGTAGCTATCTGAGCGGCTATAGATACACTGGTGATTTTCCAAATCTGATTGCCTACCCATGTGTGCATAATGAGCATATTGTAGATATAAGGCTGAAGAAACACAATTCCTAAAACTGCCATATAACTCAATTGAAACCCTACATTAGCAATAATATTACAATCGAAGAGCATAAGAAGAAAAGCCGATGCAGCCAGTGTGTTATAAATATTAGCAGGGCGATCAATCGTATTGGAAACAATGATAAAACTGAACATTACCGTTGCTCGTAAAATAGATGGCGACATTCCGCATAGCAAACTGTAAATCCAAAGTATCAAAAGTGATATAATAGCCTTAAGCCACTTCGTATAGCGATTTCTATCAAAGGATTTTAGCAGCGTATTCAATATCATAAATATTATACCCACATGCATACCCGACACCGCCAGTACGTGCAAAGTACCGGTATTAGCAAAAGCCTGAACGGTTTCTTCATCTATATCGTCATCATAACCATACAGCAATGCCTGCGCGATGCCCATTTCATTTTTTGACTGCACATACTTAGCCAATACATATTTAAAATATGATTGTGTAGCGTATATGTACGTATACAAAGTAGGCTTTGCAGGAATGGCTGATACAGCGTATTGTCCCTGCCTGAGGTATGCCTGATGGTAACAATGATGGAATGCTAGGTAGCGTTTGTAGTTAAATTCACCCGGGTTTTGCGGTGGGGCTACTTGATTCAAAACGCGTACGGGAATCAAAATCCTGTCAGCGTAACCAACCGGAGATAATGAATCGGTTTTTTGTATATAGATAATAACCTTGCCTATTGCAGTGTGTGTATGTCCACTGCTATCAATTATTCCTACTAGTTCAGCTCCGGCCTTCCATGATTTCTTTTTGGCAACCGGCTGATCTGAAATTCGAACAACAGCCCATTTACTACGTGGGATGTGTTCAAAGTACTCAGAACGTATCCGTATGTCTTGAAGAAAATGCAATACAATACCACACGAGAACATGCATAGGTATGCAAAGCATGCAGGTATCCAACCAAGCCTGAGCGATGGGTTGTAGAAATAAAAGTAAACACAGCCGGCAATTGATAAAGCCAGTAAACCGATAATGAGTGGCATGGGAAATTCGGCAAACATGGCGATACCCACACCCAATACAAAAGGTATGAATAACCGCACAACAGGTACTTTATGCCAAAAGCCTGCATTCATCATGATTGCTTTGTTCGCTTATGCGAGTATACTAAAAAAGCCCGGCAAGCCGGGCTTTTAGTGTAGTAGAAATATATATTAATACCTGTAGTGTTCTGTTTTGAACGGTCCGTTTACATTTACACCAATGTAATCTGCCTGCTCACCATCAAGTTTGGTCAATTTCGCACCAATATGTTCTAAGTGAAGTGCCGCTACTTTTTCATCCAGGTGCTTAGGCAATACGTATACTTTGTTTTCATACTTATTGCTGTTATTCCACAACTCAATTTGTGCTAATGTTTGATTAGAGAATGAGTTACTCATTACAAAAGAAGGGTGACCCATAGCACAGCCCAGATTTACCAGACGACCTTCGGCAAGTATAATGATTTCTTTACCTTCGATGGTATACACATCTACCTGAGGCTTGATGGTATATTTTGATGCTCCGTGGTTTTTATTAATCCAGGCCATATCTATTTCGTTATCAAAGTGGCCGATATTACACACGATCGATTTATCGCGCATTGCCATAAAGTGACGATCAGTGATAATACGAACGTTACCTGTAGCCGTAACGAAAATGTTGGCACGTGAACACGCATCTTCCATAGTCACCACTTCAAATCCATCCATAGCAGCCTGAAGTGCGCATATAGGATCTATTTCGGTAACCAGTACACGTGCCCCAGCGCCACGCAATGATTCAGCCGAACCTTTTCCTACGTCTCCATAACCTGCAACAACCGCAACTTTACCTGCAAGCATAATATCCGTAGCCCTTCGAATGGCATCAACCAGCGACTCTTTACAACCGTATTTATTGTCAAATTTTGATTTGGTTACGGAATCATTAACATTAATGGCCGGCATTGGCAATGTGCCCTTGCGCATGCGCTCATACAGGCGGTGCACTCCGGTAGTAGTTTCTTCCGATAATCCTTTAATGTCTTTAACCAACTCGGGGTAACGATCAAGTACCATGTTTGTCAAATCACCCCCATCGTCCAGTATCATATTCAATGATTGTCCGCCTTCAAAGGCAAACAATGTTTGCTCAATACACCAGTCAAATTCTTCTTCGTTTTGTCCTTTCCACGCGTAAACAGGAATACCTGCAGCAGCAATAGCAGCAGCAGCATGATCTTGTGTAGAAAATATATTGCATGAGCTCCACGTTACTTCGGCTCCCAGTGATTTTAATGTTTCAATAAGTACAGCCGTTTGAATAGTCATGTGCAAACATCCGGCAATACGTGCACCTTTTAATGGCTGCTGGGGACCGTATTCTTTACGAATAGCCATCAAACCCGGCATTTCCGCTTCGGCCAGTCTAATTTCTTTGCGGCCCCACTCGGCCAGCGATATGTCTTTTACTTTGTACGGTAAACGTGAATTAGTTTGTGTCATACTAAATTGTTAATGAGTTAATTAAATGGACGGCAAATGTAGTACTTACGATGCATTTATTGAAATATTTTTTGAATTAAACAACTGGGCTTAAATTTGTGTTTAAAATAGTGGAGTGATTACCCATAATCATCTTCAGTAGTTTTAATTATTAAAATAAAAAACTCTCAAATCTTTAACTCTCAAATCTTAAATAACTATGCCATATCCCGAAATGCTTGTAGCTCCTATGCGGGCTGAATTGGAAAATGCAGGATTTACTTCATTAATGACCCCACAGGAAGTAGAAGCCGCACTTACAGACCACAGCGGAAGTAAACTTCTTGTATTTAACTCGGTATGCGGCTGTGCGGCAGGTACTGCTCGTCCGGGAGTGTTAAAGGCTTTACAAGGTGCATTAAAAAAGCCCGATCAACTATTAACCGTATTTGCAGGACAAGAAACCGAAGCTGTTGCTAAAGCACGTGAATACACAGCTCCCTTTCCTCCCTCATCCCCCAGTATTGCATTGTATAAGAACGGTGAGCTTGTTCATTTTATTGAACGACATATGATAGAAGGCAGACCGGCAGAATTAATTGCTGCAAACTTGCAGGCTGCATTTAATCAATTTTGCTAATTGCCTATTCTACTAATAAAAAAGCCCCGCATTTACGGGGCTTTTTTATTTATTTATATGAGCGGAATTTTTTTTATCTGTCAGGGCAACTGCTAAATGAACCTTAGTCTTTTACAAATTTGCGGGTAACACGTTCCCCATTTTCTTCAATAACTAGGAAGTACACACCTTTGCTCATATCGTTAAGTTGTATCGATACTTCAAAGTCATTTAACTGTTGCTGACTAACCTCTACTGTTTTACCTGTTATATCGGTAACATAAATACGGGTGCTTACATTAAATCCGGTAGATAAGGTCACTTTAACCTGATCTTTAGCCGGGTTCGGATGAAGCAATAAACGGCCTGACATTACTGTGGCTGCAGTCACCTGAGAGTTGGCTGATGAATTGCTTATCAAAAGCTGTATCCGCTTGCTGCTGTATGAAGCCGGCTGACTATTGGTAGAAAATGTATAGCTTATTTCATCGCTAAACTCAACCTGTTTTCCGGTGTATGTATCTTTAAGTATAAAGTGATGGCCCGGCATAAATCCTGCCATACGGGATAATACCACTTTGTATTCGCCTTGCTCCTTGATGGGTCGGCTAATATTTATATAAACAATGGATGAAGTATTGGCTGGCAGGGAAGCAATACTGTTTATTTCTAATGCTGCTGCATGCTCATCTGTGAATGTGCTGAGCTGTTCGGTTGCCATTGGAAATAATTCGCCATCGTGCAAATCAGCAGACCATCTACTATCATTAAAATTGGTTAGCAATGCATCACTTATGTATTGATTATTTCCATCAAACAGTTTTATCATTAACTGATTGCTTAACTCATTTTTAAATAATGCTGCCGGTGTTGTTCCAACAGTTTTATCTGACTCTTCGAAGGTAATGGAGGCGGCACCGGCTACATGTGTCTGGATATAAAATGCCTGACCTGCTGCCAGAGTTCCGTTGCCGGCAAAAGAGCCTGTACCCACATTGTCAAATACATTGTATTGCCTGTAGTTGTTAAACACCGGGTCGAAAACAAAGAACCTGGTACTCAAATTAGCCGATCTGTTTATAAGATTCAGATTAAGATTAGCCTGATATGGATTACCAACTAACGTCCAGCCTAACAAAGAACTGGCGCAGGCAATAACCTGATCACCTACAGCTGGTGAGCCCGTTGCACTTAAAGTAGCCGCAGCCGGAGTTGGTGAAGGATTGGTACCGTCTATCAACGTACAACCTTGTGAGCGATTACCTCTATAAAATATTCGGTATCCAATTCCCGTCTGCAGGTTTTCTGTTGCTGTGTTTGGTACGGTTGTCCAGGTTTGTGTTGAGGTATTCCATGTAAACATGGAAGCTCCGTTACCAGAAGTGGCATCAAATCCATTTGTATGAGCCGCACCGCAAAGTGTGCCTCCAGAGCCTGAGCCGGTAATGTGCAGGGCTTGCTGCCAAGCTGATGAGATACCAGTTGCTGTATTTACGGATGAGGCAAGAAATCGCCAGTTTCTATTTCCACCTGGTATGAAGCGCTGAACGGTTAGCGTTCCTGTGATATTACCTGTAGCACCTACCTGACCAATCTGAGCACTTTGAGTAGCACTGGTTGACAGCAATAATAAATTGGCAGAACCGCATGCTAAAACACCATCCGTAACGGTAACCACTCCTGTTGAAGGTATTCTTAGCGAGTTACCCAATGTAACAGTTGCTGTGGGAGTATTAATCACCAAATTCAATACTACGTTGGTTGTGCCCGGAGTGGTTTGGTCAAAACTTAATGTACGCGACTCCGTACCTGAACATGTGAGTGTACTGGCAGCATTACCAATAATACCCTGAGTAGCCGTATTTGTTATTAAACCGCCTGCTTCGAAGTTAAACCCATTTAAATCTAACTTGCCATTTGTTGTAAATACTAGGGTATCATTAACTGTGGTGTTTCCGTTTAACACTTTTCGGGTGCTGCCCGACAAAGTAAGATTTGAGTACGTTCCGTCAACAACCGTTTGTGTACCTGTACCCGTATTGCTTGAATAGGTAACTGTATTCGGCCAGCTTACTCCGGAAGGTAATGGTGTTGCCGAAGTGGATGCAGTAGTAAAGTTTTTTACACCAGTGCCTAAAAATGAAGTAGAGAATGAAATGCCTCCCACCATATTGAAGGTTTGCATATTGGTATTTACTGTGGAACCGGCAGGTGCATTCACAACCAATGCATTATCGATAGTAATATTCCCTAAAACAGTGCGTGCTCGTGTTAGTGTAGTAATAGTAAATCGAAGTTCGGAATACGTACCTGCAACAACTTGTTGATCGGCATTTGCATTATAGTTAACCGTGCAAGGCCAGGTTTCATTTGCCGGAAGTGGTGTCGTTGTTGCTGCTGTATTTATGGTACCTGTACCTGAAATAGAAGTAGGGTTTCCGCCCATAATCAATGCCGCCATGTTTAGCGTAACATTGGATCCCACAGTTAATGAACCAGCAACGTTGAACCCACCACCAGAAATGGTCTTGGTTGAAGTGGTAGAAGTTGTAAACGATACGTTGTTAAATGGAAATCTGCTTGAATGCAGCGCTATGGTTTGCGCGCCTCCGGTAAAATTGATGGTTGTTCCGGTTGTAGTGTAGGTAGCACCGAGTGTATTCGCTGTATAGTTACCGCTCACATTTATATCTCCGCCATTGCTTAATACACGGCTGCCTCCTGCAATATTTAACGCAACATACGTACCATACGCCACATTTTGTGAGCCTG
>JBKCPL010000030.1:0-23146 GCA_046309355.1 Bacteroidota bacterium
TTTACGTGCATTATGGTTATAAGCCAAATTCAAAATACCGAACCAACTCACACACAGTTGCTAGTTAAAAACATCAGCTATCTGTACGAATCTGCTACCTTCAATACCGATAGGTATCAACCTTTATTAGCAGATTTCATCAATGCCATAACTATACCCTTTAACGTTTATTTAACTTTTTACCTATGAGTTTAAAAAAGCCGGTTATATGTGTGGCAGAAGATAATCAGGTAATGCTAGATAGGCTTGTAGAAGTGTTAAGCCTGCAGTATACTGTTATTCCAGCCATAAACGGTTTTCAGGCTTTTCAACTGGTAAAGGTAAAAGATAACGTTCCAGATTTAATTATAACAGATATCATGATGCCTGAACTGGATGGCATGCAGTTATTAAAATTCCTTCAGTCAGATGAACAGTACAGAAATATTCCAGTTATAATGTTTACTGCCTTAAATGATGAAGATACTATGGTATCAGCCTATGATAACGGAGCAGTGGATTACATAATAAAACCTTTCAGCATGAAAGTATTATTGGCGAAGGTACATAGGTTGCTTCGTAAAAATACAGTAGAAGTAAAGTTGGAAGACCTGAGCGCAAACGACAGTTTGGTGGCTAGAGTTGATGCCTACATAACCGAGAATATTTCAAATCCGGATATTTACATTTCAGAAATAAGCAAACACATCCATCTCTCTACACAGCAATTGCACAGAAGGCTGCTCAAGCTTACAGGTAAAACAATATCGGCCTATATACTGATGCACAGGCTGGAGCACGCACGTAATCTGATTGTGATGAAAGCGCTGTCCATAAACGAAATTGCTTATCAGTCGGGATTTCGTTCACCATCCTACTTCATAAAAATGTTTAAACGGCAGTATACCATTACACCGCTTGAGATGAGACAAATCATCGGAAACGGGTCACGCTAGCACAGTAATGCAACCAGTGCATCTGCCTTGCTAATATACGAAACATCCCCCTCGCGATGTTTTCATACAACTACTGAACATGCACCTGCATTTTGATTAGCACCTAAGCACGCTATATTTGCCCCATTAATCTGGTATGCCTGTAATCAGTATATGAGTTGCATAACTTAATATGCTGACTAGACTAGGGTATACTGCATAGCGTAGTAGTATGTTAAAATCTTGGCTGTATCGTATCTTGGCATTGTATCATTATATTCGGTTGCTGGCTTCCCGAAAACTGGCAAAAAATCCGGGTCGCTGTCCGTATTGCAAATCCGAATATTCTATTGAGCGCATGAAGCGCTCAGGCGAATTGAAAAAGTATCAGGTGCCGGTAAAAAAATATTATTGCAACACCTGCCGCAAGAGTTTTTATGCTAAAAAGAACGAAGAAAAAACATTCTTTGTTCGTTACTGGTAGTTTGCATACACACTGCTATACGTAGTGTGTAACTACACATTCCTGCTGTGTCAGAATTTGAGGTTTATTCATACATTTGCATCCGTAAATACCTAATTATATCCGCATGTCATTAGAAATTAAAGTGCCCACCGTAGGCGAATCAATCAGTGAAGTTACCATAGCACGTTGGAATAAAAAGACGGGCGACTATGTAGAGATGGACGAGTTATTATGCGAACTGGAGAGTGATAAAGCCACATTTGAATTGAATGCCGAGGCAGCCGGAATACTAACTACCGCGGGTAATGAAGGGGACACTATAAAAGTAGGTGATGTGATCGCGCGGATAGATACATCTGCCCCCAAACCTGCAGGCACTCCCGAGTCTAAAAAAACGGAAGCGAAAACAGCGAAAACGGAAGTTAAAAAAACAGAACCCGTTACCGAAAGTACCTATGCCAGCGGAACTCCCAGCCCTGCAGCAGCTAAAATACTAGCCGAAAAAGGTCTCGAATCAAAAGATGTAAAAGGCACCGGGCGCGATGGACGCATTACTAAAGCGGATGCCCTCGCTGCTGAGTTGAAACTTACCCGTAACGAAGCTAAGTCCCGAAACGAGCGCAAAGAGAAGATGACTTCACTGCGAAAAACGGTTTCGAAGCGATTAGTAGCTGCTAAAAATGAAACGGCTATGCTTACTACTTTTAACGAAGTAGATATGAAGCCGATAATGGATTTGCGTACGCAGTTTAAAAATCAGTTCAAAGAAACGTTTGGTGTTAATCTTGGTTTTATGAGCTTTTTCACCAAAGCTGTGTGTGTGGCTTTAAAACAGTTTCCGGCAGTAAATGCATACATTGATGGGGAGCAGATTGTTTACCATGACTTCTGCGATATCTCCATAGCAGTAAGCGCTCCTAAAGGCTTAGTAGTACCCGTAATTCGTAATGCCGAATCGCTTACGCTGGCTGAAATAGAAAAAGAAGTAGCTACTCTGGCAGGCAAGGCACGCGACAATAAATTATCTATTGAAGAAATGAGCGGGGGCACGTTTACCATTACCAACGGGGGTGTTTTTGGCAGCATGATGAGTACCCCTATTATCAATCCTCCTCAGTCGGCTATTTTAGGAATGCACAACATTGTTGAGCGTCCTGTGGTGCGCGATGGTCAGATTGTAATTCGCCCGATGATGTATGTGGCTCTCAGTTACGATCACCGAATTATTGACGGACGTGAATCGGTTGGTTTCTTAGTAAAAGTAAAACAGTGTTTAGAAAATCCTACATTACTGCTTACTGAGGGAAGTGATCCGAATAAAATGGTGCTCGGGTTGTAAAATAAAAGATACGCTGTATTGAGTTTTATTACTATTCTTTAGTTACCAAAATAGGGTTAGCCGCTACATCTGGGTCATCATCTTTTGCAGTATCTCAACCATAGCTAATGTATCCAAATGGCAGTACTCAAGTAGTTGCCTTCTTGTTTCGCTTTGCTCTGATTTAGTCATGCCGGCTAATTGTGAATAGGTATAACTGGCAGTGCCACCGTCTTGTATGGTTAAATCAGAGTAGCTTAAATGTGGAACAAGTACAGGCAAAACTGCTTTTATGGAGTAACTTCCGTAAAACGCTTCATTGTAAACCTGTCTATTACGAAATGGAATCATCAAGTCAACCATACGATTGATGATTGCCTCTATTCGCTCTGAATACTTCGGGAAATTGAATGCAAGTTTTTGTAAACACCCACGTTCGAAAGTAATATTCCATACCAGTATAGTCCCTTTTTTATCAAGGTCGTTACACAATTGCTCAATCAAAGCAGGCCTGGGATCACTGATGCCATCGCCTAAGTAGGAGTGATGTGATACTTGACCTCCGGGTTTATGCTGCACATGTAAGCTGTATTGAAAAGGTATTTGCTGATATGGTGAACTTAAATCGTACTGTGGTACACCGTACATAACGGTTTCAAAATCCATAAAATAAATGGGGTACTCCAGCTGGTCTAAAAATGAACGCACCTCATCGTTTTCAAACCGGGTTACAGCATCAATGAGTATCTGCTCTTGCTCATTTACTGCAACCAGTGAGCTGCAGTAATTTTGAAAATTACACGGAAACGGTTTATTGCAGTGTTTACCCATCGTCAATTCGGGCTCTTGCTTGGCTGCCAACAGGTTTTTTAATTCGGCTATTTTTTCGTTGATAAAAGGCTGCTTTGGTTTTACCTCATCCAGTATTGAAGTAGCTTTGAATAATTCGTTTACATTCAATTTTCCGTTTCGCACATAGGCAGAGTTGAGATGTAAAATAGAGATATCCGCCAGCTCAATGCCACAATTATTCATAACATGATATTGCAGTGCGGCATCTATTATATGGTAGTCTTTCACTTTTGTGCTTCCTTTTACTTCGAAGGCATAATATTTTTTACCCTTACGAACCAAAATATCCAGTGCACACAATACACCATCGTGCATAAATGCTGCTTCGTAAATGACGTGTTGAACTGGAAGTAACTTTTGTGTACGCTCAACGGTTATAGAACTGTGCCATTCTTCATCGCCTTGTGCATTCACCCCGTCTTCAAACAGTTGTTGAGCGAGCAACCCGATATCGCTTCCTTGTTGAAATACTGCTGCTTGTTGTTCATCCTCTTCATCAACAACTTCAGGTTTGAATTTTTGCAGGTATAAGCGCTTGGGACATTGCCAGCCAGAAATGAAGGTTGATTTGGATAGGATATGTTTAGTCATGTGGAATAAATATACCCTCAAATATGGTCAATTAAAACGTCAAAATATGACGTTGAACAGCTGTATTTATAAATTGAGTTATGTTTTCTAACCCGTTCATGGAGGTCATCACCAGTATACCCCACATAAAATTTATCAGCGGAGGCGGAGTGTAAAATGTAGAGATAAAACATAAGGTCAATATAAATAAAAAAACCCCTTCTGACTGAAGGGGTTTTGTGGAGGCACATGGATTCGAACCAAGGACCCTCTGCTTGTAAGGCAGATGCTCTGAACCAGCTGAGCTATGCCTCCGATATTTTATAAGAACAAACTCCGGTTTAGGACCCTCCCGACTTTCAGTCGGGATGCTCTGAACCTCCCGATAGCTATCGGGATGAGCTATGCCTCCGATATTTTATAAGAACAAACTCCGGTTTAGGACCCTCCCGACATTCAGTCGGGATGCTCTGAACCTCCCGATAGCTATCGGGATGAGCTATGCCTCCGATATTTTATAAGAACAAACTCCGGTTTAGGACCCTCCCGACTTTCAGTCGGGATGCTCTGAAGATCTCAATTTCTGTTTTTTATGAACAGTAGAACAGAGATTTTAAGTGCAGGTTTTTAAAAAACGGACTGCAAATATAGGCTGGGCAAATAAATAAGCAAATTTTATTCAAAAATATTGCCGCACTGTAAGCCCGAATGGTATTGTGCTTGACTTCCATGAATATAGCTTAACTGCCAAATCCGATATATTGCAACACACCTGCTTCGTTATACAGTATATTCGCCACTCACTCATGCGCATACAAAATAAGTTTATTCGTTATCTTATTTACATAGTGGGTACTCTGCTTTTTTTTGCAGCAGCGGTATTTGCGTACATGTATACCTTCAGAAACGAACTGAAACAGCAGGCGTTAAAGGAACTTAACACACACCTGCAAACACAAATTCAGGTTAGCCACATTCGAATGGATCTGTTCACCCAGTTTCCACGTATTTCTTTGGTGTTTGAACAAGTTGAGGTACAGGATGCATTTCACAGTGCCACACCGCTGTTAAAAGCCGAACAGGTTGCCATAGGATTTAATGTGTTGGATGTATGGCGAAAAAACTACCGCATTTCGTCACTTAAAATTGCACAGGCCGAATTGCATATCGCTATTAATGCCAATGGGTTAGCCAATTATCACATCATAAAAACGAAAGATACCACATCGGATGAAATAGCTTTAATCAACTTACAGCACATTCAACTTAGCGATGTAAAATTGCTATACGATTACAATCCGGCCTCATACCGTCAGGATATGTTTATTGACAACGCCATTTGCTCAGTCAATCTGCTTAAAGATAGCTGGGAATTTAACCTTGAGCAAGAGGGATTCGTAAACAGCATAAGCATGGGCAAGAAATCGCTCATGAACGACAAGACGCTGCAAGCGCGTGCACGAATTATTTATCAGATAAATGAGGATAAATGGTTGTTTGAGCAAACCAATTACCACCTGTCTGACCTGAACTTTACGGCTGACGGATACTACACCTTTGGCAAGAAAGCAGATGACATTAGGATAGAAGTAAAGGCCGCTAAAACTTCCATACGGCAATTACTTTCCCTGCTGCCTGTAAAACCTGCTGAACTAAATGACTGGCAAAGTGGGGGTGACGTTCAGTTATCAGGTATTATTGAAGGCAAGCGCAGCAACACTGTTAGTCCCAAAATGATGTTTCAATTTACTGTTCAAAACGGAACTCTTTCAAACAGCAAACTCAATTTTATCGCAAACTCCATTAACTGCCGGGGTAAACTTGCAATGACGAATGGACAATCGGAATTAGATCTGAAACAGGTGCAAATGCGAAGCGGCACTTCGGAAATGAAAGGGGAGATGAGCATAACGAATTTTGATCAACCCTTTATTACAGCGGATGTGAAAGGAATACTGTCGGCTGATGATGCCTTAAAGCTAATGCTGTCTGAATATGTGAGGTCGGCTTCAGGTGATGTAAAGTATGCATGCAAGGTACAGGCATCACTTAAAGAGTTGAGAAATTCCAAACTGATGAGTAGCGAAGCCTTAACAGGCAAGTTTACTGTATCGTTTGCCAATATCGTTTTGAAAAATTCCGAAACACGTATTCAATCGTTGCAAGCCGAAATGGCTCTAAACAAAGACCTATTAATTGATGAGTTGAAGGTTAAGACGAATAAGTCAGACGTACGCTTACATGGATATGTAAATGGATTAGCTCCTATGCTTTTTGCAGGTAAACCGGCCGATATACACCTTACCCTCAATGCTGAACAGGTATATACATCCGATTGGTTGATGGGGCATACCCAATCTACAACACAGCACGATACGGCAACATCCGTCATACGGTCACTCAATCTCGATATGCACGTGAACAAGCTTGTGCATGAGAATATAGAAGCACGAGAACTACATGTAAAGGTGCGAGTAACGGATTTGGGTATTGTATTTAACGATTTAGATGTTCAACTGTTTGGCGGAAACATAAAGGGCAATGCCCGAATGCTGCGATACGGCAACAAACCCGATGTGCTTACAACACAACTTGCTTATGATGCGCTGGATATACAGCGTCTTTTCGCTGAGTGCAATAACTTCGGGCAGCAGGAATTGACATCCGCTCATGTTAGCGGTACGTTGTCAGGAAGTATACAGATGAGTTTGCCTGTCAACGATAAAAATGAATTCATGGTATCGGGGTTAACAGCACTGGCCGATATGCACCTGAAAAACGGTACAATTCAAAAGTATGAACCGCTCAAGAAATTATCCCGATTTGCCGATGTAGATGAGTTAACGGAACTGCGTTTTTCTGACTTAAAAAATTCATTTATGATTCAAAACAGTGTGATTACCATTCCTGAAATGGATATAGTATCTAATGCGCTCAACCTCACTTTATCAGGTACACAGGCTTTTGACGGTTTGATGGATTACCGGATAAAAATGAGGTTATCCGAATTGCTTAAACGTAAGCGCAAGCCTCAGCCTCAAACTGATGAAGTGCAGGAAGAAGAGGAGGGAGGACGAGGTATGTTCATCTTCCTGACTATGAAAGGTTATGCAGACAATCTCAAAATTGCATACGATAAGGTTTCAGTAAAAAAGAAAGTGAAGCAGGATTTATCAGAAGAAAAGGAACGAATAAAAGACGTGTTGAAAAAAGAGCTGGGCATTCGAAAGGACCCAACCATTAAAGAAAAGAATACCAACGATGATGAACTTGAATTTGAACAGGAATAATGTTATAAAATAGTATGGAAACAGAATTAGGAATAGGATCGCGAGTGAAGCATCCAACTTATGGTAATGGTGTGGTAGTAAATGTTAAATCAGCAATATATGCTGTTGTATTTACTGACTACGGGCGCAAGGATATAAACCGTTTTCAGCACGAAATGGAGGTAGTTGAGTGTATTGAATCGCCTGATGACATGATTAGCAGTGCCGATGTTGAACGAACCATGATGTCTATTTTACGTAGGTGGAGTGATATTCAGGAAGAGGTAAGCCTTGGAAGTAAATGGACAGGAGGCAAACTCATTTTGCAACCGGCTGATATAAACCTGCAGGGAAAAGAAATGCCCATCGATGCGTTTTTTCACAAAATTGTAATGCTGCGCGACCGCCTGCGTGTGCTGGAGCAACGCATCAATGCGCATGATAAGCTGAACGATGAAGACAAAGTAAATATGCAGCAATACATAACACGTATTTATGGTTCTCTTACTTCATTCAACGTATTATTTAAATATCCCCACGATCATTTTGTAGGCGAAAAAAGCAAGGATTAGAAGTACAGAGCTACACAGGTGTGACTACTTATACTTCTTCCTGTGTCAGCTCAAATGCCATGATTTGACGGTCATCGCTGCAGGTAACTATGGTGTGGTTGTTCATCCACAACAGTTTATTGATGGAGTTGATATGGCTATCGTTTCGTGGTTTATCAATTACCTTTAGCAACTGCATGGTAGCACTGTTCCATAGTTTGATTGTTTTATCCATACTTGTAGTAGCAAATAAGGAATGGTCAGGACAAAATGCGATACTTTTTATATGCAGAGTATGTGCAGGTATATCGTGTTCAAGAGAATATGTATCTTGAACCTTCCAGCGCTTTAGCATAGCATCGCGTCCGCCCGAAAGTAAATAGCTGCCGTTATCCGAATAGCTGAGTGCAAAAACGGAATTGTTGTGCGCATCCAGTGTACTTATCGGACTCAAATCAGATAAACGGTAAATCCTAACTTTATAGTCGCTGAAGCCAACAGCCAGTTGGTGCTGATTGGGATGCAATGCAATTACACGTGCACTTTTATCGCTGCTGTGGCATGCGTACAACAAGGCCATGTCCGATTTGCGCCACACACATATTCGTCCGTCCCCGCCTGCCGTAATCAAATTCTCTTCTGTTTGCTGTATGTCGTATAGGCCATTTATATGGGCTTCCAGGTTACGTATTTCACTTCCCGATATCAAATCTACTACATGCAGATTGCCCGATGCGGTACCGCAATACAACTTCATATCTGCACGGTCAGCACACAGCGAGTACACAGGACGTGGCGTTTGTACCACAAGTTTGCCATCGCCTTTTGTTTCTATATTCCATTCGGCAACATAGCCTTCATCTCCACCACTGTATATGCAATAGTCGTTCACACTTTTACATAGAGTATAAACTGCACCTTTGTGTCCGCTGAAATGTGCTATTTTTGCTACCGATATTCGTTTCATGCCGCTAATTCATCATTTTACAATAAACGAAAATACAACATTACTTGTTTGGCACATCACAGAAGAGCCTCACGAGTTGCATTCGCGATTTCTGCATCGTCTGACCGATTTACAGTACGTGGCTTCGCTGCAAAATCTTCACTGGCTGGCCAGCAGAGCAGCTATAGCTGCGTGTTTTGATACAGGTACTATTCAGGTAGTGAAAGACGAATACAACAAACCCTCACTGCTGGTTGACGGGTTGTTGTACCACGTTTCCATCACACACTCGTTTGATTATGCAGCTGTACTGATTAGTTCTAAAAATGAAGTGGCTATTGATATGGAAAAGTTCGACAAGAGAATTGAACGTGTAAAAAACAAGTTTGCATCGGATGAGGAATTGCATTTTGCACGTACCTATAGGCAACTCACTTTACTGTGGTCGGCCAAAGAAACACTCTACAAATTTTATGGTAAAAAAGCGGTGCTGTTTAAGTCGCAATTGTCAGTAGATGCATTTTCAGATACGGCTGAAGTATTAAACGGTCATGTACACATCACTGATTACAACCGGCAGCTTCCCATATCAGTCTATATTTTGAACGACTATTGCCTGACTTACATCGTTCAGTAGGCACACTAATTTCGTTCCAGCACTATTTCTTTGAGCATCATATTTTCCTGATAAAACTCAAATCGGGCAAACAGGACTGCGATGTCATCTTTATAAATACCGTACGTTTGGGTATAACCATTGTTAGTTTCTGCTGCTTTTTTCACAATGGATTTTTTCTCCGGTTTAAAATACAGTTTCATCCATTGGTTAACCTGCTCAGCTGTTAATGTGCGCTCCAGGGTATCGTAGGTGAATGTTACGGGGTCAGTTATAAATCCGTTGAAGTTGTATTGTTTGAGTGCTTCCATCAATTCGGCATCGCGGTTAAATGATTCGTAAAGTGTATTTTGAGCCATACACACAAAAGCAGCAGGAAGTAAAAATAAGGCCAGCAGTAATTTTTTCATGGACGCAATATCACGCAATTCATGAATCGGTCAAAATTTAGATAAGTCTAAAAATAATATTTATACTATCTAAATATGCTTTACCTTTGACCTCCATGTTTCGTTATTTTCTATTGCTTTTCATCTGTATGCTGTCTACCTGCATATTTGCGCAGCGCACCCTAACAGGTCGAATAACGGCTGACGGATTACCTGTGAAAAACGCTACGGTTAAGCTGCTTCCTGACGGAAGTTCAGCACTGACTAACGATTCTGGCTGCTACTTGCTGAATGTTCCTGACAAAAAGTTGTATCGCCTTCAGGTTTCAGCAAACGGGTATTCAACACTTGAAAGAGATGTGGAGCGCACGGATACCGAACGTATAGTTGCAGATATAAACATTCAGCGACTAAGCATGCTGGCTGATGAGGTGGTTATTAGCGGTACCATGAAGGAAGTAACCAGAAGCAAATCCGTTGTGCCGGTCGAAATTTACCGCGCCTCGTTTTTTAGGAAAACAGCAGTAACAGGTTTATTTGAATCGATGCAGATGGTGAATGGCATTGTGCCGGTAATTAGCTGCAACGTTTGCAACACGGGTAGTTTTAGTATAAATGGTCTGGATGGTCCCTACACTATGGTGATGATTGACGGCATGCCCATCGTAAGCGCATTATCAACTGTGTATAGTTTAAATGCAATACCCAATTCGATAATTGATCGAATAGAGGTGGTAAAAGGTCCGGCCTCTACGCTTTACGGTTCCGAAGCAGTGGCGGGTCTCATCAATATTGTTACTGTAAAACCCGATAAAGCTCCGCGAATTTCGGCCGATATGTTTGCTACCACCTACAACGAATGGAATACGGATTTGAGTTTTGCATACCGCACAAAACGTTACAGCACGTTGTTCAGCATGAATATTCTTGCGATGCCTACACCGTGGGATAAGAACAAAGACGGCTTTACTGATGTTAGTCTGCAGCAGCGCATTTCAATCTTTAACAAGTGGCAGTTCAACCGTAAATCGGGCAAGCAGCACTCACTGGCTTTACGCTATGTGTTTGAAGACCGCTGGGGAGGTGATATCCGTTGGAATAAGAAGTTCAGAGGTGGCGACAGTATTTACGGAGAATCTATTTACACCCATCGTGCCGAATTAATTGGTGTGTATGAATTGCCACACGTATCAAATGTGAAGTTGATGTATTCGTACAATGTACATCATCAAAATTCAGTGTACGGTGTTACGCCTTACACCGCATTGCAGCAAGTTGGTTTTAGTCAGTTGTACTGGAATAAAAGCATCAACAACCACGATGTGACTGCAGGCATTGCAGGCAGATATACGTATTATGACGACAATACGCCTGCTACCCGCTCAGCCGATACGTTATCTCCGCAAAACAGGCCTGTGCACACCATGCTTCCCGGAATTTTTGTTCAGGATGAATGGAAAATAAACCTTCGTCATCAGCTATTGCTAGGCGCTCGTTTGGATTATTACCATGCACACGGTACGGTTTTTTCGCCCCGACTTAATTACCGCTGGAGGCTAAACGACAACAACAGCATACGTGTATCGGCCGGCAACGGTTTTAGGGTGGTAAATATTTTTACCGAAGAGCATGCTTCACTCACTGGTGCCAGACGTATTGAAATACGCAATACACTTAATCCTGAACAATCCTATACTATCAATGCACAATTCACCCGTTATATTTCCTTTAAAAGCGGATACATGAATATGGAGCTGTCTCCCTTTTACACCTATTTCATCAACCGAATTGTTGCTGATTACGATACCGATCCCAATGCGATTATTTACAACAATTTAACAGGCTATGCCATATCGCGTGGTATTAGTATTTCGGTTGATGCGTTATGGAGTAACGGTATACGTTTCAATGCAGGTGCTACAGCGCTGGATGTATTCAGGGTAGATCAATTAGCAGATGGCAGCGAGGAACGCAGCCGACTGGTATATGCTCCCGAGTGGATGGCTACGTATCAACTTTCTCTTCCATACCGGCCTTACGACTTAGTTTTCGATTATACAGCACAGGTTTACGGACCTATGCGCATGCCTGTATTGCCCGATGATTTCAGACAGCCCTATTCGCCTGTATACAGTCTCCATAATATTCAGCTTACCAAGTCGTTTCACAGCGGTATTTCGCTGTATGGCGGGGTAAGAAATCTGTTCAACTTTTTGCCCGTATCGCCCATTATGCGTCCGTTTGATCCGTTTGACAGAAATGTAAACGATGCAGTACAAAATCCGAATGGATACACGTTTGATGCAGCCTACAATTATGCACCTGTGATGGGGATTCGCTTGTTTGCCGGAGTGCGTTACGTATTCAAGTAAATGACTCAGCCGGCCTTACGCCAGTTAAATACTTCACCCAGCCAAGGCACAGGTTTAAATACGCGTGTACGTTTAAGTCCGAAGCGCTCAATGGAATACTTCTGAATATGTTTGATTGTTTCGTCAAGTGAATCTGTAATCAGTAGCAAATCCAAATCTTCAGGGGAAATGGTACCTTCCTGCTTCATCACATCTAGCATATCGGTGAGTTTTTTCCAGTAATCAACTCCTATAAGTACCACAGGAAAATTTTTGATTTTCCCGGTTTGAATAAGTGTTAGCGCTTCGAATAGTTCATCCAAAGTGCCCATACCTCCGGGCATGCACACAAATGCATACGAGTACTTTATAAGCAGTGTTTTTCGCACAAAAAAGTAGCGAAACTCAACAGATGTATGAACGTATGGATTTTCTTTTTGCTCGTGGGGCAATACAATATTGCACCCTACTGATTGTCCTCCGGTTTCAAATGCACCACGGTTAGCTGCTTCCATAATTCCCGGACCACCACCTGTTAACACCGTAAAACCTAGATGCCCTAATTGTGAACCTAACTCACGCGCCTTTATGTATGAAGGATGATCTTCTTTGAAGCGGGCGCTGCCAAATACCGTTACACACGGGCCAATAAAATGCAACCTGCGAAAGCCTCGTATAAACTCGCGAAGCACTTTAAATATAAAAAGCAGCTCGCGGGTACGTGAGCGTGGTCCTTCTAAAAACCTGCGCTCAGATCCGGCATATTTATCTGTGATGCGTTGTTTAGTTGTCATAAGTGTGTGATTGTGTGGGTGAACAAAGTTAACGTATTCATACAGGGTTTATTTTTTTACTTGTGCTGTTTAGTATCAGTATTCAAAGTGTTGTTGTTCACGCTCACTGTTAAGCATACGAATTTTATCAGCCATCAGCAACGCCTTCAATCCGTTTCGTTTTACTTCCGGGTCGTCCATAATGCTAATATCGTGCACGTTCGATTCTTTTACAATGTAGCTGCTAAATCTGCGCTGCTCAAACCAGTTTTCGTAGGTAAATACCGAACGGTCATTTGCCTTGTTGTACATTGCTGATTGGGTAAGTAATTGACGCAAATCTTTTTCTTTCTGCCTTCTGTCGTAGTAGCGCAGCCAGCATAAAGGCTGCAATCCCAGATCAACATGATCGATACGAAAGGTAAACAACGGAGCAATAGCTATAATCTGAACCCGTTCAGTGCCGTGCCGCTGATCAAAATACCACTCTTCCATAATGAGCAATTGTTTAATATCCGATTCGGGATTGAACGGTGTAATAACGGTATCGGTTCGGTAAATGTCAGGGTCATTTGGGTCGTTAGGAATTCGTACCACGTCTTTTCGTGAACCTAACTTCACAAACTGTTCGTAAGGCATGGCCGAACGTAGCGAGTCGTTTTTATAAGGAACAAGCACACCATTCAGCACGGCATTATAAAGTACCTTTACCAGCGGATTTTTTGGCCACATGGCTACTACATTTTGTTTTTCACGCAAATCAATCATACGCCACTGCCTTTTTGAAATAAGTACATTGGCTTCGCGCATTTCAGGCGGTTGCACCACCTGATTTTGTTGCTGTGCATAGGCAGGCACACACAACCATATATACATGCATAATGCTGCAGCTGTTCTCATTTGGTCGTAAAGTTACGTCCCAGACTTACTCCGTACCAGTGTGTGTATTCACCGTTGCGTAAAAATGGCGAATACGAAATTCTGAAATAAACCTTGTTGGTTTCAACCACACGTAATCCCAACACAGCAGTGTAAATCAATTCGCGTTGTGAAATTCCCTGACTCAGCAATGAAAATCCCATTCCGGCTTCCAGTCGTTCCTTTCCTGCACCGTATACAAAGGAGGAGGTAAACGGAAAAATAAATGTGTTATCGCCCAGCGTAATTTTATTTAATAAAATCTGTGCCGTTGGGTTATACGCTGCACCTATTCGACCCACCATGCCGTATTTCTCGTACTTATACAGCAGCTTTTCATAATTCAGCGAATAAAACAAACCCGATCCGCCAAATTCAATAAACCAGTTATTGGTTCCCTGCGGTTCGCGGTATTTATCTTGCTGCGCATGGGCTACTGATATCAGTAACCATACACAAACCGATATGCTATATGTATATTTGGACATTAGTGAAAAAGCTTGCGCAATATTATCAAATATTTTGTGACCTCAGTCTGGATGTGGTTGTGGGTGTTTTATGCAATATGGTTGCAGTTAATCATGTTTTTCATCTCTACATGCCGTTCAGCTGGTACGCAGGATTAGCCGCTGCAACGTGGACAGTTTACCTATCCGACCATTATCTCGATACATTTCGAAAACCTTCTGCATACTACAGCAGCAGGCATTTCACAGTAGCTCAAAATAAGAATGCCGTGCAGGTGCTCATTGGCATTCTAGTTTTCTTTTGTGGTATGCTTTTTTGGCGCTATGCTGAAACTCCTTTGTTTTGGTCGGGCATGCTGTGTGTGCCATTTGTGCTAGTGTATTTTTTACTCACCTTTTACGCAAATACACGATTCCAATGGCTGTTTAACAAAGAATTGCTCGTTGCATTTGTGTACACCATATCGGTGTATGCGGTTGTTATTTTAAGAACTGACGGCTCATACAATTACCTGTTTCCTGCCTTACTTTTATTTGTTGTATGCTACGTTAATCTGCTCATGCTTTCGGTGATTGAAATGAAGAAGGATTTGGCAACACAAAAATTTTCTTGGGCGCTGGTACTAGGCCGGAAACGCGCCCACCTGTTAGTATATGCGGTAGCAGTTACCGGAATATGTATATATATTACATTTCTGCTAACGCAGGATCGGTCGGAGATTACACCTCTCATGCACATCTACCACCTCATGATTATTTTGCATGTGATGCTTTACCGCATACATGCAAAATTAGAAACAGACGAACTGTACCGAAAATTAAGTGAATTGATATTTTGGCTGCCAGCTGTAGTTTTATTCACCTCTTAGCTCAGCCAGTTTACCTTCTAGTTGTATACTGTCGGCAATCAGCACTTCTCGTGCCTTGCTGCCTTTAAACGGTCCTACTATTCCTGCTTTTTCCAACTGATCAATCAATCTTCCTGCACGGTTATAACCTAAGTTGAGCCTGCGTTGCAATAATGACGTGGATCCTTGTTGATGCTGAACGATGATATGTGCTGCTTCTTCAAACAGCGAGTCACGTTCACGTGGATCAAAATCTTCACTTCCACCTTCTTCATTTTCTGATTTAACTTCGGGTAACAGGTAGGGTTCTTTTCCTTTTTGTTCGCCAATGAAATTTCCAATAGCATCTACTTCAGGCGTATCAACAAAGGCACATTGCAAGCGTACCAAATCATTTCCATTGCTGTAAAGCATATCGCCCTTGCCTATCAGTTGGTCGGCACCGTTGGCATCCAGTATGGTTCTCGAATCGGTTTTTTGTGAAACACGAAAGGCAACCCGTGCAGGGAAATTGGCTTTAATGGTTCCTGTGATAATATTTACAGAAGGACGCTGCGTAGCCAATATGAGGTGTATACCAATTGCACGAGCCAATTGTGCCAGTCGGGCAATAGGCATTTCTACTTCTTTACCTGCGGTCATCATCAGGTCGGCCAGCTCATCTATTACTACGACTATATAAGGCAGGTAACGATGTCCTTTATCGGGATTTAATTTACGCTGAATGAATTTGGCGTTGTATTCCTTTATGGTTCTAACACCGGCTTCTTTTAATAAATCATATCGGGTATCCATTTCCACACACAGCGAGTTCAGTGTGTTAACCACCAGTTTAGTATCTGTGATTATGGCATCGGCATCGCCCGGTATTTTTGCCAGAAAATGCCGCTCGATGGTTTTGTAAATACTGAGTTCCACTTTTTTAGGGTCAACCAACACAAACTTAATGTGCGAAGGATGTTTTTTATACAGCAACGAAACGAGTATCGCATTTAATCCTACCGATTTACCTTGTCCGGTTGCACCGGCCATCAGTAAGTGTGGCATTTTAGCCAAATCAGCTACGAATACTTCGTTTTGAATATTCTTGCCAAACGCAATGGGCAAATCCATTTCAGCATGTTGAAATTTACTGCTCGATAGTGCTGACCGCATGGATACCATAGCAGGTTTTTCATTGGGCACTTCAATACCTATGGTTCCGCGGCCGGGTATGGGCGCAATAATTCGAATACCCAGTGCTGCAAGGCTCAATGCAATATCGTCTTCCAGGTTCTTAATTTTTGCAATGCGCACACCATCCTGTGGTACTATTTCATACAGCGTAACGGTGGGCCCGATGGTAGCTGAAATTTTCTTAATGCCGATATTGTAGTTTTTCAGCGTGTCTTCAATCATTTTGGTTTTGGCATTCAGCTCGGCCGATTCAACTGTTCCTTTGCTGTCGCCATAATCTTTAAGCAAATCGAGTGATGGGAATTGATAACTGGAATAATCAAGCGTGGGGTCATACTCCGATTCAATACTTCCGTACACGGGCACATCCGGGTTTTCGGCAGCAGTTTCTTCTTCGGGCGTGTGTTGCACCTCCAGCACAAGCCCGCTCTCGGTAGTCAGCACAGGAAGTTGTTCTTCAGGCTCTCCACCCTCTTCCGGTAAATCCACTTCAGGTGCAATGCCCGGAACTTCCGCAGGTTCTTCGATAACAGGTTCAGGCGTTTCGGGTGCAATAGGTTCAATACTATTTTGCTTCAGTACAAAATCATCCGGATTCAATGCAGGCAAATTTTCTTCGTGTGGTTCCTCATCGCGGGTTCGTGTCGATTCTGCTACAGGTTCAGGTTCTTCGGCTACTGCAGGACGCGGCTCATAAAATTTGATATTGAATACGGCTACGGCAAATACAAGTGCATAACACACTAGCAACGCTGCCGTACCTACGGCACCCATTATTCCCTTCAGGTACAAATACCCGAAGTGTCCGTAGTAACCGCTAAGCAACTGCCATATATCGGTAAATAAAAATCCGAGTGCCACGGGCAACCACATCAATACAAAAAAACCGTAGCGGGCAATTTTTGAGGTAGGCAACGGCTGAAAGCCGGTTAGCAACTGAATGCCCAATGATAAAAGAAGCAGCGGAAAATAAAGCGAGGCAATGCCGAACCCTTTATAAGCCAGCTGAAATGCCAGCCACGCACCAAGCTTGCCCAGCAGATTATGCGCTGCATTCGGGTCGTATTGTATAAAACGATCCCACGTTAATCCGCTCACCAAACTCTGATCGCGGTGCCAGGTAAATAAAAAACTACTGATGGCAATACACGCATACACGGATGCCAGAAGCACTACTAATCCGGTAATCTTATGCAACCGTTCATCTGCCAAAAAAGCGAGTTTGCTGCCCGATTTTTCCGGGGTCTTTTTCTCGGGTTTTTCCGGAATAAAATCATCCGGCTGTTCATCGCCTGCAGGGAGTATAATGTTTGCTTTCTTCTTAGCCATGGTAGTCTTTACGTGAAATACAATCGAATAGCGGCATGCGTGATGCCAACAAACAAATATAGCCGCTGCATGTAAGGCCTTTTGGGATAGTTACCCACCTTTGCACAACTCCTGCTTGCGATTGCATTTTTTTAAACACAATTACGTTGGCAAATTGCTCAGGTTGGCTATTTTCGCCCATCCTAATTCACAGCATATATGCAAAACCTGGATGGCTTTACCCTTTTTCTGGAATTTGTTAAATACCTGATTCCTTCTCTGGTTGTTTTTTTGGTAGTTCATTTTTTACTCAAATCTTTTTTTGATAGTGAACTTCAGAAAAGACGAATCGAAATTCGTATTGAACAAAACAAGGTGCTTACTCCCTTAAAGTTGCAGGCATATGAAAGACTGGTCATACTCATGGAACGCATGACTCCCAATAATTTAATTTTCCGGGTTACTAAACCCGGCATTTCTGCATCGCAACTTAAGTATGAACTCATACAGGATATTACCAACGAGTTTAACCACAACCTGTCGCAGCAGGTATATGTTTCGCCACAGGCCTGGCAAATTGTGCGCATTGCCAAGGAAGAGATGGTCAATATCATCAATACGGCTTACACCCAGCTGGGACCAAATTCAGTTGGTCTCGACCTGAGCAAAGCCATATTCGAGCACATGATACAGATGGAGCAAATTCCTACGTACAAAGCACTTGATTTTCTGCGTAAGGAGTTTCACCTCATTTTTGATTAAGTAAACATTACAGCAGCATGCGAAAAACAGATTCCGATATCAGTATTCACGAACTGTACGGCACTCCCGTTACTATGAATGAAAAGCCGGGCGAGTTTCCTTTTACTCGAGGCATACAACCGGATATGTACCGTGGCAGGCTATGGACCATGCGTCAGTATGCCGGGTTCAGCACGGCCGAAGAAAGCAACAAGCGCTACAAATACTTATTGGCCAATGGTACTATGGGCTTATCGGTGGCTTTCGATTTACCCACGCAAATAGGGTACGACAGCGATCATGCCATGAGTGAAGGAGAGGTTGGCAAAGTAGGCGTAGCAATTGATTCGCTTCACGATATGGAAATTTTGTTTGATGGCATCAGTTTGCAGGATGTTACTACGTCTATGACTATCAATGCTACTGCATCTACATTACTGGCCATGTATATTGCATTGGCCAGGAAGCAAGGTGCCGATATCAAAAAAATATCGGGTACTATACAAAACGATATTTTAAAAGAATACGCAGCCAGAGGTACATATATTTATCCGCCTAAGCCCAGCATGCGCATTATCACGGATATTTTTGAATACTGCAGTACCGATGTGCCTAAGTGGAATACCATTTCTATTTCAGGGTACCACATACGTGAAGCAGGTTCTACAGCAGTTCAGGAAATTGCCTTCACACTTTCCAATGCCAAAGCGTATGCCAAAGCTGCTATTGAAAAAGGACTTGATATCAATGTATTTGGACAACGGTTGTCTTTTTTCTTCAATGCGCACAATAATTTTTTTGAAGAGGTGGCTAAATTCAGAGCAGCCAGACGCATGTGGGCTAAAATGTCAAAAGAGCTTGGTGCGACACATCCCAAAGCACAAATGCTGCGTTTTCATACCCAAACAGGAGGTTCGACCTTGCAGGCGCAGCAGGCCGAAAACAATATAGCCCGCGTTACACTTCAGGCACTTGCAGCTGTGCTGGGAGGCACCCAATCGTTGCACACCAATGGTTTTGATGAAGCACTTTCGCTGCCTACAGAACATGCAGCCAAGCTGGCCCTGCGTACCCAGCAGATTATTGCCAGCGAAAGCGGAGTAACAGATACTGTTGATCCACTGGGAGGCTCATATTTTGTAGAACAGCTGACCAACGAAGTGGAGGAAGCTGCATGGAAATACATAGAGAAAATGGATAGCATGGGCGGTGCGGTAAATGCAATTGAACAGGGTTTCATGCAACGCGAAATTGCCGATGCAGCTTACCGCTACCAGCAGGCTGTTGAATCCGGAGAAAAGACCATTGTTGGGGTAAATAAGTTTACTTCTCACGAAGAAGTTACTCCGCCTGTGTTTAAGGTGGATGACAGCATTCGCCTGGTACAAACCGAAAAAATTAAGCAGGTAAAAGCTCAGCGCGACAATGAAAAAGTAACAGCCCTGCTAAGCCGTCTTGAACAACAAGCCAAAGACGGTACCAACCTGATGCCGGGAATTATTGAGGCAGTAGAGCAGTATGCCACACTGGGTGAAATAGCGGATGTGTTCAGAGGTGTTTTCGGAGAGTACCGCAGTGCGTAATCTGCTGTTCATACTTTTTGCAAGTACGGTGCTGGCTGCATGCAGTCCGCAACTTACACTGCATCACACCGGCTTTTCCAATTACCGCATAAAACAGGATTCGTTACGCCTGTACGACTCTTCTTTGTATTACACCATACAGCCATATAAAAGTCAGCTGCAACTTAAAATGAGTGAGGTGGTAGGTAAAACAGAAACAGTGCTTATTAAAGAAAGGCCCGAAGGCACACTGTGCAACCTGATGGCCGATGCTTCATTGGAAACATTGGCTTATAATGGGTTTGAAGCTGAAGTTACCGTACTCAATTACGGTGGTGTACGTATTCCATCCATAGAAACCGGAAACATCACGCTTGGAAAAGTGTATGAACTGATGCCGTTTGACAATATGCTGGTTGTGCTGCATGTAGAAGGCCGAGTTCTGCAACAGCTGCTCGACTTGTCGGCAGCGAATGGAGGCTGGCCTGTGGCGGGAGTGCGCATGAACATCGATAAAGGCAAGGCCACCGGTGTAACAATTAACGATAAACCTCTGGATGAAAATAAAGTGTATAAGCTGGCAACAACCGATTATATGGCCGGAGGAGGCGATAAAGCCACTATGCTTTCGGCTGCGGTTAAACGCATAGAGACCGGAATTCTGTTGCGTGATGCAATCATTCACTACATCAAAAAATATTCACCGTTAATGCTGAAAAAAGATGGACGCGTCACACATCAGCCGTAAAACATTTATGCGCCATACCGCATGGCTGGCAGCAGGCTCACTAATTACCGGTTTGCCATACGATGTATTGGCCGGCAGCGATTGCCGCCTTACATTGCTGCATACCAACGACTGGCATAGCCGCATCGAGCCTTTTGGACCTGATAGCGGTAACCTGAAAGGGCAGGGTGGGGCAGCAGTGCGCTCGGCACTGATAAAAAAAATACGCAACGAAGAAGAACATGTGCTTCTGGTAGATGCAGGCGACATCTTTCAAGGGACACCTTATTTTAATATGTACGGAGGCGAATTGGAATTTAAACTAATGAGCGCCATGCAGTATGATGCAGCCACACTGGGCAACCATGATTTTGATGCAGGTGTTGACGGATTGATGAAACAAATGCCACATGCATCATTCCCATTCATAAACTGCAATTATGATTTCAGCGATTCGCCACTGAACGGTAAAGTACAACCACACCTGATTGTGCAAAAAGGCCCGCTAAAGATTGGTATACTCGGTGTGGGTATAGAACTGGAAGGGCTGGTAGGGAAATCGAATTACGGTAATATCAGATATACCGATCCGGTAGCTGCCGCAAACAAAACAGCCGAATGGCTTAAAGAAGACCAGAAGTGTCACCTGGTGGTTTGCCTATCGCATTTGGGATATAAATATGAGACACGCAAAATATCGGATTTGATACTGGCCGCCTCCACCCAACATATGGATGTGATCATAGGCGGACATACGCACACCTTTTTAGAAAAGCCCGATATGGTTAAGAACAAATCAGGCAAAGCGGTAGTGGTCAATCAGGTAGGATGGGCAGGCCTGCAACTCGGGCGTATTGATTTTCATTTTCAGTCCCGCAAAAGCCCTAATTTCGATGTTTCGGCAACACACTACCACCTGTCTGAAAGTAAGAGTTGACACTACTTATACAGTGTGTACAACCACTTACACTTTTTCTCAAAAAGTCAAGCATTTTTCGAATTAAACCGCTTACAATTTTTTTAATTTATTTCTTGTTTTTTAAAAGCTAATTGAAAAATAAGCAGTTGCGGAATTGTTGTTTGTACAAATAAAAAAATCGTCAAAAAAAATTTTTTTATTCACAATAAAACGTCCAAATTGACCAACGAAAAGAGAATAGCAAAATGAGTGAACTAACTGCCGAAAACATCTGGAACAACTGCCTTAAATTAATTCAGGACAATGTATCCCCCCAAAGTTTTAAAACATGGTTTGAACCTGTAAAACCTGTAAAGGTTGAAAACAAAGTATTAACCATACAAGTACCCAGTCAATTTTTTTATGAATGGTTGGAAGAGCATTATGTGACCCTGCTGCGCAAAGCATTAAAAGCTGAGTTGGGTCCGGGTTCGCGACTGGAGTATAATATTATTGTAGAGAACAGTAACTCCAGTTCAAATCCGTATGTGGTAAATATACCCGGCAGCAGCAGCTCACGCAGCGATGCTCAGCATGTAAATATGCCACTTAACCTAAGTAGCAATATTAAAAACCCGTTTATCATTCCAGGGCTTAAAAAAGTGAACATCGAATCAAACCTGAATTCGGGTTTTACGTTCGATAACTTTATAGAAGGCGATTGCAACAAACTGGCACGCTCAGCCGGAATGGCCGTTTCTGCCAAACCTGGAGGAACAGCGTTTAACCCGCTGATGATTTTCAGCGATACCGGTTTGGGTAAAACTCACCTGGTGCACGCCATTGGCAATCAAATAAAACTTCAGAACAAGAATAAAGTTGTTCTGTATGTGCCTATGGAAAAATTCATGAATCAGTTTGTTGATTCCATGCGCAACAATTCGCATCAAGATTTTCTCACCTTCTACCAAAATATAGATGTATTTATAGTAGACGACATTCAGTTTCTGGAAAACAAAAACAAAACACAGGAAATATTTTTCAGCATATTTAACCACCTGCATCAGGCCGGCAAGCAAATTATACTCACCAGCGACCGTGCGCCCAAAGATTTAAAAGGTATGGACGAGCGCTTGCTTTCTCGCTTCAAGTGGGGTCTTTCATGCGATCTTCAGGCACCTGATTTTGAAACACGTCTGGCCATACTCGAACACATGATGTATGCCGATGGCATTACATTAAGCCGTGAAGTAGTGGAGTATGTGGCACACAATATAAATACCAACATACGCGAACTACGCGGAGCGCTGGTTTCTCTGCTGGCACAGTCATCGTTGAATAAAAAAGAAGTTACGCTCGATCTGGCGAAGCAAATACTCAAGAACTTTGTTAAAAACTCAACACGCGAAATTTCAATCGAATTTATTCAAAAACTGGTATGCGATTACTTCACTATTCCGGTTGAACTGGTGAAATCAAAAACCCG
>JBKCPL010000031.1:0-138519 GCA_046309355.1 Bacteroidota bacterium
TGGCACCTCGATGTCGGCTCGTCACATCCTGGGGCTGGAGAAGGTCCCAAGGGTTCGGCTGTTCGCCGATTAAAGTGGCACGCGAGCTGGGTTCAGAACGTCGTGAGACAGTTCGGTCCCTATCTGATGTGATCGTTGGAAGCTTGAGAGGATCTGACCTTAGTACGAGAGGACCGGGTCGGACGTACCTCTGGTGTATCTGTTGTGGCGCCAGCTGCATTGCAGAGTAGCTATGTACGGACAAGATAAGCGCTGAAAGCATCTAAGCACGAAACTTACCTCAAGATGAGGCTTCCTTTAAAGGTCGTAGAAGACTACTACGTTGATAGGCTGCAGATGTAAAGATGGTAACATCAAAGTCGAGCAGTACTAATTACCTGTAGACTTAATTTCACTTATATCCTAGATTGTTTGTGTTTTCTTTCAATAATATGTCAATTATAAGATCTTTTTGGTGACTATAGCGATGGTGTTCACCTCTTCCCATTCCGAACAGAGTAGTTAAGCCCATCAGCGCAGATGATACTTGGATAAAACCTGGGAAAGTATGTCGTTGCCGAATTTTTAAAGCCCCTAACGGGGCTTTTTTTATTATATTCGTTTGCAATTATCTCTTATGATTCGAATTAATATTCTTACAACATCGCTTATCTTATTAACCACAGCACTAACTGGACAGGTTGCAAAAGACCAAGTTTTAAGAGCCAATGTAACCATACATAATAGCAATGTAATACTTAGTTGGCCTGCAGAAAATTATACAGGGACTTTTACTTTATACAGAAAATTGAATTATGACGAGGATGACTGGGGAACACAACCCATTGCAGTATTGGATGGAACTGCCAGCAGTTATACCGATAACACTTCTGTTTCGGGCAAGCGATACGAGTATTTAATCGTTAAATCGAGAGGTGGAACTACTGATGCATTGGGCTATATCTGTGCCGGCAATAATGCATATGAGATAAACGCTTTTGCGGGAATTATACTACTAATTGATAGTACTTACATTACGCCACTTAATAATGAAATTCAACGTTTAATATTGGACCTGCAGAAAGAGGGTTGGAAAGTTACGATATCCTATGCAGGAAGAAGTGAATCGCCTTTAGATGTAAAAAAACGAATACTGGGTATTCAGCAATCTGATAAGAGTATTCAAGTTTTATTAATGTTAGGAAATATACCTGTCCCCTATTCAGGATTTTACTCTGTAAATGGTGATGCTCCACCACCTGATGGACATGTGGAGGGCAGTGGTAATCATACAGGTGCTTGGCCTGCAGATGTGTATTATGGTATTTTAGAAAATGTATTTACCGATAACACCGTAAATTGTACTACAGGTGCCTTACAAAGAAATCATAATATAGTTGGTGATGGGAAATTTGACCAAACTAAATTGCCCTCACCCGCTATTCTTGAAGTTGGGCGTATTGATTTAACTAATTTACCTGCATTTAATAAAGATGATATTGAACTCACCAGAGACTATTTAAACCGAAATCATGCTTGGCGAAATGGCAAGTGGAAAGTAATTGAACGAGGTTTGATTGATAATAACTTTACAAATTTTAATCTGGCTTCTACGGGTTATGCAAATTTCATTGCGATATTAGGTATTGACAGTGTATTTGATAACAGAGATTATATGAATAGCCAAAAGGTGGGATCATATTTGCTCAGTTACGGCTGCGGTGCTGGCAGTTATACTAGTTGTAGCGGCATAGGTAACACTTCAAGTTTTGCTAATGACAGCTTTGAAAATGTATTTACGATTCTGTCGGGTAGTTATTTTGGAGACTGGGACAATGTAAACAATTTTTTGCGTGCTCCACTTGCCAGCAGTAGCTTAGGCAGTTTTTGGGGAGGTATCCCCAAGTGGTACATTCATCATATGGGTGTTGGTGAACGCATAGGTAAAGGAGTGAAAATATCTCAAAACAATACAGGATTTTATTTTACGGGAAACTTCAATATGTCACATAATTCAATGCACATTGCTTACATGGGAGATCCTACACTGAAAATTAGAAATCTGCCTGCAGTTGAATCACTAACTGCGGTAAGTTCAAACAACCTTGTATATTTAAACTGGAATAGAATAGGAGATCAAAGCTATGCCATATATCGTTTCGATACATTAAACAGAGTATTTAACAGAATTCACAACTTGCCCATAAATGATACATTCTTTATTGACTCATTTAACCACGCTTCAGGAAGGTATGTGTATGCTGTTAAATGTATTAAGCTGGAAACTACTGGAAGTGGAACATTTTATAATACGGGTGGTGCTGCATACTCAACTGTGGAGCATATTAATTCAGTATCTGCTATTAATGATAATCAAAATTTAGTTTACATATATCCTAACCCGGTATCAGAACAAATTCACATTAAGATTGACACTAGGATTATTTCGACAAGTACACTTAGTGCTAAAATTTATGATTTGTATGGTAAAGGCATAATGGAATTTCAAATTCAACCCTCTAGTAATCGAGATGTGATTATGGATGTTCGCGAGCTAAATGATGGAATATATATATGTGAAATAAAGGGTAATGGTATCTTAAACAGGCAAAAAATACTTGTTTCAAAATAACTTTATGTAGTAATATTTGTACAGATTGAGCAACAATTTGGACACTACAAGCATTTTATGATGGCACTCCCAACCAGTATATATTCCTGAATTTCAGAATTTTATAAAATATATGGATAACTGTTTATATTGGTATGATACCTGTATAAACTGGTATAGCTAATCTTTTTTCATTGATAAACAGTTCAAAGGTCACTTTTTTATAAAAGTGACCTTTTTACATTACTACAGTATGATTTCTTCATTATTTTTATTGAGGAACCTATACTGTGTAAATTGCATGGTTGAGGCAGCTTTAATACCTACCCATCTTTTATATTTATAAAGCCATGACCAACGAATGGATTTAAAAAGCCCACGCTTAATAAAGGCAGCAACATACGGATGTACCTCAAGCATAATTTGTGTATGATTCAAATTATGAAACAGGTAGCGTATTTTTTGTTCAATCTCTTCGAGTAAAGCAACGCTCGCAGTTATTTCACCTGTTCCTTTACATGTAGGACACTTTTCGGTTGTTATAACTGATAACTCGGGTCGCACGCGTTGACGAGTAATTTGAATTAATCCGAACTGACTCATTGGTAATACCTTATGCTTCGCACGATCGGATTTCATCGCGTCTTTAAGCTTTTCATATACCAACTTTTTATTTGAGGCTAGCTTTTGATCTATGAAGTCTACTACAATAATCCCCCCCATATCTCTAAGACGTAGTTGCCTGGCAATTTCGCTTGCTGCCTCAAGATTTACCTTTAGTGCGCTTTCTTCCTGACTTACTTCTTTTGATGATGTATTTCCACTGTTCACATCAATAACATGAAGTGCTTCTGTATGTTGAACAATTAAATAGCATCCACCTAAAAAGTTTACTTGTTGTCCAAAGCTACTTTTTATCTGCTTGTCTACTCCGAAATTTTGGAAAATGTCTTGCTTGCCTTGATACAGTTTTACAATTTTTTCAAGCTCGGGTGCTTTAGTAAAGATATACGATTTTATTTCCTGATAGAGATTCTGGTCGTTTATATGTATAGCTGTAAACTCACTGTTTAATATGTCGCGAACTAGCGTGAATAACCTCTCCCCTTCTCCATGAAGTCTAAATGGCGGTGTTGCAGTACGTAGTTGGTTTACCAATGACTCCCATTTTCTGATTAGTTCTTTCAGGTCGTTTTCAATTTCGGAGATTGATTTATTCTCGGCAACAGTTCTAACTATTACTCCAAAATTGCGGGGTTTTATATCATTAACTAGTTTTTTTAGCCTAGTGCGCTCTTCGTTTTTAACAATCTTTTTCGACAGTGATATACCTTCGCTAAATGGAATTAGCACGACAAACCTACCTGCTAATGATAGCTCTGAAGTCAATCGGGGTCCTTTGTTTGAAATCGGCTCCTTAGCAACCTGAACAATAACCCTCTGGTTGCGTGTAAGCACATCAATAATTTTACCCGATTTTACTATATCAGATTCTTTATCTTTTAACTTAGGCCAAGCATTAAAATTCTGATCGGAAAGAATTTGTTTTGTGAACTTATGTAGCGATTTAACCTGAGGGCCAAGATCCAAATAGTGTAAAAAAGCATCACGTTCATGCCCAACATCAATAAATGCTGCATTAAGTCCGGGCATAAGTTTGCTGACAGTGCCCAGATATATATCACCTACTGCAAAATTGTTTTCTGATTTTTCGTGATGTAACTCAATCAGTTTTTTATCAATAAGCAGGGCAATATCTACCGCACCGGCAGGATGTACGTTTATAATAAGTTCTTTACTCACAACTGTGAAGGCTTTAATTAATACTATAACACTACTGCCCTATTAAGGGAAGTATACTAATTAAAGAATCCTATTTCTTCTTATGGCGATTTTTCCTTAAGCGCTTTTTACGTTTGTGAGTTGCAATCTTGTGTCTTTTTCTTTTCTTACCGCTTGGCATAATTATAATTGATTAAGTTTTTGAATGATGTTGTCTATTTCGGTTCTGGTCTCTTTGTCAGAAACCAATGTTTTGCATTTTTCGTAGGTTTTAATGGCCTGTTGTGCATTTCCCATTTTTGCCTGAACTTCTGCGAGATAAAAATAATACTGTGGATTAAATGGCTGCAGACTTACCAGTTTCTCGAAACGAACTAAGGCTTTATCCAGTTGATTTGATTGTATAGATAGCATTCCGAGACTAAAGATTGCCTGGTAATTATTGCTATCTTCTTTAATTACTTCACGAAGCATTCCTACTCCTTTCATTACATCTTTATCCAATTCGATGTAACAGGCAGCTAGGGCATTTTTTACATCAAGATTAGTCGGGTCAAGTTGTAATGCTTTGTTTAAACTAGATTTTGCTTTGCCTGCTAATTGATAGGATAATATACTGTCGGATGATGACATGGCTAGATTGTACCATTTGGTTCCTAGAACATACCAGTTTTGCTTAGTACTTTCCAACTCGGTATACTTTTCAAAATAATAGGATGCCAAAAGAGGTAAATTCAATGAATCTGACAACTGTACTGCTTGTTTTAAGGTAGCTGACGTATTTGTTTTTTCGTATTTTGTTAACACGTTGAGTACGTCAGGCTTTAGCTCGGTTTTTTGAATACTAATATATTCATCGAAGGACTTAAAGTTGGCTGTAGATGAAGGATTTTCTTTACTCCCTACTACTGCATTATTAGTCTTATATCCTTTCCAAAAAAGAATTCCAGCTATCACTGCTACAGAGCCAATCAGTATGTATTGGTTTCTTGACAAACAAGCGTAAGATTATGCAGTTAACTTAGCAGCCTTTGCCTTAACTGATTCGCTTTTTTTAACTTTATCGACAAATGTTTTTGCAGGCTTGAAACTAGGGATATAATGTTCATCGATAACCATAGCTGTATTTTTTGAGATGTTACGAGCTATTTTTTTAGCTCTTTTTTTGATAACAAAGCTACCGAAACCTCTGAAGTAAACGTTCTTACCTTCTATCATTGAGTTACGAACAACTTTGAAGAACGACTCAACGGCCTCCTGAACCTGTAATTTATCGATACCTGTTTTGTTTGAGATTTCTGTAATAATTTCTGCTTTTGTCATTTTTTTAAAATTTTAATGGTTTATAAATTAATTATCAATCAATTGTTAAATGTTTTAGCTTCTAAAACAAGGGTTGCAAATTTATACATTTCAGGTAAAAAACTACATAACTGCCTGATAATTTTTAAATACCAAACATACTGGCGGAAATATCCTCTTAATAGGATTTAATTCGCAGCTATGTGGAAAGACCTTAATCGTTGGTATAGAGATCATGCAAGGGATTTACCCTGGCGGCATACAAGAGACCCTTATAAAATATGGTTATCGGAGGTGATTTTACAGCAAACACGGGTTGAGCAGGGGCTGCCCTATTATGAGCGATTTATCTCTCAATTCCCTGATGTAAAGAAGCTGGCTAAAGCATCGAATACGCAAATAATGAAGCTGTGGCAAGGCTTGGGGTATTACAGCCGTGCAATAAATATGCATGAAACCGCCAAGCAAATTGTACGTGATTGCAACGGAAAATTCCCAAATACATACATAAACTTGCTTAAACTTAAAGGCATAGGCCCTTATACCGCTGCTGCCATCGCATCATTTGCTTTTGATGAACCCAAGGCAGTAGTGGACGGGAATGTTTTCAGAGTGCTTTCCAGAGTATATGGCATAGACGAGCCTATTGACGGAACGGTGGGTAAAAAACTATTTGGGCAGCTTGCCGATGAAATATTGGATAAAAAAGCTCCCGCTATTCACAATCAGGCAATGATGGAGCTTGGGGCTACTGTGTGTACACCTAAACGTGCGAAATGCGCTATGTGTCCTATGCATCAAAACTGTGTTGCATTCATACAAAACAGAGTTTATGAGTTTCCTGTTAAATTAGTAAAAAAGCAACCTAAAGAAATTTTTCTAAACTATATTTTATTTATTCATGAAGGGAAACTATTGGTACGTAAGCGTGACAGAAATTCGATATGGAAGAACCTTTATGAGCCTTTGTATATAGAGAGTTCGGAGCGGGCTGACACACTGAGTAAAAAGGATATTTCAACTAAATTAGGGATTGAGGTTACACACAAACCTGTGAGCATGTGGCATACAGTTCATCTTTTATCGCACAGGAAAATAGATGCCGGGTTTTGGCTTGCCATGTGCAGCGAAATGCCCAAGTTAGCTAGTACTGACCAGTTCGTAACTAAATCACAGCTGCAAAGACTTCCGGTCCACCGGTTATTTGATAAATTTTTGAAATGCGTTACTTTGCAGGCGTTAATAGAATAGTACTATGTCATTAAATAAAGTCATGCTGATTGGGAATCTGGGGCAAGATCCAGAAGTGAAATATCTGGAAAATAACCGGGTTGTTGCCAATTTCTCGCTGGCAACGTCTGAATCTTACACAGACAGAAACGGAGAACGCAAAACCGATACGGAGTGGCATCGCATTGAGATGTGGGATAATCTGGCCAAGATTGCTGAAAAATATCTGAAAAAAGGTCAACAGGTATATATAGAGGGAAAAATTCGTACTCAGACCTGGAAAGATAAAGACGGAAATGAAAAAACAGGTATACGTATAAAAGCTATTAGCATGACTATGCTTGGCGGTTCAAAGGCTTCAACTAGTAACACCTCAAGCATGGATGGAGCACACAGAGAGCACGTTGATCATTCGCCCGATAAATCTGTATCCGTACCAGATGCAACAGACGATTTACCTTTTTAGATTATATAACCACATTGGAATCAACACTTACTGAACCTCCGTCTTATGCTTTTGCGCCAATGCTAAGCATTATCAATCCTCAGTTGAATGCGGCAGATACCCTTTCACTAATTATCTATGCGGCAGTATTGATTCTACTCATTATTTGTTCAGCTACAATATCCAGTTCCGAAAACGCTTTTTTTTCACTTACCCCCTGGCAAATAGAAGAACTAACTGAAGAGAGCAGTAAAACAGCCGATGCCATTCATTATCTGACTGGTCATCCTAAAAAGCTGCTGGCTACAATCCTTATTGCAAACACGTTTGTAAACATTGCATTTGTGCTCGTTTCAACGTTGACAATAAATACAGTTTTTGATTTCTCAGAAAATAAGCTTGCCGGTTTTTTTATTGAAGTCGTATTTATTACTTTTCTGATAGTACTTCTGGGGGAGGTAATGCCAAAAATTTATGCTTCGCAAAACAATCAGCGTGTTGCAGCATTACTAGCCAGACCCATGGTATTGTTGAACAAACTTCTTACTCCTTTTGTTACGGTATTGGTGCGTTCAACTTCTGTTTTAGATAAGCGCATGACCCGAAAAGGACATGTACTTAGTGTAGACGAATTGACTCATGCGATAGAAATTACAGCAGAATCGAACACCCCAAAAGAAGAAAAAACCATTCTTAAATCGATAGTTAATTTTGGCAATATCAATGTAAAGCAAATTATGCGGCAAAGACCGGATATCTCTGCCATTGATCAACGGTTAAACTTTACTGAAGTGCTTGGAAAAATTAAGGAGTGGGAATATTCACGTGTTCCTGTTTTTGATGGCAATCTGGATAAAATTACAGGAATATTATACGTTAAAGATTTACTGCCGCACACAGATAAGGGCGAAAACTATAACTGGAGTATGTTGGTACGTAAACCCTACTTTGTACCTGAAAGTAAAAAAATAGACGACTTACTAAAAGAGTTTCAGAGCAAACGGGTGCATATGGCTATAGTTATTGACGAGTACGGAGGAACCAGCGGTATAGCAACCATGGAGGACATTTTGGAAGAAATTTTTGGCGAGATACAGGATGAGTTTGATGAAGATGAGGTGGTGTATTCACGTATCGATGACAGCACCTATGTATTTGAAGCTAAAATTCTGATAAACGATATGTGTCGGTATATGGAAGTAGATACCGACCGATTTGAGCAGGTACGAAACGATGCCGATACATTAGGGGGATTATTGCTTGAAATAAACGGAGATTTACCCTTGCCCGGTGAAGAAATCAACTTTGAAGAATTCAGGTTTATTGTTGAGTCCGTTGACAAAAGACGAATAAAGCGAGTAAAAGTAATTTACCTGAAAAACTAATGAATACGTATATAAAATTAGTTTTCACTAGCTTATTCCTATTATTCACCTGGGGTTGCGAAGAGAACTACGTACCAAAGCCCAGAGGGTATCAACGCCTGGACCTACCGGCACACAACTATCAATCAGTATCTAACCCGTGCGGGTTCAGTATAGACATACCTAGGTATGCCATTTTATCTGCTGATACCCATCCTACAGCAGAGCCATGCTGGTACAACCTTAATTATATTCCATTCAATGCAACCCTGCACCTAAGTGTAAAATCCTTTTCGAAAGAAAATGAGCTATTTAAAATGATGGAAGATTCACGAACAATGGTATATAAGCATACTGTGAAGGCAGATGAAATTTATGAAATAAATATACGTAATGCGTATTTGAACGGTATGCTGTATGAACTGAGCGGCAATACGGCAACCAACTTTCAGTTTTACGTAACGGACAATAAAAAGCATTTCTTACGAGGGGCGCTTTATTTCAATGTGCGCACCAATACAGATTCCATTGCTCCTGCACTTGAACATCTGAAGGCTGATGTACTGCATATGTTAGAAACACTAAGATGGAATTAATAGCTGCGTGGAAACAATAAGAAAATACTTCAATCATTTCGTCACTTTAAGTGATGCAGAATGGACGGATTTGGAAAACTGCTTATCCAAAGAACGTATTAGTAAGAAGCAACTCATATTAAAAGAAGGTGAGTTTTGTGATTTCATAGCATTTATACATGAAGGCAGCTTCAGGTTTTATCACGATTTAGACGGTGAGGAAAAAATAACAGCGTTCTTTTTTCAGGGAGATTTCGTGAGCAATTACAGGAGTTTTTTAACGGGCATGCCCTCAAAACATCATATTGAAGCTATGGACGAAGCGCTCATTTATAAAATAAATTTAAAGGCGCTACAATCCTTATATGATAAATATAAAAACATTGAACGACTAGGAAGGCTGATAGCTGAAAACTTATATTTAACCGTTGCTAACCGTGTAGATTCATTTATGTTCAAGACTCCAGCAGAAAGATATCAAGAACTAGTAGCAAGAAACTCCAGACTGATACACGAAATACCTCAGTACATGATCGCTTCTTATTTAGGAATCACGCCAGAAACCTTGAGCCGAATTAGAGCACGTAAATAATTTTACATTACTAAAATAATTTATTGATTTAAGTCAATACGATTTTATTGGGTCGATTATCACTTTTGTATCAGTACAAATTTTAATAATTAACACCATGAAAAAACGCCTTATTATTTTAGGAATTATTAGCTTATTAGCTGCAGACACATTTGCTCAAACTGCTTCGAAGGAAAGTAAATACAGCATAGAAACAGATATACTTTGGCCATTTTTTCCGGGTGCTTCAAGAACACAGCTAGCTGCCACCCTATGGGAAAAGGGTCATCTGCGTGGGGATATTTTAGTTGGGGTAAACGTGCTTTTTCCTAAAAACAGAGAAACAGAAGGTCGCTTTGCAGACTACAGTTTAGTAACTGGATACAGACAATACCTCTGGAAGGGACTTCATCTGGAATTTTCTCAAACAACCGGACTTGGTGTATTACAAAATCATGTAACCACGGGTAAAACGTATAGAAGTTTCGATTGGGCAATGACGGGTTACATAGGTTACAGGTTCAGTTTTGCTAAAAACAAACTGTATGTAATACCTCAGTTCGGTGTGGAGGGTGTGGTTTATAAATCAAACCCCTGGCCAATATATGAAGACAAAACACTGACCAAGGAGGTTGGTGAGTATCCTTTCATGCTAGGTTCATTAAGATTCGGATATAAATTCTAGATTCACACAGTAGTGAATATCAATACATGAATACTGCGCGAAAATAGTAGTACAGTAGTACTCTTTCTAGTCCTTAATTAAGACTTGTTTTTAGAAAAGTACGTTACAAATAACATCTTTAAATCATGACTTGAAAGATTCTGAAACTAAATTCGCAGTATAATCGTTATAATTTTGCACATGAAACTTCCTTTTCTCTACGTAAATCTGTTTTTTCTTATCGCCTGCTCCTTTCATAATGCAGCTCATGCTCAGGCGCGTTTTACGGTGAGTGGATATTTAAAGGATTCAAGCAATGGAGAATCTCTGATAGGTGCGACTGTATATGTAAGAGAAGCAAAAACCGGTGCTCAAGCTAATGATTACGGGTATTATGCCATTACGCTTGCACAGGGCAACTACACGTTTATATACTCTTACCCAGGCTTAATGACTAAAGAGGTAAAAGTAACTGTTGATGGCAATAAAAAATTAAACATGGTAATGAGCCCGCTGGGAATGACTGCCAAAGAAGTGGTGATTAGCAGCGAACGCACAAACAGAAATGTAACGAGTACAGAGATGAGTAGGCTAGAGATAAGCGGAGAAAAGGTAAAGGAACTACCGGTTATTATGGGTGAACCTGACGTATTGAAAGCAATTACGTTACTGCCGGGTATAAAATCCGGAGGTGAAGCCAGTACTGGCTTTTACGTTCGTGGTGGTGGGCCCGATCAAAACCTGGTACTGATGGATGAAGGCGTAATTTACAATCCATCGCATTTGCTTGGATTTTTATCGGTTTTTAACACCGATGCAGTTAGAAACGTAGAAATAATTAAAGGCGGAATGCCTGCTCAATATGGCGGACGCTTGTCATCAATACTAAATGTCAATCTGAAAGAAGGCAACAACCAAAAATTCCAAGGTAGCGGTGGTGTGGGGCTTATCGCTTCCCGATTTTCAGTAGAAGGTCCCATTAAAAGGGGGAAAAGTTCATTCATTTTATCGGGTAGACGTACTTATATTGATGCATTGGTAAGGCCTTTTCTTGCCGATAGTCTTAGAGGTAACGGTTACTACTTTTACGATTTTAATGCCAAGGCGAATTATATCTTATCCGATAAGGACAGAATTTTCTTCTCGGGTTACATCGGGCGTGATATATTTTCATTTACCAGTCCGCGAAACAGTGATGTAAACTTTAGTATTCGCTGGGGAAATGCACTGGCATCGCTGAGGTGGAATCATATATTCAGCGAAAAAATATTTTCCAATTTATCGCTGGTATATAACCGATATGACCTTGTCAATGAATTTCAGTTCGGCCAGAACGATTTTAAAATTGTATTTAATGCATCGAGTGGAATACGGGACTGGAATGTAAAGTACGATATACAGCACCTGGCTTCATCAAAGCATAAATTGCGCTATGGCGCACAATACACGTTTCATACTTTTCAACCGGGCATAGCCAGCGGACAAGTAGGTAATGTAAACTTAGGGCAGGAAATACTCAATCAGTATGCACACGAAGGTGCTTTGTACATACAGGACGAATGGCAGATTAACAACCGATTGACTGTAAACGCAGGTTTACGTTATGTTGCTTTTAACACGGTAGGGCCCTACAAACAATTCAGCTTTAATGATCTTAACTTACCTAATGGTATTGAACGTGAATGGAAATCGGGGGAAAGTATTGCTTTTTATGATGGGCTGGAGCCACGCATAGCTGCGACCTACCTGCTTAACGAACAATCATCACTGAAAGCTTCTTTTACACAAACCTATCAGTTTCTACATTTAGCCACCACTTCGGGGGCTGCTTTTCCGGCCGATTTATGGATACCCAGTTCACGAAAAGTAAAACCTCAGCTTGCGTATCAGTATGCCATAGGATATTTCAGAAACTTCAAGAACAATGAGTACGAATCATCAATTGAAGCTTACTACAAGCCTATGTTCAACCAGATTGAGTTTAAACCGGGAGCAAGACTTTTCTTTAATCAAAACCTCGAAAGCACCATCATTCCCGGCCAGGGTCAATCATACGGAGTAGAACTTTTTTTTAAGAAAAAATTCGGCAATACCAGTGGCTGGATTGGCTACACCTGGAGCCGCACTATGCGTCAATTTGATGAATTAAACAATGGAGAATGGTTCTTCTTCCGCTATGACCGTACACATGATATTTCAGTAGTTATTTCTCAAACTATAAACAAGAAATGGAACGCCAACTTCGTATTTGTTTACGGTACCGGTAATGCGGTAACGCTACCTACATCGCGCATGCCGTTCAGAGTAGGGTTTGACGTAAACACCGGAGAACCTCAATTTCAGTTTATTGATTTATACGATAAGATTAATGATTACCGTTTACCGGCCTACCACAGAGCAGATGTGTCGTTTACATACCAGCACAAGAAAACGGATAAATGGGAATCGTCATGGAATTTTTCGGTTTACAATGTTTACAACAGGGCTAATCCGTTTTTCATCTACTTTTTTCCCGACATAGAAAATGCAGAAGTGAAAGCGTACATGGTATACCTATTTCCCATATTACCTTCCGTATCGTGGAACTTTAAATTCTAAATAGCATGAAACCGCACAATCGACTATATTTTATATTGGCTGCTACATTCTTACTAACCGCATCCTGTGAGAAAGAAATAAGTATGAATGTGAAGCCCGGAAAAGAGGAACTGGTAGTAGAGGCTACTATCAACCAATTCTCGCCATTATTAAATTATGTTTTCATAACCAAAAGTCTGGATTATTTCAAACCCGATCTAACACTTGGGGGAGTTGATCAGGCAGTTGTAACAATTACTGCAGGTAGGATAAACGGGCCGGATACTATTTTTGACGGAACCTCAACCCGATTCTTTAATATTTACGATGTGCCCGGTGCCGACACCCTTTACGTTGGCTTAGGCATTGATTCAATTACCCGAAATTTAAGAGGTATCTATGTGAATCCTACATTCATTGGCACACCCAATATTCCGTATAAGCTTGAAATTGCACTGGCTGATGGGCGCAGAGTTACCGGCACAACGGTGATACCCAATCCTATACCCATTGACACCTTAAAGTATGAATTAAGAGGCGAACCGGACGACAGCGGTCGTGTGGATGCGTACTTAAGCTTTTTCTGGCAGGATCCGCCCGAACGAAACAATTACCGTGTATTTGTGAAAGAGCAGTTTACATCCGTGTTACTAGGCTGGGGTGCTGCTGACCGTGATTACACATTTGACGATGAATTTGCCAATGGCATATACCGCTCGTTTAATTTCTTCAGGCCATTCAAGCAACAAGATACCATAAACATATTTATGGCTCAGTTGGGGCGTAAAGAATTTTTATTCTGGCAGCTGTATGAACGAGCGGATAATGGCGCCAATCCTTTTTCTACACCAATTGTACTTCAGTCAACCTTAAATGGGGCAATAGGAGTTTTTACCGGGTATGGCGTATCGTTTAGGCAAATCATTCTGAACTGAATTACTGAGGCAGGTAACGTTCGTTAATTATCTGTATATGGTGAATTTCGTGGCCTAAAATGACGTAAAATAAAGCAGGAAGACTAACAGCATGTGCATTCGCAGTACCCGTTTTGCTCCACGCCTCATCATTGAACGATTTGATAAGCTCGATGGTTGAAGCACGTAATACTGAAAATTCACGAGCTATATCATTCATGTTTCGTGAGGTTGCATACGAATGTGCCGCATATTTATTTTCATCAAATCCGGGTAGTGAGGTTTCATCACCTCTTGCAATACACAATGCACGGTAGCTGAATATACGTTCGGTATCCATGATGTGTTGAATTATTTCTTTAATATTCCATTTGCCTTCAGCGTAACGGAAGTGCTGCGTTTCCAAATCAATGGAAGTAATTAAATCAATCGTATCGTAATGTACAGTGAGTAATTCGTCAACTATGTTATCGGATTGAACTTTTGAAATGTATGTGTTGAAATAAGGAGGAAAGGTACCTGGAAGCGGCTTTTGTATTTTCATGGTATTAATAATTAAAAAATCAGAACGCACGATTTAGGCCAACGAGCCAACGCATGCGTAAATTTTGTCCATCTACAAATGGTGAATTGCTGAGGAAAAGAGGCAAGTCGACACGAATTGTCAATGGCTTGGCTTTGTCCAGTTTGCCCCATTTTTTAATTGTAAGGGCAAAACCAGAACCGGCAGAAGCCATCCAACCTGTGTTGATGAGGAGCGATTGGGTTAACCCGGATTCACCGGCTTTGAATTCGTTTTCAAGCATACCCACATCCCCAAACAGGTATGCATCGAGGTGAAAGTACGGTGAGAGAAATGCAGGAGCAAATCGAATATAATCGTCAATATCCCACTCGAAATTTGCAGCCACACCTGAATTTCCCCTATACATAAACAGTTGTGTATTATCGGCTATGCGTGGAGTAAGATACCCTGAATACCCGCGAATATTAAGACCACCGGCAGCATGAAAATGATTGTAATTGTCTCCAAAACCAAGCCATTGAGAAGGTACAAAACCAGCCGATCGGATGAATTTATTCTCCATCATCTCTTCCGAATTAGCGCCTGCTAGATACAAACGTGACTCGGGAGCAATACTACTTCCTTGCATAGCCTGAGCGAAGATGCGTGTACGAAGTGCAGAGGCAAATACTTTTTGTGCATTTATCCATTGTGCCGCCATACGCGAATAGCTATAGTCGCCAAACAAGGTTGTACGTATTCCATACTTGAGATTGCCCGCACCATAGCGGTACTGATAACTTTTTGTGATATCTATGTTAATGGTATTGTTTTGCTTATCCGCATTCCATTCAGCGGGAAAAAGCAGGTAATCCAGATTGGCCGTATTAAGCCTTTCCATACTTTTTACATACACATCCAGCGTGTAGTTCCGGTTTGTGTATTCAATACCTGCACTCACATAACTTAACCCATCAAGCATACGAATATCAACGTATCCGTAGAGTTTACGTGCCAGCAAATCGCGTGAATAAAATCTAAAATCAACAGAGTTTCTTGCCGGGCCTGAGTAGCCCTGACCGGCCTGTGTGTTGTACCAAATCGTAAGGCTATTCCAGTGACGCGAGTTCATGAAATTTCCTTCTACGTGCAATCCAGCCTTCATTCCGTCAACGCTATTGTACCAGATTTCAGGTCGCCACTCATAGGTATAGCCTCTTCGTGATGGAGGAAGACGTTTTCCTTTATCCAGTTGCAGGCGAACAGGTGTTTTATAGCTGTTATCTAACTGGTAAACATCCGCTAGTCTGTATGTCGTATCTATAAGTACATTTTTAACCCTACCATCCAGCTTAACCTTCACACTGTAGGTTGGATTTAGCATCCCCCAGCCTCGCCATACCGGCAGTATTGTAGCATCTGTTTTCTTTACAAAGTAGGTATTAGGAATGGTGTAATTATGGCGTTTACCATCTTTGGTTAACACTGTAAAATCGATGGGCATTTGCATTTCGCCTGTACGTTCAAATTTGATAAGCAGCGAATCTTTCTTTTGCGTAACGTGCCTAATGCGGTAATCGATACGTTTAGTTGTTTCCATCCACTGATCGAAAAACCAGTTCAAATCAACGTGGGTATACTGGATGATTGAATTTCTGAAATCCTCGAAGTAGGGATGAGCCATTTTCCACTGATTAAAATAATGTTGCATAGCAGCCTGAAAAAGTTCATCGCCCAGTACATACTGTAAATTATAGAGCATGGTTGCCGTTTTGTAATACACATGCGCATAGCCTCCACCGTGATGAAGTGCACTGTTAAAGTCATCGCTGTGTGTATTCAGCGGCATATCCTCCCACTTCATCGCATCGCGCAGGTAACCCCAGTATACGGTTTGATCCATTCGTGTGAACGGGTATGGATTTTTAGGACTTGGTTTTACTTCGCCCATCAGTTTGGTCATCGACCAGTTGGTTAAAAACTGTGTAAAACCTTCATCGAGCGAAGCACGGTAGGTTTCATTATTGCCTACCATACCAAAAAACCAGTTATGACCTATTTCATGTGCGAATAAGCCATAGTAGCCGGGCGACAAACCTCCGTCCAATGTAAGCATGGGATATTCCATACCATCGCGTGCATCAGCCACAATCATTTTGGGATAGGCATACATTCCAAAATCATTTGAATAAAGCTCCACAATGCGTGCTGCAAAAGAAGCTGCATCCTGCCAGCGTGATGCGTGTGGCTCCTGAGCTAAAGATACACAAGTTACTTCATGTCCATTTTTGAGTTTTATTTTCACCTCCCCTATTCGGTATGTGGGGTCGGCAGTCCATGCAAAGTCATGTACATTAATGGCTTTGAATTTCCAGGTTTTTGTAGTTCCGTCAGGTGTAGTAATTACAGATGGTTTTTCGTAGAGTGGTTTTTTTTCAAAATTTTTTACATCGAGTAACTGACGCAGGTTTCCTGGATATACCTCATTGGGGTTGAGCAATACTCCTGTGGCATCCATTACATAGTGACTGGGAAATGTAAGTTCTACTTCATACGTGCCAAAATCTCCATAAAATTCTTTTCCCAGATGCTGATCGGTAGCCCAGCCAAATTTGCGGTCGTATACACAGATGCGCGGATACCAATGAACACCATCGTAGTGTTTATAGCCATACGCATTAAATAGTTTCATGCGTCTGCGTTGTTCACCTCCATCATCAAAATAGGTTTTAAAACGAATATTGATTTGTATACTTTGATTAGGCAACAGTGGAGATTGTAAATCCACCTTCATAATGCTGTAATCGATAATTGGCTTTACTGTGTAGCGTTGCACGACTCCATCCACTGCTGGAAGTGTACCGTCATTACTTTCATTTGGTGTAATTGTATTGGCTGAAATAATTTCCAGCTTTTCAATCTCGGTTCCTTTGCCCTGTGATTCATATATGCCAAATTTCTGATAAAAGTGGTTGGCACGGTTTAAATTTTCGAGATATGCTCCTTTAATGAAGGCATTCTGGTAGAGATGAAAAAACACCTCTTTGAGTGTATCCGGTGAGTTGTTATAATATGTGAGTTGTAAATCACCAGATACCACATCGGTTTCATCATTTACGGTTGCCTGAATTCGGTAATGTACGTCCTGTTGCCAATAGCCTTCGTAGGGTTTACGATTTTTCCAGTAAAAAGGATTTTGTGTGCTGCGGTAATCCCCCGTTTGGGCGTGACCTATGGCAGTAGAAATAATACTTATAAACAAAAATATACGTGCTATCATGGTCGCAAAATACGTATTTTAGTGACTCAGACTAACACGTAAGCCTGACATTAGTTATAGCAGAAGGTAGGTTAAATTAAAATTAAATAGTAAATTTGAGTTAATAAAAACAAACGTGTCATGCGACATACTAACTCTTTGTCTATCGCCATACTCCTTTTATTTGGACTTTTGGGTTCATATCAATTTGTAAGTGAAATAAATCCTTACCTGGCTGCTCATGAAAAAAAGATGCAAAGCCGGAAGGGACGTATTCCTAAAAAAGACCGTATAGATTTAGCCTGGGCACAGGAGCGTGAAATGACTATGGATCCTGAGACCGGTGAAGTTCCTACAGAACGGTTAATAGACGCATGGTACTACATGAAAAGCCTTCAGGGCAGATATGGCAAAGCAGCCATTCCGGGAATTAACTGGCAGCCGCGTGGTCCGGTGAACTGTGGAGGAAGAACACGTGCAGTGTGCATAGATTTGAATGATGTAACGCGAAAAACTGTATGGACTGCCGGTGTAAACGGTGGATTATGGAAAACGACAGATATTACGGCTTCAGCCCCCAACTGGACTCCTATCAATGACTTCTTCCAAAATCTGGCCATTACATATATTGATCAGGCACCTGGTAATCCGAATATCATGTATTTCTGCACAGGCGAAGGAAACAACAATAGTGATGCAGCACGTGGATTAGGAGTCTGGAAATCAACAAACGGAGGCAACAGCTGGATACAGCTAAGCGCCACTAATAACTCAAGCTATCATTATTGCCAAAAATTATTTACCATAGGAAATGGCGATACCGTATTTGTGGCCACCCGAACAGGACTTTACCGTTCTACCAATGGTGGCACCTCATTTACACGTGTATTGGGGACATCTACATCAGTGGCTTACGACATTGAAAGGGCAGCGAACCGTACGTTATATGCTACCATATCAACCGGATCGAGCGGCAGCGGTGCTATACATAAATCTTTTGACGGTGGAGCAACTTGGACAGCCGCATTAACAATACCAAGCTATGTAGCCAGACGCGAAATTGAACTAGCATTAGCCGATAATGACACAAATACTATTTGGGGGTTAGTTGAAAATGCGAGCAGAATTACAGCAATCATTAGGTCTGGAAATGCCGGATTAACATGGGATACTACTGCATCCCATCCGATTGATGCTGACCCTGGAATACCGGGATCTGGAAACCCTGTAAAAGATTTCAGTCGTAATCAGGCCTGGTATGATTTATCCATAGCCGTAGATCCAAATAACAGCAATGTGTGTTTTGTAGGCGGAATTGACTTATTTAAAACATCCAATTCGGGTAGTAGCTGGACACAAATTTCACATTGGTACGGAGGATTTGGATTTCAGGAAGTTCATGCTGATCAGCATTATGCCATATACAGTCCGGGAAGTTCAACTATCTTGTATTTTGTAAACGATGGTGGAATATACCGTACCGATAATGCTACTGCAACTACACCTACGATTGTAAGTAAAGAAACAAATTATATCACTGCACAATTCTATGCGTGTGATATTCATCCCGGTGCAGGTATCAATCATTATTTAGCAGGTGCACAGGATAACGGTTCTCACCTGTTTAATGCTGCAGGGTTAAACAATACGGCTGAAGTAACCGGAGGCGATGGAGCTTTCTGCCACATTGACCAAAATCAACCTCAATTTCAGTTTACATCGTACGTTTACAATAATTTTTACAGATCAGTCAATACAGGTTCATCATTTACCGGTATATCCTTTGGAAATACAGGTCGTTTTATCAATCCGACTGAGTACGATGATTCGCTGAACGTGATGTACGCAGCACTTTCAACCAATAACTACTTAAGGTGGAACGACCCTCAAACCGGAAGCTCGAGCAGCACCGTAACGGTTACGAATATAAACTCGCAAGTAAGTTCTATTACAGCATCACCAAACGTACCCAGGCGTGTGTACTTCGGATTGGGTAACGGCAGAATTGTGCGCATCGATAGTGCCAATACCGACTTATCGAAGACCGGTATAATTATTAACTCAGGCGTTACCGGATTTACAAGTTACGTAAACTGCATAGCCGTGGAAAAAGGCGATGAAAATCACATTATTGGCATTCAGTCCAACTACGGTGTTACCAATATCTGGGAAACCAAAAATGGAGGTACTTCATGGGTAGCCTGTGATGGAAACTTACCGGATATGCCCGTTCGTTGGGTATTGCTGAATCCTACCAAACCCTGGCAAGCAATCATTGCTACAGAACTTGGGGTATGGAGTACGGACAGCCTGATGGGAAGTGCCACTATATGGGAACCATCAAACAATGGACTAGCAAACACACGAGCAACCATGCTAAAAATGCGTGAATCAGATAAGCAGGTTATCGTATCTACACACGGACGTGGTTTGTATTCGTCTGATATTTTCATGGACCCGTATGCCGATTTCAGTGCCAGCCGAACGATTATTTATGAAGGCCAAGGGATACAATTCAATAATTTATCGGGAAAAGCAACTAGCAGTAGTTGGAACTTTGGTGATGCTACAAGTAGTACATTAACTCAACCTTTCAAAGTATATACAACACCCGGTATATATACAGTTACGCTTCAAATAAATGGAGGGGGTGGTGCACAAACCAAAACCATAAGCAATTACATTACTGTTTTGCCATACCGAGGTGTACCTTACACTCTGGCAATGGGCGGTAATTTTGATATCAATCCAACTGATTTTGTTGCCTCCACCGTATCAGGAACTGCGTTTGTAAGAGGCAGTTCAACCACCTCAGGAAAAGCCGGTACACGCAGTGGCAGTTTTGCATGGGTCACAGGGCTTAGCGGTAATTATGCCGACAATAGTGTTTCCTACTTATATACGCCTAATTTCAACTTTACGGCATCGGGAACATACACCGTAAGATTCTACTGCCGCAATGCGTTTGAAATTGGTTATGACGGATTCAGAGTTGAATACACACTGGATACAGGACTAACGTGGATTCCGCTGGGCACATCCACATCTAGCGGATGGTATGATTTTGCGAATTCAACAGGTGGAACAGCATTCCCTGCCGGTCAGGCATTTTTCAACGCCAACAATACTAGTTTCACCCTTAAATCATTTACAGCTACGTCTCTCCAAAACAATGCTCGCGTTGGATTCAGGTTTGTATTTCGGTCGGATGAATCCGCTACAGCTGCAGGTGTAGCAATTGATGATTTTGAGATTACCGGACCGGCAAACAATCCTTTACCTGTTACACTTCTTTCATTTACAGCCAAGCGATTAAGCGATGACGATGTAAAACTAAACTGGCTAACCAGCGATGAGAAGGATTTCAGTCACTATGAAATTCAGCGAAAACTCAACTGGAGCGATGATTTCGCCCCGATTAAAAGCATAGATGCTACACACAACCTTCATCTGAACCGCTATGAATTTAATGATGTGAATACCAACAAGGGATTAAGTTACTACCGTTTAAAAATGATAGATATGGACGGCAGCTACACCTATTCAAATACACTGGCTGTGTCAGGTAAAACACATGAAGAAGCTCTCAAACATATACTGGTACCCGTGAATGGCTATGCCGGCAAATCATTCAAGCTGCATTCATCCGGTGAAAATGCCGAGAATATTGATGTTACCATTGTTAGTAATACCGGCCAACAGGTATGGCAGGGTAAGTTACAATCGCAGGGTATAGTCAATTTAAGCGCTCTCAGTTCCGGAGTTTACTTCGTTCGAATGAAATTAAACGATGGCAGCTTCATCACACAAAAGTTGCTGGTGCATTAGCATGATAGTATGTAAATTGGGCTGTAGGCCTTATATTTGCAGACATTTTTAAACCATTATTCATCCATCTTGCATATGGAAAATAAGAACTATCTAGTATTGGCGTACTATCTGTATACGCCTATTGAAGATCCTGTGATTTTGAGTCAGCAGCATTTAGCATATTGCAAATCGCTGGGTTTAAGGGGACGAATTTATTTTGCAGCTGAAGGCATTAATGGTACGGTAAGCGGAACACGTGAGGCCTGCCAGCAATACATGGCCGAAATGCGATCCGATACTCGATTTAAGGGAATCGAATTTAAAATTGACGAGCACCATGAACATGCTTTTACTCGCATGCACGTGAGGCCAAAAGCAGAACTGGTACATTCCGGTTTACGCGACCCCAATTACATCAATCCACGTATAGAAACAGGAAAGAAACTTACCGGGGATGAATTTTTAAAGTTAAAGGAAGAAAGCGATGATGTAGTGATACTTGATGTTCGATCCAACTATGAAACTCGGCTTGGTCGCTTCAAAAACTCCGTTACTTTGGATATTGAAAACTTCCGCGAGTTTCCTGAAAAAATTAAGGAAATTGAGCACCTTAAAAACAAAAAAGTGGTGACCTGTTGCACAGGAGGTATTAAGTGTGAAAAGGCCTCTGCGCTGTTACTTAAAGAAGGCTTTAAAGACGTATATCAGTTGCACAACGGAATAATAGGCTATGCCAAAGATACAGGAGGCAGAGATTTTGATGGGGTATTGTACGTATTTGACGGGCGAGTTGCAGTACCTATTAATGAGGTTAATCCAAAGCCTGTCGCAGTATGCTCAAAATGCAGTGAACCTACTACCCGAAACCTAAATTGTGCCAACGTAGAGTGTAACGAGCAGTTTAATATGTGCGAACGTTGCTCAGCAGAAATGGAAGGCGCGTGCAGCGATGCCTGTAAAACACATCCGCGTAAGCGGCCTTACAACGGAACAGGCTACTATACTCGCCCCCCGCTGGAAGAAATAAATGCATAACAGTACAGAGTAAAACCAATTACCGGTTCATTTCGGTATTTCCCCATTTTCATGTATGCTGTGAGTATGGCTAACTATGGCTATACTTGCAGCCCTTTTAAAAAATCAGATGATCACAGTTTCCAACCTTTCACTTCGCTACGGCAAACGAGTACTGTTCGAAGATGTGAATGTGAAGTTCACACCGGGCAATTGCTACGGAATTATAGGTGCCAATGGTGCCGGTAAATCTACGTTTCTTAAAATACTAGCCGGAGAGATTGACCCCACAACAGGCCATGTTTCCATTACTCCCGGTGAGCGCATGAGTGTGCTCAGGCAAAATCACTTCGAGTTTGATCAATACCCCGTTTTACAAACGGTGGTTATGGGAAACAAGAAATTGTGGGATATCATGCATGAAAAGGATATGCTGTACGCAAAACCTGATTTCAGTGATGCTGACGGGGAACGTGTGGGAGAACTTGAAGGGCTATTTGCCGAAATGGAAGGATGGAATGCGGAGAGTGATGCCGCTGAATTGTTAAGTAATTTGGGTGTAAAGGAAGAACTACACAGTAAGCTGATGAGTGAATTGAGCGGAAAAGAAAAAGTGCGAGTACTTCTGGCACAGGCTTTATTCGGCAATCCGGATATATTATTGCTTGACGAGCCAACAAATGATATTGATGTAGAGACCATCACCTGGCTCGAAAACTTTCTGGCAGATTTTCAAAATACGGTTATTGTAGTATCGCACGATAGGCACTTTCTGGATGCCGTGTGTACGCACGTGGCGGATATTGATTTTGGCAAAATTCAGCTGTTTACTGGCAACTATACCTTTTGGTATGAAAGCAGTCAACTTGCCTTAAGACAACGGTCTGACCAGAATAAAAAAATTGAAGACAAACGAAAAGAGTTGCAAGAGTTTATTGAACGCTTTAGCGCCAATGCCTCTAAATCGAGGCAGGCAACCAGCCGTAAAAAGTTACTGGAAAAGCTGGTAGTTGATGATATTAAGCCATCAAGCCGTAAATATCCGGGCATTATTTTCCGTGCCGACAGAGATTGCGGGGATCAAATACTTCGGGTTGAACATTTATCGAAGAAAACAGAAGATGGTACGTTGCTGTTTAATGATATTACATTCACGCTTGATAAAGGAGACAAGGTGGCGATTTTATCGCGTGAGCACCTGGCAGTAACTGCCTTCTTCGAAATTATAGCCGATGAAGTAACGCCAGATACCGGTTCATTTACCTGGGGACAAACCATCACACGTTCTTATTTGCCCAACGAAAACAGGAAATTTTTTACCGGTGAAAACAACTTAATTGACTGGCTGCGTCAGTTTTCAAAGGAGAAAGACGAAACCTACATACGCGGCTTTTTAGGCAAAATGCTATTTAGCGGTGAAGAAGTATTTAAAATGTCGAATGTGTTGAGCGGAGGAGAAAAAGTGCGTTGCATGATTTCACGCATGATGCTTACCAATGCCAACTGCCTGCTGCTGGATGAGCCCACCAATCACCTTGATTTGGAAACCATCACCGCGTTTAATGAAGCGCTTCAGGATTGGAAACATATTGCGATTTTCTCATCGCATGACCACACATTTACGCAAAGTATTGCCAACCGAATTATTGAACTTACACCCAACGGTGTACTAGATAAACGCATGAGCTACGATGAGTATCTGGAAGATGAACGTATACAAGAACTGCGTGGTAAACTATATGCAGATACTCTTTCTGCTTAAACCGGATTACCTTACTAAAAGTATTCATGAAATAAATGTGCACTAAAACTGTGCATCTTCTTCCATTTTAAATTCAGACGTACGGTAAAATTTAATCTCCGGATAATTTTGCCTTGTCATATCAAGTCCCCAGTCGCTTTCGGCCATAAACACCGGTCGGTTTTCTTTATCGTAAACGATGCTGTTGCTTTTCAGCATCATAAATTTATCCATAACGGCTTTATCATCACAGGTGAACCAGCTGGCCCTGCTGTATCGCAATGGTTCAAAACGGCACGATGCACCATACTCGTGCTGTAGGCGAAATGCAATTACCTCAAATTGAAGTTCACCAACAGTTCCTACAATTTTCTTGGTACCGTATTGGGTAAATAACTGCGCTACGCCTTCATCTGTAAGTTGTTGTATACCTTTCTCCAGTTGTTTTGTCTTTAGTGGATTAGTATTGATGAGTTCTTTAAACAACTCAGGAGAAAAACTGGGTATACCTTTATAGTGCATCAATTCTCCCTCGGTCAGTGTATCACCTATTTTAAAATTCTCTGTATCGTACAAACCTACAACATCACCCGGGTATGCTTCCTCTATCACGCTTTTATCATTCGCCATAAAAGTGGTAGGATTAGAAAACCGTAATTTCTTCTGTAGGCGGGTATGCTGATAAAATTTATTCCGTTCGAACTTCCCTGAAACTATACGGCAAAAGGCTATACGGTCGCGATGGTTGGGATCGAGGTTAGCATGAATTTTAAATACAAAGCCACTGAAATTTTTCTCGTCCGGAACCACCTCTCGCTTATCGCTTTGGCGGCTTCGGGGCGCAGGCGCTATTTCTACAAACGTATCGAGCAGTTCTTTTACGCCAAAATTATTCACTCCGCTTCCAAAAAAAACTGGGGCCAGATAGCCCTCTAAGTAAAGTTCTTTATTAAATGGTTCGTATAAGCCCTCTATCAACTCCACATCTTCACGTAGTTTTGCAGCTTGTTTTTCCCCTATTTGTTCATCTATTTTTTTGTCGTCAATATCATTTATTGATACATTATCGGATGCAATACGATCGCGGCTGGGAGAAAAAAGATTCAAGTGTTTATCGTACAGGTTATACACTCCTTTAAAAGTAGAGCCCACTCCGATAGGCCAGGTCATGGGACGTGTGTGAATATTGAGTTCCTTTTCAATTTCATCCAGCAGGTCAAAGGCATCCTGCCCTTCACGGTCGAGTTTATTGATAAAAATAATTACAGGTGTATTCCGCATTCTGCATACCTGCATAAGCTTGCGCGTTTGCTCTTCTACACCTTTCACACAATCCACCACTAATATCACACTATCAACTGCAGTGAGTGTACGATACGTATCTTCAGCAAAATCCTTGTGACCGGGTGTGTCCAGAATATTTACTTTATAGCCTTTATAATCAAACCCCATTACAGAGGTAGCAACGGAAATACCCCGCTGCTTTTCAATTTCCATAAAGTCGGAAGTAGCTGACTTTTTAATTTTATTGCTCTTTACCGCACCAGCCGTTTGAATGGCACCGCCAAATAACAGGAGCTTCTCGGTGAGTGTGGTTTTACCGGCATCGGGGTGAGCAATGATGCCAAAGGTGCGTCTGCGTTTAATTTCTTCGTCAAATGTCATGCGTACATGTATGAAAGGGCTGCGAATTTAGGCAAATAATGCCCCTTCCCAATTGTAAATTAATTCAGTGCAGTGATGCATCTGCCGCGCTCGTATTGACCAACTTTATTGGTTCCGTTGGCAAAAAACATAGTTCCTAATCCCTGCATCATTCCTTTAAAAAACTGTCCTTCGTATCTATCGCCATTGGCAAAATAATACGTACCTGCACCTTGCTTCAAATTGGATATGAAATCGCCTTCATATACATCCCCATTTACATAGCTGTACTTTCCTTTGCCGTTGAATTTGTCATTCACAAACTGCCCTGTATACACTGATCCGTTTGATAATTTAAGTGTACCTAATCCATTAAACATATCGTTTTCAAATTGTCCTTCGTATTCACTGCCATCCGGAAATCTCAATACCCCCATTCCTTGTTTTACATCATTTTCATAAGCACCATCATACGATTTGCCGTCAGGCTGAATGTACCTGCCCTTGCCATGAAAGGTATTGTTTACAAAATCGCCTACGTAAGTACTTCCATCGGCAAAAACATAACGGCCGCGTCCGTTCATGGATTTATTTTTCATTTCACCTTCGTACAAATCACCGTTAGGAAATGTAACTTTTTGATAAACCGAGGGTGTATCGCCATCGTTCATGAGGTTGTAAATGCCTCCCGGTTTATCTCCGTTCCAGTTGAAGAGTTTATACAGGATAGGAAGCAATAAAGCTATAAGAAGTATTTTGTACTCAGATTTCATAGCACGAATGTCGTATGCGTAGCTGAAAACTACATGTTTGGCTTATTCACATACCTTGCGGGTGTACACTTTTTTAGAACCGATTACGGCAAAAAAATCACCCTTATGTAATTGCTTTATATGATCAACCGTGATTTAACTCGAACTGCAATTCATTCAATTTCTTATACAATCCGTTCAGGGTCATTAATTCATCGTGTGTGCCTTGTTCAGCAATAACACCTTTATCAAGCACCACTATTTTGTCGGCATTGCGTATGGTTGATAATCGGTGTGCGATAACAAAAGAAGTACGGTTTTTCATAAGGTTGAGAAGTGCCTCCTGAACCAGCGACTCACTTTCGCTGTCGAGTGATGAGGTAGCCTCGTCTAAAATAAGTATAGCCGGATTGCGTAAAATGGCTCGGGCAATGGCTACACGCTGTCTTTGTCCACCGCTTAGTTTTATTCCGCGTTCGCCTACAATGGTATCGTACTTATCCGGAAAGGCCGAAATGAATTCATGTGCATTCGCTTGCTTTGCAGCAGCTATTATTTCCTCGTCTGTTGAATGAGGACGAGCATAGGCAATGTTTTCTTTGATTGTTCCGCCAAATAAAAGAATATCCTGAGGCACATAAGCCATTTGATGACGTAATTGAGCAAGCGGGTATGATGCAGCCGGTTTATTGTCAAATCGAATAACACCCGAGAGTGGCTCATAAAAACGCAGCAGCAATGAGGCCATTGTGCTTTTTCCTGCTCCGCTTGGACCAACAATAGCAATTTGCTGCCCTGAATGTACCGCTAAGGAAACATGACGAAGTACGGGCACATCTACTTTTCCCGGATAGCTAAAAGCTACATCTTCAAAAGCGACATCTCCTTTTATAGTATAGGATGGCTGCACAACCACTTTCTCTAAACTCACGGGCTCACCCTCTGTACGCAATATTTCACGAATACTTTGTGTGGCACCAAGTGTTTTCTGTAATTGACTAAACATATCGGCAAAGCCTGCAAATGTGCCTCCAACAAACATGGAGAAGATAACAAACATAGTAAGCGAGCCTATCGTAATTTCACCGGTAGTTATCATGTTTGCTCCGTACCACATCACAAAAGTGATTGCTCCGAAAACACTGAAAATCATAAAAGAAACAAATGCTCCCCGGTAACGTGCATTGGCAATGGCGGTATCAACTACCGAACGTATACTGCTTACGTATCGTTTTACCTCGTAGTATTCGGTTGTAAATGCCTTCACAATAGTGATGCCCTGAAAAGTTTCCTGAACAATAGTTCCGCTTTGTGCCAGCTGATCCTGCGCTTTTTTACTCATTTTACGAATGCGCATACCAAAAACAACAGCCAATACAGCAATAACGGGCACAACTGCCAGCATTACAAGTGCCAGTTTTGTACTTATCCAAAAAATAAAAAGCAGCCCGATTAACAACGTAAAAATGCCACGTAAAAATTCAGCCAGTATGAATGAAATGGCATCCTGTATTTGAGACAAGTCAGACGAGATGCGGTTGCTCAACTCCCCTACGCGCTTTTCGGTAAAGAATGACATAGGCATAGTTAGAATTTTTGAGTACACATCTCTGCGTAAGTCTGCCAGCGAACGTTCGCCCACATCGGTTAGCAAATAAATGCGCATGAATGAGAAAAGTGTTTGCAGTGATAATTGTAAAAAAATAAGAAACAGCGTGGTATTTAAACTCCAGTGCATCTCATTCAGTCCGAGTGAGCCGATAAATGAAGGCATAGATTGAACAGAAGAGCCAGGAACTGCAGCATCAATCATTTTTCCGAGAAAGAACGGAAACAAACTGGTGGTAAAAGCTGAGAGTGCAATAAATAGCATACTAAGTATGAACTTAGTTTTGTATGGTCGTATATATGTATATAGCTGTAACGCCTGCCTGAGGCTCTCTTTATTTATTTTGGTTTTGGGTTTATCCTCTTCCAGTCTGCCGTTGCTATTAAAATTTCTTCGTCCGTTTGCCATGTTACAATAGATGTATCTAAACTAATTTTTACTATTTATGCGTTTCAAGCTAATCAACATAATCTTTCAGGTAAGTGTATTTTCCGGCCAGCGCTCCGTCACGGGCAATGGTAGCCTGTGCAATAATGTGTTCGGTATCTTCAATAAGTAAATAAGGCAACACATTTCGTATAAGCTGTTCACCAAATTCTATAGAGGCATCTACCGGCAATTCGCACGGGAGGTTACCTACTGCCTGAATATCTATAACATCCGGTGTAAACGGGGAAACTTCTTTTTCTAAAAGAGGATTGTAACCGTAAAACGGATTATCAATGGTTGAGCTTCGAAGTGTGGAAGGAAGCGGACCGGGCACATCACACGTAATGTCTGAAATTACACGAATTCGAAAGTCTGTTGACTTCATTTCATCGGATGTGAAAAATGGTTCGATGCCGGAGTGCCAAAAAACGGCATTAATCATTACATCAGCTACACGGTAATACGGGGCGAAACAACTGCGGTAGTTTTGCGGATGCTTATAAAAATCGGACTTATCCCACTCACGTCCGTCTTTGCGCTCATAGTAATCTTCACTACGCAACTGCACATATACAGGATGGTCATATTCATTGGCCAGAAATTCTTCCTGCGACACGTGATGTATCTTCAATTTCTTTAAAAACTCCATGGCTCCGTGTGCTACCCGACCGTCACCGCATAATACAATTTTCATAGGCGGCAGTGTGAGTGCCTCATATTGTCTGTACATATCAGCCATATCCACACATTTAGCAGCTTGTTTTAACATGTAAGACTTATTGCGCAAACCCCACATTACAAATGCATAATGAGCCCCAACTATACCTGCATACCTACCAAATCCGATAATTCGGTTTCCGGCTTCCCATACCAATGTTTCGTAATCTATAAGCGTAATCTTTCGTTTTAATATTTCACGAAGCATTTTACGGTTGTGAGGTTGTTTTTTTATGGTATGCGAAAAAAACAAGTACGTTTTGTTGGGCACTAAAAGGTTAAAAGGCACTTCCTTCACTCCCAGCAGTATATCAGCATGTTCAATATTGTCAACCACTTCTACACCTGCATTACGGTACTGCTCATCAGTAAAACATCTGTAGGGTGATGACTGTACACTAACTTTTACACCGGGAAACCGCTGCTGAACAAGAACGCATTGTGCCGGTGTCAGCGGTGTACGTAAATCGGGTGGCTGTTTTTCTTCACGCAATAAAGCAACAATAGTCATGCGGGCGAAGATAAATATTGTAGCGAATAAAGCGGGCCATAAGAAACGTGGATTTTATCATGCAAAAGACCACTCATCTAGCGTAGTGTTCGTTTACGTAAAATGTAACCAATTTGGCTGTAATTTAGTACCTTGCTGCGCATTACCAACTACACACCTACTTATGAAATCATTCTTAAAAACACTTTTTGCCAGTATTTTAGGCAGCCTTATCGGATTTGTATTGCTCATTTTTATAGGCATTGGCATTATAGCCGCTATTGTATCGGGCGTATCCGATAATAAAGTCACCGTTAAAGATCATACAACCTTACTTATCAATATTTCAAACGCTATACCTGAAAGAAACTCGAAAAATCCAATATCCAGTGCTGCATTAATGGGAGAAAGTGCACCGGGTACAGGACTAACTGAAATGCTTGAGGCAATAGAATATGCAAAGACAGATGAACACATCAAGGGAATACTGATTGAAACTGGCATTACACCAAATAGTTTTGCTGTTTTGCAAGAATTGCGCGATGCCCTTTTAAAATTCAGAAAAAGCGGCAAGTATGTATATGCATACGGTGAAATGATGGACAGCCGAAGCTATTTTTTGTGCAGCGCAGCCGATAAAATATATGTGCATCCAACTGGCGAAATGCTATTTAACGGTATTTCCTCATCCACACCCTACATCAAAAATATGCTCGATAAAGTAGGTGTAGAAATTCAGCTGATACGTTACGGAAAATACAAATCAGCCGGTGAGCCGCTTATTTCCGATAAGATGAGCGATGCCAACCGCGAACAGATATCAGCCTACACCCGTTCGCTGGTTGAAACATCGTACAGGCAAATAGCCAAATCGCGTAAGCTAAGTATGGAAAAAGTGGATGAGCTTGCTGGTGAACTGCGTGTACAGAAAATTGCAGATGCTGTGGAGGCCGGATTGATTGATAGCCTCAAATACCGCGATGAACTGGAGGAAGAATTAAAAGCCTTGAACAAATCAGATTCCAAGAAAGAATTAGTCACGCTTAGCATTGGTCAGTATGTATCTGCAATGGATAAAGAGGTAAAGGAAAAAGATAAAATTGCCATTATATATGCCAATGGTGAGATAATGAGCGGAGAAGGTGATGAGGAAACGATGGGGTCGGATGATATGGTGAAGGCTTTTAAAAAAGCACGAAAAGACAGTACAATAAAAGCAGTTGTATTGCGCATTAATTCGCCCGGAGGCAGCGCACTTGCTTCTGATGTCATCTGGAGAGAAGTGGTACTTACCGAAAAGGTAAAGCCTGTAATTGTTTCCATGGGAGGTTTAGCGGCATCGGGAGGGTATTACATTGCTGCTCCGGCACGTAAAATTGTGGCTCAACCCAATACCATCACAGGCTCGATTGGTGTATTCGGAATGATACCCAATGCACAAAAATTAATGAACGAAAAGTTGGGGGTGCGCATAGAGAAGGTTAATCAGGGTAAGTATGCAGACTTAATGTCGATTGACCGTCCGTTGCGTGAAGATGAACGTGCCATTATTCAAAAAATGATTGACCGAATCTATGACGACTTCATTACCAAAGTTGCTGAAGGTCGAAAAATAACCAAAGAACAGGTTGACGAAATCGCTCAAGGCAGGGTTTGGACAGGTAAGGACGCGCTGGCTATACATCTTGTTGATACACTAGGAGGGTTGAATACCGCCCTTGCTATTGCCGCTAAGGAAGCTAAAATTACCGGCTACCGAACAGTTTCGTTGCCTGTACAAAAAGATCCCATTACGCAGCTCATTAAACAATTACAGGGCGGTGCCGAAACTTATCTGTTAAAGAAAGAGCTGGGCGAATCCTATCAAAACTATGCAGCACTTAAAAGGGCCTTGCGTTACCGCGGAATTCAAGCTATGTTTGAATTGCCTGTTTATTGATACAGGTATTACCTATTCAGATTTGGTATACGAATATCAAGTAGCATGGAACAAAAACATTGTCATTTCTGTGGTGAGGTCATTAAAGGCCGGGCGGATAAAAAATTCTGCGATGACCAATGCCGAACAGGTTACAACAATAAACTGAAAACAGATAGCCCGCAGGTACGCCACATAAATACCATTTTGCGAAAGAACCGAAAAGTACTTGCTGAATTTGCCGATAATGACGAAGGGAAGTCACGTGTGAATGTAAAAAAACTGGCTGAACGTGGATTTAACTTTACCTATTTCACACATCTATATACCACTAAGCAAGGGGCTACGTATTTCTTTTGCTACGAGTACGGTTATTTAAAACTGGAAGGCGACTATTATATGGTAGTGAAACGTAAAGAGCAGACAACTTCGTAATATGCTTACTGAATTCTATCTTGATACGCCACTAATCCGAATTGAGCCAAATGGTGAAGGATGTGCTTGTAATTAAACCATAACCATTCATGGTAATTAAGCTGGCCAAATATGTTGTGAGGCATGGTGTGATTGGATGGCATACTTTTATAATACGCTGTAAACTGTTTGATCTCATCCAATAAATGCTGTATGGCATTTTCGCTATCTGTATGTCGGAGTTTTTTCAGGTCATCGGTCAAAATCGGATTGTTAAACCCTTTAGGCATAGGTCTGTCAGACAATAGTCCAATATTTTTCATTCGAATAAGATTTGACTCGGGTGCTGTCAGCTCAATCGAGCGCAAACCTCTGGCCAGTCCGAAGGCTAACGTTATGTGTTCTATCATCTGCTGTAGGTTCATGCTTCCCCAAAGTGCCTGCTCACTGCCATTAATGGTTTTAAGAACCTGCGGTAAATCCGTATTTAAAAAGTCTTCAAGCTCACTGATAGTTTTCATAGATTAAGGGTTTATGTAAAAGTTGAACGTCTGTAAACTGTTGTCAAATCTTACTTCCAGTGTGAGCAAATCACTTGATTGATTTCTAATTTTAGTGAGTGGAAATCTAAATTGACCTTTTGATTTAAAACGGCTTTGACCGGAATATACTAGTACACCTGATGATGTTTTAAGTGTGTATTGCACGCGCTGAGGTGTTGCCATTTCTAAGGCTACATGCACATGCTTATCGGGGAGTAAACGTGCGTCCAGTATTTGATTTTGTGCCGAATCAGAGCCAAGCAAGCGCAATGCAAGCAATGCATCAGGCACACCATACCCAAATTGCTTATCGGGTTTATTGTAGTAAGTGCCGCTTAAACGAAGCGCATTTGCCAGCTGATGGGGTGTAGCTTTAGGTTTTGCCTGCAATAGTCCTGCTGCGAGTCCGGCAACTAAGGGTGCAGCATACGAGGTGCCATTGCCCTTGTATATGGTGCCTGTGGGTGAAATCAATGTAGTGCCTTCTGCCATCGCCATCACATCGGGTTTTATTCGTTTATCGGCTGTAGGACCCTGAGAGGAGAAGAGAGCCAGACGTTGCTTACTATCGACACCACCTACTGTGATGACCTGTTCAACATCGGCCGGAGCAGCAATATACCGCCAGTCTTTATCCCCTTCATTACCTGCGCTGTTTACCACTACTATGCCTTTTTGTATAGCCATACTTGCACCTCGGCTGATGAGCGTGGTTTTACCATCCAACTCTTTGAAGCGGTGACTCAGCATATCATCATCAAACTCATTGTATCCTAACGATGATTGAATTAAATCTACTCCAAAGCTATCTGCGTATTCGGCTGCTATTACCCAAAGTGCTTCTTCCAGCAAATTTTCGTGTGCCGCATCTTCGCTTCGCAACAGCACGTATGATGAAGCTGGTGCCGAACCAATGTATGTTCCCGGCTGATGGCCTGCCATAATTGAAAATACAGACAGACCGTGATCATCATCATTAAACACATCGGTGTTCGGGTGTACAAAATCACGCGCTGCAAGCAACAGCGAATGGGAAAAGAGCTTACGCATGTAGTACAACGCATTCACACTTTTGAAACCCGCATCAAGTATGGCTACAGTTACTCCCTTGCCATTAAATCCACGTTCGTGCAGAGAGTCTATTCGTAATTGATGAATCTGTTCAAACGTTTGTCCGTATTCGTTTGAATCAATAGTTATGCGTTTACCTGTAACTTTATTTTCAAGTTGCTGCAGTTGCGTATTTATATCCGGAATGTCATCGGTTGACTGTCGGGGCGAGCGGTATCTGTAACCTAAATACTTTACTGATTTAACAAATGAAAAACTACTGAGTGAATCTAGGCTTCTTTTGCTGTACCCCTCTACTATAAGGGCGTTAAACCACCGGCTGGAGTGAAAGGTTGTATAACCCATTGTTTTCAAAGAATCAATCCAGCGCTGTGATACGGGCACATCGGTTTCGTTCAGAGGTATATCGTATTTTTTCCTGCGCTGAATGGCTTTAGCTGACAGTAGTTGGTGTGGCTGACTGATTTTAAATTCAATGGAGTCTTTGCTTTTAAGTTCCACCCAATAACATGGAATGCGCTGTGCATAGGCTGTAAAAACCAGAAAAGTAATCGCTATACTATACAGTAAACGCATGCTACTGATAACTGATTAAAGTAAGCTGATACCTGTATCCGCGTGAGCCGGCAGTTTGCGTATTCAATGAATCTGATTTTAAATAAACCATACCTACGCCTGATGCATAGCGTTCCTGACTGCGAATTACCTCGATGGCATTTGAATCATTTTTTTGCTGAACAGTGATGGTATTTTCAAATTGCTGATAGGCTACTTTATAGTCAGTTATTCTGTATCGCTCAAAACCCAAATTATTCATCATGTTGCCATCCCACGATTTGGATTCGGATACCGGGAAAACCAGCTTAACCACGCGTATATTTTCTTCAACCTGTTCAGCCCTGTTCGCATTGCGCAAAGCAACCCATGTAGTTGCTTCGTGCCATTCACCGTTTAGGCTATCGGCATAAAAACGATTGATGTAGCAAGCCTGCTCGTTGTTTAAATCAGTAAAAAATTCGCCCATCTGTACTTTGTAAAAGTAGGTTAATGTATCAATCACCGTTGAGCCTGTGTTGTTATCATAACCCAGTGAATCTACACGGTAGATATACGTTTTGCCGGATTCGAGTGGAAAATATTCGTAACCCAACGAAGGAATATCGTCCTTGTTATCGGTAGTGCTGCAGGCCATAAAAATACACGCAGCCATACTTACGAATAAAATACGTTTGAACATGAATAAGTACACGAATATACAACGAAGGAATATAAATACTAGTGTTCGAAACTGCTTTGAATCCACCCGCCACCCACTACATCCGTACCTTCATAAAACACTGCCGATTGTCCGGGAGCAATTGCTTTCACGTGTGCATGAAAATTCACTTTCATTCTATCGCCATGTTGCTCAATGGTAGCCAACGAGCCGGCATCTTTATATCTGATTTTAGTAATGGTTTCGAGAGGAGCATCCAACGAAGCATATTTACCCATATTTATGCCTCGCACCCACATCCCGTTGCGCTGCAGGTCTTCTTCCCTACCCAGCACTACCGTATTGGTTTCAGGTTGTATTTCCACTACATACAATGGTTCGCCTACCGCAATTTCCAATCCTTTGCGTTGCCCTACGGTGTAAAAAGGATAACCGCGATGTTTTCCTATAATTTTTCCATCGGGAGTTACAAAGTTTCCACCATCTACCTGCTGTTCCAATCCATTTACCCTGCGCTTTAAAAATCCGCGGTAGTCATTATCGGGAACAAAGCATATCTCGTAGCTTTCACTTTTTTTCACCAATTCATCGTAGCCCATATCCAGCGCCATTTGGCGTATTTCCGTTTTGCGGTATTTACCTAACGGAAATCGGGTGCGTTCCAGGCTTTTTTGCGAAAGTCCCCACAATACATACGATTGATCTTTATTTTCATCCAAACCTTTAGAAACTACATAACGTTCGTTTTGCAAACGTACCTGAGCATAATGTCCTGTGGCAATAAACTCACAGTCGAGCTGAGCTGCGCGTTTCAGCAGCGCTTCCCATTTGATGTGCGTATTGCACAACACGCATGGATTGGGAGTGCGCCCTGCCAGGTATTCTTCTACAAAATTGTCAATAACAAAATCGCCAAACTCATCGCGTATGTCAAGTATCATGTGGTGAATACCGTGTTTTACCGCAATGGAACGCGCATCGTTAATGCTATCTAAACTGCAACAACCGGTTTCTTTTTTGCTTCCGCCAGATGTGGCGTAATCCCAGGTTTTCATGGTGATGCCAATAACTTCGTAGCCTTCTTCGGCCAGCATCACAGCCGTAACGGTGCTATCCAGCCCTCCGCTCATGGCTACTAGTATTTTTCCTTTTTTGCTCATGGTTCAAAACAGTACGGGGTAAATAGCCCCGGTGATTGAATATTTATTAAACGTATATCAGCTGTAACAACTTAATTGCTTGTTTGATTGTGCAAGATCACTATTACTACTGACGGGCAAAGGTAGTGTAAGTATCTCTAAAAACCGGACGGTATGAAAATTTAACACGAAATAGAAGAGATTGAAATTCCATAAACCATTATCTGATACCTGAAACGCTTATTCTTAAAAAGCTGTCGGTAATTCCGGCAGCTTTTTTTATGTTTGAGCAATTCATAGGTTTTGCATTGAACATTACATCAACTAAAATACGTCAGTTTAGGATTGGCAAATTTTTGCTCGATGTATTTGTTATTGCCGTTACCGCTTTTGGCGGACCCCAAATTCATTTCACCTTATTTCACCGCAAATTGGTAACAAAACGCAAGTACCTGAGCGAAGATGAGCTGAAAGAATTGAATTCGCTGTGCAACATGCTGCCCGGGCCTACTTCCACCCAAACCATTACGGCCATAGGTTTTAAAAAAGGCGGACCCATGCTGGCATTTCTTACCCTATTTGTATGGGTACTGCCCGCCACAGCCATTATGACTGCGTTTGCCATTCTTATTCACAAATACGATTTGGATAATCCGCGATTAGGTTTTTTACAATACCTGCAACCCATGGCGGTAGCCTTTATTATTTATGCAGCGTATAAGTTCAGAGAATTATTTGTGGTGCGCATTCACCACTGGGCTTTGATGATAATGGCTGCCGTTGCCGGCATCTGGTTTAAAACCCCGTATTATATCCCTATAGCACTTGTTATTGGGGGTGTAGTAAGCAATATCATGAAAAGAACCGATTACTTCGATGTGAAGCCGGTTAAACAAATCAATTGGAGCAATTTTGCCTTGTGGGTTGGCATATTTTTACTATCGGCAGTACTTGGCGCGGTAACTAAGAATAAAGCATTTCTGATTTTTGAAAACAGTTACCGCTATGGCAGCATCGTTTTTGGTGGCGGACACGTGCTTATACCGATGATGTTTAACCAGTTTGTTGAATTTAAACATTACCTCACCGCCAATGAATTTCTTTCGGGAGTAGGTATTCTACAAGCAGTACCCGGTCCTGTTTTCAGTATTGCTACGTTTGCCGGTGCAATGGCCATGAAAGAAATGAATGTACCGGGGCAGTTGCTGGGTGCATCAGCGGGCACAGCAGGTATATTTTTACCGGGCATTCTGCTTATCTTCTTTGTATATCCGATATGGAATCAAATTAAAAACTTCTCTCCGGTACGCAATGCCATCGAGGGCATTAATGCCACATCGGCCGGTTTTGTGATTTCATCGGCATGGCTGCTGTTTCAGCCGGTTCAGGTAAATGAGATGAATATGACTGTGCTGCTTGGAACTTTATTCTTACTTTTGACCACCAAAATACCCTATCCCATTATTGTGGTGTTGTGTATTATAACCGGATTTTTCTTTTAATGAACAAACGAACGCTGCTCATATTAACGATTGTCATAGCTTTTATACAACAACTAAAAGCGCAGGTAAAAGACGATGACCTCATACAGGTGTCAGGTATTGTTATCAGTGCCGATAGCTTGAGGGCGTTGCCTCTTGTTTCAATTCGTATTAAGGGAACGAACAGAGGTACATACAGCGACCCGGGTGGTTTTTTCTCCTTTGTAGTTCGCAAAGGCGATACGGTAACATTCAGTATGATTGGTGAAAAAACAGTAGAATATCCCATTCCGCTATCTGTTACAAGCTACCGCTATTCCATTATAGTTCCTATGGATGAAGATACGCTCTACTTACCTGAAACAGTGATACGGCCTTGGCCCACGCCCGAAGAATTCAACTATATGTTTGTTAAAGCAAAAATACCTGATGACTACGGATACCGGGCACGCTATAATACCCGCAGAGAAACCCTTCAGGATATGGCAGCCGGGATGAGTTTTGATGGAAGAATGAACCAACAGCAATATATGCTGGGACAATACGAACGCTATTACTACAACGGACAACTACCTCCGCAGCGCCTGTTCGATCCGTTTGCCTGGAGTCAGTTTTTTAACTCCTGGAAAAGAGGCGATCTGAAAAGAAAAAATTAATCACCACACCACCTGGGCCGGTAAATAAGGCTTAGCATCGCCCCCATTGCGTATAAGGTCTCTGACCACCGATGAACTTATGGGAGTATAAGCCGGATCGCACATCAAAAAAACAGTTTCAGTACCATCGTATACCAGTTTGTTCATCTGTGCTATATTTTTTTCATAGTCAAAATCCGACATATTACGCAAGCCACGCAGAATATAGGCAACATCGTGCTTCCTGCAATAATCAACAGTAAGCCCTTCATATGAATCGGCTTCTACATTAGGAGTATTCTTAAAAATCTGATTTATCCATTGAAGGCGTTGCTCCAGCGGAAACAATGTAGATTTATTGCTGTTGTGACCAATACCTACAATAATTTTATCAAACATAGGCAACGCACGTTCAATAATATTAACATGACCTACGGTGATGGGATCAAATGTTCCCGGAAACAAAGCTATTCGTTTGGATGGCATAGGTTATTTATGTATTGATGATGCGTTTTTAAAAAAGCTAAAAGCTGATTGTCCGTATATCCGTTTATCAAAATAACCATATTGACTACTGAAATCCAAATCAGAACCGTGTTCAACTATGAGCCACCCGTCAACGTGCAGTATATTTTGCGTTAGTATAAGGTCGGGCAAACGTAGCAACTGCTTATCGGCATAGGGTGCATCAGCAAAAATAATATGTGCTTTTTCTGTACACTTCCCAATGTAAGTGTACACATCCTGCTTAATTGCCTTGAGCGAATTGAGCTCCAATCGTTGCTTAACCGTTTTAATGTAATTGATGCACCCCGCATCCTTATCAACTGCAATCACAGAGTTCGCGCCCCGTGAGCAAAACTCAAAACTTATATTACCTGTTCCTGCAAAAAGATCAATGACCGATAATTCCTCAAAATAAAAATGATTAGCGAGTATATTAAAGAGACTTTCTTTTGCCCTGTCAGTAGTGGGCCTCACCGGAAGGCCTTGCGGGGGGTGCAGCAAAATGCCTTTATGCTTCCCGGAAATTATTCTCAAAGCAGCGGTGATAAAAATGGAACATAATGCTGATCCTGCAATTCGCGAAATGCAGCAGGATAGGTAAATCCATCCGGACGTTGCACAATTACAACGGTTTGAATATACTTACGCATAAGCGACAGCAATCCTGAAGTACTAGCAATATGGCCACTTATCCATACTTCCAGTTTTTCCTGATTCAGATGCATTGCCTCGGCAATTGACAGTACAAAATAGATAATATCTGTATCCGACTCAAACGGAAAGCGATTGCAATAACTTAGATTCAGCTTGTTAAAACAGAGCACATCCATATAGCGTTCGTGCAGTACAAGCTGCAATTTGCCTGACGAATCTTGCAACTTGGAGAATGCGGGCAGCATACATTGCATAGCGTGCATGACTTCAGCACCCGGCAATGCCAGCCTTAGCGTCCCCATAAATATATCGTGAGTAGCATACAGTACTATTCCGAAAGGCGTTCGGGCATGCTGCACCGTATGAAATTTTTCAGGTGAATGCACAATAGTATACAATGCTGATGCTTTCTCGGCCACAAAAAGCGCTTCCGGAACAAGCGTATATTTTGGCTGTATCAGGTAAACAACAACCTGCTCAGTTCCGGAAATATCGAATGGAAGCCCCGAAAGTACCTGCTTGAAAGCAGAAAGGGATAACTGATCGGCCTGACTTGCCAACTCAATGCTAAAGAATCCCGCAAGCTCATGCGTATGGGGCTTAGCCAGTATAATATGCATGCTGGTAGTACCCACAAACAGATATGTCTTTAACTGCGAAATGTGTTCGGCAACAAATGCCTTGTCGCAGTAGTTTCTATAGAGTGTTTCTGTTTGCGATTGCATGAAGGAAATGTGTAGATTGCGCCCCAAATGTAATTAATTTATGAAATTACACGCAGCAGAAGCCGATTTCAAACAGATGGTACTCGAAAAATACAAGGCAAATACCTACACTCAGCATATAGGTTTTAACCTTACCCACCTGGATGCCGGAATTGCAGAAGGCCAGTTGCCCGTAAGGCCGGAGTTTGTTCAACAGCTAAACTTTCTACACGGAGGTCTAACGGCCACAAGTGCTGATATTGTGATGGGATTTGCGGCATTTACACTGGTAAAAAAAGGACAACACATAGTAACTGCCGACTTGCGTGTATCGTATTTGAATCCGGCCGTAAGTGCTGTGATTTATGCCAAGGGCATGGTCATAAAAGCAGGCAAACGTCTTCACTTTTGTGAGGCCGAACTATGGACAGAAACAGATGGCCAACGGCTGATTGTAGCCAAAGCCTCCTCTACTATGGCAGTAATTGAGGCCGATGACGTTGTTCGTTAGCCCTATTACTCCAACTAGGATAAGTACTCTGGTTACAGATTTTTATAATCAGCGCTATTCCGCTTATTTTCGCCCACATGAGTAAAAATGACTTTGTAGCTGAAATGCAGTGGCGCGGCATGTTGCATGATCAAATGCCGGGCACCGATGAACTCTTGAAAAATGGCATTGTATCGGGATATATTGGTTTTGACCCCACTGCCGATTCGCTGCATGTTGGCCACCTCATGCAGGTTATGACACTCATCCACTTTCAGCAAGCAGGCCATAAGCCGTATGCACTTGTAGGCGGTGCCACAGGTATGGTAGGCGATCCATCGGGCAAAAGCAGTGAAAGAAATCTGCTTAGTGAAGAAGCACTGCAGTACAATGTTGAACGCATACATGCTCAGCTTGAGAAATTCTTAAATTTTGATTGCGGTGCAAACAGCGCAGTTATGATCAACAACTACGACTGGTTTAAGTCATTCACATTTTTAGATTTCATACGCGATGTAGGCAAACATATAACTGTGAATTACATGATGGCCAAAGATAGCGTGAAACGGAGACTGGAAGGAGAAACCGGCATGTCATTTACCGAATTTTCCTATCAGCTGGTTCAAGGTTACGACTTCTACTACCTGTGGAAACATCATTCTATAAAACTACAAATGGGCGGTAGTGATCAATGGGGAAATATAGTAACAGGAACAGAGTTGATTCGAAGAAAAGACGGTGGTGAGGCGTATGCACTGACTACGCAGCTTATAAAAAAATCGGATGGCACTAAATTTGGAAAAACTGAAAGCGGTGCCGTGTGGCTTGACCCCGCAAAAACATCCCCTTATAAATTCTATCAATTCTGGTTAAATGCCAGTGATGAAGATGCAAGAAGCTGGATACGTATTTTTACACTGCTGCCTAAAGATGCAATCGAAGCGCTTGAAGCTGAACATATGCAAAGTCCTCACCTTCGTATTTTACAGAAAGCGCTGGCTAAAGACATTACCGTAAGGGTACATGGCGAAGCAGAATACGAATATGCTGTTGCAGCATCCGATATCTTATTTGGTCAGGCAACAGCTCAGGCTTTTTCAACCCTTAACGAGGCTACTTTTCTGGATATTTTCGAAGGTGTTCCTCAATTCGACATCCAAAAATCAGAGCTCGAAATAGGAGTTCATATCGTTGATTTACTGGCAGAAAAAACACAGGTTTTTGCATCAAAGGGTGAAGCACGTAAAATGCTTCAGGGCGGAGGTGTGAGCATGAATAAAATAAAATGCGAGGATGCTAATGCAATCATCTCGGCAACTTCACTGATTAATGGCAAATACCTGATTGCACAAAAGGGCAAGAAAAATTATTACCTCATAAAAGCTGTATAACCTAACACTCCCCATACAATGCAAGACTACCGAACATATAACCCTGAAGAACTCAAAGTGATGGACCTGCAGGCATTGTTACAGGGAGCCATAGCGCCACGCCCCGTTTGCTTTGCCAGTACGATAGATAAAAACGGACATGTAAACCTGAGTCCATTTAGTTTTTTTAATATTTTTAGTACCAAGCCTCCCATACTTATATTCTCACCGGCCCGCAGAGGCCGTGATAATACAACTAAGCACACGCTGGAAAATGTATTAGAAGTTCCGGAAGTATGCATTAATGTAGTTACCTACAGCATGGTTCAGCAAACCAGTTTGGCCAGCACCGAATACCCCAAGGGTACCAATGAATTTATTAAAGCAGGATTTACGCAAGAGCCTTCAGTTACTATTAAACCACCGCGTGTTAAAGAGTCGCCCGTACAGCTCGAATGTGTCGTTAATCAGGTCATACCTTTAGGCACCGAAGGCGGTGCAGGTAATTTGGTTATTTGTCAGGTAAAACTCATTCATGTTAATCCGGATGTACTTACAGCCACCGGAAGGATTGATCAGGAAAAAATCGATTTGGTAGCACGCATGGGAGGCGACTGGTATGCACGGGCGCACGGCAGTGCTTTGTTTGAAGTACCAAAACCGTTAACCACACTAGGCATGGGTGTTGACCAATTGCCTGATTCCATAAAAAACAGCACCGTATTAACAGGAAACGATTTAGGAATGCTGGCCAATACGGAAGAGCTACCTGATACAGACAGTATTGAAGTATATATACGAATGCATAAGGAATTGCAGGCCATTTTAACTCAACCGTCAGGCTCTGAGCGCACAGATACATTGCACCGAATGGCACATGAATTATTGCTTAAAAAAGATGTAACAAGTGCTTGGAAGGTCGTTCTTAGCGAAACCCTCTGAAATCAGAATTTATTCTTCCACATCATACTTTCTACAGGCTTCACGCCACGTTTATTGTATTTGGCGTTCTTCTTCGTGTTGTACATCACTTCTATTTCGCCATCCACAGCGAAATAGATGAGCTGACCAATAGGCATACCTGCATAAATACGAACGGGCTGAGCGCAGGAAATCTCCAGAGTCCATGTATTGCAAAAACCCACATCACCTTTGCCTGCGGTAGCATGAATATCAATGCCCAACCTTCCGGTACTTGACTTCCCTTCAAGAAACGGAACATGAGCATGTGTTTCGGTATACTCGGCAGTTACACCCAAATAGAGTGTGTTAGGTTGAAGCACAAAACCGTCAGCCGGAATCTCAAACGTTTCTATCTTATTGTGCTCACGGGCATCCAATACGCGGTCTTTGTAGGTAGCCAGGTAACGACCCAAGTGCACATCGTATGAATTTGTGCCTAAGTACTCGCGTTTGAAAGGCTCAATCAATATGGTGCCTTTTTCAATTTCTTCCAGTATTCGCTTGTCGGAAAGTATCATGTAAGTTTAGTTTATGGGTGCAAAATAGACGGGGCAAAGCTTTCGTAATCTACAACTTGTTCACAGTAAGCCTTACTCCTTTTGTGCAAATACATACTCGGCAAAACCCAGTAAATCCCAGAATACACCACCGGGCACAAATCCATGCTTCAGTGTTTCCGATACCAGGGTAAGTGGCAATAACACTATAAATGGCCAATACCTTCGTGTTCCGGAATGCAGTATGCTACATCCTGATTGCTGTAAAATTTGAGAAACTTCTTTCACAGTGTATAATCTCACGTGTGTGGGGTCGTCATAAAAATTCAATGTATTGCGCATACTTGGCAGTTTAGTGCTGCGCAGACCCGGATATTCAATATAAATATATCCTCCCTTTTTAAGTTTGGGTATCAGTCCCTGTATTACCTGATCACCGTTATGCAAATGTTCAATCACGTGCGACATAATGATGACATCAAAAAAATCATTTGGTATTTGATCAAATTTTAATTCTGTCAAATCCATTTCATAATACGCGTCCATTGCCTTGAAATCAGCATCGCTATTGCGGTAATTGCCTCTGTCAATTCCGTGATATTCGCATTTGGGAAAAAACTTTTTCGTTGTAGTCGGGCTGTTGCTTCCTGCACCTACATCCAGTAATGCAAATGGTTTATTTCTGACCTTACTCCGTAAATACTTGAATTTGTGGGGTAATAGAGTTGCCATCTTAGTTGTTAAATTTCAAGGTTCGATACCATGTAAAAATACGGGTTCCTGTTAATATCCTAATAAGTTTAACCTTTAGCCAGATAACCGGGTATAGCAGATAATTTTTCACAATTACCGGAAAAGGAAAATGCCTGCGCGAAAACCGTAGGTATTCCATGTATCCCTGCATGCGCTTATGGTAAGACGCACCGGGTATGTCGTAATACGAAACGATAACATCTACAAACTGAGCCTTAATATGCTCTGATTTAAATAGCCTTACAAACCATTCAGTGTCTGCTGCCAGCTTATAGGTTGTATCGTAATATCCCAAAATTTCAAATACCGTTCTGCGGGTAAATGTGGCCTGATGATTGATGGGATAGCGGCTGTAAAAATCATTCAGCGAAACGGGACCACCGGCAACGTAATTAACTCCAGTTGGTTCATTTATGGTTTTAACTTTACCGTAAATAAGTCCGCAATCAGAAGGTATAGGTGTACTAAACACATCTGCTACTACCTGATTGTTGTAAAAACGGTCGCCTGCGTTCAAGAAATATACCCATTCCCCTTGGGCACGTTTAATGCCTTTGTTCATGGCATCGTATATGCCTTCGTCTTTTTCACTTATTAACGTGGCTATTTTATCCGCGAATGGTTTTAGGCAATCAAGCGTATTGTCTGTTGAGCCTCCGTCAACAATAACAAGTTCTATATTGGGGTACGACTGATTACAGGCACTTTGCAGCGTTTCTGTAATACAGTCAGCGGCATTGTAACACACCGTGATAATGCTGATGAGCGGTTGCGTATGCATACGGCAGGGCAACAAATATAACCGAATAACACAGAGTCATGCATATTTTACAGTGCGCGTAAAAATGGTTATTCTTGTACGCTTTATTTAGACGAACTATAACATGAAAGTAGCACTAATTACAGGTATTACAGGACAAGATGGAGCCTATCTGGCAGAATTTCTTTTGCAAAAAGGATATTTTGTGCATGGCATCAAACGCAGAAGCAGCCTGTTTAACACAGACCGTATAGATCATCTGTATCAGGACCCACACGAAAAAAATGTACGGCTTAAACTGCATTACGGAGACCTAACGGACAGTACCAATCTGATACGCATCATACAGGAAACACAGCCCGATGAAATATACAATCTGGCAGCCATGAGTCACGTACACGTTAGCTTTGAAACACCCGAATACACTGCCAATGCCGATGGAATAGGAACTTTACGCATACTTGAAGCGCTTCGTATTTGCCAACTGGAAAAGAAAACAAAAGTATATCAGGCTTCAACCAGCGAGTTATATGGGTTGGTACAGGCTGTTCCGCAAAGTGAAACAACTCCGTTCTATCCACGTTCGCCCTATGCAGTAGCTAAATTATATGCATACTGGATAACGGTAAACTACCGTGAGGCCTATAACATTTTTGCCAGCAACGGAATATTGTTTAACCATGAAAGCCCTACACGCGGGGAAACCTTTGTAACACGTAAAATTACACGTGCTGCAAGCAAAATAGCTCTGGGTATGCAGGACAAATTGTATTTAGGTAATTTAAATGCACAACGCGACTGGGGACATGCCAAAGATTACGTGGAAGCCATGTGGCTTATTTTGCAGCAACATAAAGCTGAAGACTTTGTGATTGCTACGGGCAAAACCACATCGGTAAGAGAATTTGTGCGTATGGCATTCGAAGATGTAGGAATTAACCTGACCTACTCAGGTGAAGGCGAAAAAGAAATAGGTGTAGTCGCTTCTATAAATTCCGGCCGGTTAGAAGAACTTGAACTAAACGGCTGCAAACTAAAAGTTGGTGATGTTGTAGTTGCAGTAGACCCACATTACTACAGGCCTACCGAAGTTGACTTATTGATTGGCGACCCTTCCAAAGCACATGAAAAACTGGGCTGGAAACCTAAGTATGATTTACCGGCATTGGTTAAAGACATGATGAAAAGTGATTTGAAACTGATGAAAAGACAAAAATTTTTAAAAGACAGCGGATACAAAATCTTAAATCAACACGAATAGTTGCTGTGAATAAAACAGATAAAATATATATAGCCGGACACAAAGGCATGGTGGGTTCGGCCGTATACCGCAAACTCAAAAGCGAAGGGTATACGCATATTGTAGGTAAAACATCTGCTGAATTAAACCTTACCAACCAACAGGCCGTTGCTGAGTTCTTTGTACACGAAAAACCCGATTATGTTTTTTTAGCTGCAGCTAAAGTGGGGGGTATTGTTGCGAACAATACCTACAGAGCACAATTCATCTATGAAAATCTGATGATTCAAAACAATATCATCCATCAGAGCTATGTGCACGGAGTAAAGAAACTGATGTTTTTCGGTTCCAGCTGCATTTATCCCAAACTTGCTCCACAGCCATTAAAAGAAGACTATTTGCTGAGCGGTCTGCTTGAGCCAACCAACGAACCTTACGCTATCGCAAAAATCAGCGGTATTAAAATGTGTGAGGCGTACCGCGATCAATATGGATGTAATTTTATTAGCGTTATGCCTACCAATCTATATGGCTACAACGATAATTACCATCCTGAAAATAGCCACGTGGTTCCTGCGTTGCTGCGCAAATTTCACGAAGCACGTATTCACAATACGCCAGAAGTTATCGTTTGGGGTACTGGATCTCCGCTGCGTGAATTTCTATTTGTAGATGACTTGGCAGATGCAGCTTACATGCTGATGCAGTCGTATAATGAAAAAGACTTTTTAAATATTGGCTGTGGAGAGGATATCTCCATAAAAAATCTTGCAGAACTAATTAAAGAAATTACCGGCTATACCGGCAACATCGTTTTCGATGCTACAAAACCCGATGGCACTCCACGTAAACTAATGGATGTAGGCCGTTTAAAGGCACAAGGATGGAGCCCGAAAATTAACTTGCGTGACGGGCTTAAACTGGCGTATGCCGATTTTATAGCTAGTTATACTAAGGAAAGATAATCTGCTAAAATCCATTTGGGCAGTTGCACCCCTTTTTGGCACGTACCTTAACCGACTTACAGGCGGGTGCCGATATAAGGAACAATGCTAAAGCAGCTATAGATATAATTACGAATACCTTTTTCATGTGGCGCAAAGTTAAGTTAAATACGTAAACTTGCGCCCGAAATTATAAACTGAATAGTATGGAAATTATAGACTTTATAGTGCACATAGATGCTCATCTTGAGCAGTTCATCAGTCAATACGGAGTATTGGTGTATGGTTTACTGTTTTTAATTGTATTTATGGAAACCGGTTTTGTTGTTACCCCTTTCTTACCTGGCGATTCGTTGCTGTTCGCTGCAGGTGCGCTTGCTGCGAATGAAGCAAACAACCTGAACGTGTTTATCATTATGCCATTACTTATTGTAGCTGCATTATGTGGCGACAATACGAATTATTTCATTGGCCGTTTTCTGGCTAAAAAAGGGGAAGGCGCTAAACTATTTGGTATATTCACCATTCGTAAAGACTACCTCGATAAAACGCATGGCTTTTATGAGCGACATGGTGCACGCACAATTATCATAGCCCGTTTTGTACCCATTGTGCGCACATTTGCCCCCTTTGTAGCAGGTGTTGGGAATATGACTTACCAAAAATACATCCGTAACTGTATTGCAGGGGCTCTGCTTTGGGTTATTTCCATCACTACGGCAGGATACTTTTTAGGCACGATACCTATTGTAAAAAACAACTTCGAACTCGTTGTTTTTGGCATCATATTTATTTCACTTATACCTGTTGTTATTGAAATCATCAGGCAGTATGTAGCTAAATCCAATACTAAATAACTATATATTTGCATTTCGTAAACTAATACATAAAACTAGTATGAAAAGAATTATTACTCTTACATTAACCATTATGTGTTTTGCAACCGTGCAAGCACAAATTACCATTACCCGCACTGATATTGGAAACATTAATGACAAAGTGTACTACGCCTCACGCGACACCTTCTCTACCACTATCAACATTGCCGATACCGGCACTTCAAAAGTGTGGGATTTTACATCTGTCATTCCGCTATCACACGATAGTGCTATGTTTTTAGACCCGTCAACTGATCCGGCTGCTCCTGCGGATTGTAACCTAATTATTGAAGAAGGTGGCGAAGCAGTTTATGTTCAGATAAACAATGACAGTATGGTTATTATTCAACAAGATGACCAAACCGGACTTGGCGGTTCAGCCCGTGCATTGGTATTTCCGATGTCAAAAGGCACCGCTTTCAATGATAATATCATCATATCGATTACCAGCACACCCGGTGACCTGGGATTCCCACTTCCAGGTGATTCGATAAAAATAGATGCCAAGATTTATACAAATACGTTGGCTGATGCCAGTGGAACACTTAAAACGCCTGAAGCGGATTACGATGTACTTCGTATTGCCAGCAAGGTACAAACAGACATAACAATATCTATTCTGGCATTTGGAATGTGGACGGAATTTTTCAGGCAGCAAGACACCACTTACACATACAACTGGATGTCGAAAAATAAGAAATATTATGTGGCAACGGCTGAAGCAGATAAAAGCGGAAATGTAACCTCTATGAGGTGGCAAGTAAGTTCAGTTCCAGCCCCGGTAGGACTGAAGAAAACCATAGCGCAGTCATCTGTTAAATTATTCCCAAATCCTGTATCAACACAGTTAAATGTAGAATTAGCTGAAGGGTCAGCTTTCACCTACACGATATATGACATTAACGGAAGATTGGTAAAGTCGGGTTCTAGTGCAATGGCTTCATCAAGAGTTGATGTAAACGACTTACCCAATGGCATATACCACTGCCATATTGAAACCACAACCGGTCAAACCAGCAAACGATTTGTAGTAACACACTAATTCGTAGTATACCGCTAAACAAAAAGCCCGTCAAGTAGTGCCGGGCTTTTTTGTTATATACGGATTTAAAAAAATCTATAACTGAACGTTACACGCACATAGGTGCTGCAACCCGTCTGTTAGCGTTGGCTGCTCCCTGAAAAGCCCAAAGATAGACGAGCCACTTCCGCTCATACAGGCGTAAGCTGCACCACATTCGTATAGCTGCTTTTTGTATGATGCCAGTTCCGGAAACTGACTGAATACAGATAACTCGAAGTCGTTCACCACATCGGTATGCCAGCGTTCAAGAGGCTGACTCAGCAGTTCTTTTAACGATGAAGAAAAAGTATTTCGTGGTGTAACTTTACTGTAGGCTAATTTTGTGCTGGAATGAACAGGAGGCGTGAGCAATACCAACCACAATCCTTTCAGGTGAATGGAAAATGGTTCAAGTTCATGACCTTTACCTACTAAATAAGCAGGTTCGTTATCGATAAAGAAAGTACAATCACTGCCTAGTGTTGATGCCATTTGCTTCATCAATGCCTGAGTCAGATTCATCTCAAACTTATCATTGAGTAATTTTAGCATGAATGCCGCATCGGCTGATCCCCCACCCAATCCGGCACCCATTGGAATTTTCTTATATAAGTAGATATCAACCGGGGGCAAATCTGCATACGCTGACATGGTCTCATAAGCCCGCACACACAAATTATCTTCAGCGGGTCCATCCACAGCAATGCCATAAGACGTAAATTGCCATTTAGGCTTACCTGTCTGCCAATTTTTAAGTTCTACAACCTCCAGCATGTCATGAAACGGTATTGGATAAAATACACTTTCAATGGTATGAAATCCATCGTCACGCTTACTTAGTACACGTAACCCTATATTTATCTTAGCATTTGGAAAACTAATCATACGAATGATTGTACCTTTGGCAGGCAAATTGCAGAATTATTTACACAAATGCTTGAATTCAAAATCAAATTAATTCTGTCTATCATTTCCTTCATCTGGTTGGTAGATGTTTATTCGTGGCAGGCCGTAAAAACGATGCTTATTCGTAAATACAGTCATCACCTAAAAACTTGGAAAAATGTGTATTTCAGTATACCTATTGTAGTCAGTTTATTATTTCTGGCTACGTTCTTTGTCCCTTCACTGGAAACCAATATGGTTTATCGTACTTATATCTCTTCGCTTATTTTCGTCATCTACTTATCTAAATTTTTACTGTGTATTTTCCTACTGGCTGAAGATACTATTCGTGGGGTACGCTGGATATATCATAAATTGAAACCTAAAAGAGTAACACACACCGGAGATCATACAAAAAGTATTAGCCGTGCGCGTTTTTTATCGCAGGCAGGTACGCTTACAGCCGGTGTACCCTTGGTGATGCTTACTAAAGGCATTTTTAAAGGCGCATACGATTACCGCATTCACCGCGTTCCGCTCTACCTTAAAAATCTGCCTGCTGCTTTTAATGGGTTAAAATTGATTCAGTTTTCAGACATACATACCGGTAGTTTATTCGATAAAGATTCGGTTCATAAGGGTATACAACTGGCGATGAATGAGAAACCCGATATGCTATTTTTCACAGGTGATTTGGTAAATAACCATACCGATGAAGCTTATCCGCTGATGGATCACTTTGCCCAATTGAAAGCTCCAATGGGGGTGTACAGTATTTTCGGAAATCACGATTACGGTGACTACATAGCTTGGGCCAGTAAAGAGGCGAAAGAAAAAAACCTGAATGATCTGGTACAGGTACACAAAGACATGGGCTGGCATTTGTTGCGCAACGAACACGTTGTGCTGGAGCGAGCCGGACAAAAATTAGGTCTGCTTGGGGTAGAGAACTGGGGCGATAAAGGAAGATTTCAAAAATTTGGCGACATAGACAAAGCCAAACAGGGCATGCAAGATGTTGCCGTTAAATTATTGCTATCGCATGATCCATCCCATTTCGATACGATAGTAAGTAAACAGCATAAAGATATTGCTGCTACATTTAGCGGACACACACACGGTTTTCAATTTGGCATTGAAAACAGCTTTATAAAATGGAGCCCTTCACAATATATATACCCTCGATGGGCAGGATTATACAATGAAGGCGAACAACAGCTATATGTAAATAGAGGTTTCGGATTTTTAGGCTACCCAGGGCGTGTAGGAATTATGCCTGAGATTACCGTTTTTGAACTACGCAGAGGCTAATTTTACTCGTTAATCAATTGCCAGAGTTTATCTTTCAGTGACTGAATATTAAGGCCTGTTGCTGAGCTTATGAAAATATGAGGCACACGTGCAGGCAATTCCTTCTTTAACTCTTTCATCAACTCTTCATCCAGCAAATCGCATTTGCTGATGGCGAGTATTCGTTTTTTCTCCAACAGTTCAGGATTGTACTGTTCAAGTTCATGTAAAAGTATAGCGTACTCTTCCTTAATATTTTTGCTGTCGGCCGGAATCAGAAAAAGCAGCGTTGCGTTGCGTTCGATATGCCGTAAAAAACGCGTACCTAAACCTTTGCCCTGATGGGCACCTTCTATAATTCCGGGAATATCGGCCATAACAAACGAACGAAAATCGCGGTACTGCACCATGCCCAAATTGGGTACCAATGTAGTGAACGGGTAATCGGCTATTTCAGGTTTAGCAGCACTCATTACACTCAAGAGTGTTGATTTACCTGCGTTGGGAAATCCGACCAATCCTACATCGGCTAATACTTTTAGCTCTAGAATTTTCCACTCTTCTTTGCCCGGTTCTCCGGGTTGAGCAAATCTGGGCGATTGTTGTGTAGCACTCTTGAAATGATTGTTACCAAGACCTCCCCTGCCACCCGCCAGCAATACCTCTTCCTGTCCATCAACAGTAATTTCAAAAACAACTTCTCCCGATTCGGCATCGCGTGCAATGGTTCCGAGCGGAACTTCCAGAATCTCGTTTTTACCGTCTGCACCCTTACATAACTTGGCGGTACCGTTTGCACCGGGTTCAGCAATTACGTGCTTCCTGTATTTTAGGTGAAGCAGAGTCCACATTTGTGCATTTCCTCGCAGTATAATACTGCCACCTCTGCCCCCATCACCTCCATCAGGTCCGCCTTTGGCCGTGTGTTTATCGCGGTGAAAATGCACGGATCCGGCACCACCTTTACCACTGCGGCAACAAATTTTTACATAGTCAACAAAGTTACTTTCTGCCACTGCTTACCTGCCTTTACGGCCCACTGATTTTATTTTTTTTGAGGTTGCTTTCTTTACAGCAGTTTTAGTCTTTGTTGCTTTAGCCGTTGATTTCTTTTTTGCCACAGGCTTAGCCGTTGTCTTTTTTACTGGCTTGGCTTTTTTTACTGCTGTAGTTTTACTTATTGCACGTTTTGCCGCTACTTTCTTTGTTTTTTTAGCAGCTGTGCGTTTAGGCGCGGTAGCTTTTTTCTTTTTAGCAACAGGTACTACTTTTTTTGATGCTGATTTCTTGGCTGTACTGTTTGGAGCACCTTTATCTATTACCACACATAGCGCTTTGAATATGGCCTCAATAGTACCTATTCCTTTCACACCCTTATATTTTCCCTGTGCTGAATAGTAATCTTTAACGGGCATGGTTTCAGCGTTGTATACATCGATACGTTTTTGTATCACCTTCGGATCCTGATCATCGGGTCTTCCGCTATCTTTTCCTCTTAACACCAGCCTTTTTCTAAGTTCTTCTTCGGCTACTTCAAGTGCAAGCATGATAGTGATAGCTGTTGCCCTGGTTTTAAGAAACTGGTCGAGTGCCTTTGCCTGAGCACGTGTACGGGGAAAACCATCGAAAATAAATCCTTTGGCTTTGGGATTACGGGCACATTCCGCTTCCAGCATTTTGATAGTTACTTCATCGGGTACAAGCTGCCCCTTATCGATATAGCTTTTGGCTAAATTCCCCAGCGGTGTACCGCCTTTGATATTGGCTCTGAAAATATCACCCGTTGACAGGTGCACCAATCCGTATTTTTTAATAAGCTTAGCCGATTGTGTGCCTTTACCGGCACCCGGAGGTCCAAATAGTACAATGTTTAACATATACGCATTCAATTTATACAAGGTGCGAATTACGGCTTAGTGGTTCGAAAAGAAAAATGAAAAATGCTACGGTTATATTTCTGAGTAAATATGCCTGAGGTTTCGGCCATATCCATCAAAGTCCAGACCATATCCTAGCAAAAACCGATCAGGCACTTCAAATCCAATGTAGTCCGGCTTTACCGGTCGCTTCAAACGGGATGGCTTGAACAATAATGTAGCTACTGCAACCGATGCGGGTTGGTGCGCATTTACGCGGTTAAGTACCTCTGTAAGTGTAATTCCCGTATCGACTATATCTTCAACAAGAATGACGTGGCGGCCTTCAATAGATTCATTTAAGCCGATCAGTTCATTTACTTTACCGGTCGTTTCGGTTCCGGAATAGCTGGCCACTTTAACAAAGCTGACGTTGCTTTTTATGTGTACCGCTTTCATTAAATCGGAAATAAACATGAATGAACCGTTTAATACACCAACAAAAATAGGGTCTTTGTGCGCATACTGTTCGTTCAACTGTTGCGCCAGTTCACCGATACGATTCAGAATTTGCTCTTCGTTAATATACGGCTGAAAATATTTTCCAAGTACCTGAACCGTATCCTCGCTTTTTGATAATTCCATTTGTCAAATATATATTGTGCCTGTGAAAGTTGATTTCGAATGTAATTTATGCGGCAACACCGAAGGCCATACCATACCTTTTCGCTATCGGTTTAAAGAAGGCTTCCTGTGGGCCGTGAAATGTGACCGGTGTTCACTCATTTCAATCTGGCCCCGCCCAAGCAGCGAGGAAATTACCGAAATGTATTCGGACGATTACTTTACAGGTGCCGATAAAGAAACTCATCATATGGAAACGGATTACCTGCAAATTTTGGAAGCAGGCGATTACCAGGAAGGTGTGAAAGACATGAAAAACAAGCATGCGGTGGGCTCATCGATACTAGAAATTGGTTGTGCTACAGGTAATTTTTTATACGCTCTGCAACGTGCGGGTTATAAAGTAAAGGGTATAGAACTGTCATCGTTTGCCGTTAACTATGCGATGAAAAACTTCAATCTGGCGCTTATTAATCGGCCGTTTGATGAGGACCTGCTCAACTCTGAAATCAGCGAAAATGAATTTGATGCTGTACTGATGGGCGATGTACTGGAACATTTTACCAACCCCACAGCTGCAATGAAACTGGTGCATCGTATACTAAAGCCCGGTGGCGCAGCGTATATTCAGGTGCCCGGTACACTTAATCTGCTATCGAGTAAGCTGGCCCTGCTGGCATACAGAATACTGGGCACACAAAAAACAATGACGATTCCTCCTTATCACCTCACCGAATTTTCCGCAAAAACTATTGATGCCATGTGCCTTCATGCCGGATTTTCAAACATACACATTGAACAACACATCAAGCATCCATCTACTATCCCCTTACGTGGCAAGTGGTATGAAAATGTGGTGAAGAAGTGGCTTCAATACCCGAATTACTATTTAACCAAATGGTTTGGCATAGCCGGAGACAGAATTCACATTACAGCATACAAATAGATGACTGACCGCAAAAAAATAGTAGCTGTCATTTCGTATCCGTTTTTACCTGCAACTACGGGTGGTGAAATATCAACCCTGCAGCTGCTTACGTATATGTCGCATGTGCACGAGGTAACTGTTTTTACGGTTGAACCCTACAGCCCGAGTTACGATACAGGTACAGCCCGGTTCGAACTCATTTTTGGCATGGCCTTTAAAGTAAGTCGCTATTACTCTCTCAGGCTTATTGGGACTGTAGCGAATTTGGTAAACCGCAAACAGGCCGACTGGATTTTTTTTGATCAACCCTGGTTTGGGTGGCTGATGACGGCACTAAAACTTGTTACACGTAAAAGCATTTTTATGCGTAGCAACAATATAGAATACCTGCGTTTTAAGAGTATGGGTAAATGGTACTGGACACTGCTTTACATCTATGAAAAATGGACATATCGGGTAGCCGACATGGTTATTTTCGTGAGTGAAACCGACAGGCAAAAGGCGATCTATGAATTTGATCTGAAACCCGAAAAAACGCTGCTTACTCCGTATGGTGTTACTTATACAGATAAGCCTGAAAAAGCCGGTGAGGAAAACATACAACAGCTGCGCCATACGCTTGGAGTAAAACCCAATGAAAAGTTGATTTTGTTTTTTTCTACACTCAGCTATTTCCCAAACTATGAAGCAGTCGGATTTATTGCAAACGAAATCTATCCGCGACTGATGCAAGCAAGCGGCTTCGCATTTAAACTGGTTATATGCGGAAAAGGACTTCCCGATTCCTACCTGCACATGCTTAGCGATAAGCCTGAAATCATCTACACCGGTTTTGTTGACGATATATCGTTGTATATTGATGCAGCTGATGTTATGATTAATCCGATTGTGAGTGGCGGAGGGGTAAAAACCAAAGCCATTGATACGCTGGCCAGAAATCAGCGTGTTGTATCTACACGCACCGGAGCCGAGGGTATACGTTCAGATGTGTGTGGAACCAATTTAATCATAACGAATGATTTCGACTGGGATGCGTTCACTCAGGCTATAGTTTCAACTATCTCCTTGCCTAAAGCCATACCCGAATCATTTTACACTGAATACGGGTGGAGTGGGATTATAAAGAAACTGAGTGCCCGTTTATAATTTCATAACTTTAAAATGCGCACTAGCCATTTGTTCAAAAGCCTGCTTAACGGCTTCTTTATACAGTTCAGAAACCGAATGTATGTTGTCGCCTAACTTTATCCGAACAGTGCCTGTAGCCTGTGAGATGTGTAATTCATTTCGGTACAACGTGCCTGTGTAATTCATCACACAATACCATTCACTGGTATAAGTAGTAGCTGTTCGTATTTCTTTTACATCGAATACTGCATCCAGTTGCTGAACTTCAAGTATGAAACCTGCATCCGAAGGCATGTACGATTTTACATCACTAAATACATGTGTGTATAGCTGGCCTGCTGCATACTGCAACGAACGGTGAAAGTCGGAAACATGAAGAGTAAAACCTTGTTGCGCAACACTGAATTTATCATCAATACGCTTGCTGAATTTTACATACAGCGGTTGGTCTACTTTACGTACGGGAGTGTTTACAAAGGGCTTTACCTCAAAATAAGTTAAGTCTTGAGTTAAACAACCCTGAAGCATTAATAAAGCCGAAAATAGAATTAGTTTATATTTGAACATGACACAAATTAACTAAGGCATCATGAGATTACCAACGGCTGCGGCAGCTTTGCTATTCATCTTTACTTACCTTAATACTCATGCACAATACACCATTCAACTGTTCGATACGCTTACGTATACATATACAGGCGATGCATCCCTACGGAAAATTTCATTTAGGGGCATTTCTTCGCCTGACGAATCTGTGATGTGGGCATCGGGCAGCAAAGGTACTGTAGCCAGAACTACCAATGGGGGAAAACAGGTAACACTAAACCAGTTGAAAGGCTACGAGTCCTCCGATTTCAGAGATATTCATGCCTGGGATGATAAGCATGCTGTAGTTATGAGCAGCGGCACACCGGCACTTATTTTAACCACACATGACGGAGGACAAACCTGGAATGAATCATTCAGGCAAAACGACTCAGCCTGGTTTCTGGATGCCATCGACTTTTGGGATAGCAAAAACGGCATGGCCATAGCTGATCCTATCCATTCCCGTTTTATGATACTGCGCACTTCAGATGGAGGAAAGACCTGGAAACTTATGGACACGGCTGTTGCTCCAATTGCCCATGCGGGCGAAAGCCTTTTTGCTGCCAGCGGTACAGCGCTTCGTTGCCTCGGAAAAAATACCTTTGCCTTTGTTACAGGCGGTTCAGTCGCCCGATTAATTGTTTATGCCGGAAATGCATTTACCGAAACACTGCTGAATGTGAAACAAGGCAAAACCAGTTGCGGAGCCAACTCATTTGTGCCATGCGGCAACGATAGTTTTATGGTGGTTGGGGGTGATTACAGCGATTCAACTGCATCTACCGGAAATTCGTGTATGGTAACCATTAAGGCTTCGGATGTAAAAGTCGAACCTACACATTTATCGAGTCTATTAAATTATTATGCTTCAGCTGTAGATGAAATAAGGAACAGCAAATCGGGCAAGGTATACATAGCAACCGGCACAAATGGAACCTACATGTACACGAATACGTGGAATAAAATTAACCCTATTCCGTTTCATACACTTACTGTGTCAAAGCGTGGACGAATACTATATGTTGCGGGTGGTGCAGGAAAACTTGGCCGTATACACTACTAACTACCAGTGTCTGCCAATGGCCTCTGCTACTTTAACTGCGGGTAATTGCTCCATACAGCTTACTCCATCAACGCAACTGCCTCGGTAAAAACACTTGCAGGCTTTATCAGGCGATACAATTTCGCCTTTACCGAACAAATCAAATTCGTGCGGATTAAAAATATTATTCATCAGTATAATTTTTTTGCCCAAGGCCAGCGTAATATGCATTCCCATCGTTACTTGTGTAATCACCATTTCGCAGTGATTGACCAGATTTATGAATTCGTACAGACTGAAGTAACCCAAATACAGGGCTCCACTCCGTTTTTGAATCTCCTTATTGCGAGCATCCTCAGCCTCGCCACCCAGCAGCAGCACCACTGCATCCGGATGTTGTTTTTGAACTAGTGCTACCAGTTCTACCCACTTGTCTATGCTCCACAGCCGGGTGGTCCAGCGTCCACCACATCCGGTGTTCATGCCGATGATACGTTGCCCTTTAGGTAAATTCCACGTATAGCCTTTATCATCGTGGGTATCCATGAGGTAAGGTTCTCCATGGTGTTCCAAACCGCATATTTCGAATATTTCCTGCAGGTAACTTTTTGTATTGGCTTTGCTTACATCATCAAACATGCCGGTCATAAATTTATGCACAGCCATTTCATTTACAGGCTGAATTTCGTTTTCTTTCAACACAAACCCGTATTTCTCTGATGCATCTACCTGCTTCAGTAATGCACCAGCTTCTTTTTCCTTATCCAGGTTAATGGCTATATCCCACCGGCTGTGCTGTGCGTACAAAATGCTGTTGTAATCCCATTTCAGTATTTCATCAACCTGCGATGCCGGTAAAATATCTGGAGTCCAGGTGAGCCATGTGATTTTGCAACCCGGATACATCTGACGGAACTTAACCACGAGTGGCGTGGTGCGAATGACATCGCCTATCGCTCCCAGTTTAATGATGAGAATACGCTTGTTTACTTTTTCGTAGGCTACACAATCGGCACAGTGATAGCCGTGCTGTTTATGTGGCTTGCAGGGGATATGGCCTTTGTAGTGTCGGCAGTCGGGTTTGTAATTCATGCTTAGTGAAAACGATTGTGCTTGTGTACAAACCTAAACGAATGACATAAAACCGCAAAATTATTATGCATCCACGGGGCATTTTGTCAGTAACCGGTTTTTGGCCGCAAATTTGTAACTTACCACCGCATAAATTTACACCACATGAAAAGAGGAACTATTATTTTGCTTGCTGTCGCAGGCATTCTGTTGCTGCTTGTTTTTAATGGATGCAGCAGCTACAACAACATGGTAAAAAAGCAGGAAGCCACCACATCAGCCTGGGCACAGGTTGAAAACGTGTATCAGCGAAGGCTCGATTTGATTCCGAACCTGGTTAATACCGTAAAAGGAGTTGCCAATTTTGAACAAAAAACACTGGAGAGTGTGATACAAGCCCGTGCCAGTGCAACGCAAATAAAAGTAGATGCCGACAAATTGAATCCGGAGCAACTGAAAAAGTTCCAGGCTACACAAGGAGAACTTTCGCAGGCACTTGGCCGACTAATGGTTGTAGCCGAACAATATCCGCAATTAAAGGCTACTGAAAACTTCCGCGATTTGCAACAACAACTGGAAGGTACCGAAAACCGAATTACCGTTGAGCGTCAGAAATTTAACGACATTGTTATGGATTACAATAGTTACATACGTGCATTCCCTCAAGTAATTTATGCCGGCATTTTCGGCTTCGACAAAAAAGGATATTTCGAGGCAGAAAAAGGTGCAGAAAAAGCACCGGAAGTTTCATTTGAGTAATGCGTACTTCGGGTATGGCCAAAAACTTTTTCAATAGCGAAGAGCAAAAGCTCATCATAGATGCGATTCGGGCAGCCGAACAACATACCAATGGTGAAATACGGGTTCATATAGAACCGACCTTTACAGGCGATGTATATGTGCGCGCTCAACAGGTGTTTGATGAACTAAAGATGTTTGAAACCGAAGCCCGAAATGGTGTACTGTTTTATGTAGCCTACGAAAAACATCAATTAGCGATTTTGGGCGATAAAGGCATTCACGATAAAGTGGGACAACATTTTTGGGATCATGAAAAGCAGTTGCTCATCGAACATTTCAAGCGAAACGCATTTGCTGAGGGCCTTTGCAAAGCCATAGCGCTTGCCGGTGAAAAACTGCAAACGTATTATCCTAAAACAGCCGGAAATCCGGATGAATTAAGCAACGATATTTCCTTCGGCAATCCTTCAGCACACGAATAAATGCAGATAACAAAATACATCCGATTATGCTACTTACTTACAGGTATATTTTGGTATGCTGCATTTCAGGTACAGGCAAAAGAGATTCCGCCCAAACCGAAATCATTAGTAAACGATTATGCCGGACTGCTCAGCACTGACGAAAAAAACACACTCGAGTCGGCACTTGTTGCCTATTTCGATACCACCTCTACCCAATTGGCAATTGTTATAGAACCCTCACTTGAGGGGGATGATTTATTTGACTATTGCCAGCGCCTGGCCACAGGCTGGGGAATTGGCGAAAAAGGAAAAAACAATGGAGCACTTATTTACATAGCGGTAAATGACCGTAAAATAAGAATTCATGTAGGTTACGGACTTGAAGCAACCATTCCAGATGCGCTGGCTTCGCGTATCATCAACGAGCATATCAAGCCCCGATTCAAAGAACAAAATTACGCGCTAGGTCTAACCGAGGCGGTGGTCATTATGATGAAGGCGGCATCAGGCGAGTACGTGTATGACCGTGATGAATCCGTCCCAAAATTTTCAGTAATTATAATCATTGTTGTTATTCTCATTTTGCTTAGCCTGTTTAGTGGTAGAGGTAAAGGCGGACGCGGTTTTAGCCGCAGAAGCGGACCTTACTACTGGGGTGGAACATTTGGCAGCGGTGGTTTTTCATCAGGTGGGGGCGGTTTTGGTGGAGGAGGATTTGGCGGTTTCGGAGGCGGAGGATTTGGTGGCGGAGGAAGCAGTGGAAGCTGGTAAATCAACTCTGCGTTTGAATTCTGAATGTCCGTTCCTATTTTGCACCATTCTTAATACGTAATGCCCATGTTGGAATCTATTGACCTTTCAAAAGTACTTGTGTTGGATATTGAAACTGTACCTCAATACAATGCGTACGATAGCATGCCTGAAAAATGGCAACACCTGTGGGATAAAAAAGCTCAGTTTCTGAAAAAAGAAGAGCATGATAGCAGCCAAAGTATTTATCCCCGTGCGGGTATATATGCCGAGTTCGGCAAGATTATCTGTATATCGGTAGGAGCATTCAATGGACGTCAGTTCAGGGTAAAATCGTTTTACGGAGACGATGAAAAAATTCTTCTTCAGGAATTTACACACCTGCTATCACGCAACTACAACTACCCTGATCATTTGCTATGCGGACACAATGCCAAGGAATTTGATTTCCCTTATTTGTGCAGGCGTTTATTAATCAACAACCTCGACATACCGGTTGCATTGAATATAGTCGGCAAAAAACCATGGGAAGTTCAGCACTTGGATACGATGGATTTGTGGAAATTCGGTGATTTTAAAAATTTCACTTCACTCGAATTGCTTGCCTCTGTTTTTGATATCCCTACGCCTAAAGATGATATAGACGGAAGTATGGTATGGAGTGTTTACTGGAATGAAAAAGACTTGGAACGAATTAAAAATTATTGCCAGAAAGATGTCGTTACGGTAGCCCAGTTGTTGCTGCGTTTCAGAGGAGAAAAATTACTAACAGACACGGATGTAGTATTTGTATGACAAAGCTCTCAGTAAACATCAATAAACTGGCCACGCTTCGCAATTCAAGAGGCGGCAATAATCCCGATATTATTCAGGCAGCTATCGACTGTGAGCGTTTTGGTGCCGATGGCATTACGGTGCACCCACGTCCGGATGAACGACATATTCGCTATGCCGATGTACGTGAGTTAAAAAAAGTAATCACCACCGAATTCAATATAGAAGGCAATCCACGCGAACAAAAATTTATTGACCTGGTGCTGGAAGTAAAACCCACACAGGTAACACTGGTCCCCGATAATTCAACTCAGGTAACATCTGACCACGGGTGGGATACGCATACTCATCACCATTTTTTAAGTGAAGTAATACACGTGTTTCAGTCCAATGGCATTCGAACTTCTATTTTTGTGGATGCAGATGTTAACCAGATAAATGGTGCAAAACAAACCGGAACCGATAGAATTGAATTGTATACCGAAAGCTATGCAAAATATTACGCTAGAGACAAGGAACAGGCTATAGCCGCTTATGTAAGCGCTGCTCAAAAAGCCACTGAATTAGGAATTGGCATCAACGCTGGCCATGACCTTTCATTGGATAATCTGGCTTTTTTTAGAATGCACATACCGCAATTACTTGAAGTAAGTATAGGGCATGCACTTATTTGTGATGCTATCTATCTGGGACTCGAAAACACCATACAACTGTACAAACGAAAGCTAGTCTATCATGCATGAAATTAAGCGTTCACTTCAACAGTTTTTCCCTCAGTTTGAAGAACGATTGATAAACGAACTGTGTGAATACGGCAAGTTTAAACAATTTAAAGGGGGTGAATCTGCCATTCGTACAGGCGAGCTGATGCAATATACCATGTTGGTAACACGAGGCCGCTTGAAGCTTTACACTGAAGGCGAAAATGGCGAAGAGTTTTTCATGTACTATCTCGAACCCGGACAGGCGTGTGCACTTAGTTTTGTTTGCGCAGCACGTAATAGGAAAAGTGATGTAGAAGCCTTTGCCGTGGAGGATAGTGAGGTGGTGTTAATACCTATAGCCAGGATGGATAGTTTGATGGTGAATTACAATAGCTGGTATTACTTTGTTATTGAAACCTATCGTTCACGCTACGAAGAATTGCTGGATGTTATACGCAATGTTGCATTCAACAACATGGATGAAAGACTTTCGTATTATCTGGCTAAGCAAAAAAATGCTTTTGGCAGCAACACACTCAATATTACACACGAGCAAATAGCCAACGATTTGAATACTTCACGTGTGGTTATATCCAGACTGCTTAAGCAGATGGAACAGCAAGGGGCATTAAAACTGCACCGCAACTTAATTGAGCTGACATAAACGGATATTCAGTAGAACAAAAAATTCTTTCTGTATTGAATTGTCTTATATTTGATCGTAGTAAAAAGAAAGAACGTGGCATGAAAAGAATTATTTACGCACTACTAATTGCCCTGAGCAGCTCTGTACTGCTTCAGTCGTTTGATACAGAAAAAACGGCTCAACGCGAGGGAACAGAACCCGGTCACACCGGTTCACCTGGCGATTCGCTAAAAACATGTACAGTATGCCATGGAGGTACCAACACGTTCGAGGCCGGATGGATTACATCCAATATCCCCGCTTCGGGCTACATTCCTGGTCAGGTATACAGCATACGTGCCGTTAACCGCTCTTTCGGCTTCGATCGTTTCGGATTTCAGATTTCTCCGCAGGATCCATTCGGAAATTTACTCGGAACGCTTGTCGTAACCGATTCCATAAAAACAAAACTTGTAGGCGAAAATAAGTATATGACTTACCGCAGCGGTGGAGTACTAAGTCAGGATTCGATGGTTTGGACATTCAACTGGGTGGCACCAGCTGACTCAGTAAATGTAGTAGTTTTTTACGGTGCATTTAACTCCAATCATGGCGGACACAAATTTAGCGACAATACTACGCTCTCTACACTCAGGGTGTACAAAACAGGCGTTACAGGTTTATCCTCCGCATTTAGAAACAATGTACAAAAAGTATTTCCCAATCCGGCACATGACCATGTATCCCTGCAGTTTGCTATACCCTTGAGCAACGCAGCAACCATGCATATACGTAGCATGGATGGCAAACTAAATATGGCCACAGAATTTATCTGCAGCGACAGCAATTCCCACATGTATGAAATTAGAACAGCTTCATTAAGCCCTGGTATTTACTTTATCCATGTGCAAGATGGCAAAATGAGTATAGTGACTAAATTCATCAAACAGTAACACTGTTACTTACCACCTTTACAAGCTTAGCCGGTGGTATTGCCGACAATGTTGCCGTATAAATAAATACGGCCACCTATGAGGATATTTAGTGGCTATGTAACAAATGTTGCATTTCAGATATTTTGTAAGATATACATTGTGATATAATTTTTAGCACAAGCACATTGATGAAAAAAGGAATACGTCTAATTCTGTGTATGCTCATCACAGCAATTTCAGCGCAGTCGCAAAATCAACTATTCATACCCGATACCCTTTCGGGAACCAGTATAGCATTAACCATTCAAAACGGTAGCAGGCCCTTTTATCCGGGAAACGTTACACAAACGATGGGTATTAATGGAAATATGCTGGCTCCTACGTTGATTTTACGTAAACATCAGTTTGTATCGTTTAGTGTTGCGAATACCCTTAGTGATACCACAACCATACATTGGCATGGCATGCACGTAGCTCCTGAAAATGACGGAGGACCACATATTATAATTAAGCCGGGAGCTACCTGGACACCTGCATTCGAAGTACTCGACCCTGCCTCTACGCATTGGTATCATCCGCATTTACATCATAAAACGTACGACCATGTTCAAATGGGTATAGCCGGTTTCATTATTGTACGTGACTCCCAGGAGGCTGCACTGAACTTGCCCCGTACCTATGGTGTTGATGATATCCCGCTGGCAATCCAAACAAAAGGAATTGACGGGAATAATCAAATAGTTACCGCTCACACTGCGCTTGACACGGCTTTGATGGTAAACGGAACTCTTAGGGCATACTACCAGGTACCATCTCAGGTTATCAGACTTAGGTTGCTGAATGGATCACCTGAACGGGTATACAATGTTGGTTTCAGCAGCAATCTTACTTTTTATCAGATTGGTGGAGATGGTGGATTATTAACCGCACCTGTAGCACTTACTCGCCTGCTTCTGTCACCCGGTGAGCGTGCCGAAATACTCATTAACTTATCGGGTTTAAGCGGCCAAACTGTAAACCTTATGAACTATGGTTCCGAAATACCCAGCGGACGCTATGGTGCCGCACAACCCGGCATGGGCCCAGGCCAAACTATCCCGAATTATACTTCCAATCCTTTAAACGGGACTAACTTTAACATTCTAGCTCTTCAGGTTACGCCTTCAACTTCAAATCCGGTTACGAGTATACCTACTTCCCTGATTACACATTTTCCGTGGCCTGAGTCTTCGGCTAATGCTACACGTACATTTACTTTCATGTCATCAACTATGGGACCAACCGCTATCAACGGGCCATTCATGATTAATAATCAGCATTTCGATATGAATGTAATAAATGAACGCGTTCCGTTTAACAATGTAGAAATTTGGGAACTGCGAAACCAAACACCTATTGCACATCCATTTCATATACACAATGTGCCGTTTTATATATTGAGTATTAACGGTGCTGCCCCGCCTGAGAATATGAGAGGTAAAAAAGATGTGGTGCTAGTGCCGGGCGGAAACAGCGTAGTACGATTCATTACCAAATTTGAAACTTTTTACAACGATACTCTTCCTTACATGTACCATTGCCATATGCTTACACACGAAGACGATGGTATGATGGGGCAATTTGTAGTGAACTCACCCTGCAACACTACACTAACCCGGCAGCCGGATGATGCACTTGTAGGTGTTGGCAATACCGCTACTTTCGGTATAAACATAAGTGACACAAGCGGTGCCACCTATCAGTGGCAATCAAATATTGGTTTTGGCTTTCAAAATCTTCAAAACATTGGTCAGTACAGTGGCGTGCATACAAACACATTAACAGTTTCAGGAGTAAGCCTCAGCAACAACAATCAACCTTTTAGGTGTATAATTAAAAAAGGCGAATGTGAGTTGACCAGCACCACGGCAATGCTTAATGTGATAAATACAGGAACCGATGATCGTAGTATACAACATCGCATGGATGTTTTCCCGAATCCTGCAATAAACTACCTGTATATTCCCGAAAATCTGATATACGGTACTGTAACTATTGCAGAACTCACAGGCAGAATTATTGAAACCTATAGCAATATAGAAAACGCGAAGTTGTCAGTTGAGCAACTGGTGCCGGGCATGTATGTTATAACTGCAACAGACAAATCGGGAAAATACGTAGCCAGGTTTATAAAAAATTGAGCTAATTAATTATACGTCCGTCTTCCATTTCGATAATCCGGTGAGTGCTTTGTGCAAATTCCTGATCATGTGTAACAATCAGTAACGTCTGATTGTATACTTCGGCCAACTCTTTAAATATGTCGAATACGATTAGGCTGTTCCGTTTATCGAGATTGCCCGTTGGCTCATCTGCCATAATAATTACAGGATCATTTATAAGCGAGCGTGCAATGGCTACACGCTGTTTCTGCCCTCCTGAAAGTTGATTTGCCCTCTTCCCTGCTTCCTTTTCTATCCCGAGTATTTTTAATTTATCCATAGCACGATCCTTAATTTCGGTAGGCGTGTACCTATTCAATTTAAGTGCCGGTAGCATTACATTTTCAAGCACACTGAATTCGTTGAGCAGGTAATGAAACTGAAAAATAAAACCAATTTTTTGATTGCGAACATTGGCCAGATGGGCATCTTTTCGGTTGCGCATCAACTCACCGTCTATATACAATTCGCCTTCGTACTCCGTATCCATGGTTGACAGTATATACAGCAATGTAGATTTACCGCAGCCCGACTTACCAATGACGGATACAAAGTCACCGCGGTTTATAGCGAACGTTATTTCATCAAGTACTTTAACCGTAACAGGATCATGAAAATATTTTGTAATACGGTATGACTTTAAAACTTCATCCATATTTATTTCCCACGTATAATTATGACCGGATCAATTCGGCTGGCCTTACGTGCAGGAAAGAAACCAGCCAGATAAGTTGTAACAAACGAAAATAACAGAGCAATTACATAATAGCCCGGCTTATAACTAACCGGATATGTTTTGATGGTGGGCAATGCTGCCGTCTCGAAAGGAATTTGATCAATCATGGCGGTCATTCCAAAACCAAAAAGTAAACCCGCTAAACCACCTGCAATACCAATACTTATTGCAATTAAGAGAAAAATATTCTTCACGTCTGATCCCGAAAAACCCGTAGCTTTCAAAATGGCTATGGTATCCATCTTTTCATAAATCATCATATTCAGGATATTATAAATACCGAACCCGGCTACAATTAATAAAGTTATACCCACAGCGTAAGAAATAAGTGTACGAACCTTGGTGCCTGTTTCAAACTGCGCATTGGCTGTTTGTATGTCTTCTGCATCACAACCGAAACGTTTGGCATATTCCTTTGCCAATTGAGGTGCTGTATTCATATCCACTAACTTTACCTGAATATCGGTGATGTAACTTACAGGCTTACCCAGCAGCTTTTGAACCGTAGCTACAGATGCATAACTCTGTACCTTATCAAAATCGGCCAGACCTGACTGAAAAAAACCCACTACCTTGAGTTGAACAATATCGCCTCTGGCAGTAGTTACCTGCACCACATCTCCAATTTTAGCCATAATTTTATCAGCCGCCCCTTTACCCATAATAATGGTATTGGGTAAATGCATCAGGTCTTCATCGTTTCCGGAAGTAACATAATCCGCAAAATGAAACAACTGTTTTTCTGCAACTATGTCAATTCCATTAATAACACCGGTTATGTCTACCGAACCGGTATTAAAAAAAACCTGTGCTGTTAGTTTTGGAGAAACCCCGGAAACACGTTTATCTCTTCTGAGGGCATTAAGTATGGCTGCACTGTTTCGTAATTCGGTTCTTACCGATGAAGGTTTTACGGATTCAATAAACAACGATGCATCCCTGAAATCACCGGAAAGTGCTGAAGGCTGGCTGGAATTGGGTTTTATTTCATTGTACAACTTTACATGAGGACTTCGATTTAGAATCAACCCATCGAGCATATCATTTAGTCCGTTCATAAAGCTAAGCAATGTAACAAACATGGTAATGCCAAACGTAACACCCACGGCAGCAACCAGTGTTTGTTTCCGTCTTGCCCAAAGCAATGACCTTGCTATACGAATTAATAACGAATAGGATTTCACGGCTGAACAATTCGTGTTTGGCTGTCAATACCAGAAATTATTTCTACCTGTTCGAAATTGCGTAAGCCGGTGGTCACTTTAACCCACTCCCCGTTCTGCAATTTTACGTACTGACTATCGGTGACATAAGATACGGGAACAACAAGAACATTCTTTTTCTCTTCCATCAGGATATTGGCCTCAAGTGTTAGATTGGGATACAAAACCAGAGGTGCATGCTCGAATACAGCCTCAATGGTAAAAGACTTGGTACGCTCGTTCATCATCGGTATAATTTTGCTGATACGGGCCTTGAATACCTGATTCTTGTAGCTATCCATGTTTATATATACCAGCTGACCAATGCTGATTTTAGAAATATCAAATTCGTCTACCTGCATCTCAATCATAAAGTTGGAAGCATCACCAATAATAGCTATGGGCGTTTGTGGGGTAACCAACTCACCTTTTCGTTTCAGGAGTTGATAGATTCTGCCATTTATCTCGCTTCGGATTTCAAAATCTCCGGTTTGTTTTGTCGATATCCGCAAATAATTCTCAGACTGTTGTGCACTAAACTTGGTTTGGCGCAGCGCATCTCGGTACCTTAGTTCAGCCGATTGCCATATCGATTTGGAGTTGAGAAACGTTAAGTTTTTTTGATCCAGTTCAATTTCCGACCCAATTTGCTGTTCGTTTAATCTTTTTTGCTTTATGTACAGCACTGAATCGAGTCTGTATTTTTCATAGGATGTATTGCTGGCCAATTTTAATTCTTCAAGCCTCATCTGATTGCTGCTAATGGTTGAATTATCGTAGGCCAGTTTCGCATTACGCTGATTTAACCTAGCCACTTCATTCGACAACGTTAGTATAAGATCTCCCGCTTTTATCGTGTCACCTTCGGTAATCGCTATGTGCTGAATAGTACCTGAAACAATAGGATAAACTACATATTGATTTAAACTTTTAACTACACCTGAAGCGTAAACGAATGACGCAATATCTTGTCTGATTGGTTGTATAGATACCTGTTTTTTACCACACGAAACAACTAATTCCACACTTAGCAGAATGAAAAAGGATATAGCTTTATGCATGGTACAAAGGTATCTGCATATAGAGGGTAAAAAAAACTGATAATTGTCAGTCGGTTTCGGATATCAGCAATCGACATACATGCTTATCAATGGGGAATGTGAGCATATCCGGATTGAGGTCAGTAAGCATAACCCACTCAAATCGCAAAATTTCGTCTCGGTCACCCGTTTTTAGGACATGTTCATCTTCTCTAAGCTTATCGGCAAACTCGGCCTGCACGAGATAGTAAACCGAAACAATTTGTTGTTCGGTATGAAATGCGCTCGGCTGAAAAAAATCGGTAGTATAATAGTGTGTAGCTTCTGTAATTATCAGACCGGTTTCTTCCATCATTTCCCGTTTCAGACAATCGATTGTACCCTCGCCATGCTGCATACCACCACCCGGAAATTTGGTGAAGGAAAAATCGCCAATTCGTTCGTGAACCAGCAGTACTTTATCCCGGTGTTTAAGCAACGCATATACTCTTATCGTAAAAGGACCACTTATCATTGCTCGCGTTGTAGGAGATAAATAAAACCTGCATTTAACTGAACGTAATAGGGGTATGAACTGATGCGGCTGGTACTAACAGATAGGGGTGATATACCAAATACCGGTTGTGCAAAAAACAAAATGCCCTTGCCGTATTTGTATTCCACTTTGGCAGTTACAAGCATACTTAATCCTACAGGTGATGGCTCGTAGCCGGTTGAATCGATATTGAAAACACTTTCACCATCTGCAGTAAAGTTGAACAGTTCAGCTTTTATATCATGATTGACCAGTACGTTAGCAGCCAAACCTGCACCGATATAATAATTAAAAGACAAATCGCGCGAGCGATGCAAATGGTAGTTAATCATAAGCGGTATTTGAAGATACTGATAGCGGTATTGGTATTCAACCCGCTTTGTTCCCGATCCTTGTGAGTTGTCAGAAACATATCCGGGACCAATACCCGGAAACAATAGGTCGCGAAACTTGATATTATCTTGTGTTCTGGTGAAACCTACATCCAGGTATGTTAATCCGGTTTGTAGCTTTATTTTTTTATTCATTTGATATAATAGCCATAGCGAACCGCCTAACGTAAGTCGCATAGATTCGTTTCTTTGAACTGAATCGGCATAATTTTTAAAGGTAAGCGGATAGCCCTGCCTAACCAGGTCATTTGATGTGGAGGAGTTATTCGCACCACTCATGGTGACATGTGCGCTGAACCCCCACGATAACTTATCTTTTATTCCCTTTTCGGCATCCTGCCCAAATACTCTCAGCGAACTTATCGCCAGTAAACTATATATAAGCAACTGTTTCATAGCAGTTGCAAGTAATAAAAAAAACTTGAGTATGCTATACTTACTCGCGGGGTCTTATGCCTATACGAATGGAAACAACATTTGAAAACGGCAGAATAGAGGATGCTGCATTGGCCAGTGCATAATCGATTTGAAGCCTGTCGATGCGCAGACCGGCACCTATCGAAGGCATAAAGGTCAGATTTCGGCTGCCGTCAATATCTGTTACCCGTTGAAAATTGGTTACTCCGCCCCGTAAAAAAACCTTGTCTTTGTAGCCAAGTTCCAATCCCATACGCGGGTCAGCATTAAAATATGAACTCGATATCCATACGTTGCGTTTACCGTCAAATGTAAGATCAACATTTATCTCGGGCAGAACAGAGAAACGCTCATTGAATAAGTTCCACTTTCGGGCCACACCCACCTGCAATAAGGGTGCTGTAAGTTCGAGTGAATTTTGCGGGAGCTTATTATTGGTTTGCAGCAATACCTGTTTTTCGGATTCCGAAAATGAGAAATTCCATACATTAAAAGTTGTAGTGGCATCACGCAGCATAGCTCCAAATCGGTATTGTTTTAGTTGGTACTGCGCGCCTATATCAAAACCAAAGCCCCACGCTCCGGCAAATTCACCTACTACTCTGCGTATGATTTTGGTATTAACCCCCACCGTCAAATTTTCAATCATGGTTTGACGGGCATAGGAAGCCAGAAAAGCGTAATCGATAGCTGAAAAATTCTGAACACGACTAAGATCTAGCTGCCCGTTATTAAATAAATTAAGTGTATTCGGAATGTCATCTACACCAACACGTATAAACGAAAATGCCAGAGCCGATTTATTGGCCGAATTTAACCGGAAGGCAACTGTACCGTAATCATGTTTTACGATGCCTGCGAATTGCTCGTTATGCATAAGGGCAAATTCCAGGTTGTGGGAAATTTGAGTTAACCCAGCCGGATTCCAGTAAGCAGCCGTAGCATCACTGACTGAAGCCAGACTGGCATTACCCATGCCTGCAGCACGCGCACCTACACCCAACATCAAAAACTGATTGCTGTATTTTAGTACCTGCGCCTGAACTGCAAATGAGGTACAAACTGCTGCAATGGTGATTAACTTACGGTTCATCTCTCGGTGAAAATGTGACGCATTTCGTTAAGAATATTTTCTTGTGCGGCAAAATACGTATTTTCCAGCTCAAGCACTACCTGCCTTAATTTAAGGGCATCGGTAATATTCAGTTCGGATAATCCTGCACGTATCATAATTCTGTTTAACGAATACACAAACTTATTATTGTCGGTATAGTATCGAATATACTGAACCTGCGTAAAATGCCGATATCGGGTAATAAAACCATCAGGGGCAGTAACACCTATTGAGCCAATAAAAATAGTGAGGTCTTTATCTGTGAGTGCACCTAAATCTTCATAAAACCGGTCGACATATACCTGATGAGATTTCAGTATGGTTCTATCAAGCAACAGTTCAAATAAGATGTGGGCTAAAAACCATTTGCGTTGTAGGTTTTGCGAAAATGCTGTTTTCTTAATCACCGCATTTACTTCATTTAAATAGTGCACAAAAAATGCCGATGCATGAAATTTTTTGTCGGAAGCGATATGCTGTACACATCCGGCAAAAATATCTTTGTATGGATTATTAGAGGCATCAACATGATGCAACAAACCGGCTTTAAAATAACCGCGTGCCAAATCGGGAATTATCAAACCGGCATTGTAATGTGCATTACCAACTTGATTATCGATATAATAGTGTGCGAGATAATTCAACTGAAAGGTGGGTTATTTTTTTATTAGTCCCTTCTTGTTATACTTTACATGATAACTCTTGTTGGGATCTTCAAATGTGGCGCACCCTTTTTTTGATTTACACGATATAAAAAGTGTGAACACACAAAGCAGAAGCATACCAGTATAATGTGCTGTAGATTTTTTCATGCTATGCGAATATAAATAGAAAAGTCCCACTTTTAAGGGTGGGACTTTCAATGTTGGAAACTGCAAGAAGCTTATTTCTTCTTAGGAGCAGCTTTCTTAGTAGCGGCTTTCTTAGGAGCAGCTTTCTTAGCGGCTTTCTTAGGAGCAGCTTTCTTAGCAGCTTTCTTAGGAGCAGCCTTCTTAGCAGCTTTTTTAGGAGCAGCTTTCTTAGCAGCTTTTTTAGGAGCGGCTTTCTTTGCAGCTGATTTAGTTGGAGCTGCTTTTTTGGTTTTTTTAGTTGCCATGTTTTTAAATATTTAAATTGATTACGAAAACAAAGTTATATATCTCTTTAAATAATTCAAGTATGTGTTCATTATCAATGAAAAAAAATTCCCTCACAAAACTGTTGATAACTGTGTATACATATCTTAACATATTGATTTTACTAATACTCGCACGAATCATCTATCAACAAAAAAAAATAAATATTTTTTGTGCGAGCGTTAAAATTTTATGCGTTACATAGTACTCAACGGCTGCATCACTATTTTTCAAAAGTAATTTACATTGTCCGAAACAGTTGATTCTACTAATATCTTCAGCGATAAATCAACTTAATGCAATGTGATTTTACACAATACGGGCATTCATAGTAAAAAAATCAAAAGTGGTTTGTACACGATTTTTTGAAGCTTTAGTAGTATATTTTTTTATACACGCCAATTACAACTCGTCTACTCATGTACATATCCTGAATTTATTTATCATGCATGAATTCATCAATCAAAATGATAATATTGAAGAATGAGTTACGCAAAAATAAATGCAGCTATTCTCACGATAGGTGATGAAATTTTAATCGGTCAGGTTACTGATACTAACTCTGCATGGCTTGGTCAGGAATTGAGCAAAGCAGGTATACGCGTCAATTTCAGAATATCTGTCGGTGATGATGAATCGCACATACTCGATGCGCTCGACAAAGCTTCGAAATATGCAGATATAGTTATTACTACAGGTGGACTTGGTCCTACCAAAGATGATAAAACCAAACAAGCATTTTGTACATACTTCCACACACATCTTATTGAACATGCTGAAGTGCTTGAGTGGGTGACTCGCATTTTCAGGATGCGTAAATTACCCATGCTGGAGTCAAATAAATTTCAGGCAATGGTACCTGCTGCATGCGAGGTATTGTTTAACAGAAGTGGTACTGCTCCGGGTATGTTATTTAAAAAAGACAAAAAAGTTTTTGTAAGCATGCCGGGTGTTCCGTTTGAAATGAAAACTATTTTTACCGAACATGTGCTACCGGCTATTCAGTCATCCTTTGATCTTCCGTTCATACTTCACCGCACTATACAAACGGCATCTATTGGCGAATCATTTCTGGCTGAGAAAATAAAACAATGGGAATCTGATTTGCCTGAACATATTCAATTGGCCTATTTGCCTTCTGTGGGTTTAGTGCGATTGAGATTAAGTGGATACAGCAACAACCAAAATCAACTTGAGCTTGAAATGAATAACTGTATTGCTGAACTGTACCGCATTGCAGGTGAGTATATTTTTGGTGAAGAAAATGATACGCTTGCCGATGTTGTAGGTAGGCTGCTAACTTCAAAAGGTTATTCAGTAGCAACAGCAGAAAGTTGCACAGGTGGTTATGCAGCACATCTGATTACTTCCATTCCCGGAAGTTCGGCTTATTACAAAGGCAGCATTATCAGTTACGCCAACGAAATAAAAACATCCGAATTAAATGTGACAGATGAAATACTGCGAACACATGGCGCAGTTAGCGAACAATGTGTAAAGCAGATGGCTGAAGAAGTGTGCAAAAAATTTAATACTACATACGGTATTGCAACCAGCGGCATTGCCGGACCCGGTGGAGGAACAGATGAGAAGCCTGTAGGCACCGTTTGGATTGCCGTACACACACCGTCTGAAACCATTGTCCGTAAATTTAATATGGGTGATAACCGCGAACGCACCATACAACGCACTGCATTACAGGCCTTGGATATGCTGCGTAAAGAATTACTAAAGAAGTAAACGACAACCTTTTTACTCAGCCGTTGGCATAAGTGAATCAAAAACATAAATTTGCCCGACATAACACATCTATAATATGGCAGAATTTCAGTTGGTCATGCCCAAAATGGGCGAAAGCATTGCAGAGGCAACAATTATTCGATGGTCTAAAAACGAAGGAGATTCCATTGCAGCAGATGAAACCGTGCTGGAGATAGCAACCGATAAAGTAGACAGCGAAGTCCCATCGCCAAAAGGAGGTGTGCTGAAGAAAAAATTATTTAAAGAAAATGATGTGGTAGCAGTGGGAACTGCTATAGCTATAATAGAAACAGAAGCATCGGCTGCCGCTGCGCCTACACCTACACCGCCTGCTGAGGTGAAAAAGGCTGCTGCAGAAGTTGAGAAAACTGTTGAGGTAGCTAAACAACTTATACAAACTACACCGGCACCATCTAATTCCGGAAACAGGTTTTACTCGCCTTTGGTTCTAAATATTGCCAAAGAAGAAAACATATCCATGATTGAACTGGAAAAGATAGCGGGTACAGGAAGTGAAGGCCGTGTTACAAAACGCGATATATTAGCCTACGTGCAAAACAGAGCAGGAGCATCTGCAAATACAACACCGTCAACAGCTGCTGCTCCGGTTCAGAATTACGTAAACGAAACTGCTCCGGCTGCAGTTTCAAAACCTACAAGTGGAAAAATCACCCTCATGCAGGGCGATGAAATTATAGAAATGGACCGCATGCGCAAACTCATTGCCGATCACATGGTGATGAGCAAAGCAACTTCCCCTCACGTTACCTCATTTGTGGAAGCCGATGTTACCAATATGGTACTATGGCGTGAAAAGGTGAAAAAGAATTTTGAAAAACGCGAAGGAGAAAAAATCACATTTACTCCATTATTTATAGAGTGCGTAGTAAAAGCCATTAAAGACTATCCGATGATAAATATTTCGGTAGACGGCAATCAGATTATAAAACGCAAAAATATAAATATAGGTATGGCTGCTGCACTGCCAAGCGGTAACTTGATTGTTCCTGTTATTAAAAATGCGGACACCATGAATATGGTTGGCCTTACGAAATCTGTCAATGACATGGCTAACCGTGCACGTGCCAATAAACTCGCCCCGGATGAAATTCAGGGCGGAACATTTACACTAACCAATGTAGGAGGTTTTGGAAATGTAATGGGCACACCTATTATCAATCAACCTCAGGTGGCCATTATGGCTACCGGATCTATTAAAAAGAAACCTGCTGTACTTGAAACCGAAATGGGAGATGTAATTGCCATTCGTCACATCATGTTTCTTTCACTCAGCTACGACCACCGTGTGGTAGATGGATCACTGGGCGGATCTTTCCTGCGCAGGGTAGCCGACTACATGGAACAATGGGATATGAATAGAGAGTATTAATTCCTTTAAAGAAAAAATCCCCACTTACACGTGGGGATTTTTTTTACGTAGCATAAAGGCTAGTCACCTAAAGTTGAATTTCATTCAAAGGTTAATCAGGAAGAAATTTCATTCGGTAACCAAAATCGTTCAGACGCTCGAAATACGCAGCTCTTAATGTATCGGATGAGCAGTATGAATAGTGAATATTCTGTCTTACACTCGGATTTAAAACATACACCACGCCTGCTACCCTGAATGGATAATAGCTATTGTCGCAGCTCTCTTTAAATATCAGAGGCCTAATGCCCGGTTTTACAGTTTGAATTCTTTGTGCACGCACTTTCCACTCATTTTTCCGAATTGTAGTTTCGTACACATCCCCGGTAACACGATTTAACTGCAATACCAGAAAGGCAAACAATATCCACTGGAATTTTTTTTGAGTCAATGTACGTTGGAAAAGAGCCATGATAAAAAATGGAACGATATAAAAACCAAATGTAAAATACCTGGACTCCCACACACGTATACCTGCAAAGGTCATAGCCAGAACCAGTAGCAGAACAAATGAGATAAAAACTATGGCAACAGCAGAAAGTGGATTAGTTAGTCGAATTTGCTTGTGCGATACGGAATAGTATACCAGAACCACAAACGTAGTGGATGTTAACAGCGCATCAACCTTGTCACTTACAAACGGAAAATCGGGAAGCAGTATCCATCTGAATGGCCACTCAGCTATGGAAGGATGAAACCGTAACGTAAACAACTCGGGACTATACGTATCGGTTATATACACATTGAAGGCAGAAATCTGAAAAAACAATGCATATATAAATGCAGCTACACATACCGAGAGCATGGCTTTAGCCACCTCACGAAAATCGGATGTGGTAAAAAAGCATAGAATAAGTAACAAGGCATGCCATATGATTAACTGCGGATTAATCAGCAAGGATATCAACTGAACAATGATGATATAAATACACTGACGCATTGTGAATGTGCGCACATTCATAAAAAGCTGTAATGACAATAGGGCGAACACCAGGGTTATTGCATAAAATCTGCCATCGCTGGCCAGATAAAAACCCAAATTAGAAAACAAGGTGAGTACACCAGCTATACTAAGTGCCTGCTTGTGCTTGAAATAAGGAGCAAATATCCTGTACACTAAATAAGCAGCCACTAGCCAACAGGCAAGCGAAAGTAATCTTTGCACATATATGTGATAGCCAAACAGGCGAAACACCGCATGTAAAATTGTTGCGTGTAGGTACGAATGGTCGGCACCGGATGCTATATGCAACCATACGTCACCGACCGAAAACAAGTCGGGATCGGAATGCATGAAAGACAAGGCCTCATCTCCCCGCACCGGATTGTATAAAATATGCTGAGTTATGGTAAATAAACCTGTAGCTGAAATCAGCAAAAGGACAAGGTAGTTGAGCTGCTTAAGCCGCCTTAAGGTGAACATGCGTATCAAATGTAAGATTTCGGTTTCAAATACAAGGTATTGCTCTAATTTTGCTGCATAAACAACTCATCGGATGATACTGGGAATAATTCCTGCACGCTATGCTTCAACCCGTCTGCCCGGCAAACCATTGCTGGATATAGGCGGCAAAACCATGATACAACGTGTATATGAACAATGTGTGAAATGCGAATTATTGACCGATGTGGTTATTGCAACCGATGATCAGCGCATAGCTGACCATGCTCGAACATTTGGAGCACAAGTTGTACTCACCTCCGCTGAGCATCAAAGTGGTACCGATAGGTGTGCCGAAGCGGTAAGCAAGTTACCCGGTAAGTACAGCGTAGTCATCAATATTCAGGGGGATGAGCCATTTATAGATCCCGAACAAATCAATACGTTAATCAAGTGTTTTGAAGACAATTCCGTAACTATTGCATCGCTGTATAAGCAACTGCCGCGTGAACAAGATGCCCAATTTCCCAATGTGGTTAAAGTGGTATTAAATAAATCGGGCAATGCCTTGTACTTTTCGCGATCGGTTATTCCCTACCGCAGAAGCCCCGATGCTGCCATTGACTACTACAAACACATAGGACTGTATGGATACCGCACCGAAACCTTACTGGAATTAACGCGCCTTAAACCCACCATGCTTGAAACAGCTGAGTCGCTGGAACAATTACGCTGGCTCGAATCAGGCTACAGCATTCGTATGTGCGAAACGCATCTCGAAACACTATCTATTGATACACCCAATGATTTACTGCTTGTTGAAAAATACTTGAAAAGTAGTTTAGAATAATTTCGTTTGGCCGGGGATGTCATATACATTTGTATCCCGTACAGTAAATAACCGTGGCTTGCACATCAACTGTATTTCGCGGTTAAAATCAACAACTTATGCATTCACCAAAATACATCTTCGTTACTGGCGGGGTTACATCATCATTAGGCAAAGGAATTATCTCTGCATCGCTAGCCAAACTGCTGCAAGCTCGTGGCTATTCCGTTACCATTCAAAAATTTGACCCGTATATCAATGTTGACCCGGGCACTCTGAACCCCTACGAACACGGTGAATGCTATGTAACTGAAGACGGTGCCGAAACGGACCTTGACCTGGGACACTACGAGCGTTTTTTAAATGTTCCCACATCACAGGCCAACAATGTAACCACAGGACGAATTTATCAGTATGTTATAGACAAAGAACGTGAAGGCGCATACCTCGGAAAAACGGTGCAGGTTATTCCACATATTACCGATGAAATCAAGAGAAGGATGAAATTGTTAGGCGAGTCGGGCAAATATGAAATTGTCATTACCGAACTGGGCGGCACGGTAGGCGATATTGAATCGCTGCCGTATATAGAAGCAGTAAGACAATTAAAGTGGGAACTAAAGCAGGAAGATTGCATGGTAATACATCTTACGCTACTACCCTACCTGGCTACTTCTCACGAGCTAAAAACAAAACCCACACAACACTCGGTTAAATTGTTGCTTGAATCAGGCGTGCAGCCTGATGTATTGGTGTGCCGTGCCGAACATCCCATCAGCAAGGAAATAAAAAAGAAAATTGCGCTGTTTTGCAACGTCACTTCCAATGCAGTTATAGAAGCACTGGATATGCCTACCATATATGATGTTCCAATGGCCATGCTGAAAGAGAAACTGGATAAAACCGTACTCTCACGTTTAAAATTATCGGCCAAGAATGAACCCGATATGGTAAGCTGGTTGAATTTTTTAACCCGGCATAAAAACCCCAAACACGAGGTGAAAATTGGCCTTATTGGTAAGTATGTAGAATTGCCTGATGCATATAAATCCATTGCGGAGGCTTTTATACATGCCGGTGCATTTCATCAGTGCAGGGTAAAACTGGAGTACATCCACTCCGAGTTGATTACCGAAGAAAATGCCGAGCACAAATTAAACCACCTGGATGGGGTGCTGGTGGCACCGGGCTTTGGCGACCGAGGCATTGAAGGAAAAATTGCAGCTGTAAAATACGTACGCGAAAATAAAATCCCATTCTTTGGTATATGTCTGGGTATGCAAATTTGTGTTATTGAATTTGGCCGGAGTATATTAGGATTTAAAGATGCACACTCAACGGAAATGAATCCAAAAACAAAGCACCCCGTAATTGACATGATGCCCGAACAAAAGAAAATAAGCAACAAAGGGGGTACCATGCGATTAGGTGCATACGTGTGCGAATTGGTAAAAGGCAGTCATGCACAAAAAGCGTACGATAAATCGAAAGTGACTGAACGCCACAGACACCGTTTTGAGTTTAACAATAAGTTTCAAAAAGACTACGAGAAGGCCGGTATGGTAATAACAGGTGTGAACCCGGAAACCAAACTGGCCGAAATTGTAGAAATAAAAGATCATCCCTACTTTGTGGGTGTACAATTTCACCCCGAATATAAAAGTACTGTACAAAACCCCCACCCGCTATTTATACGTTTTATTAAAGCGGCTATTGAGTATAGCAATAGTTAAGTTGTAATTATGAGGGTATTTATTAATTTGCTTGTGTAATTATTAAAACCATCACACATGAAATTTACTAAACACCTAATCATCATTTCAGCGTACGTTATTGCTGTTAGTTCTTGTTCAACTGAAAAATTTTCTTTTCGAACTAAATTAAAAGTATCTGACGAAGAACTTGCAGCGATTAAACATCAGCGAGAATCTCATCCAAGACGAATTTCTCCAGAATTTCTAACAAATTCTTCAACTCAGCCAGTGCAGAACGAAGTGCTACAACAAAATCAGAGTAACACTACTGCATCAATCCAACTCGAATCTGTTCATGTCAATCCTGATGCACCGGCAAATAAGTTTGAAAATGAAACAACCGCACCTTTAGTAGAAGATAAAAGAACATCTGAAATCGATGAACAGGTAAAAAACGACACCCCTGAAAAAAAATCTGACACTAAAGACGATGAAGGACAAACAGACGGAATGGCAATAGCAAGCTTTATACTTTCAATAGCAGGATTTTTTATTGCAGGCTTAATACTCGGCACCTTAAGTATAATCTTTGGAGCAATTGGACTTGCCAGAACATCCGGTGGCAAGAAAAAGGGACTTGGACTGGCAATCGCGGGTTTAGTAATAGGAATACTTGATGTATTGTTAGTCTTAATTCTACTTTCTTCTTTGTAAGTGTCAGATTGTAAATACTAATAAAAAGCTACCACTCGGTAGCTTTTTTATTTTATTCCCCGATAAATAATACTTTTGCTTCCACTTTTTTGAATTAGTCATGGACAGAAACTCAATTATCGGGCTCTCGCTCATTTTCATTATCCTCATCACCTTTGCTTACATCAATCAACCTTCGGAAGAAGAGTTGCGCCTTGCCCGCCAAAAGCAAGATTCTGTTGAGCGTGTAAATGCTCAAATAGACTCGGCAGCTGCAATTATGCAAACTGCCGAGGCACTTAAACCTTCAACAAACGATTCGGTTTCGCTGACTCAGCAATACGGAGTATTTACAGCTCTTACGCAAGGCACCGAGGAATGGGTAAGCATTGAAAACGATGAGGTAAAGCTCACCTTGTCAACCAAAGGGGGGCGTCCGTCCCGAATTGAACTAAAGAAATACAAAACCTACACCGGTGCGCCTTTACTTATGCTGGATGGCGATAACAATGAATTTGGGTACACATTTGCCACCCGCGAGAACAAAACTATCCAAACACAGGAACTGTATTTCGTTCCCAAAGTAAGTGAGAATGGCAAAAGCATTCAGATGATAGCCCAGCTTGCAGAAGGCAAACAACTGATTCAGATGTATGCACTCAACGAAAATGAAAACATCATTGACTACACGCTGAAATTAAACGGACTACAGGATGTTATTGCTCCCAATTCGAACTACCTCGACTTCAATATTCGTCAGCGCATCTTATCACAAGAAAAAAATGCAGATAACGAAAAACGTACAAGTACAGTTTACTACAGGTTTACGGAAGATGAACCCACTTACATCACCGAAACAGAAGACAAAAAAGAAAGCCTGAAAACACCTGTACAATGGATTTCATTCAAGCAACAGTATTTTAATACCACATTTATAGGAACACAGCCATTTAGCAACGCTGTGGTGGAAACCCGAAGCCAAGAAAACAGCCCGTATGTGAAAAATATGTATGCAAACCTTACTGTACCATACGAGCACAAAGCCGAAGAGTCATTCGGCATGAAAATATTTGTTGGACCCAATCTTTACAAAACACTGGCCAAACTTGACATTGAACTGGAACGCATTATCCCAATGGGCTGGGGTATTTTCCGTTGGGTTAATAAATATGTTGTTATTAACGTATTTCATTTTCTGAGTCAGTATATCACCGGATTTGGTCTGATCATTTTCATCCTTACACTCATTATCAAAACAGTACTTTTCCCTCTGGTATACCGCTCCTATTTAAGTACAGCCAAAATGCGTGTGCTTAAGCCCGAAATGGATGAAATAAAAGCCAAGTATGGGGATGACCTTGGACGTACACAACAGGAAAACATGAAACTGTACCGCAAAGCAGGCGTAAACCCTATGGGTGGCTGCTTGCCTGTATTGCTGCAAATGCCCATACTTATTGCGCTATTTCAGTTTTTTCCATCCGCCTTTGAATTGCGTCAGCAAAGTTTTTTGTGGGCTGAAGATTTATCTACGTTTGACTCTGTATTTAACTTACCGTTTACCATTCCAGGTTATGGTGCACACGTAAGCTTGTTCGCATTGCTTATGACCTTATCTTCGCTTGCGTATACCTATTACAACAATCAAAACACAGGGGGTATAAACGAGCAAATGAAGTGGCTTACATACTTAATGCCTGTGGTATTCTTGTTTGTGCTGAACAGTTTCCCGGCAGGGTTAAATTACTACTATTTCGTGTCTAACCTGTTTACCATCGGTCAGCAACTGGCCATACGCAGATTTGTAGACGACAAACAGCTGCATGCTCAAATACAGGAAAACAAGAAAAAGCCGGTGAAAAAATCACGGTTTGAGCAAAAACTGGAAGACATGGCGCGCAAGCGCGGTATCGACCCTAAAAACCTGAAACGCTAAGCTAAGCTTAACTGCTTATTTTTTCTAACACGGCAACAATAGTTTTATGGATAGTTTGTGCCGGATTGGCACTGAACGTGTTCGTAATTCTATTTGCTAATATAGCATTTACCGATAGCGCACGATGGCCCATAGACGCAGCCAGCGCATAAATACCGGCAGTTTCCATCTCGAAATTGGTGATTCGGTAACCACCTGCATTTACATTACTTAGCCTGCTAACTAAATCAGTATACTGTGCCTGCGTTCTCAGCACACGACCTTGAGGTGCGTAAAATCCACAGCAAGTAGCCGTGATGCCGCGAGCGTACTGTTCCCCAAACTCACTCAGCCAACTGGGATGGGCTTTGTATAAATAAGGGTTTACAAAAAGCAAATCGAGTTGCTGATCAATCTCATCCAGCAAGGCTTCTGTTTCTTCGTCATCGGTACCGGTATAAAACTGCATAAGTGCATCGAGTCCAAGCCCGTGCGATGAAATCAAAATTGAATCCACATCAATGTCATGCTGCAATGCACCCGATGTACCAATTCGTATAATGTCCAAAGAAGTAAGTGCTGACTTAACCTGACGGGTTCTCAAATCAATATTTGCCAGTGTATCCAATTCGTTCATGACAATGTCAATATTATCAGTTCCTATACCGGTTGATAATACGGTGATACGCTTTTGGCCAATGTAGCCTGTGTGTGTTACAAACTCACGTTTATGCTTGGTTAAGTCTATCCGGTCAAAATGCCTTGACACCTCTGGCACGCGCTCGGGGTCGCCCACCAGCAGTACCGTTTCTGCTATATCTTCAGGCAACAAATGAAGGTGGTAAACTGAGCCGTCATCATTTAAAATGAGCTCTGAAGCAGGTATTGTATGCATGCTGTTTTACTTAATGAAATGATGATACAAACATGATGAATATCATCCTATTTTCTAGAAGAATATACTCATCTTTGTTGTCCATTTTTAATTTATCACGTTATGAGTACTACTAAGAAAAATACCATGCTTATTCCGGTTGATTTTTCACCCATTTCCATACGCGCTCTCGATCATGCTGTGCAACTTGCCCGGCATTTCGATAACAATCTGGCATTGCTTCATGTGATAGAAGAAGCATTTTTCAGTAGCCTTTTTAGCTTTTGGCAGGATGAAGAAAAGAAAAAAGATATTAAAGCCGAGCTTAGACAAAAAATGGAAGCACTGGCAGACGATATAAAAAAGAAACACGCTATTGAGTGTACAGTGGTTATTAAAGAGGGCAAGATATCAAAGGAAATTGCAGAGACCGCTACAGAATTAGGATGTGACAGTATAATAATGGGGTCGAGCGGGGCTTCTGGACTGGAACAGTTGATAGGCAGCAATGCATCAAAAACTATTATGCAAGCCGGTGTTCCGGTAGTTGTAGTAAAATCTGACAGAGAGGTTAATGCCTACAAAGACATTGTGTTTCCGCTTGATTTAACGATGGAATCGCGTCAAAAAGTAAAGTGGGCAATTTACCTGGCTAAAAGTTATAAGTCAACCATTCATATTATAACCTATCAGATAAATGACGAAGATGAGAATATTCGCATGCGTGCTGCGCTCAAACAAATTACCCGAATGCTTGAACAAAACGGTGTTTCATATACCGAAAAAATACTGTCGAAAATTGAAACGGACTTTGCATTGGATACCATTGCCTATGCCGAATCTATACAGGCCGATTTAATCATGATAATGTCACAGCAAGAAAACTCAGGGCTAGAGGATTTTATCATAGGAACTGAGGCACAACAACTCGTAAATAAATCGCAAAATATTCCGGTCATGTGCATAAAACCCGGTAAAACCGGATTTACATCTGAATTTGCTGTTTAAATACAGATTTCATTCCAAGAAAAGCCGCATCAGCGGCTTTTCTTATGTTGGCATTCGGGAAAAATTATCTTTGCATCCGTAATTAAAAATATCAGATGGCAGACAATAAAATAATATTTTCAATGGCGGGAGTTGGTAAAACGTATCCGCCCAGTAAGCAAGTACTAAAAAATATTTACCTCTCCTTTTTCTATGGCGCTAAAATAGGTGTGCTCGGTTTAAACGGCTCCGGAAAATCAAGCCTGCTGCGCATCATTGCCGGTATCGATAAAAATTATACAGGAGAAGTAGTATTTGATAAGGATTACAAAATAGGCTACCTGGAGCAAGAGCCCGAACTGGATGAAAATAAAACCGTACTGGAATGTGTTAAAGAAGGCGTTCAGCATATTGTAGATCTGCTGAATGAATTTGATGAGGTAAACAATAAGCTGGCCGAACCCATGGACGATGCGGCTATGGAAAAACTAATGAATCGTCAGGCACAACTGATGGAACTGCTCGAACAACACGATGCCTGGGAACTGGACAATAAACTGGAAAAAGCGATGGATGCACTTCGATGTGCCGAGCCTGATACACCTGTAAAAATACTGTCGGGAGGTGAACGCAGACGTGTAGCCTTATGTAGGCTTTTGCTAAGCAACCCGGACATTCTGCTGCTGGATGAGCCTACCAATCACCTTGATGCCGAATCGGTTGACTGGCTGGAACAATACCTGAAAAATTATCCCGGAACCGTTATTGCCGTAACCCACGACCGCTACTTTTTAGACAACGTAGCCGGCTGGATACTGGAACTGGACAGAGGCGAAGGTATTCCATGGAAAGGCAATTACAGCAGCTGGCTCGAGCAAAAGTCGAAACGACTGGAAGCTGAAGAAAAGCAAGAGAACAAACGTGCCAAAGCACTGGAGCGAGAATTGGATTGGGTGAGACAAGGACCTAAAGGAAGGCAAGCCAAGCAAAAAGCCCGACTCAATGCCTACGACCGCATGTTGAGTGAAGAGACCAAAGAAAAAGAGCAGCAACTGGAATTATTCATTCCGCCCGGCCCTCGACTTGGTGATGTGGTTATTGAGGCTAAAAACGTAAGCAAGGCCTATGGAAATAAATTGCTGTATGAAAACCTGAATTTTTCGCTTCCAAAAGGAGGTATCGTAGGTATTATTGGCCCTAACGGTGTGGGTAAAACCACCCTATTTCGAATGATTATGGGTCAGGAAAAACCTGAAAAAGGCGATTTTACTGTAGGCGATACGGTGAAGCTGGCTTATGTTGATCAAAGCCATAAAGACTTATTGCCTGAAAAATCTGTTTTTGATGTAATAAGCGGTGGCACCGAAACCATGATGGTAGCAGGTAAGCAAGTAAATGCCCGTGCTTATATTTCAAAATTCAATTTCAGCGGAACCGACCAAAGCAAAAAAGTAGGCATGCTGTCAGGTGGCGAACGCAACCGGGTTCATCTGGCCATGACTTTAAAAGAAGGAGGCAATGTATTGTTGCTGGACGAACCTACCAACGATATTGATGTGAATACCCTTCGTGCACTTGAAGAAGCCATTCAAAATTTTGCAGGCTGCGTTGTCGTCATTTCACACGACAGGTGGTTTATTGACCGAATTGCTACCCACATATTGGCATTTGAAGGAAACTCGCAAGTATATTGGTTTGAAGGAAACTATTCAGATTACGAAGAAAACAAAAAGCAACGGCTTGGAGATACACAGCCTCACCGCACCCGATTTAAAAACATGATGAATGTGTAAATAAGAAATTGTGTAAACACACTTTGCGCTTACTACATAACCAACTCGTAATTAGCTACGGGTTTTATATAGGTTTTAGTCGTGTGCTTATAGCCTGTTTTTGAAAGTAGCTTAAGTACCTGAGGCGAACGTGTACGTAAAGTTATGCGAAGGTCAATGGTGTTTTCAAACTCAATCGCATTGTTGTTGCAGTCTGTTGCTGAATAGATATCCTTACCCGCCACATTGATTCCAAACAACTTACCGATGACCTTATTCATCCGATCAAGTTCCTCGGTATGTTCTTTCTTGAAATAATAATTTAGCATGACGAGTTCACCATTCAGAAAGTGATACGTGATGCGGGTTTTTATACCTCGTATTTGCTTTTTATAGAGCATTACTTCATAGCGTAATCCTTCTTTTTTCTCTAATCGAAAACAATACGGTTTCCCGAATTTTCCTACAATATATAGCAACGAGCGACCAAGCAGCAATGAGACCCGATCCTGTACATATACATATATAGTGTCGTTTTGCGGCTGATTTAGTTGGTGATTCAGTGCATACAATGAATCGTTGCTTAAATGTTGCACGTTGTTAGCTTTTTGCCGTCTTGAGTATTTAGACAACAGCATTGCGTAGAAATAATCGATATAAGCTTTCATAACCTAAAATTAATAACACGAAAGTAGTGAATATTGCCGTAAAACAAAACAAATAGCTGTTTTATGAAATAAATAGCAATTAATAGAAACGGGGAATAATTGGGTATTTATAGTCATTTAGTTTCATTTAACATGCTGGTTGCCAGATTTTCAGCAACTTGACTGCCTATTGCTACGCCCATTCCATTTAACCTGCCGGCAACCCAAGTTCCCCGCTTTACCATGCTCACCAAGGGTTGTTTTTGGGGGTGAAAAGCCATGATACCCGACCAATGATAGTCAATAGTGTATGGTTCGCCAGGCAAAATGATTTCATTTAGGTATTCCAACAGACGTGAATGAATCAACGGATGAATACCAAATTCGGTAGTTGTTTCTGCTCTAAAGTCTAAATTTCTTCCACCGCCCAACAGCACTCTGTTTCCATAATTACGAAAATAATAATAGCCCTCATCTATACTAAAAACTCCTTTAAACTTTAAGGAGGGTATGGCTGACGTGCAGATAACCTGACCGCGACCGGGATTTACTTCAATTTCGGGTAGCAGCGAGGGTATAAATGCATTGGTACACACCGCTACTTTTTCAGCAGCCAGCCTAATTGTGCGGTTAATCACGTCCGATTTGCATACAATGTCAATCCTTTTGCCTGTATCTGAAAGCTCCAGTACCTCGGTACCTGTCATTAAATGAGCCCCAAGCGAAGAAGCCCGCTGCATGAGCGTACGCATCATCTTACCTGTGTTTATTTGAGCTTCCAACCAATTATAAATGAGTTGTCGGGTGTTACCGAAGCCGAATTCCTTTAGTTTATCGGGTGCAAGTTTAAAGACCTCGCTTTTAAAAAGCGGATACAATACTGCATTCATCGCATCCAAATCATCCTGAGAAACTGAAGGCATAGTGGGCAGTATAAGTTCATAACCTCCGTGATGCTCAAATTCCATATTCGCATCCCCTACTCGACTCCTTAGCTTGAGCAATCCGTTCATGCGCGCTTCTATTAGCTCAAGAAATGTATCTTCGCCCATCATCTTCAGATCATGTACTTTTTCTGTAAATGACCCTATACAAGCAAATCCTGCATTTTTGGTACTGGCACCTGAGGGCAATTGACCCCGTTCAAGCAAACACACTTTTAGGTGCGGTTTTTTTTCAAGTAAACTACATGCCGTGGACAAGCCGGTAATTCCTGAACCAATAATAACCACATCATACTGCAAAAACTGCTCGTGCTCCCAAATACTGAACATGCATCAAAGTAACAATGGCACTAATGAATAAGCAAAAAAAATCCCGTTGCTTATTCAACAACGGGATTAATATAGAAGATAAAACTAGACTTATTCTGTAATAGTTAGTTTTTTGCTAATAGTATTACCGTTTACAGTCATACTTACGAAGTAAACACCCGGCTTTACGCCACTGATATCCACAAATTCAGCATGTGCTCCATCGCTGTAGCTTTTGCTGAAAGTTGGTTTTACTTGCTGACCAACCAGATTAAGTATGCTTACATGAACTGTAGCTGATTGCTTGAGGTTGAAAGCAATAACAGGACGATCAGTACTGCGAGCAGGGTTTGGATATACCTGGCTTAAAGCGAAATTATCGTTTTTGATATCAGCAATACCTACGTTGCCTGAAGTGGATGTTAAATGAAAATCCATATCAACAAATTGCTCATTGATAAATGCTGCACCATTTATATAACCATTCCAGCCATTAAATGTTGCATAGGCAGCTCTAGCTATACCAATCAAGGAAGAATTGAAGTAAGTAGGATTTGACCAATCTGTTGTACCCTGATTAGATGCATAGTAGTACCCGAAATAATTTGTTCTTCTGCGGCCTGCAGGAAATGTTGTTGGATTTTGCTGATAAATCATTATAGCTGTATCACCGTTATCAACTGTACGAACACCTGACTTGAAAGTTACAGCAGCAGCAACCAGGTTGTTGGTATTGGCACCATTCAGTGCATCAATTGAAACTCCTTCCGGTGCGGGTACTTGAAGTGTTTTCACCTGCCAGCTGTTTTCAAAGCCATTGTTATTATTCGAAACACGGGTAGAATCATTTTTTCCTGCTCCCAAAAGAATGGTATCTGTTTTCAGATAGTTTGTTGGGAATCGTACATTTCCACCAGTCCAACCTATGGATGCAATTTTTGTGGGATTTCCAACAATAGAAGGTTTAGTAATTTGCGCTCCTCTGAAATAGCTTATAAATAGTGTATCCGTAACCGGTAACTTACCTCCAATACCATCATCCAGTGAATCTACATTACGCACATATAAATAAGCCATGCGCATGGAGTCCATTTTATAGCTAACAAATTTTGATAATTTACTAGCTGGATCATCAGTTTGATCAATTAAATCATCTTTGGGGTCAAGAACTTGGCCAATGCTAACACGACCAACTCCGGTAATACGTTCACCCGTTGCATCAATATAAAGTGCATTCGAATCATGTTGCATAAAAGCAACATATTGCTGTAAGCTGGCACCTATATTTGACTTTGATATCATGTCAAGGTGATTATACCAGGTAGAAATATCAATTTTGTTTCGAACCTGTGAACTAGGCTTAGCAGGTTTGTTCATAGGTACACCGAATGGTGAATAGTCAAAAACCGGTGACTGGGCAAAAACCGAAGCCACAGTAGTAAGTAACAGTGTAGCAGGTAAGATTAACTTTTTCATTTTTTGAGATTTAGTAGTTATTAAAGCGTTGCGAATTTATAATTATTTAACAAAGTAACAATTAAGAGGCCACTTTTTTGATGATTGGTTACGAACATTAATTCAGACGTTCCAGCCAATTGCCGTCTTCCCTTATCAGTCCTATTAATTCTTGTACTGCAGTTTCCTTATTCACCCCTTTTTTTACCACTTCTTTACCTCTGTACAGGGTTATTTTACCAGGTCCTGAGCCAACATATCCGTAATCGGCATCGGCCATTTCGCCCGGTCCGTTAACAATACAGCCCATCACAGCTATTTTAATTCCTTTCAGGTGATCGGTGTGCTTGCGAATAAGTGCGGTGGTTTCCTGTAAATCAAACAATGTACGGCCACAGCTGGGGCAACTGATGTACTCCGTTTTGGTGATGCGGGCACGCGCAGCTTGTAATATGCCAAATGCCAGCTCGTTCAAATGTGCGCGTTTCATACTTTCATTGGTCAACAGAATCCCATCTCCGTAACCTTCTATAAACAAAGTGCCTGAATCTGTCGCGTGAAACAACATATCTGTTTCTACGTCTTGAATATCAATTGTAGACTGTAGGATTACAGGCATCTGATAGTTCAGAATTTTGATGCGGGTAAGTGTATTTCTTAAATCCGCTACTCGGTGCTCACTACTGGGCTGAAGTATAAGTACCGAGGTAGGAATACCGGATACTTTTCCCAAAAAATCGTCCGTACAATCAGTAGTAGACGCCTTAATAAAGTTGAGCGTTTGTGAGAAAACCTTCTCACTCTCCAGTTGCTGTGGAGTATACAATGGAAAATTATTGACCTTATCGGTTAAATTTTTCCAGACATCTTTATCATAAATTCCTTTAACACCGTTGGGAAGCATGAATGATGTGTTATGACTCCCCCGGTAAATAAAATCACAACCTAAATCAGTCATGTGCCATTTATCAAGTACAGAATCGTAGATGTGGCCTGCATCGGCAAGCATTTCGGGAGTTAATTGCTGTAGACTGCTAAAATCCGCTACTACCCGTGGCACATTACTACCGCCTATAGTATGTACTTCATGAGTCAACCGTTTAGAGTATGTGTAAGGATTCCACGATGCAAGCAACTGTTCATCCGAAAGCGCATGTGCAATCGGTTTATGTACTGACCGTTGAGTGTACCGGTTAACCAGTTTCTGCGCTACGGGCACTTCGAATTCGGGGTCCTCGGTTAATGACACCCTAACCGTATCACCAATGCCATCTTCCAGTAATGCACCAATGCCCAATGCTGACTTTATGCGACCGTCATTTCCGTCACCTGCTTCGGTTACGCCTAAGTGCAACGGATAGTGCATGTCATGTTCATTCATGGTTTGCACCAGTAATCGGTAAGCCTGAACCATAACCTGCGGGTTGCTCGATTTCATGGAGAGTACAATGTTGTGAAAATTTTCATCGCGGCAAATGCGAAGAAACTCCATCGCACTTTCAACCATTCCATGTGGGGTATCTCCATACCGGCTCATAATACGGTCGCTTAGTGAACCGTGGTTTGTTCCTATACGCATGGCAGTTCCGTTTTCTTTACATATATGAACCAACGGAGTGAATTTTTCACGAATACGCTCAAGTTCTTCCGCATATTCAGCATCGGTATACTCAAACAATTCAAATTTTTTCTTGTCTACATAATTGCCCGGATTTATTCTTACTTTTTCTACAATTCGGGCGGCAACTTCGGCTGCGTTGGGTGTAAAATGTATATCGGCAACCAATGGAACATGTATGCCTCGCTGCTTCAGTTCGTTTTTTATCTGTTGAAGATTTTGAGCTTCTTTTATACTGGGAGCTGTGAGCCTTACCAGTTCGCAACCGGCCTCCACCATTCGTATGATTTGAGCAACAGAAGCGGCTGTATCCATCGTGTCGGTTGTAGTCATAGATTGAACCCTGATGGGGAATTCGCTGCCCATGTACAGGTCACCTATTTTAACTGTATGTGTTTTTCTGCGCGAGTAGCGGTTTAGCGATTCGCAGTAGGATTTGAGTGTGGCTATTTGCTCATTCATGAATGATATAACAATTTAGATATCGCCTTGTTGCGGCCTTATTAAAATTTCTTCTACAGCCGTTGATGGCGCCATTTTCCAGCAGTGGTAAATAGTTTCTGCAATATCAGTTGCCGGTATAAACCTCGACTCGGGCAAATTTGCACCCTCCCACGATGGCGTATACACTGCTCCGGGTAATAGTGCAGTAACTTTTACCGCTGTGTGTTGCAGTTCCATCCTAAGCTGACGGCTGAATCCAAGCAGGGCAAACTTCGTAATGCTGTATAACCCGCCATTTTCGTATGCACGCAAACTGGCGATAGAACACATATTAAAAATGTGCCCGCGATTGTTTTTTACCATAGCTGGCAATAAGGCACGCGTGGTATAGTATGCACTATACATATTTGCTGCCATCATTTTTTCCAGTTCACCATCCGCCTCTGTACTTAGTGTGCCCGGTTTGAATATACCTGCATTATTAACCAGTATATCTACATGGCCCAGGTGTTTCAAAACCGTTTCGGCAGTCGTTTTTACCTGCTCATTACTTGCCACATCACAGGGTATAAACAAGAATTGTTGAGACGGATATTGATGGCTGAATTTCTTTTGCATAGCGGCAAGCAGTTCACCGCTGCGCGCACACCCGGCTACCGAAAACCCTTTTTCAGCAAAAAACGAAACAATAGCCAAACCTATGCCTTGTGTGCATCCGGTAACAAATATGTTAGGAGATGAATTCATATATATTTTAATGGTGACAAAATTAACTCGCAGTAATCATATATTTACACGCTTTTTCCAAGCACGATATTCATCATGACTATTTTACGTTTTTTAGGAGAATATGCCCTGTTTTTAAGAAGCCTGTTTACACGGCCCGAGCGAGCCGGTGTGTTTTTCAGGCAAACGCTTTTACAAATGGACTCCATAGGCATAGGTTCATTCGGTATCATTTCGCTCATTTCTCTTTTTGTTGGCGCTGTTTCTACTATTCAAATCTCGTATCAGCTGGTTTCCAGCTTAGTTCCCGATTATATCTTAGGCCGTATTGTTCGCGATTCCAACATTCTTGAATTTTCGCCTACAGTTACGTGCTTGGTGTTAGCCGGCAAAGTTGGTTCGAGCATAGCTTCAGAAATTGGCACGATGAAAGTTACCGAGCAGGTAGATGCGCTGGAGATTATGGGTATCAACTCACGAAATTATCTGGTGTTGCCCAAAATCACTGCAGGGGTTCTTACTATTCCTCTGTTGGTTGTTTATTCGATGGTTCTTTCACTGGCCGGAGGAGCCATTTCATCCCTATTCTCCGATGTGGTGGGATTGGATCCCTTTATCAAAGGGCTACGTACCGATTTTACTCCGTTCTCGGTTACGTTTGCCATGATTAAATCATTCACGTTTGCATTCATCATTACCAGTGTTTCGGCTTTTCACGGGTATCAAACCGAAGGCGGAGCGCTGGAAGTTGGGCAATCAAGCACAAGGGCTGTTGTGTATAGCTGTATTGGTATTATTTTATTCGACTATATCTGGTCCGATTTACTGCTGGGAACCAAACGCATATGATAGAGGTAAAACACGTAAATAAAGGTTTTGGAGGTAAGCAGGTACTGTCCGACATTTCTGCTGTATTTTATCCGGGCAAGTGCAACTTTGTTATCGGGGCAAGCGGTTCGGGCAAAAGTGTACTCATGAAAAGCATGGTGGGATTGCTATCGGTAGATGAGGGACATATAAACTACAACGGCATTGATTTTCTGCACATCAGTTATGAAGAAAAGCAGCAACTGCGTAAGCAAATAGGTATGTTGTTTCAGGGTTCAGCACTTTTCGATTCATTGACTGTAGAAGAAAATGTAGCTTTCCCGCTGCGCATGCTTACACGGCAAAAGCCAACCGAAATAAAAGAACGGGTAAACTTTTGCCTTTCGCGTGTTGACCTGAACAATGTGAATCACCTCTACCCTTCGTCATTGAGTGGTGGCATGAAAAAACGTGTAGGTATAGCACGTGCCATAGCCCTTAACCCGAAATATCTGTTTTGCGATGAGCCTAACTCGGGCCTTGATCCTATTACATCACGTAAAATTGATTATCTAATTCAAGAAATCACGCAGGAGTACAATATCACTACCATTATAAATACCCACGACATGAAAAGTCTCTTTGAAATGGGCGATAACATCGTGTTTATATACAAAGGAAAAAAATTGTGGGAAGGACATAAAAACGATATTCGTAAAACCGATAAAACAGAACTCTTGGAATTTTTAAAAGCATCCGAATTTTAAGTATATATGAAAAAATCAATTCTATATATCCTGATGGCTGGGCTGCTCACTTTAGTAATGGCTGAAGCCTGCAAACACGATCCGGTAGAACCTATAACACAACCAACCACTACATCAGGAACTACCACCGGCAACCCCATACCATCAGATAGTGTATGTTTCAATACACAGATACTGCCCTTTTTTATTTCAACCTGTGGAAGCAGCGGCTGCCACAGTGCTACCAATCCTCAAAAAGGATTTAACCTGACCACCTATACAGGTATTATGCAAGGTATTGTTCCAAATAAACCCGCTGAAGGCAAAATAATGAAAGAGATTATTGACGGTGAAATGCCACCGGCCGGACCATTAACAGCAACTCAAAAAGCGCTGCTTGAAAAATGGATTAGCGAGGGAGCTACACAGCGCAATTGCATCAATACATGCGATACGAATAATGTAACATATACCAATCAGGTAGCACCGGTTATTCAAACATATTGTGTAGGGTGCCACAACGGTTCATCAGGAAGCGGTGGAGTAAATTTAAACAGCTATACAGCCGTAAAAAATGAAACCCTAAATGGAAAACTTATATGTACTATCCTACAAACGGGTGGTTGCTCTCCCATGCCGAAATCCGGACCAAAACTAAGTTTGTGTGATATTCGTAAATTTGAATTATGGAGGACTGCGAACTGCCCTCAATAAATGCACTAGTACATGAAAATATCCGCTGTTTCTTTTTTCCTATTCCTTTTCATCGCATCGTGCTCGCATTACGATGAAATTATGAGAAATGGTAAAGAAAGTACTTATAGCGGCAAAAGCCATAATGCAGGGGAGAATTGCATGACATGCCACAACAGCGGCAGTGACCTAAGTGAGGCGGTCAGAGAAGGAGGCTGGTGGTATGTAGCAGGTACTGTAAAAGGTGACTACGGAAAAGATATAGAATTATGGACTGGACCAAACCGAACGGGTGAGTTAGTATATTCGCTGCAAATAGATCGTTCGGGTAATTTTTACAGTGCAAAAATTATCCCGGTTAACAAAGGAGTATACCCAACACTGATTAAAAAGGATGGAACTACCAAACACATGAGCACAATTACGGTAATAGGTGCGTGTACTAGTTGCCACGGGGAAACTACCGATGCTATTGATTCCAATTAATTAACCCATGAAAACGAAAATAATTACCATCATCGGACTTTTGACCATTGCTTGTATGTCGGCCTGTTATTACGATAAAGAAGAGGAACTCTATCCGGCAGCTGCTGTTACAGATTTTAAATGGTCAACAACCATTAAGCCAATTATTGATGTAAACTGTGCTACTCCGTATTGCCACAGTGCAAGTGCAGTATCACCGGACCTTACCACGTACGAGAAAGTTTTTAGCAACAGAGACCGAGTAAAAGCCAGAGCAGTTACGGAAGGTACTATGCCTAAATCAGGGCCTCTTAATACAAGCCAGCGAAACGCCCTTGCCAAATGGATTGAAGCCGGAGCACCCAATAATTAAACCTAACGGATGAAAAAAGTAATTTACCTTTTACTCCTTTTGCTTGCGAATGGTATAGCCTATGCACAGGATGATTTACTGAATATGTTGAATGATGAACCAGCGAAAGCTAAACCGGTATTCGCCTCGTTTAAATCAACACGCATCATTAATTTACACAGCAACGAAACCATGCGTGCCAAGCACCTCGATTTTCGTATACAACACCGTTTCGGAAACATTGGACTGGATGCCGCTAATAATTATGGATTCTACAACATGTTTGGTGTGGATGGAGCACGCATCCGACTTGGACTCGAATATGGTATAACAAATGACCTGATGGTAGGTATTGGGCGCAGCAGTGAAGGAAAAACTTATGATGGATTTGTTAAATATAAAATCCTTAAACAATCCAGAGGCAAGAAAGCCGTTCCATTTAGCCTTAACTATTTTGGAAACATAGCCGTTGTAACACAGGAGTGGGCAGATAAATCGCGTAATAACTTTGAGTCATCCCGATTGTCGTTTGTAAATCAACTTATACTGGTGAATAAACTTAACGAACACATTTCCGTTTGCTTAAGTCCTACAGTGGTTCACTATAATTTGGTTCAAACCAAAAATCAACCGAACGATATTTATGCACTGGGCATCGGTACAAGTATTAAAATAAGCCGGAGTACTCGTTTTAACCTAGAATATATTCCACGATTGAATGGACGAAATGAGCCCAAAGACATATCCGGTAATAGCCTGTACTACGATGCTTTTGCCATTGGATTTGATATTGAAACCGGTGGCCACGTATTTCAACTTCATTTCACCAATGCATCGGGTATGATTGAGCAACAATTCATTGCACAAAATACAGGGCAATTTAATTTTAGTCAAATTCGATTAGGATTTAATATTTCCAGAACTTTTTCGTTTGAACACTAAACCCCATCAATAACATGAATAAAGTAATCCTCTCATTCGTTGCCTTGGCAACAAGCTTTTCGGCAAATGCACAGCTATTCTCTACACAGTCGGGTGAAATAGGTTTCTTTTCAAAGACACCGGTAGAAGATATCGAGGCTAAATCAAAGCATGTGCTTGCTGTATTACATACTGAAAAATTAACTGTAGCATTTAAAGTAGACAATACCGGTTTTGAGTTTCCCAATAAATTGATGCAGGAGCACTTCAACGAGAAATACATGGAAAGTGAAACATACCCTAACAGCAGTTTCACAGGTAAAATAAATGAACAGATTGATTTAACCAAGGAAGGTGAATATGATGTAACGGTGAGTGGCAAACTGCTTATTCATGGAGTAGAGCAGGAACGTACAATACCGGGCAAAGTCATTGTTAAACCGGGTGAACTTGTATTGCAATCGGACTTTAAGGTGAAAGTGGTCGACCACAAAATAGCCATACCAAAACTCGTTGTAGCAAAAATAGCAGAAGAAATCAGCGTAAAGGTGAATGCTGCATTACAACCCAAAAAGTAATTTCAAAACGTCAGACTAACAGCAGCTGCAAGCATTACACCTAGAAGGATAGCTATTACTTTGCCCGTAGTGAATTTGTGGTTTTCACTGTTCTCGAATAAAATAGTGGTAGCGATATGTAAAAATGTACCCACTACAAAGGCCATCACATACTCGAGTATGTGCGTGCTGAGAAAGCCGGTCAATTTTTGGCTGCTAAGCACGCCCAGCATAGACATACAGGCATAAATGGCTACAAAAAATAAAATACGTGATCTGTTAAAAGAATGAGCTTTTAGTATACTCACCATAGCAAATGCAGCCGGAAATTCATGCAGCACAATACCAAATAAAAAAGACAGCTTACCTGTATCATTCAACAAAAAATCACTACCAAGAGGTAAGCCTTCCATGAAACTATGCAAACACAGGCTTATTAAAATTTCGTAGGGAACGAAGGATGATATTTTTGCATGCTTGTGAATATGAAGATGGCCATGTTCAACTCCGCGAGAGAAACGCTCAATAAACAACTGAAAAAAGAATCCGGCCAGCAAAAGTATACCCGACCACACATTCATTTCCGTATACAAATGCGGTATAAAATGAAAAAGCACTACCGAAAGCAGGTAGGCACCGCCAAAAGCCAGTACCAAACGAAAATTGTTCAGCTTTTGAACCTTGCTGTAATAAGCAATTAATCCACCAGCAAGCGGAAAACCAATTAACAGCAGGTAGTAATACGGTTTCATTTTCTAGTTGTTCGGTTGAAGTAAATCAGGTAATAAACGAATGATTAATTTCACAAACACGTATGCGAGCATACTACCCAGAATTCCACCCGAAATTACATCGGCCGGATAATGCACGCCCACATATACCTGCGAAAAAGCTATGCATGCCGCCCACATAAGCAAAGCCATGCGCAGCCAGCTAATATTTTTGAGCATAGCAGAAAGAAATACTGCCAACGCAAAATGATTGGAGGCATGTGCCGAAACAAAGCTGTACCCTTTCCCACAATTAACCAGCAAGCGCACCTGATTCTTAAACAATTCATCGTTGCATGGCCTCAATCGCTGCACGGCATTTTTTATCAGGTTGGCACTCACCTGATCAGATAGTAAAATAAGCAAAGCCGTGGCTGCAATCACATACAGTGCCCTGAAATTGTATTGCCTGTATAACAAGTACGCGAATACGGCATACAGAAGATACCAGTTTTTTTGATTTCTAAAAAAAGGGCACAGCATATCCAGTACCGGATTGGCCAGCACACTATTGATAAACACAAAAAGTTGTTTGTCGATATGTAGAATGAATTCGGTCAAATGCGCTTGGTCAGCAATATTAATCTATCCGATTCAGAAATACGAAATGGATCCAAGTTATAGTTACCCATTACTTCCAGTATCTGAAAGCCCGTACGTTGAAGAAGCTGTTCAAATTTAGCACGCGAGATGAGCTGTACCTTTTCGGTAAATTCAAACGTTGTAGAAGATTCAGTAAATTGAATTTTTTTATACAAAAACTGATCATCAGTCCACCGGCTTATGGTAAACTGTATTCCATCTAGAGTTTTGCTTTCATGCTCAACAAGAGTGCTAAGCACTTTCTCTATATTCATAAAATCAATCAGCAGTAATCCGTTTTCCGTTAACGATTCGTGTATATTCAGTAGCACCTGCTCATCTTCTTCAGCCGATTGAAAATAACCGAAACTGGTAAATAGATTCAAGGCTAAATCAAACTTATCCCTACTTATATAATTTCTTAGATCATGTACTTCGAAACGCAAACGGCTGTTGGAGTATGTTGCCGCCTGTGCAATGCTTCTTACCGATAAATCCACACCGGTTACATCAAAACCCAGCTTATTTAAATAAACTGCGTGGCGTCCCTTTCCGCAAGCTAAATCAAGAATGCGAATATCCGGATGCATAGCTGTTTTTTTAACTACATTATCCAAAAAAAATTCAGCCTCCTGCTCATCGCGTTGATGATACAGAATATGATAATAAGGCGAATCAAACCACTCACTAAACCATTCTTTATGGGTATTCATGCTGCAAGTATAGCACAAAGTCTGTATTGACTTAACGTATCCTAGCCTGTTGAACCTTCAAAACAACCGACTTCTATGCACATAAACTGCTCATATCTATACCCTTATTAATAAATTTTGCTATTGAACGGGCAGCATTAAATTTGCGGTCCTTAAAAACATATACATACGTGACGTTAATCAAATCCATTTCAGGAATACGAGGCACCATAGGAGGTGCAGCAGGCGATGCCTTAACACCCATTGATATTGTAAAATATACGGCTGCTTTTGCATCCATCATGAAAGGGAATCACGCATCGTGCAGTATTGTAGTGGGCCGAGATGCCCGAATTTCGGGTGATATGGTAAACCGATTAGTAACCGGCACATTACTGGGGATGGGCATTGATGTAGTTGACCTTGGACTTTCAACCACGCCAACGGTAGAAGTTGCCGTAAAAGATGAAAAAGCTCAGGGAGGTATCATACTTACTGCAAGCCACAATCCCAAACAGTGGAATGCTTTGAAACTTTTGGACAGCAATGGAGAATTCATATCGGAAGACTTGGGGAAGCAATTACTGGCGCTGGCCGATTCACAGCAATTCTCATTTGCCGAAGTAGATAAACTAGGTACACTAATCCACAAACACGACTGGCTAAAAAAACATATTGATAAAATTCTGGCTTTGGATTTGGTTGATTCAGACGCTATCCGTTCACGCAAATTTAAAATTGTAGTGGATGCGGTAAACTCTTCAGGTGGAGTAGCAGTACCTATGCTTTTAAAGGCATTGGGAGTAGATAATGTTATCGAGTTGTACTGTACACCCGATGGAAAATTTCCACACAATCCGGAGCCTTTGCCCGAGCACCTGACTGAAATTTCTTCGTGGGTAAAACGTCATCAAGCCGATTTGGGCATTGTAGTGGACCCGGATGTAGACCGACTGGCATTGGTATGCGAAGACGGACAGCTTTTCGGAGAAGAATACACCTTGGTATCGGTAGCTGATTATGTGCTTCGAAATACTACTGATGAGGTGTTGAAACAAAAAGGATTTAACCGTCATACCGTATCTAACCTTTCATCAACCCGTGCACTTCGCGATGTAACTGAAAAATCAGGTGGAAGCTATTCGGCAAGTGCTGTAGGTGAAGTGAATGTGGTAAAGATGATGAAAGAAACCAAAGCCATTATTGGGGGCGAAGGAAACGGTGGTGTTATACTTCCCGAATTGCATTACGGACGAGATGCATTGGTAGGCATAGCTTTATTTCTATCGAATCTGGCCAGACAAGCTAAACTTTGCTCTATTCTGCGTAGTTCATATCCCGATTACTTTATTGCTAAAAAGAAGATTGAACTGACACCGGAAATAAATATTGATATGCTGATGGAACGTATCAAAGACAAGTATAAAAAACAACCTATTAACACTACCGATGGAGTTAAAATTGAGTTTGACAAAGAGTGGGTTCACCTGCGCAGATCGAATACCGAACCCATCATACGTATATATGCCGAAAGCCAAAGTGAAACAACTGCCGAAAACCTGGCCGAAAAACTCATTTCGGATATGAAGCAATTCATCAACTAATAAATCTTTATCATGTCATTAAAATGCGGAATAGTAGGGTTACCTAATGTTGGGAAATCAACCTTGTTCAATTGCTTATCCAATGCCAAGGCACAAGCTGCCAATTTCCCTTTTTGCACCATTGAACCCAATGTGGGTGTAATTACGGTTCCTGATGAGCGGCTGAATGAATTAGCAAAATTGGTAACCCCTCAGCGAGTTGTACCTACTACCATAGAAATAGTGGACATTGCCGGATTGGTAAAAGGAGCCAGTAAAGGCGAAGGTTTAGGCAATCAATTTTTAGCCAACATTCGAGAAACCGATGCCATTTTGCATGTACTCAGATGTTTTGATAATGACAATATTATTCATGTGGATGGCTCTGTTGATCCGGTAAGGGATAAAGAGATCATTGATACTGAGCTTCAACTAAAGGACTTAGATTCGGTAGAAAAAAAACTACAACGTGTATCACGTGCAGCTAAAACTGGCGATAAGGATGCCGCTAAGGCCGAAGCAGTTTTACTGAAATACAAGACCCAGCTGGAACAAGGTAAAAGTGCGCGAACGGTTGAGGTATCGGAAGATGACAAGAAGCACATAGAAGATTTGCAGTTACTGACCATAAAGCCGGTATTGTACGTATGCAATGTGGATGAAGCATCCGTAGTAAATGGCAATAAATACGTAGATAAGGTACAACAAGCTATTCAGGATGAAAATGCAGGTCTGCTAATAATTAGTGCAGCAATCGAAGCCGATATCGCACAGCTTGAAAATTACGATGACCGTGTAGCGTTTCTGTCCGACTTAGGTTTAACCGAATCGGGTGTGGCCAAACTTATACGTGAAGCGTATGCATTGTTAAATCTGATAACCTATTTTACAGCAGGTGTTCAGGAAGTACGTGCATGGACCATTACACGGGGCATGAAAGCGCCTCAGGCTGCAGGTGTAATTCATACCGATTTTGAAAAAGGGTTTATACGTGCCGAAGTAATCTCATTCAATGATTATACCCGACTGGGCTCAGAAGCTGCCGTAAAAGAAGCCGGTAAAATGAGGGTTGAAGGAAAGGATTACATTGTACTAGATGCTGATGTGATGCACTTTAGGTTTAACGTTTAATCCTGCACCACTTTATCTATTTCAGCAAGTATCTGTTTCTTCAAATCGTCAATTGAATTAGCCAGCAAGGCTGATTTCTTATCAAAGTCAACTGAGCGAATACGCATATTCAACACAAAGGTATCGCCATGTTTCTTGTAGGTACCGCTAAGCTTGTACGCCTCGGGAAAGTCTTTAACATCCAAAAATACCAGCGACCCGCCTTTAGCTCCTGAAACGCTTCTTTCGTTTAGCTCACCATCAATTAACTTACTTAAGCCGAGTTGGTCTTCCGACTCATCCACATCAATAAAAGTAGAACGTACAAACATAGGCTTGGCCTGCGCCAGCGGAATACTTGAACGAACGTCTTCGCTTACCTGACCTATATCAAAACTTTCCGCTCCGTAAGGGCTGAATACTTTTGGCTCTTGTATTCCGCCAATACCTGCAGCTATTTGCGGAACACGCTCGCGGGCAAAATTGAGCAAAGGCAATACGTCCACAAACTCACTCTCACGCAGCGATGCACCTTTTATACCCTGAAGCAACGAATAGGTGAGCAGACCTTGACCGTAACGTGAGGCCTCGTAACTTACTGCATCAGCAGCGCAACCAGTAATGATGTGTGTGCCCGTGCGGTCTTTTAAGCGATCGAGGGCTCGCAGTGCAGAAGAAGAAATATCGCGTTTAGAAACCAGATTATCTACCACCCTGCCCGATGCACATGCATCAATCATCATCACCTGTTTGAGTGCACGTATCTGTTTTAACTTTTCGGTGAGTTCACCCGATGAAATTCCGACTTTAGCTCTCAACTGAGGATCTGAATACGCTTCAGCCTGAGCTGAATGAGCAGTTTGTGTCAGGTAATAAAAATCTCCATCGGCACCCCCAATATTGATACCGTGGCCGCTCAAGTAAAGCAAAAACAAATCTTCCGGTTTAGCCTTTTGACTTACTTCATCAAGCACCTGAAGTATTTGCTCCTTACCCGGCTTATAAGACGATGCAGTATCGGTTGTAATAAGATAGCCGAATACCTGCGAACGGTTAAATAATTTTGACGCTGATAAATTGATAGCCCTGTAAATATCTGTGGCATCTTTAGACGCATATCTTAAATCAATAGATGATCCTTCGTAGTCAGATGTCCCAATACATACCACATATACCGATGGCTTAACCACAGCATTGGTTACTGCCTGCTTCAGCGGAATGCGTGCACCCCTGCTCACTATGGTTTCATCTAAATTGTAAGCCCTCACCTCTATGTCATTACTTCCACCTTTAAGAAAAGGATAACTGGCAGTAGGGAGAACAAGGTACAACGAATCCGATGATTCACTCACTGACTGTGGCCTAATATCGGTGATTACCTCTTTTCCATTTATAAACATAGTTGCCTTGCCTATACCCCCACCCTGGTTGTACAAAGTGATTTTCAAATCACCATTTTGCTGCTCTGGATTCTGCCATTCAAGTTTAACTTTCGGGTATAATTTTACTTCTTCAAATGTGTTGACCTTTCGAGCTGCCTCTGCTGAAATACCCAAAACCTTTTGAAGCAGATTGGGCTCATAGTATTTGGATTTCAACTGTGACAATTCAATAATTTCATTTCCTGCAACATAGTACATGAGTTTCATGGCACCGGGAGAAGCATCAAACATTCCTCCGGGTGTTATAACAACCCAATCGGCAGAATCAATTGGATAGAAAGAAGCCATTGGTTGCGATGTATGAATATCCCAAAACTTAACACACTGATCAAATCCTGTACTAACAACAAAACTGTTAAATCTGAAAAATCCGTTTGCCTGGCGTTTGTGTCCCGTATATCTGTTTTTCTCTGAAACGGTTTCTTTCAGCCACATAACGATATCTGCATTGGGTGCATTGCTTATAATATCGGTATTGTTTATCAATGCATCCCATATGTTATATTTCAGGTCAATAATTTGCGATGTAGCCGCAGCAGCATCAATAGCTACAATGCTGGGATTAATCCCAAACGAATAAAATTTGCCGTTATCGTATCGTATTTTCTGTGCCCCATTGGTACGTTGTGCAGGGAAAATTTCCAAGCGCTTGGCGGTTTTAGCATCCCATAAAATTACGGTTGAATCAGTTGAACCGGTAGCTATATATTTTCCATCAGCAGAAAATGCTCCACAGGTAACCATTGACCGATGAGCCGCAAGTGTAAAAAGACGTGCACCTGTTTTCAAATTCCATACAGCAGAGGTTCCATCTTTTGATGTAGTAAGCGCGAGCGAATCGTTCCATACATCAATATCCGTGATTATATCACTATGCCCTTTCAGTACGTTCATATACGTGCGGTCTGAGCGCTTAAACACATATACGTTCCCATCTCGGGAGCCTGAAAGAATTAAGTCGTTTCCTGAAAATTTTGCAGCCAGAAATTCGGATTGCCCTGCACGTCTTAATGAGCCTGTATGATTGATAATATTAAATAGCCTGATTTGATTGGTACGACCTGCAAAAATCAATTCGCCTGACTGGGCATGCATATCGGCCTCGTTAAAGTTGAAACTATATCCTCGTAACAAAGGTTTCGCATTGGTTCCATTAAAGCTGAACACAGCATTGCCTGAACTTAATATGGCTGCTGTTGGCATAACCGAAATGGCATCAGCCGAAAACGGGAGTGTAGCTACACGTTGTGCTTTGGCATTATCCAGTAAAAAGATGTGGCCGCTTTTATTAATGGCATAAGTTAGGTTATTGAATACAAACACGGAAGCCGCATCTGTGAGTGTGCCGGCCGGCTGTTGTTTATTTTGCTGCAGGTCGTACTGTATCAACTCACCTTTAGCAGTGAGTAGCCATAGTGTATTTTTACGCAAAAATGCATGAATAATTTTTTCCGGTAATTGAATTATACGCAGCGGTTCGGGTTGATTGATATCGCGTTCAATACATTTTCCTGTAATATCAACCGATATACATGTTGAATTTCCTGTTGCAGCAAGCAGCACCACTTCATCGTAAGCTTCATAGTTACGCACAACTTCGCCAGTGGAAAGCGATACTGCCTGAATGCTTTTATCAGTAGCATATGAAAGTAAAAATTTATTGTCGGCAGAAAGCGCCAATTTCTTCACTGCCCCCCGATGGTGAATGAATTCTTTGATGACCTGAGCGGTAGCAATGTTCCAAAGCTTAATGGTGTGATCGGCAGATGCACTGAAAAAGAATTTCCCATTGGCGGACACGGCCAGAGCGTGAACAGCATCCTCATGCTGTTCATAACTTCGTATTTCTTTTTTCTCGTTTACATTCCACAGCTTAATGGTTTTATCGCGGCTGGCAGTAAGCACATACTGATTATCGGACAAGGCTACAACATCGTGAATAATACTGCTGTGGCCTAACGGCAATACCAGCTCAGGTTTTTGTGCGTAAGTGTTGTGCAAACACAAAAAGCACACTATGTACGATATGTACAGCCATTTATTCAGCACAATATACTTTTACTCCGTATTTGTCAATATATAACCACGTGTCGTCTTTACGAACCAGGCATAGCCCCTCTACAAAATCCAATATCTGATCGTATGTAGGCTCTACAATCTGCCGGTTGTTGCGATCGACAAGGCCCCATTTACCGCCCTTTTTAACTTTAGCTAAACCTTCAGCATTAAAGTCAGAAATGTCATCGTAAATTACAGGAATAACTACTTCGCCTTTGCGGTTTAATATGCCCCACATCTTATTGGCTCGCACACGAGCATAGTCCCCTTTAAAATCATAAGCATTGTCGTATGTAATTGGAATGACTACGGTATTGCCTTTATTTACGTATCCGAACTTACCGTCTTTTTGCACCATAGCCAGCCCATTGTAGAAATTTTGTGCCTTCTCATATCCGGCAGCAATAAGCAGTTTACCGGTTTCATCCATAAATCCCCATTTGCCATTTTTAGCCTTTACGGGGTAAAGTACTTTTTGGTATTGCAACATAATTTTCTGCAACTTGGAAACATTCGGGTAGTTTTTGTATTTATTCAGGAATAGTGTTATAGTGCTTGTATCGCTGTAGTTGATTTCCATTTGCTCAATCATTTGCCAGGCATCTTTTACATAGCGGTTAGTTGGATACGACTGTATAAAATTGGAATAGGTTAAAGAGGTTTTTTCTCCTTTAATGGCAAGCAAATAAATCTGCTCCTCGGCTTGTGCTATGTAGGGACTTGTTGGATACTGATTGATAAAAAGCTGAAACTCTTCTATGGTTTTTCCTTTTGTTCTGGTCTCGTACAACATCTTTTCATATTTGCTTTTAGCTTCTGTCAAATACATGTTATCCGCACGTGTTCTAATAAACTCTTCAAACGCTTCCAGGGTGTTATCAAGTAAACACTTATCATATATTAAACGGTCAAATTTCTCTTTAGCTTCTTTGGCATACGGACTTTTTGGATGTTTCTTTGAGAATTCCAGATAGGAGTCGGGTTGCTTATCGTTGGTGTTTTCCTGATAAAACTTTAAATCATAATTGTCTTTTGCCGTTTTTGCTTCTGCTGCGTCCGGATATTTTTTAAGAAACTGATCAAAAGCAGCAGATGTGTTTTCCTTTTCTGCATCGGCAAAAGCCAGTGCATTTCGTTTTTGTAGCACTTCCGCTCTAAGGTGGGTTTCGTGAAATGAATTGAGGTATTGCTCAATTGCTGACAGAGTTCCTGTTCTTAATGCAATCGCATAGGCAGACTTTTCAATTTGTTCTTTGAGCGCTACAATTTCAGTTTCGCCTATTTGTACTGAACCCATTTCTTTTTTCATTGCCGAATTGGCATCACGGGCTGTCTGTTGTGCTTTGATGATAAATTCATATCCTTTTTCATAGTTAAATGCCGGATTATCTTCTGCTGCAAAATATCGGGCCATACCATACAAGGCTGCGGGATGTGCAGGGTAATCGGCCAATATGTCTTCAAGTATATCTTTTGCTTTTGTGTACTGTTTCTCATTTAGTAGCTTAATTCCCTTTTCTATTTTGGTGGCTGATACAGTCAGGGCTAAAATTGCCAATGCAAAGGCTAATGTAATTTTCTTGTATGCAATCATAGGTAAACTCAATATTCAATAACTATTTTATCTTTCGCATTTCCTTTAATGTTTGGATTTTGTTGCTGTCCGATGAGTCTTGCCTGGTAAGGCACTCCTGCATTGTGATCATTAACAAAATCATACACCTCATCCAGCGTTACTTTGTTGTCCGTATTTTTATCCGTTTTCTGCGGATTTTGCAAGGCTTTCAGAAAAAAGTATGTAAACATCCCATGCTGTTGTTCAGGGTACCAGTTAGCTGTTTCGTTGCTTGATGTTGCCGTAATAACAGCACCGTTTGGCAGCTCTACCTTGGTTTCTTCAACCGGAATACCCAGCGGACTGATATTTTCATAAATATTGCCTGAATAGCATGCATCGATAATAACTGTTGTAAATTTAGTTCTGATCTTAGCCAGATTTCCATAGAGCAACTCTGTTGGATATCCACCAAACTGAACGTTATTGGGCTTACACTCTACCGGCACCAGGTAGCTTTTTTTGTCGTACTGCGAGGGAGCTCCGTGTCCTGAATAATAAATGAACACTTCGGCATTGGGGTTTTTAACCAATTCATACAACTCAGCTTTGTAATTTTCACGTGTACCGAATATGGCTTCAAAATCGCCTTTGGCTGCATTCTCCCGGTATATGACATTACCCGGCATAAAACCCATTACATCTACCAGGTATTTTTTAATCATAACAGCATCATTAATTGCAAAATCAACATCCTTTCCTTTGATGTTTTTGTAATCCTTATTCCCAATAACCACTGCGTATGCATTTTCATTTTTACTTTTGGTTACCGGAAGGTTTATATCAACATCTGAGTTCCCTACTGATATTACCTTAACTCGTTCGTTGATTTTTTGCACGTTGGAACTCAGATTAATATCAATGTTTCCGATATTAATGTCGAGTGCGGTTACGAAGTGATTCTGAACTGAACGGTCAAGCTGATACTCTGTATCCAGAAAAGGGTCTTTAATAACTAGGTCAGTCACAGCAAACTCTTCACCTTGCAGTGTATACTTGATGTCATTAAAAATTAGTTCGTGCAAATTATCCTGAAAACTCTGAGCCTGCTCACCATGTGGAACTTTAATAAGAAACGGCAGCATATTGGCTACTGTAATTTTATAGGTTTCATTTTCGCTGTCGTATACGGCATCAATTTTAGACCAGTCAATAACCTTTTCAGCTATGGATGCAATTACAATCTGGGTGAATTCATCCACTTTACGCTGCTTGTTTTGCTTATCAACCCGCACCTGATATTCTTCCAGTTTTTCCATCGGATCTTTTTGTAACCACTCGGTAAGTTTAGCTTTCACGGTGGCTTCAATCTGCTCTGCATAAGTTGGTTTGTAGGTAACCATTATTTCGTTGCTGAACGCAACCTGTTTCTGCGCAAACACATGAAGTGTTAGCCAAATGAAACATACAACCAATAGTACTCCTTTTTTCATATTTACCTCCATTTTATTCTACTGAACAAGCGCAGCGGAAGCCAATGCTACCAAAGCTATTGCTCATATATTCAAAAAATTTATAGTTAAGCATCAACTCAAGCTCATCGCTGTATATCGAGCCACCTTTTACAGCTTTCTTATCCGGATCAGAAAGTTCTGCATCTTCGCACCATTCAGATGCATTGCCTGACATGTCGTAGATAAATAGCTCATTGGCCAATTTTGTTCCAACGGTTCCCAAAAGTGTCAAATCAGCATTTTTAGTATACCATGCAATGTCACGAATAATATTACCGCCACTGTACACATAACCTCTACTGTACAGTCCACCACGTGCTGCATATTCCCACTCAGCTGCCGAAGGCAGGCGCTTATTTTTCCACTTGCAATAGGCCTGCGCATCATTCCAAGAAACAAATACAACCGGTTCTTTCCATTCGTCTTGCTTTTTTACCTGTCCGTTAGGGTTGTTAAACCAACGGGCATTTTTGTTCAACTCCCACTTGTTGTTCTTAGTTCGTGCGTAAGCAGGCATCTTTTTCTCGGCATCTGTGGTGTAGCCTGTAGCCTTTACAAATTGCTCAAAATCTTTGTACGATACTTCGTACTGATCTATCCAATAGTCTTTTTTTACCTGATTATTCTTTTCTGAGTCTGATGTTACGTAGATCATGCCCGATTTGTACTTAAGTGCTTCAACACGAATTTTCCCTTTGCTGTGGAACAGTGTATCATTCAGGTAAGGATTCCATGAAAACTTCATATTGCCATGTGGCTTGATGTTATCTCCAACGTCTCCAATAGCATATTTCAACTCAAAGGTGATGGTATCTTTCTGACTGGGAACAAACCAGGCTCTTACTTTATACCTGCTGTTGGTATCGGTATCTTCCAGTGCATAACTCACCTCTATAATTCGCTGATCATCTTTTTGCGCAACCACATTTTTCAAAAACTCCTGTGCTTTCAAGAGTTCAGGTGCAATTAACAATGCTATATATACTATCGCGTATCTCATCTTTCTATCTTTCTATAGTTATATCCTTATAATCAAAGGTACATTGTGCACTACCCATTTTCAGCTTATGTACCCAGCGCTGAAACTCTTCTGATTCCATATTCGAAGGTAACTTATATTTTTCAGTTGCAACTCCCGTATACAGGGTATTTGTGGAGGAAAGCATTGGGGATGGAATAGGTTGCTTAGAGAATATAACAAACATTCGCAACTGCTCCCTGTACTTACCATCGCTTACATATGCACTTATGTTATGAAACCCTGCATTCTCAAATACATTATTACGTGAACTAAAGAATAGATAGTCTTCGTTGGCATTTACCGGCATTCCGTTTTCAAATTCGGTTGATGCTTTGTCGTAAGGTAAAAGTCGATAACTTTTACCATCAAACATATCGTAATACACCATAAGGTAACCCGATTCGGGAGAGCGGAAATACAAATAGAACGGATCACCATGTTTGTAGACGGTTGCCTGGCAACGCCTAAACTCGTCCTCGCAGGGTGTAGGACGTGCAATAAAGTCTACTTTCGGTTCGGTTAGTTCCCTAACTCGTACTTTTAGTGTACATATTAACTCAACAATATCGGTTTTTTGACCTCCCAGTTTTACCGTTTGCCGTACTTCTTCAAATTGTTTATCGAGCACTTCCACTACTTCACCCTTTACAAATGTATTGGCTATGGTACTGAACATAGATTTTGTTTCGATGCGTGAACCGTTGTTGCTATTTTCTATGTAAGTAGAATTACCCTGTATAATAACCTTACCGAATGCTTTCTCAATGGCATTGACTGTAGCCAGTTCTTCGGTTTTATTTTCAGCCTCTAGTCTGCTTTCATTTCGAGTCCATTCTCGCTGTGCTGTACCTGTTACAACAGCTATATTTTGTGCATGTACATAATACGCCATGAATTCTATTACAAGAAGTAAACAAATTTTATGCATGCTAGTGGAGTGTTTCAATTGAGCGTTAGAAGTTTATCGAGTTGTTCGCCTGTCAGTTTATTTGAAGGGCTGTTCGCAATAACTGATTTAGCAGCTTCTACAGTTTGTTTCAAGGGATAGCATACGTGAACACTCACTTCATAGGTATTGCCCTGCTGCCTGTATATTTTAAGTATCGGCTCAACATATCCAAGCCGTGTTGTTATGGTATTTTTGGTTTGCCTAACCAATTCACTAACCGATTGTAATTCGTCTTTCGCAATGCGGGCATTCGACAAATTGGCCTCCATGACTGAAATTAATGCCGACTCAATAAGACCGGCTACGGCTATTTTAGCAAATTCAACCGCTTGTGCCTCAGCTACCGACTTTACATTGGCCGAAGCCTGTGCATCGGTAACTACATTTACAGACATTCCGCGCTCGTCTTTAAGGCGCTGTTTTTGCCAAACTGTACTAAGCTGCTCAGATAAAGGCAATGAGCCCGGGAAGGTAACCCAGCCTTCTTTTTCAAGTCGCTTCAACTCTTTCTTAAGTTCTTTTTGCTGAGCATCTGATTGTGCATAGGACTCCTGAGTATTGAATACCAATAAACATAGCCATACTAGCTGAAATATATATTTTTTCATATTCATGAATATAAACTGCGTCATCAATTTTTTACGAAGACGTAATGTATTGAATACCCGAAAATAACAATTCTTTCCTATTGGCAATAAAAAAAGAACCCACATTAAAAAGTCTTAATCTCTTAGCTGATTCGGTTCATCAAATCCATAGCACTGTTTACCAGCAATCTTTTCCGGTCTTGTGAAACAGATATTTTCTCTAATTTTTCAAATGCTGACTTCAGGTAATGCTCTTTGTGTGTTTCGCATACAGCTCGAATATCTAGTCTATTAAAAACATCTATCGTACCGTTAATTTTAGCAGCTAAGTCTGTAGAAAGCTGCCATCTGTCAAGCTCTTGATGGTCGTGCTCGGTTGCCCTGTTTCGGGCTTCTACCATGAGCAATGTTTTTTTATTGGCAGCAATATCGCCCCCGATTGTTTTGCCTACACTGGACTCATCGCCAAATGTATCCAGCAAATCGTCCTGAATCTGAAATGCAATACCGATATTTTTTCCAAATTCATACATGCAACTAGCATCGTGAGTGGATGCTCCTGCTGTGATTGCTCCTAATTGCAAGGCAGCTCCCAACAATACGGCTGTTTTTAAAGTTATCATCTGTATGTACTCGTCTACGCTTACCTGTTCTCGTTGTTCAAAATCCATGTCGAGTTGCTGACCTTCGCATACCCCGATAGCAGCCGCATTGAATACCTTCAGCAATTCGGGAAACACTGCAGCATCTGACTGCGACAGCAATTCAATGGCCTTTATCATCATCAAATCACCTGAAAGTATGGCAACAGTTTCGTTCCACTTCTTGTGTACGGTAGGCTTGCCTCTTCTCAATTCAGCTTTATCCATAATATCATCGTGAACCAAGGTGAAATTATGAAAAACTTCGACCGCTATGGACGTATGAAAAGCTTGCTCAGGCTTACCTCCAAAAAGGTCATTCGCCATCAATACAAGAACAGGCCTAAGGCGTTTGCCGCCTAGCGACATAAAATAATGTATAGGATCGTATAAGTTTGAAGGACTAGACCCAAAATTGTATCCGGCTAAGCGTTCCTCTACTAGGGTTTGTATTTGGCGGTAAGATGTAAAGTGCATGTGGGTGTCTTAATCTGCAATAAACAAAAAACGGAAGACAAAGTTGTCTTCCGTTTAATAAATAAAGATTAGTTGCTGTTAAGCCAACTGTGCGTTCAGTTTATTGGCCAAAACATGTTTAGGTACTGCGCCTACTTGTTTATCTACCAGCTGACCGTTTTTAAAGAACAACAAAGCAGGAATACTCATAATACCATACATAGTAGCTACCTGTGGATTAAAATCTACGTTTAATTTCCCGATTATTGCTTTGCCATCGTATTCTTTAGCTAATTCTTCAACCACAGGACCTACCATGCGGCACGGCCCACACCATTCTGCCCAAAAATCAACAAGCACCGGTTTGTCTGATTCTAAAACAACTCTTTGAAAGTTGCCGTCTGTAATTTCTATTGCCATATTCTTTTTTATTTAAATCTGTGTTATTCGGTGCGCAATTTATAATCCAATCGTCAAGATAACACATATTGGCAGTCATTGTTTGTCCACCTGCTGTGTTCATTTTATTTTATAACTGATGTCGAGCTGATTAAGTGACGTTATAAACTCGTTAGTAAATGACACTTTATATTTTGTTGAACTAGTTGATACCGCTAACTTTTGCTCATCATCATGCACATTTATTTTAATGCCCACACCTCCTTTATTATTCTCCAGCAGGTGTGTAAACTGTTGAATAAACGGCTTATCAATCTGTTCCGATTTTACAGTCAAAGTGACACGTTGCAACAGCTTTTCCCTAACCTCGGGCAAAAGGATTATCTGATTTACTTTGAACTCATACTGATCGGTAGAGTTAAACCTTAGGCGCATGGCACCTTTTATGTGCAGCATATGTCCCGATGCTATCAGGTGTTTAAATTTCAGGTAATCTTCGCTCCACATGGTAATTCGGTACGAATCGGTATAGTCTTCCAGCGTAAAATTAGCGTAGGGCTTATTGTTTTTCGAAATTTTCTCGAACACCTCTGTGACTATTCCTGCAATGGATACCTCTTTGTTTCGGATGTTGGCCAATTCAATAAGCGGAGTAATATTAAAGTGAGTAAACTCAAATCTATAGTCATCAAGCGGGTGACCAGATAAGTACATGCCAATTACTTCTTTCTCACGCCTGAGTTTTTCCATTAAACTCCAAGTCTCGCAAGGTTGAATGACCGGTGTAGCCAATTGCACAGTGCTTCCGCCTCCAAACAACGATTGCTGATTGGCAGCTTGATTGGTTTGCAGTGCATTGGCATATTTTATAGCTTTCTCGATTAGGTTTGGTTCTTCACCGGTTTCTGGGAAAAAGTACTGTGCCCGATGTATGTTTTCAAAGCAATCGAATGCACCGGCCAATGCCAGCACCTCAAAGTTGCGCTTGTTTACGGTTCGTAAGTTTACCCGTGTGGTAAGTTCAAAAATGCTGCTGTAGGGACCATTCTGCTCACGCTCGGCTATAATTTCGGCAACGGCTGCCTCACCCACTCCTTTAATACCCATTAGGCCAAAACGTATTTCGCCTTTCTTATTGGGTGAAAATTTTTCGAGCGATTCATTAATATCCGGACCTAATACAGGAATACCCATACGTTTACATTCTTCCATGAAGAACGTAACTTTATCAATATTGCTCTGGTTGTGGGTGAGCACACAGGACATGTATTCAGCCGGATAATGCGCTTTCAGATAACCGGTTTGAAAGGCCACAAATGCGTAGCATGTAGAATGCGATTTGTTAAATGCATACGAGGCAAAAGCTTCCCAGTCAGTCCACACTTTTTCAAGTACCGTTTTGTCATGACCAAGTTCCACAGCGCCTTTCAAAAAAGTTTCTTTCAGGCTATCGAGTGTGCCTTTATCTTTTTTGCCCATCGCTTTTCGCAGGGTATCGGCCTGCCCCTTCGAGAAACCGGCCAGCTTTTGCGAAAGCAACATTACCTGTTCCTGATACACTGTGATACCGTATGTATCTTTCAGGATTTCTTCCATAGCTGCTATATCATAAGCCACCTGCTGCTTGCCATGTTTTCGGGCAATGTAATCAGGAATGTAAGCCAATGGACCCGGCCTGTAAAGCGCGTTCATGGCTATTAAATCCTCAAAACGGTCGGGCTTCAGCTCCTTCAGGTATTTTTGCATTCCTGTACTTTCAAACTGAAACGTTCCGTTGGTTTCTCCACGGGCAAAAAGCTGAAGTGTTTTTTCATCATTCAGCGGAATAGCATCAATATCCAAATCTATTCCGTGGTTGTGCTTAATCAGTTTTAGCGTATCCTTTATAATGGATAGGTTTTTTAAACCCAGAAAATCCATTTTTATTACGCCTGCATCTTCTATAACTTTTCCTTCGTACTGTGTGATCAGCAGGTTTACGTCTTTAACAGTTGCAACGGGAACTATTTCAGTCAGGTCTTTCGGAGCAATGATAATTCCGGCTGCATGTATGCCTGTTCCACGTACAGAGCCTTCCAGTACCAGCGCTTCTTTCAGTACCTCCGATCTTAAATCTTTGCCTGCGTATATTTCGCGCAATTTCTTTACATCGTCCAGCTCTTCTGATGCAAGCGTTTCTTCTTCTTTCAGGCTTTTCTCTCCTTCCAGCGGAGCATGCAAAACCCTATCCAGGCTAATGCCCGGCTTTTCGGGAACGAGCTTTGCCAGTATGTTCGACTCGGCAAGTGGCAAATCAAGTACTCGGGCCACATCCTTAATACTCATCTTAGCAGCCATTGAGCCGTAGGTAACAATGTGTGCCACCTGATTTTTGCCGTATTTGTCCACCACATAATCAATAACCCGCTGTCTGCCTTCGTCATCAAAGTCGGTATCAATATCGGGCATCGATTTACGTTCGGGGTTTAAGAATCGTTCGAACAGCAAGTCGTACTTTATCGGATCTATATTTGTTATACCAATGCAATACGCTACAGCCGACCCGGCAGCTGAACCCCGACCGGGCCCGACAAATACCCCCATATCTCGACCGGCTTTAATAAAATCGGATACAATTAAAAAATAGCCTGCAAAACCCATCGTGCGAATGGTGTGCAATTCAAATTTAATACGCTCTTCTATTTCCGGAGTTAGTTCTTTGTACCGTTCGCGTGCTCCAGTCCATGTTAGATGTTCGAGGTAATCATCCTGTGATAAAAATCCTTCAGGCAACGGGAAATTAGGCAACAGTATATCACGCTTCAAATCAAGTAACTCTACTTTATCAACAATAAGGTTCGTGTTATCAATGGCCTCGGGTATATCTGAAAACAGATCAGACATTTCCTGGGTGGTTTTGAAGTAAAACTGATCGTTGGCAAACGCAAAACGCTTGCCCTTCCCTATGGTATCTTCATCGGCAAATTCCTTAACGCTGGGTGTACTTTTTTTCTCTCCGGTATTAATACATAACAATATATCGTGTGCATTGTAATCCTTCTGGTCTACATAATGCGAATCGTTGGATGCAATAACCGGAACATTGTATTTAGCAGCAAAACGAAGCAATACCTCGTTCACTTTAGTTTGTTCAGGAATATTGTGGCGCTGCAATTCAACATAGTAATCATCGCCAAACAGATTAAGCCACCATTTAAATTCTTCTTCTGCTTCAACCTCGCCTTTTTTAAGTATCGTTTTGGGAACGGATGCACCTATGCAACATGTAGTGGCAATTAATCCTTCATGATATGTAAGTATTAGCTCTTTATCAATGCGTGGATATTTCCCATACAGGCCTTCCATGTAACCAAGCGAGCATAGTTTTATGAGATTTCGGTAACCTTGCTCATTTTTGGCCAGCAGCAATTGATGGTAGCGTATGTCCTTATCTTCTTTGGTAAAACTTCTTTTATGCCTGTCGGTTACTACATAAAACTCACAACCAACTACAGGTTTAACCAGAGGTTTGCCGTCAGCTCCTTTATGTTTATAGGCCTCGGCAACAAACTTAAATGCCCCGAACATATTGCCGTGGTCGGTTATGGCTATGGCAGGCATCTGGTCGGCCAGGGCTTTTTTATACAATTTACCAATATTGGCTGCTCCATCTAACAGCGAGAATTGTGTGTGAACATGCAGGTGAGAAAATGATGGCATTTGAAATGTGTATAGAACTGGCGAAATTACAGAAACCAAAAGTTTATTAAAGTGGTGTTGATAATTGGTTAAATAGTTATGTGAGCGGTGTGAATAGCACACGTAAAATATACAATATATTGCTAACCAACATTTTATTAAAATTCAATCGCTTTTGTTTTTTATGAAAGTTCAATAGTTTTGACATTCAGAAAAATCTTAACAATTAATTTATACATCATGAAAAAAATCTACTTCGTTGGATTACTCGCAGCATGTGCCAATGCATTTGCACAGGCTCCTAAAGTAAGCTCTACTATTACCGATGCAGTTTCTACCGTACAGCCGGTAAAAGACCATGTATCGCCATCACCGGTGCGTGTAAATCCGGACAACCGTGTTTTTCCGTCTACTTATTTCGGCAAAAGTGCGCGTATTACAAAAATTGGCACTACGCAGAACGACCAGCAAACAAACGCTGCTATCTATAGACGCATTGAGGTGTTGCCTGAAGGCAAGATGTCTGCTTCTTGGACAACCTCAACTGACCAGTCGCCATACGTACAACGCGGATCAGGATACAACCATGCAGGAAGCAACGGCTGGGGACCTGTTTCTGATATCCGAATTGAGCCAGAACGTGCAGGTTTCCCGAACTACGCATTTAACCCCACCACCAATGAGGAAATAATTACCTCTCACATTGTAAAAGCTCAAGGTACAACTAATGCAGGTGCAGCGGGTGGATTACTAATGAATAAATCAGCAGTAGGCTCACGTACTTGGACTACTACAACCATTTTAGACACAACTGTAACTATTCCCGGAATTCTATGGAACCGCACAGCCATTTCAGGTGATTATATGCATGTAGTTGCATCGTATACCGACTCATCGGCACAGCAACCAACACGTGTGGTAATGGGCGGAGTTCGTACGCCACAAGTTTACTCGCGTTACAAATTCAGCACCGATACCTGGGAAGTAAAAAATCAATTGCTTCCTGGTTATGACAATACACGTTACTACGCAGGTGGTGGCGATAATTACAGCATTGATGCTGTTGGATCAAACGTTGCCGTACTTATTGGCGGATTAACTGATGATTTGACATTGTGGAAATCTACGGATAACGGTACAAACTGGACTAAAACTATTATCGATTCATTCCCGGTTGCAGCTTACAACTACAAAATGTTAGTTGATACTTCCATATCAAATGACGGTGGAGTTCACCTGTTGCTTGACAATTCAGGTAAAGCACATTGCTTCTGGCCAATTGCTCGTGTATTAGATGTTGACACCAACGATGAAAGCATCAGCTATTTCCCAGGCCAAACTCAGCTTCGCTACTGGCAAGAAGGCTGGCCTATTGACACATTCCGTGTTGTAGGTGGTGGCATGGATGAAGATAATGACGGCCAATATTCTCTTGGTTCATCGTGGAATGCAACAGGTGCTCGCTACGGCAACCATTCTATTGTTACCATGCCTTATTCGGGTATTACTGCTAATGGACATATTTACATGATTTATTCAGCCCTTACTGAAAAAGATGAGGCAACTGACGGACGTAATTACCGCGATGTGTATGTTAGCCGTTCGGTTGATGGCGGTGAGACCTGGCAAGGACCTGTTAACCTTACTTCATGGATAGGTCTTAACGTAGAGCAAATTTTTGCATCGATGGCCAAAACCGTTAACGATAAACTACACATCACATTTATGCAAAAAACAAGTATAGGTCGCTACGATGCAACAAATAACCCTGGTGCAGTAGGCCCTTACGATATTTATTACATGAGTGTAGATACTGCTGATTTGTTTGCTAGCGGTGGTGTATTAAGCACTAAAAAAGCAGTTGCCGATGTGATGTCAGTTGAACAAAACTTCCCTAATCCGTTCAGTGAGTATACCAGCATAGCTGTTACATTCAAAAACACTACGGATGCCGTTGTGCGTGTTACCGATATCATGGGCCGCGAAATGCTGGTGAAAGAATTTAAAAATCTATCAGCAGGCAAATCTGTACTCGACCTAAATCTTGGAAACATTCCGGCAGGTGTATATATGTATACTATTTCTGCCGATGGCGTAGAGGTTACGAACCGTATGATGGTTAAATAATTCTCTTTTGCGAATACATACTCAGAAAGGCACTTGTTATCCAACAAGTGCCTTTCTTTTTTTTAGGTCTATGCTTTGTAACGCTAAAATGCAGCACAACTAACCAGTTCTTAAAATATTTTTCCGGGGTTAAGAATGCCGTTGGGATCAAACGCCTGTTTAATTCTACGCATAAGATCCAGCTGAACCTCCGGCATCACAACATGCATGTAAGGTTTTTGAACCAACCCTATGCCATGCTCACCGCTAATAGTTCCTCCAAGTTTTTTGCACCAACTGAAAATTTCTTCTATGGCATGGGGTATATCCGTATTCCACTGTTCATCCGTTAATGCATCGCGCAGTATATTCACATGTAAATTGCCATCGCCCGCATGTCCGTAGCATACTGTTCTGAAACCATACCGGGCTCCTATCTCCTTTACTGCCCGGTATAATTGAGGCAGCTCGGCACGAGGCACTACGGTATCTTCTTCTTTGTATGTATTATTCAGCTTTGTAGCTTCACCTATGCTTCTGCGCAACTTCCACAAATACTCTTTTTCATCGGCACTTTGCGCAAATAGAACATCCACACTCCCAAACTCTTCCAACACAACTGCTATCTGTTCGGATTCTTTCATTATTTCTTCATCCTCATTTCCGTCCACTTCAATTAATAGGTAAGCTTCAATATCGTTTTTTACCTCAAAATGCATGGAAAGCATGCCTGCGGATAACCTGAATCCTTCGGGTTCAACAAACTCGCACGCACTCGGCTTACAACCTGCCAGAAATAATGCATTTACTGCCTCACACGCTTTTTCGGGAGAGGTGAACGGTGCCAGCATAAGAACAGTTTTCGCAGGATGCGGAATTAACCTGAATACAATTTTGGTTACTATACCCAGCGTACCTTCACTGCCAATTAGTAAATGTGTCAGATTATATCCGGTCGAGTATTTCAACGTGTTGGCACCTGTCCACATAATTTCACCGGTAGGCAAAACAACTTCGAGGTTCAAGACATAATCACGTGTAGTGCCGTACTTCAAGGCTCTTGGTCCACCACTGGCATGGGCTATATTTCCACCCAGGAAACAACTTCCCTTACTGGCCGGGTCGGGCGGGTAGAAAAGTCCGTGTTCTTTCACGGTTTGCTGCAATACTTCATTGATGACTCCCGGCTCAACGGTTACCTGAAAATTGCGTGTATCCACTTTCAAAATTTCATTAAAACGCTGCATGCTTAACACTACACCCCCATGCACCGGAAGAGCTGCACCGCTTAGTCCGGTACCCGCACCGCGTGGTGTAACCGGAATGTGCGATTCATGACACATTTTAAGTATCTGTGAAACCTGCTCAGCAGTTCGGGGCTTAAGCACAACCTCGGGTGTATAGTGCAAATCTTCCGTATAATCGCGGCTGTATTCCACTTTTGCATCGTCAGAAATTATGACGTGCTCTTCACCAACTAGTTCAATAAACTGCTTTATTTGCTTTTCAGTAACCCTGTTATATTGCATACACAATAGTACACCTTACCCTTAATAACCCACAACACGAAATATTCACATCTATGATGAAAAGACTGACTCAACTCTTAGCTGTATTTGCCTTGCTTATTGCTCCCACTGTTCGTGCTCAGCAGTTTATTACGTTGGAAGATATCTGGAGCAAAGGAACCTTTAGCGCTAAAGGAATAAGCGGTTTCAATTCCATGAGTGATGGCCGGTATTATACGGCTCAGGATGATAATGAAAACATTATTCGATATGCATTTGCTACAGGAAAAGCAATTGATACACTCGCTAAAAAATCTGAAATAGGACTATCCCGATTTAGCTATACATTCTCAGCCAATGAACAAATGCTGCTATTACAAACCAATTTCAAGCAACTATACCGTCATTCCTACTCAGCCGACATTTACCTGTTTGATTTAACATCTAAAAAACTCTTGCAGCCTACCACTCGAAAAGTAATGCTGCCCGAAATTTCTCCAAGTGGTAAACATCTGGCCTATGTGTTCGAAAATAACCTGTACATATATGATTTAGCCACAGGAAAGGAAAAGCAACTCACAACCGATGGAAAACTAAACAGCATTATAAACGGAGCTACCGATTGGGTGTACGAAGAGGAATTCGGGCTTTCGAAAGGATTTTACTGGAATGCAGATGGCAGCCGTATTGCCTACTACAGGTTTGATGAAAGTCAGGTAAAGGAATTCAGTATGGCCATGTATGGTGAGCTGTATCCGGAAAACTACACCTTTAAATACCCTAAGGCAGGTGAAGCCAATTCTGTCATACAAATCATCACCTATCAACTAAGTACCGATACAAAAACGATGATAGATATAGGTACTGACGAAAACATTTACATACCTCGCATATGCTGGTCTCGAAACACAGATGAACTGATGGTAATGCGTATGAATAGGTTGCAAAACAAACTTGAACTGATGCTTAACAATCTGAGTAAAAAAACGAGCTCCGTTATTTACACCGAAGAAAATGCGGCATATGTTGAAGTGCCCGAAATTACATTTATGAATGACGGATCAACATTTATACTGAACAGCGAAAAGGATGGATGGAACCACTTGTACCGATATTCCTTAAACGGTTCGCTTGTGCGTAAACTAACATCGGGAAACTGGGACGTAGATAAATTTTATGGAGTGAACGAAAAACGAAAAGAATTTTACATCTGTGCCGGACAACAAAACAGCACCGAGCGCTATGTGTATGCCTTGTCAATGGATGGCAAACAACAACGAATACTTACTACACGCAAAGGATGGAATTCGGCTACCTTCAACAGCGACTTTTCATATTTCATGCTTGCCCATTCATCCCTGGTTTCACCTCCTTACTTTGCGCTGTGCACCACTGCCGGCAAAGAAGTGCGTGTACTTGAAGACAACCAATCACTTTCTGATAAATTAAAAAACTACAGCCTATCATCGGCTGAAATGTCTCCATTTAAAAACGAAAATGGCGATACGCTGAACGGTTTCATCATTAAACCTACGTCATTCAATGCAAACACTAAATATCCGGTATTGATGTACGTGTATGGCGGACCGGGACATCAGCTGGCTGTGAATCGCTGGATGGGTGCTTACTACTTCTGGTTTCAGATGCTGGCCGCAAAAGGCTATATAGTCGTATGTACCGATGGACGCGGAACGGGCTTCAAAGGCGAAAAATTTAAAAAATGTACCTATCTGCAACTTGGTAAATATGAACTAGAAGACCAAATTTATGTGGCCCGGCAATTGGGCAAACTACCGTATGTGGATGCAACCCGTATAGGTATGTTTGGCTGGAGCTTTGGCGGATACATGTCAAGCCTGGCCATCACCAAAGGTGCCGATATATTTAAAACTGCAATTGCAGTGGCTCCGGTTACAAACTGGCGCTATTACGACAATATATATACCGAACGTTTTATGCGTACACCACAGGAAAACGGCAAAAACTATGACGACAATTCACCTATTCACTTTGTAGATAAAATAAAAGGAAACTACCTAATTATTCATGGAACAGCCGATGATAATGTACATTTTCAAAATGCAGTAGAAATGGTGAATGCGATGATCAACAAGGGGGTGAGATTCGACAGCGAGTTTTACCCGAATAAAAACCATGGAATTGGCGGTGGGAAAACACGCCTGCACCTGTTTGAACGTATGACACGCTACATCACCGAAAAATTGTAAACGTAAACTTCTACTGGGGCTGTGGTCGGTAAAAATCCATAGTACCCGTTTTTACGTTATTCAGGTTCCACGTGTTAGTCATTACCTTACGTACGCCATCCACATTTTGTTCGGCAATCACAATTTCACCTTGCGGTTTAACCTCGTATACCACCGCTGTATGCTTAAGCATTTTCCATCGCATTATCTCTTTCTCGGTTTTCTTTTCCATTGTTACATGGCTAAGCTGTATGATATCGCCTGGTAAAATCTGAGCCGCTTTACAGGAGTATTTCTTTCCAAAACCGTAAGGGGCATCCCATTTAGCACCTGCGTAATCAAGCGCTTCTGCAGCCAGATCCCAGCACTCCCCTCGACCTACCTGCTTACCCATTACTGAATTTACATATTCAATAACTTTGGTATTTACGGCAGGCAATTCATTCTTAACCGAGGTTTTAAAACTTAGAAAAATGGCAGCTAGCAGAATAAGTTGTTTCATGCTATTGAAAGTTATTTTGGTTGTTGAATTTCCTGACTAATATTCTCGTCACCCTGCTGATAAGGCACATACGTAATGATTAATTGAAACATTTCATCTGTTGTTTTCATACTCCCTTCACGTTCCCGAATTTCTCGAGGCGGTTGAAACGGATTATTGGGATTTTCAGCTGTGTTGTCGTACACACCCTCCACGTAAATGGTAGTGCCACGCGGAAGTTTCAATAAGTTTTTAAACTGATAGAAATACTGCCAGCGAAAATCCCAGCGAGGTATACGTATTAGTGGAATGGTATCGCCATTAGGTTTCACTGCATAAGCAAGGTATGATTTGCCTATAAGGTGCATATGTGGCACAATGCTGATAAGTGAAATATCTTCTGGTATGGTAGCCTGTATTCGAAATGTTTTTACCTCGCCAGCAGGAACAATAAGAGCCGGTACAACAGGTGCAATTCCCAACGTACCAAGCTGAAATTCTTTCACAGGTCGCTTAGGAGGGTGAGAAGTAAAGTATATTTTAAAATAGGAACTGTCTTTGGCATCAACCGGTGTGGGGCCGTAGTGCAAATCATTTAGGTAAAAAGCATTCTTTTTACCGATTCTATAACCTCCAATTTCAGACGGATAAAAACTGAACAATGAGCCCGGTAAATAATTACTTACGCTGGGCGACATGGTCGGATAGCTGCCATCATCGTGCAACAGGTTTAACTGACGGTGCACGCCTTGCAAATCGGTTTTATTTTGATTTATCCAGTACTTTCCGTCAAATACATTCTTTTTCTTTCCGGTGTCAAACGTTATCAGGTGTGTATTGACGTGATGTACCAGTTTCTTATTTCCGGGTACAAATTCAATAGCACGAATACATGTATCGGCTGGTAATTCAAACGGTATTTTCATAACCAGAAACAAGTCTTCATTGTTTCCGGGAATGGGCACATCGGGTACTTTCACAATCATATCCGGTTCACCAAATACCTTCCTTTTTTTTACATCAGCTGCTGTGTATCGAATAGTTGAATCGCCCACGGGCATACCCGCATCAATCCATGTATTGATAGTTTCAAGCTCAGTATCGGTTAATACCAACTCATTGGCAAAATGAGAATACGAAGCATCAGCAGGCCACGGAGGCATGATACGTTCATTGACTAGATACCGAATAAGTTTGGCTCTGCCGGTTACATCTTCATAATTTAACAAACTGAAGGGGCCCGCCTCTCCTTCTAAGTGGCATTGGGCACACTTATTATGAATAATAGGAGCAATATCGTCCGTAAATACCGGTGCGTGATGGACAGGCGCAATACTGCACGCTAGCATACACAAGCATACTATGGCTATAAAAATTATTCTATAAAACATCCCACTGCTTTTGTTTTGGAAACGGGAACAGGCTTGCCTGCCACATATGCATCCAGCGCGTTTCGTAAATCATGTTCAGTAACTATTGTTCGCTTTCGGCCGGGTGCATATGCCCAGTTATCAATGCGGCCTGCATAAACCAATCCTTTATCGGGTACAAATAAAAATGCTTCAGGAGTGATTGTCGCTTTAAAATATCTGGTCAGCTTCTTGTTTTCATCTATAAATACTGAAAATTTAACCTTGTAGGTACGTGCGAAATCTGCTACTTGCTTGCTTGTGTATGCTTTACCGGGTACAATTGCCACCAGGGCTATTTGCTTAGATGCATAGGTTTGATGAAACTCATTGAGGGTTTTGGTATAATTCTGACAGAGCGGACACTCAGGTGAAATAAAAACATACACTGCTGTCTGCTTTTTAAGGTCTAAGTAAAAGGTAGTACCATTAGTGTTTTTAACTGCAAAGCGCTGTGCATGCACAAAGGCAAAACACCCTATCAGTAAAAGACAAAGTACATAACGCATGAGGCAAAAATAGTATAATCACCCTATCATTTCATAGGTTTCTTGGGGTACTTCTTTCATATCCATGACCAAAAACCCATCTAACGAATGGTTAAACTTAGGGTCAATATTGAAGGCTATAATTTTCGCGTTTTGCTTCAGGTATTTTTTCAGCAATACCGGCACTTTATTGTGTGTCGTTTCAATATCGGAAATCATACTATCCAGCATTTTCATATCATCTGTAGTGTGATTAAGCAACTCTTTGCCTTCGCCTTTGTGCTGGTAGTGATACTTTTTCCGCGGTTTCACATGAGCAGAAAGTTTGTTGTCGAAATGATACTTTTTGATGTAATCTACCAGCAGATCTTTGCTCAACGATGAAAAGCTATTGCTTATGCTTACCGGCCCAATCAAATACCTGTATCGGTAATCGGTTTGTTTTAAAAACTCATTGATTCCTTTCCAGAGCAGCATTAGGCTTAATGGTTTACGCTGATATTCCTTTACTACAAACGACCGTCCCAATTCCATCGATTGCTTGAGTATGTCGTTAAATGGTTTAGCTATTTTAAATAACTCATTCAGGTAAAATCCTTTCTTTTTGTATCGCCTGAACAACACATCCCCAAGTCCTATGCGGTAAGCACCTACAATTTTTTTAGCCGCTGAATCCCATATAAACAAATGCTTGTAGTGCACATCAAATTCATCCGAATCAAAACTGTGGTTGGTGCCCTCTCCTACTTCACGAAACGTAATTTCACGCAATCGGGTAATCTCTTTTAAGATATTGGGGATAAAACGTGCACCTGAAATATATACTTCAAATTGCTCTTGCACGAATAATAGGTGTTTTCTGCCTTTCACTCGTACAATGTCTTCCTCCAGCAATGCTGTGCTTACAGCTTCAATAATGGGCTGAGGTTGCTCCAATACCGGACGAATTCGGAATTTAAAATGCTCGGTTACATCAAGCGATGAACCCAGCGAGTAGGTTTTAGCTCTTAAAAATCGCAACAAACTTTCGGGATCGGTAAATTCTTGTACCGTTTTAATAGAAACCGGTTTACCAATTCGAACCTGAATAGGTTCTTTCTGCTTTTTGAATAGCTCAGAGGGCAGTTTTGCAGTACGCAATACCGGGTGAACAAGTCCAAGCAAATTAAATATTAGGCTGTTGTTGCCTGAAAAATAAAGAGGCACAACTTTTACCCCAGCTTTCATAATCATTTTTCCTACCACCGGATTCCACTCTTTATCTCGTATGGTAAAATTATTCAGCCTGAGCGATGAAACTTCGCCAGCTGGGAAAAGGCCTATAGGATGCCCTTCATCAACAAGTCTCATGGCTTTCTTTATTCCGGATACATTCATCGACTTTTTATCGGATTTATCGAACGGATTAACAAGAACAAAGTGATTGCTGATTGGAGTTATTTGCTGCAATAGATAATTGGCCATTATTTTAAAATCGGGACGCTTGCGGGCAATCAGCGATAACATAATTAATCCGTCAATGCCCCCGTAAGGGTGATTAGCTACCACAATGAAGGGCTCATTCGCAGGAATGTTCCGAAAGTCTTCGTCATCTAGTTCATATCGTATATTCAGCTTTTCCAAAATTTTATCTACAAAATCCATTCCTTCATACAGATGGGCTGTTTGGTAAACCTTATTTACCTCCTTCAACTTCAGCAACTTCATCAGTATAGGTGCCAGCTTATTAATTTTATACTGCTCCAGTTTCAGGTCCTGTGCCAGTTTATTTTCCGATATAAGTTCTTTGTCTGCCATAAATAACCTCACGAAGGTGTTCGTAACACGTTAAGTGAACCTTAAGCATACATTAAGTTAGCATGAAATAATAGGTGAAGTAGGTAGTATATATTACTTGCTTAGTAGGTGTATCGGGTCATTTGCATGCAGCGTTAATTCAGCATGTTCGATTCGTGCAAGGCTTGTATTTCTCATTTCCTATGAAATTCCACTACATTTGATGCCATGCCCGAATTGAGCGAAGACCTATTGCTGCAAACTCCTTTGGAGCTGCTGGCCACGCAAGTGGTAGAAGGCTTTATAACGGGTATGCATAAAAGCCCGTTTCACGGATTTTCGGTCGAATTTGCCGAACACCGCTTGTACAACACCGGAGAATCAACCCGGCATATTGACTGGAAATTATTTGGACGAACAGATAAGCTGTTTGTAAAACGGTACGAAGAGGAAACCAATCTGCGTTGTCAAATTATTATTGACAATTCAGGTTCGATGTACTATCCCGAAAAGGGGCTAAACAAAATCCGATTTTCGGTATATGCCGCTGCATCCATCATTCACCTGCTGAAGAAACAACGCGATGCCTCGGGACTGAGTATTATCAATAACGATATAGCCTTTCACGTACAACCTAAGCTGCAAAGTGCGCATCAGAAGCTGATGATGCATGAACTTGAAAAGTTGCTGAAAAAGCCAGAAAGTCCCCGGCAAAGTCTTATTGTGAATGCCCTACATAAATTGGCTGAACGTATACACCGAAGGTCGCTGGTAGTATTATTCAGCGACATGTTCGACTCCGCAGCCAATATGGATAAACTGTTTGAGGCTTTACAACATCTTAAATTCAACAAGCACGAGGTTATTCTTTTCCATGTAACCGATAAGCGAACCGAGATGGAATTTGACTTCCAAAACAGACCCTATATTTTCATTGACAGCGAAACCAACGAGAAGGTAAAACTATTTCCATCGCAGATAAAGGAAAAGTACCAGAGCGAGCTTAGCCGGTTTAATCACGAATTGAAATTGAAATGTGCCCAGTTTAAAATCGATTTATTCGAAGCATCTGTAAGCAATGACTTCAATCAGCTGCTTACTGCATTTTTAGTCAAGCGAGCGAAGATGTACTGAGAGACTAACTAATCATTGTGATAAGGCTCCCCTCTGATGATGGTAAATGCCCTGTATAACTGCTCCAGAAAAATTAGCCGAATAAGCTGATGCGAAAACGTCATAGCTGATAGTGAAAGTTTGTTATTGGCACGGGCATATACCTCATCACTAAATCCAAATGCTCCACCAATTACAAATGATATTGATGCATGATGCAGTTGTGTTTTCTCGATTAATGCAGCGAACTTTCGTGAGTTATACGATTGCCCTTCTTCATCCAGTAGAAACACATACTCAGTATGCTGGAATTGTTTCAAGAGCAACTCCCCTTCCATTTTCTTAACCACTGATGGCTCTGCACTGCGGTACTTAGCTGGCAGCTCCAGCACAACTTGCTCAAACTTACAGTAATGTTTGAGGCGGCTTTCAAAAAGCGTTACCCCATCCTGTACAAAACTGAAGTGCGTTTTACCAATTTGAATGAGTTTAATTTTCATACAATAAAAAAAGCGGGCAGTGCCCGCTTTGTGTTATTCCGGTTTTTCAGACGCAGGATCTTTTTTCTTGCGCTCCTTTTTGCGAATGGTAGAAATTTTTAATTCAGTTGCATCGGATTCGTGGTCAACTTCAATAGTTGCACCTTCCGGTGATTCTCCTTTTAGTACCTCTTCGGCAATGGGGTCCTCAACATACTTTTGTATGGTGCGCTGCAAAGGTCTTGCACCTAAATCCGGATCGAAGCCTTTTTCTGCCAGAAACACTTTAGCAGCATCTGTAATTTTAAATGCAAAGCCTAATTCCTCTACACGCTTAATCAGTTTCTCCATGTTCAATTCCAGAATTTTGCTGATAGATTCTTTATCCAGTGAGTTGAATACAATTACATCATCAATCCTGTTCAAAAACTCGGGTGAAAAGAAACGCTTAAGTGCATTTTCAATCACAATTTTAGCATTGCTGTCGGCTGAAGCCATTTTGCTGGGTGTACCAAATCCCACACCCTGACCAAAATCTTTTAGCTGACGCGAACCGATATTGCTGGTCATGATAATGATGGTATTTCGGAAATCAATTTTGCGTCCCAGACTATCAGTAATAAAACCTTCATCCAGTACCTGAAGTAATATGTTGAATACATCGGGGTGTGCTTTTTCAATTTCATCAAGCAGTACCACCGCATAAGGTTTTCTGCGAATTTTTTCAGTGAGTTGTCCGCCTTCTTCATATCCAATGTAACCCGGAGGTGCACCTACCAAACGAGACACCGCAAATTTCTCCATGTATTCACTCATGTCAATACGTACTAAGGCATCTTCAGTGTCGAATAAGTACTTCGCCAGTACTTTAGCCATTTCTGTTTTACCTACACCTGTTGGCCCTAAAAACACAAATGAGCCTATGGGTTTATTCGGGTTTTTAAGTCCTGCACGTGTGCGTTGAATAGCTTTTGCCAATTTTTTTATGGCTTCATCCTGTCCGATAACTTTGCCTTGAAGTTCTGAGCCCATATTTAGCAGACGTTGTCCTTCGCTTTGTGCGATTCGTTTAACCGGCACACCAGTCATCATGGCTATTACTTCGGCTACATCTTCTTCAGTAACACGGTAGCGCTGCGACTTGGTTTCTTCTTCCCACTTAATTTTAGCTTCTTCTAATTGCTCAATCAGTTCTTTTTCTTTGTCGCGCAATTTGGCAGCCTCCTCATATTTTTGGCTTTTTACAACTTTGTTCTTTTCTACTTTGATATCTTCAATGGCCTTTTCCAGTTCAAGTATATCATCGGGAACATGAATATTTCCTATGTGGACACGTGCACCAGCTTCATCCATTACATCAATCGCTTTGTCGGGCAAATGACGATCGGTAATGTAACGGTTACTCATTTTCACACACGCATCCAATGCCGCTTCATCGTACGTCACCGAATGGTGATCTTCGTATTTGCTCTTGATGTTATTCAGAATTTGTACGGTTTCTTCAGGCGAGGTAGGATTTACCATTACCGGTTGAAACCTGCGCTCAAGTGCACCGTCTTTTTCGATATACTGACGGTACTCGTCAAGTGTGGTTGCACCAATGCATTGAATTTCGCCTCTGGCCAATGCCGGCTTAAACATATTGGATGCATCCAGCGAACCTGATGCTCCGCCTGCTCCTACAATGGTGTGGAGTTCGTCAATGAATAAAATTACATCAGGCGATTTTTCCAATTCGTTCATCACCGCCTTCATACGTTCTTCAAACTGACCGCGGTATTTAGTACCGGCTACCAGCGATGCCAGATCTAGCATGATTACACGTTTGTTGAATAAAACACGTGAAACTTTACGCTGAACAATCCGTAGTGCAAGGCCTTCGGCTATGGCCGTTTTACCCACCCCGGGTTCTCCAATAAGTATCGGATTGTTTTTCTTTCTGCGAGATAGTATTTGCGATACCCGTTCTATTTCTTTTTCACGTCCTACTATAGGATCTAGCTTTCCATCCTCAGCGGATTTGGTCAAATCGCGACCGAAATTATCCAGCACCGGAGTCTTGGATTTAGGATCTGCTTTACGCACAGGCTCCTGCGGACGATTGCGTTCTTCGCGGTAGTATTCCTCTTCCGAATCGGACGACATTTCGTTTTTGGTTTCGGTAATGTTGTTTTCTATAGCCGATTTGAAAACATCGTAAGCCACGCCATACTGTGCCAGTATTTGCGAAGCCAGGTTATCTTCATCGCGCAATATCGATAGCAGCAGATGCTCTGTGCCAATAATATCGGTTTTGAAAATTTTAGCCTCGAGGTACGTAATCTTCAATACTTTTTCAGCCTGTTTTGTCAAGGGAATATTCACCAGGTTTGCATTTCCTGTGGCAGTTCCCCGTATGGCGTCTTCAATACTGCGCTTCAATCGAATGGTATCTATGTCTAGCGCTTTGAGGGTTTTGATGGCTTTGCCATCGCCTTCCCTTATTAATCCCAGCAATAGGTGCTCGGTCCCTATGTAATCATGCCCTAAGCGAATTGCCTCTTCGCGGCTGTAGCTGATTACATCTTTAACACGTGGTGAAAATTTTGCTTCCATACATTTTTATTATAGACAAAAAGTTGTCAATAATTGGTGTTTATAGTCAAATATAGTTCCAAATTACGGCAATCGCAAAGATGTCAGTTTTAGGTTTATCAACAGGTGTGGGAATGACCTAAAATTTGATGGATTGAAAGCCATCTATCAGGCTTGGGGCTACGCGTACTTCGCCTGTCACCAGTTTGTTAAAATTATGAACCGGATATGTTGCATAGCTACTTAGGCCTGTCAGCATTTCAGCAGAAAAAAATCCGCACGACTCAATCAGTGCCTGAGCAACATTGTACTGTGGCTGCATTTTACCATCATCTATTTTTATGCATACCCCCCAGTTGCGTTCGGTAAACGACATACAAAAAACTCCTTCAGCTCCCGTTTTACCAATTATTTGCGGAGCAGTAACCTTCATCATATCTGTGCAGTAGCGTTTTGTTCCTGCAACCATAAATGGATATTCCGATACAGCTTTTACCACTACCGAACATGCTTTATTGATGTGCTCATCGGCCATTTTGCCACTTACCAACCGTGCGTAAGCCCATGCCTGATTATACACAGGAATACTAAATATGGGTGCAGAACACCCATCAAGTGCTTTGTGCATATCGGTACGCGAATAGCCGTACATCAATTCGCACAACTCCAGTATGCGCTGCTGAAGTGGATGTGTCGGATGAATATACTGTTTCGTGGGCACATTCATCAACCTGCACCAGGCAAGCATACCTGCATGTTTTCCGCTACAATTATTGTGAATAGCTGATGGAGGTGTGCCGCTGCAAAGAAGCTCATCAGCATGTTTTTTACTGGTTGGGTATTGTGCCCCACATTCCAGATCCGCTTCGGTACACTGTATCTTATGCAAAATAGATCGAACTACGCGCAAGTGCTCAGGTTCTGCATTATGCGAACCGCACATAATGGCTATTTCTTCAAGCGTAAGCCCAAAGCGCTCCATCCCTCCACTCATTATAAGGGGCAAAACCTGTAAAAACTTCATAGCTGAACGCGGATAACACAATTGGTGGCTGTTGCCTGCGCTGAATAGAATTTCGCCTTCTGCATCTACGATGCACACCACACCACGATGAAAGCTTTCAAGCACACCGCCACGGTACACTTCAACCAATACAGGGTTTGCTGACATTAGTTTATACCTCTGAATAATCGGTTCCAGCGAATCTTTTTGAAAAACCCGGATGCATTGCTGTCCCAGCTCATCCAGATGAACAACGCCTTACCAACTATGTGATCGTGCGGAACAAAACCCCAGAATCGGGAATCGGCTGAATTATGGCGGTTATCGCCCATCATAAAGTAATAATCCTGCTTGAACGTATAAGTAGAAATACGTTTGCCCTGAATGAAAAATCCTTTTTCGTTCATTTCAAAAGTCGGGTTATTTTCATACACGCGTATTACCCGTTCGTACAGGTAATAGTTAGAACTGTCAAGGGTAATGGTATGGCCTGCCTGGGGTACATACAAAGGCCCGTAATTATCAACGTTCCAAGGCAAAGGCTTGAAGTGGGGAAAAATATAATCTACATAGGTGCCGGCAGGTTGCACAACCGAGTCTACCAATTGTACGTTATTCAGTGTTTTTATTTTTTTTCTGGCTTCGTTTGTTAAAATAAGTTCAAAATCGCCATACTGAGACAGTGCCGAACCCTCGGTAATATCAAGCCCGCGAATTGTTTTCTCGCTAAATCCCGAACCGTCTGTTTTGACGTAGTACTTAAACTGCATTTTAGGAGGATTTTCAGCCGGCTTACCATTAATAAAAACCTGCTGATTGATAACCTGTATCACATCACCTGCCACTGCCAGGCAGCGCTTGATGTAATTTTCTTTTTTGTCAATGGGACGTCCATCTTCGGCCGGATAATTAAATACCACCACATCGTTGTTTTTTATTGTTTGAAAACCGGGCAGCCTGAAGTAGGGCATACTGAAGGCCTCGGTGTACGACTTAGTGCCGATAACCGGCATGGTGTTATGAGCGAATGGGAATGAAATGGGCGTTAGTGGAGCACGAGCACCGTAGTTCACTTTACTTACAAACAGAAAATCGCCTACCAGCAGTGATTTTTCCATGGAAGGAGTAGGAATAGTGTATGCTTCAATTAAAAAAGTACGTATAAGAGTAGCTGCTACTACTGCAAAGGCCAGCGCTTCTATCCATTCGCGGGCTATACTTTTGCGTTTAAGTTTATTAACCAGTATGTAATAAACTATGATGGCAGCTTGTATCACAGTCCAAAACGCGAGTGAGTACAAAATTCCTGCATCGGTAAACAGCACAATGACAATCAGAAAAAATGTGTTAATGACTGACATAAGCCAGAATGCCCGCTTTTCGCGTTTTGTGAGCATGCTAAAAAAAGAAGAGACCGGTGAAGGAGTTAATTTTTGTTCGGGTGTATCGTTCATACCTAACTAATTGGATTATGCGGTGCTAACGTAAACAAGTACATTTTATGACAGGGTATTCGTGCTGTTTGTGATAAGCGGTACGTTTGCCTTATAACTGTAAAATATCATCCATCGTGTAAATGCCTTTTTTACCAATAATCCATTCGGCTGCAAGGATAGCGCCTTTGGCAAAACCATACCGCGATTTGGCTTTGTGGGTAATTTCAATTTCATCAATCATGGATTCGTATTTTACCGTATGATCTCCGGTAACATCGCCAATTCTGCGTGATTCGATAAGCAGTTGATGGGGTTTTACACTTTGTGATGGCGTATTTTGATTATACAGCAAACGGTTCACCCACTCGGTCTTGCTTTTATTTTCGGCCAGAATCTGGCGGGCTAGCGTAAGTGCTGTTCCACTCGGATGGTCTTTTTTTTCTGTGTGGTGTACTTCATCTATCATCACGTTGTATTCCGCCTGATCGGTCATCATTTTTGCCAGAATACGGTTAAGCTTATAGAATATGTTTACACCTATGCTAAAATTAGTAGAATAAACCATAGACTGCCCTTCGGTGACGCAGCGTTCTTGAATCTGGTCAAACTGTTCGTACCAGCCTGTTGTGCCAACTACAATAGGCACATGGGCTTCAAAGCATTTCTCAATATTATCAACCGCTGCTGATGGCATGCTAAAATCAATGGCCACATCAACATTTTCTAAGCTGATAGGCATAAAGTCGTAGGCATTCTCCAGATTGACTTTGTAAACAATGTCATGCCCTTTGGAAAGCGCTATTTTTTCAACAGCCTTTCCCATTTTACCATAACCCAGAAGTGCTATTTTCAATGTGTGTTTAGTTTTAAATTCAGTTGTATTCCGGCTGCGGCTACAGGCCCTGCAGGAATAAAACCGGGGTGAATATTCAAAGATAAGTCATCGTTTATATTAAATTCAAAAAAATGTGCTTCCACGGCAGCATCAACTGCCTGTAGAGCATACAGCAATACCAGACCTATAATCATTTCATCGCGTGCCTGCCGGTAGCTTGTGCGTACGGCTGCCAGTGTGGTTGTTTGAAAACGGTCGAAACGTATGTCTCCGTTTTGCTCCACATTATTATTAATGCGGTATAAATAGGCATTGTTGTAATCTACATAATTGGAATGGTAGAACTGTGCTCCGTATACGAGCAGGCCACCCCCACCGTATATAATAGGCACCTTCCACCACCAGTTTTTCTTATTGTAAATCTGGCCGGCACCGGGTAATGCCAGCGAAAGCAGGGTTGCCTTTTTGGGCGAATGCCTGAGTGGCGGGGTTTTCGCTGCAGTAGTGTCTTGTGCGTGCATTGTTGTAACGCATGCACAAAAAAACAAACAGAGGATTAGCCCACGCATACTACGAAAATAATGCATTTATTCTGTTCTAATGTGTTATAAAACAAAAACGGGCATTATAGAATGCCCGTTTCAATTTGTATGCTCCATGAACTGGAATTAAGCTTGTGCTACCGGATCTATGGAAACGAATGAGCGGTCGTTGGCTTTTTTCTTAAACACCACTTTTCCATCAATCAACGCAAACAGGGTATGATCTTTACCGATGCCTACATTGTTTCCGGGATGATGTTTAGTGCCACGCTGACGTACTATAATGTTGCCGGCAGCTGCAAACTGTCCACCAAATATTTTAACACCGAGACGCTTGCTGTGCGACTCACGGCCGTTTTTCGAACTACCTACACCTTTTTTGTGTGCCATTGTATTCTGTTATTTAAAGGTTATTACTATTAACTTAAGCTTTGATGGATTCGATTTGTATTTTTGTCAAATACTGACGATGTCCATTCATTTTGCGGTACCCTTTTCTGCGTTTTTTCTTAAAAACCAATACTTTATCGCCTTTCAGGTGAGTGAGTACTTTGGCTTTTACAGAAGCTCCGCTAACTGCAGGTGCACCTATTGTTACTTTTCCGTTGTTGTCTACCAACAATACGTTGTTCAGTTCAATGCTGGCGCCTTCCGCTTCGGGCAAACGATGCACGTATAGCGTTTGGTCTTTTTCTACTTTGAACTGTTGGCCAGCGATTTCCACTATTGCAAACATGTTATTTATTATTTATTTGTTAAAAGGACGGCAAATATAGGGCTGCTTACCTTGAATAGCAAATAATCTGTAAATCTTTTTGGAGAGCACCGAATCTGAATCAAACATATGATTATCAATTACTTAATAAAAAATTGCTGATATATTGATTCACTTCCTCGGCTTTTTCCATCTGTAGAAAATGTCCGGCACCTGAAATTACCTTTACTTGTGCATGCATCATTAGCGCTTCGCATTCCAACGCGAGCGTTTGTACACTTAAAGTTGGATGGAGCAACCGATTAGGAATCATTTTATCGTTTTCGCCTAATACTACTAAAGCTGGTTGCTTAATATCGGGTATAAATTGATGCACTTGCTCATTGAGCATTCCATTTATGGACTTGTATGACATATTTCTCCAATGCCTGAGTGGTTGTTGCTGCATTAGTTTTTTCATTTCCTTGATCATCGGTGGCATATCGGGTGAGTTGGGTTGAAAACTATCCCGAATTGCGCTTTCCAGATGCAGCTCATCGGCATATAAAAAATCACCGATGTTCATCATAGCCTGAATCCACATGATATCAGTTCCGCTGAACCTTTCAATTCCTGCGGGTGCAAGCAAAATCAGTTTGTTAACCAGGTGCGGGTATCTCAATGCCAGTATCATTGCTACTTGCCCACCCATAGAATGGCCACATAGTACTACCTCCTGCAAACCAAGCTTATCTATAAACTGCTTAACCGATTCGGCATAAAAGAACATACTGTATGGGAAATCGCCATGCGAAGACAATGCGTTTCCCGGCAAATCAACAGCTATGCAACGCCAGTTCTGCCTTAGCGCTGTAAGTTGATATCTCCAAGCAGCTGCATAATTGGCCAGGCCATGAATGAACACAACGGTTTGCGAACCTTTGCCTTCGTCCATATAGGCCATCTCCATATCATCATGAATGCTCAGCTTTTTGACCGGATAAGGGTATGTGACAGAGGAAGTATTTTGCATAAAATAAACAAGGGCATCCAACGGTGTTGAATGCCCTGCGATATTAATTAATTTGAAATGATTACGAGCGCTCCATTACCCACTGAGCCACTTTAGGGCCAAGTTCTTTTTGTGAACGAGCACCTACGAAAACTCCGATATGGCCGCCCGGAAACGGATACATTTCTTTATCTTTTGATCCAATCACTTCATTTACCGGAACGGTTGAACTATTTGGTATAATATTGTCATCGGTGGCATAAATATTCAGAAAAGGCATTGTTGCATTTTTAAGATTTACCTGATAGCCACCCAACTCAAATTCGCCTTTGATAAGTTTATTTCCTTGCCACAAATCTTTAATGTATTTACGGAACATCTCTCCTGCCTGATCCGGGCAATCGGCTTTCCATTTTTCCATTCGTAGAAAGTTGAGCATTTTTTCTTCGTTATCTAGTGAATCCATTATCCCCAGGTATTTTGAAATATTGGCCGAAGGCTTAAGCATGGCAAAACCGTTGTCAATCATATCAGCTTTTACCAATCCGTTGTTGGCATCAATCATGGCATCGATGTCCAGATCTTTTGTCCAGCGGTAAAGCATGCACTCATTGCCCGAAAAATCGTAAGGTGCCACGTAGGTAGTAAGCGATTGCAATTTTTCAGGAAAAATAGATGCATAAATGGCACTGAATGTACCGCCTTGGCAAATGCCCATTTTATGAATCTTTTTATTCCCGGTTGACTTGCGCACAAAATCAACTGCATCGTTCATAAAACCAAGAATGTAGTCTTCCATGGTTAAATAACGGTGGCGCTTTTGAGGATAACCCCAATCCATAATATAAATATCTAAACCTTCATCGAGTAGTTTCTTCATTAAACTGCGATCGGGTTGTAAGTCCAGTACATCCTGACGATTCATGATAGCGAACGATACCAGCACCGGAATCTTACATTTTGCAGGCGTTTCGCGTTTGTAGTGATACAGCTTTACCAAATCATCCTGCCATACCAATTCTTTAGGAGTGGTGGCTATTTCTACATCTTCAATTTTCTGCAATACTTCATAGCCTTTCACCAGCTTTTCGGTAGTTTTGGTCATTTCTTCAAATATGCCTGCTACATTCATGTGTTTTAAATATTAGTAATTATGTTTTCGATTTATAAGAAAAAAGCCACAAATCCAATCCTGTGATGAACGGGACCGAAAATGTGGCTTAGCAAACCTCAAATTATATTAAGCGTTTTTAGCAGCTTTAGCTTTTTTTGTTTCTTTTTCTTCCACCACTTCAACACCATCAGTGTCAATTTGTTTTTCTAGTGTGTTGATGCGTTTGCGCAATTCATGAATGACTTTGTACAATTCATCCATTTCGCTGCGTGTAGCTACAGGCACATTGTTCAGCATCTTTTCCATCTGCATGTCCATGTGGCGCTTCATTTTCATTCCGAGTGTATTCAGTTCTGCCTGCATTTTTGAATATTCTGCTGTGCTGAACAGATTTACAAAATGCTTGTCATTCGTGTTTAACCACTCCTGATACACTTTCATGAAATTGTTCATGTCTTCACCTTTATGCAATTTGTTGTAAATATTATCTGCAACTTCCTCCATGGCTTTAAGGCCTGTAGTGTACATCATGTATTGCATCTGTGCGTTTTTCATCTGGTAATGCGCAAACTCCTGAGCTAACTCATTCATCATTTCTACCGATGCTTTTTGCGAACCTGGTGTCATCATTTTCATGATTGGTGCTGCTGATTCGTGCATCATGTTCCACATGTTGGTATAATTATTCATCATATTGGTGAACATATCGTTACCCGCTGGCATCATGCTCATCATGTTATTTTTCATGGTATCGAACATACCTTTATTCATTTCCATCATTTTTTTACCGTTTTCGGTCATCATGTTCATGTTCATCATGTTTTTCATGAAATCAGGTTGCATATTGAACATTTTGTCCATCATGTTTTTAAACTGATCCATGTTCATCGTATTTTTAAACATGTCTGGTGTAAAGGTTTTGTCCTGAATAGCTTTCATCATCGGCATCCACATATTGAACATGTTCATGTACATTTCGGCATTGTTGAACATACCGCTTAGATTTTCTTTGGTATTCATGTTGCCAACGTTTTTCATCATTTCAGTGTACATGTTATTCATGTTAGTAGTCCATGAGTTGAAAATATTCATCATAGTGTTGTACTGATTTTTTACTTCTTCGTTCATATTGTTTGTTGCCATACCCGAAAATGTATTCTGCACATTCTTCATCCACTCAGATGCCATATTCATCTGATTGTTCATCCAGGTATTGAAGAAATTAATTCCCTCTGTAGTTGATCCGTTAGCTGTATTCTGTGTAAAAAACGACATCTGAGAATCGTACCATTTTTTAAAAAAGTCAGAATTTAGGTCCATGTTCATGGTTTTTGCCATTTTTTCTGTAGCATTGGCAAGTGATTCAACTGCTTGTTTTTGCGCTTCTGCAAATGTGTTGAATAGATTTTTTGAGTTTTCCATTTATATATTTATTTAATTATTTTGTCTTCCTGAAAGCGGCCGCGAAATTAGTATAATTATTTATATTTCAATATCCTCTATGTTAAATTAACGCAAAGCCCCTCTAAGCTACGCGGCTGTAAGGACAAACAGGAATATGACTTTTATCATGTAACAAACGGCTATCGGGTGAAAACTTAATTTTCTTCCCAAATTGAAATAAAACGCATAAAAATTAACTTGCGCACCAATTCAATACAACATATAAATAATACAGTTATGGGACCACAAGTAGGAGACATTTTTACACACGACATCAGTTACACACAAGAGCAGGTAAACACCTATGCACACATTTCAGGAGATACCAATCCATTGCACATTGATGAGCAAGCCGGAAAGGACAGCATGTTTGGCCGCAATATTATTCATGGACATTTTAGTGCAAGCGTATTCACCAAGATATTCGGAGTGCTTTACTTTGCCGATGGACACGTGTACATGAAACAAAGCTGTACATTTTTAAAGCCCATGTTTGTTGATACAGCTTATCGTGCTGTTATTACGGTGAAAGAAATATTTCCGGAAAAAAATAGAGTGCTGTACGAAACTAAAGTGATAGATGTGGCTACCGGAGCTGAAACCATTGTAGGCGAGGCCCTGCTGATGAATAAAAAACAGTACGTTTGGTAAACTAATTACCATCAATAAAAAAGCCCCCACGCCTAAGGTGTGGGGGCTTTTTTATTAAATTAGTGTTGTAATTAACGGGCAATGTTCAGTTTCTGAACTTGTGTTTTGCCGTCAACTGTAATTTCTACTACATACAATCCATTTTGCAATGTGTTGCAGTTTACTTCTGTTTCCAGTCCGTTAAGTTCTGTGCTCAGAACACGTTTGCCGGT
>JBKCPL010000032.1:0-7207 GCA_046309355.1 Bacteroidota bacterium
ACCCGAATCCTTGAAACCTATTGTTAAAGGAGGCGGTTCATTAACAGCGCTACCCATTATCGAAACCCAAGCCGGTGACGTTTCGGCGTATATTCCTACCAACGTAATTTCGATTACAGACGGTCAGATTTTCTTGGAATCCGATTTGTTCAACTCAGGGGTACGTCCTGCGATTAACGTAGGTATTTCGGTTTCGCGTGTGGGTGGTAATGCACAAATCAAATCGATGAAAAAAGTAGCCGGTACCCTAAAACTTGACCAGGCTCAATACCGCGAGTTGGAAGCTTTCTCAAAATTCGGTTCAGACCTGGATGCAGCTACCAAATCGGTACTGAACAAAGGTGCACGAAACGTAGAAATATTGAAGCAAGGACAGTTCTCGCCAGTACCGGTTGAGAAACAAATTGCTATAATTTACTTGGGCACTAAAGGACTGCTGAACAGCATTCCGGTTAATAAAGTGCGTGAGTTTGAAACTGAGTTTTTGAACTACATGGAATCAAAGCACAAAGACACCCTAAACGAACTCAAAAAAGGCAACTACACCGATGAAATTACACGTGTGCTTGAAACTGCTGCTAAAGAATTAACCGCTAAATACAACGCATAAGTAAACATCCTGTTAGATGGCAAACTTAAAAGAAGTACGTACCCGAATTACTTCGGTATCATCCACCCAGCAAATTACCAAGGCTATGAAGCTGGTAAGCGCTACCAAATTACGCAAAGCCCAAAACGGCATTGTGCAAATGCGCCCTTATGCTCAAAAGCTGAACGGCATTTTAGCAAACCTATCGGATTCTATTGATGTTGATTCGTTAAAGGTTTATTTCAGTAAGCGTGAGGTTAAAAAAGTATTGCTGGTTGTAGTTACCTCTGACCGTGGGTTGTGTGGTTCGTTCAATGCCAATGTGATTAAACTAACCAACAGACTGATAAAAGAACAATACAGCAACGCCAATGTAACAGTGCTGCCTGTAGGTAAAAAAGGCGGTGAATTTTTTGTTAAACAGGGCACCACCGTAGTAAGCGATTTTCGCGATACATTCCTGAATCTTTCTGCTGATGCAGGCTTTGCTATCGGAGAATACATTTTGCAGGCTTATAAAACTGGAAAATACGACAAGGTAGAAATCGTTTACAATCAGTTTAAAAATGCTGCTACACAAATTTTAACCAACGATACATTCTTACCCATCGATGCGTCTAAGTTTGCTTCTAAAAGCAATACCAAGCACGATTACATTTTTGAACCCAGCAAGGAAGATATTTTGGAAACGCTTGTACCTCGTATTTTAAAAACCCAGGTATACCGCTCATTGCTCGATTCATTTGCATCTGAACACGGAGCACGTATGGTGGCAATGGATAAAGCTACTGAAAATGCGGGCGATTTGCTCAAAGCACTTAAAGTAGAATACAACCGTGCACGTCAGGCTGCCATTACCAAGGAAATTTCGGAAATTGTGGGTGGTGCCGCTGCACTCAGCGAGGCTTAAAGCAAGATTTATCATTTAATCAAAAAAACGCGATTCTTAAAGAGTCGCGTTTTTTTATGCCTTGAGCGGCATAAGCAAATCCGTGCTTTCAGGTCCTTTATTAAACATTAAATCAATAATTGAACAATTGCTCACAAACGCAAATCTGTCAGCAAATACCTGAATGTATGAAGGCGTAGCAGTAGTTATAAGTTTCTTTGGATGAATGACCTCACGCCAATCGGTTTGCAAGGAATCCTTTTCGATGTAGGCATCTGAAAGCTGTATGGTTTTATTTACTTTCAATAGCCTAAGTACGGTTTTAAGCAACTCGGTGTTCCAATGTGTCAACGTCTCGTATTTCGTATGATACAATGGCTCGAAATAATCGCGGTAGTAAAAAAAATAAGGAGAAGAATTATAAGCTGAAACAATGGACTCCCAGTGTTGACGTTGCCAGTTAAATTCATTTTCTATGAGCATATCGTTCACTTCGGTTTTCGTACTCAGCTTTTTTACCGGAATACTCAATGCCAGCACCCCGTTAGCGCTTAAAATATGGCAACGATTGCGGTACGATTGCTTTACATAATGCTCATTTACATCAATAATGGGTTGGTCAGCCTGAAGAAAGTGTTGCATCCAGGCCAAACATGGCAAATAATGCAATGAAAATACGTCCTTCTTAATCATCCGTTTTTAACCAGTTGATATAATGAATGCCCGATGTGTAAGGCTTACTTATCATGGCTAGCATATTGTCGTAATCGTTTTGGTTGTTTACAAAATCAATAGCGCTGCAGTTAATTATTACAATAGGTATATGCGACAAGGTATGCCAGTAGTTCATGTAGGCTTCATGCAAATTTTGCAGGTACTCATTCGAAATATTTTGCTCGTAACTGCGGCCGCGGTTAGCAATATTCCATTGCAGTTTTTCAATAGGATTATGCAGGTAAATAATCAAATCGGGTTGCCTTAGTTGCAAATTGATAATGTCAAACAGTTTCAAGTATAAATCATATTCGTCCTCATCCAGATTCACGCGAGAAAACAACAGGCATTTAGCAAACATGTAGTCACTGACTATACATGGCTTAAACAGATCCTCGGTAAGTAAGTCACGCTTGAGTTGTTTAAACCTGGCAGCCAGAAAACTCATCTCGAGCGGAAAGGCAAACCTGCGGGGATCATCATAAAACTTAGGCAAAAACGAATTGTCTTCAAACTCTTCAAGTATCAACCTCGACTGAAAGGATTCACTAATGCGTGTAGCAAGCGATGACTTACCGGCACCGATATTGCCTTCAATAACTATAAACTCATGGTGCGGTTGCATGCTGTGCAAATAAGGAGGAAGTAATTGGCAAGAAAATTACATTTTTTCCACCAATCCCGTATCGGTACATTCGGCCAGCAACTGACGAATGGTTTTATGCCACACAGGATGCATCAGGTCAGGTACCAGTTCACACAAGGGTTGTAACACAAACCTACGCAGGTGCAAACGTGGATGCGGCACCTCTACTAACGTTGATTGATACACCAGCTGATTGTAAAATAGAATATCAACATCAATTATTCGCGGTGCATTGGGCACAGTACGAACGCGGCCCATTTGCTGTTCAATACTCAGCAATACTTCCATCAATTCATCAGGTTGTAGTGCGGTGTTTACTTTCAGTACCTGATTTAAAAAATCATCTTGCGCTTTATTGCCCCACGGTGCTGTGCGGTAAACAGACGACTGAGTGACAACATTACCGGCAATTGTATGTATAGCCTGAAGTGCTTGCTGCAAATGCTGATGAGCATTGCCTATATTGCTTCCTGTGAGTAGATACACTTCGTTCATTTAAACTAGCCGAATTCGATAAACAATTACTTCACCACAAACTGAACGGTGTTGCGGTTGCGTTGCTCCATTAATATTTCGCGTTGGGAGATAACTTCTGCTATTGCCTTATCGTCAAAATACATGATGGTATAAATTTCAACTTCATCAGTTATGTGCAGGTTATAGAAAATGGATAAATCATTCTTGAGCCGCTCCAGTTTTTCGCCAGTATTATCTACACATACCGTAAAGCTGATAGCCGAATTTTGCATCAGATTCAATTTAATGCCATGACTTGCAAAATGTGAAAATATTTTACTGAGATTGTCCTCTACAATAAATGAAAAATCCTTGCTGAGAACTGAAATTAACACCTGATTATTTTTAGAAATAATAACCGGCAACTTGTGTGTTAGCGACTTGTTTGAAACCACTGTTCCTGCAGCATCAGGGCTTACAAACGACTTTACGTAAAGTGGTATGTTCTTGCTTTGCAGCGGCTGTATGGTTTTGGGGTGAATAACGGTAGCTCCGTAATAGGCCATTTCTATCGCCATCGTATAACTGATTTCATCGAGCTTCTGTGCGTCTGCAATTTTCTTGGGGTCGGCATTCATCACACCGGCCACATCTTTCCAAATGGTTACCGAATCGGCATTGAGCCCGTAGGCAAAGATGGCGGCCGAATAATCCGAACCTTCACGACCCAAAGTGGTGGTTTGATGATCTTTGTTTTGCCCAATAAAACCTTGTGTTACGACTATTTGCTTCTGCACAATAGGCTTGAGCTTGCGTTCAATCACACTCGTTGTAAGTTGCCAGTTTACCCGTGCATCGCGGGCGGTATTATCTGTATTTATAAAATTGCGTGCATCCAGCCAGCGGTTTTTTATTCCGCTTTCATTCAGGTACGCACTCACTATGCGTGTCGAAAATATTTCTCCGTAACTAACTATCTGATCGTAGGTTTCATCAAAGTTATCTTCGGGTGCGGTTTCCAGCAGGCACTCCAGCTCTATAAACAGGTTTTGAATATCGTCATACGCATGGCTATTTTCACCCTTAAGTAAACCGGATACTACTTCGTCATGAAATGATTTGATTTCAGTGTACAACTCATTAATACGTTTAGAATCCTGTTGGTAATACGCCTTCGCCAAGTGTTCGAGCGCATTGGTAGTTTTACCCATAGCCGATACAACTATAAGCAACTCTTCACCGCTGTAACGCTGAATGACTGAAGCTACATTTTTTACCGCAGCAGCATCTTTTACTGATGCCCCACCGAACTTGAACACTTTCATGCCTGAGTTAAATAAGTCTGCAATATTACTGAAAGTAGCGCGGATTGCTATATTTGCGACCAATCTACCATTGTACCTAAGAATATGCCACATTTTAACGTTACCACGCTGGGTCAATTTATTATTGAAAAACAACATGAATTTCCATTTGCCAAGGGCGAGTTATCACGTTTGCTGCGCGATATCGGGATTGCAGCTAAAATTATAAGTCGTGAGGTAAACAAGGCAGGTTTGGCTGAAATTATTGGCGATACCGGCCACACCAATATACAAGGCGAGGACGTAAAAAAGCTAGATGAAATTAGCAACGATTTATTTATTGAAACCCTTTCAAAAGGTGGCGAAGTAGCCCTGCTTGCGTCAGAAGAAAACGATGATATAGTTCCGCTTAAAGGTAAATTTTCCATCCACGGCAACTACGTAGTATGTATCGACCCGCTTGATGGTTCGTCAAATATTGATGTGAATGTATCTATAGGTACCATTTTTTCTATTTACCGCAGAATTACACCCGCTGGAACACCACCCACACTGGAAGATGTGCTGCAGCCGGGCAATAAAATAATCGCTGCCGGATATGTCATTTACGGCTCCTCAACCATGCTGGTGTATTCAACCGGAAAAGGTGTAAATGGATTTACATTGGACCCATCCATTGGCGAATTCTGTTTATCGCACCCATCGGTGCAAATGCCCAAACAAGGTTCCATTTACTCACTAAACGAAGGAAACAGTTCCGATTTTCCGGCCGGTGTTCAACAATACATTGAGTGGTGCAAGCAAAAAGATAAAGATACCAAACGGCCTTACAGCGCTCGGTACATAGGCTCGATGGTAGCTGATTTGCACCGCAACCTGCTTAAGGGCGGCATTTTCATTTACCCGCCTACGGCAAAAGCACCCAATGGCAAACTGAGGTTGTTATTTGAATGCAATCCCATGTCGTTTATTGTTGAACAAGCTGGCGGCATTGCCACTACAGGCACACAGCGCATTCTCGATATTCAGCCTACGGCACTGCACCAACGTGTACCTGTATTCATCGGTTCGGAAGAAATGGTAAATAAAGCCGTTGAATTTTCTACCCTATGAAATTGCTTGTGGCTATTGCTGCTGCTTTCGTTTACATGAACTCATCTGCCCAATACTGCATAACAGCCGACAGCATTGCCGATGGTAAAATTACCCACGAGCTGCTCACCACGAATTACGCCTGGTATGCACAAGGCTATGCAAATTATAAGCCGGATGAGGTGACAATGGCACAGCTAAAACCCTACACTACTGATCTTCGTTTTGTAGTTGTGCTAGGCACCTGGTGTGGCGACAGCCGCGAGCACATACCTCCGTTTATGAAAGTGATGCACGGAATTGAGGCCGACAATAATCAAGTAGAACTAATTGGCACGTTACGAAACAAAACGAGTTCGAAAATAGATGTCAGCTCGCTTCACATCGAATATGTGCCAACGTTTATCGTTTTTTATCGCAGCAAAGAAATCGGGCGTATTATTGAAGACACAAAAATCAGCCTGGAGAAAGACCTGTTAACACTTATACAAAATGCCCGCTAATGAGCACTAAACCCCTGATATTAATTTCCAATGACGATGGCATCACGGCTCCCGGTATTCGTGCACTCATACACGCAGTTAAACCTTTGGGCGACATCATCGTAGTTGCACCCGATGGACCGCAAAGCGGCATGGGGCATGCAGTAACCATCAGCAAACCATTGCGACTGGAGCAAACGGATATTTATGGCGATATACCCGCTTATCAATGTTCAGGCACACCGGCCGATTGTGTTAAACTGGCTGTAGACAAAGTATTGCACCGCAAACCCGATTTGCTGGTATCGGGCATCAATCACGGCTCCAATTCTTCCATCAATGTACTGTACTCAGGCACTATGAGCGCAGCAATGGAAGGAGCCATTGAAGGTATTCCTTCAGCCGGATTTTCGTTATGCAATTACGCGTACGATGCGGATTTCTCCTTGTCGGCCAAAGTGGCTCACCGCATTGCACAAAACATCATTCAAAACGGAATGCAATCGGGCACACTCTTAAATGTAAACATTCCGAATCTAGCCGAGCATGAACTGAAAGGAATAAAAATTTGCAGGCAAGCCAACGCCAAATGGCAGGAAGAATTTGACGAACGCAGAGACCCGAACGGCCGAAAATACTTCTGGCTTACCGGCAAGTTCATCAATATGGACAAAGGCGAAGATACAGATGAATGGGCATTGGCCAATGATTACGTTTCAGTGGTTCCCGTTCATTTCGACCTTACGGCCTATCATGCATTCACTTCACTCAATACCTGGGATTACAGCATTTAATGAGCAAATTCGACAAACTTTATATTGGTATTATTACGGGCATACTGGCACCGCTTGCTGGTGTAGTCATCTTTTATGCAATCAACTTTTCCGGTGAACCCATGCTGGAATTTCTTACAGCATCTATCAAGAACAAATTGCTATCACCGCTGCTAAGTTTATGTGCAGTAATCAATCTGGGGTTATTTTATCTGTATCTGCAATTCAATTACCTGTACAGCGCCCGTGGTGTAATTTTATC
>JBKCPL010000033.1:0-33813 GCA_046309355.1 Bacteroidota bacterium
GATGATGCTGCGCTTGTCGTGTTGTCAGGCGTTACAGTAATTGTTCCGGTTGCCGATACGGTTCCACAACCTCCGGTTAATGGTATACTGTAATTAAATGTTCCTGACGCGGTGGGTGTGCCACTGATGCGTATCGTGTCTGAGTTGAACGTTGCACTCACGCCTGAAGGTAAGCCGGTAGGTGTGCCGATACCGGTTGCGCCTGTGGTGGTATGCGTGATGGTTGCCAACGAAGTGTTAATACACAATGTCGGTGTGGTTGATCCTGCGCTTGTGGTATTTGCGGGTGTGACAGTAATTGTTCCAGTTGCCGATACGGTTCCGCAACCTCCGGTTAATGGTATACTGTAATTAAATGTACCGGATGCTGTAGGTGTGCCGCTGATGCGTATGGTATCTGAACTGAACGTTGCACTCACACCTGTTGGTAAGCCGGTGGCGGTGCCGATGCCGGTTGCGCCTGTCGTGGTATGCGTGATGGTTGTGAGGGCGTTATTGATACAAATGGTTGGTGTGCTTGATGCTGCGCTTGTGGTGTTGTCGGGCGTGACAGTGATTGTTCCTGTCGCATTAGCACTGGTACATATTCCACCAACTGTTGGGATTGAATAATTGTGAGTACCAGCAACGGTAGGTGTTCCACTGATAACTATCGTATCGGAAGAAAATGTAGCGTTTACACCGGGAGGTAATCCTGATGGGATTCCGATTCCTGTGGCTCCGGTGGTTTTATGCTTAACAGTAGGTATTGGTGTATTAATACAAACTGTGGGTGCAGATGAAGCGGGACCAGGATTAAGGTTAAATCTTACGTTTATTTCATCAAAAGTGCTGCAAGCACCATTAGTTACTGTCCATCGTAGTGTATATGTGCTACCTCCAATTCCGGAGAATGTAGTATTGTTTATACCCGCATTTGCGAAACTTCCGCCAATACCTGATGTTATCGTCCATAATCCTGTTCCTGTTAAAGGATTAGTAGCGTTGAGTGTTACAGTTGTTAATCCGCATGTGGATGAACCCGTTTGATTTAATCCGGCAACAGCCAATGATGCCAATGAACTGAAAGTAACGGTAACCTGATCGCTACTGGAAGGACAATTCCCGTTTGCGATAGTCCATTGGAAAACATACGTTCCAGCAACCTGACCTAGTACCTGTGTAGTTGGTGAATTAGGATTAATAAATGTTACTGAGTTTGGTCCACTGATTTGCGTCCAAGTCCCGTTACCCGTTATTGGAGAATTAGCATATAAATTAAACGTAGATGAAATGCATACCATAGTGTCGTTGCCTGCATTTGCAACTGTGGGTAGTCCTGAAACAGTAAGCAATACGTCATCAAAAGTAGCACAAGGGTTTAGTGTTGATGTCCATCTAAAAGTATAAACTCCTGGAATTAGACCTGAAACTGTAGTATTATTTAGTGTATCATTTGCGAAAGTGGCTGTATTGGGACCGGAGATTTGCGTCCATTTTCCACTGCCGATAGTAATCACATTACCTGATAATGTTGCTAAGCTAACATTACATAGCGTCTGATCTGAACCCGCATTCGCCTGAGTAGGTGTTGTGTGAACTGTTGCGCTAACGGTTGAAGTACTCGAAGGGCAAGTACCGTTTGATGTCGTCCAACGAAAAACATATGTACCGGGGATTAGTCCGGTTATTGATGTATTGTTTGTTCCCGGTGCAGCTATAACTGCTGTATTCGGTCCCGAATCCTGAGTCCATAATCCTACTCCACTTGTGACTGCAGTAGCTGACATTGTTGTAGCTGTACTACAGATTGAAGCCATTGCAGACCCTGCATTAGAAGGCGTAGGTGGCTCGAATACGTTTATAACTACCTGATCAGCATTTGTACAACTGCCGTTAGCGATGGTCCATGCATAAGCATAAGTACCCGGATTAGTAATGGATACAGTTGCTCCGGGTGTGTTTGCATTGGGTAAAAACACATCCCCTCCGCTTGGGCTACCGGATAGTTTTGTCCATGTACCAGTACTGCCTCCGGGTGGCGTATTTCCTGATAAAGTAACTGTAACCGGATTAGGATTTCTGCACACACTCTGATCTGTACCGGCATTAGCAGCAGAAGCACTGGTTAGTATAGTTATCGTTCTATTACTCGAAGTAGATGCACAAGAACCTATAGCGGGTATCGTATACGTAAAAACATACGTATTGGGGCCGGTAAGCCCACTTGCAATGGCGGTTGAAGCACCTGTAGTTGTAATTGTTGCTGACGGACCACTAAATTGAGTCCACGTTCCTGAACTTCCTGAATTACCTGATAGTTCTACTGTATTTACTAAACACAAGTTACTAGCTGCACCTGCATTTGCTACCGACACTACGGTTATGGTTATATCACTCGTGCTTGGCGGACAAAATATACCTGAGGCTATATTCCAACGTAAAACATATGTTCCTTGAATTAACCCGGTGAGTGTGGCTGTGGGTGAAGAAGTAGAACTGAAAGTAGGAATATTTGGGCCGGAAATAAAAGACCAGATTCCTGTAGCTCCACCGGTTGGTGTATTTGCTGCCAATGTTGCTGTTGTTGCACCGCAAATAGTTTGGTTAGGTCCGGCATTTGCCGTCATTGAAGGCATGGTAACTCTTATCGTTACATCACTCTGGCTAGATGCGCAGGATCCATTTGTAATAGTCCATCTGAAAACATACGTACCACTACTTAAGCCTGAAATAGCTGATGTGGATGAGTTTGGGTTAGCGATGGTAAAACCTGCCGGACCACTTATCTGCGACCACGTTCCCGTGCCCACGGTCGGTACATTTGCAGTGAAAACAGTAGCCGTACTACATATGTCTTGATCGGTTCCGGCTATTGCTGTAGTTACCGGTGCGGATATAGTAATCTCAACTGTATCTCGTGTTATTGCGCAAGCATTCCTACTGGTCGACCACATGAAAGTATATATGCCATTACTCATCCCGGTCACTGTCGAGTTAAAAGCGGTTGTATTTGTAATGGTACAAGCTGGACCGCTTAGCTGTGTCCAGGTTCCCGTTCCAGGGCTGGGATTATTTCCTGCCAGTGTTATACTGGTTGTTCCTGCCGGAAGACATTGGTCCGGTCCTGCTGCTGCGGTAACCGGTCCTGGTGTAGGTAAGGTGGTGAGAATTACACTGGAATCAGAGCTCCCGCATATATTAGAAATTGTCCATTTCAAGGTATAAGCGGTTGAGGGATTCGGTAAGGTCACCAATGACGTTGGACTATTAATATTGGTGGCTATCACGCCCGCTGAAGGGGTAACTGACCATGTACCTGTTTCATTGCTGGCGGGTGTGTTGGCTGCCATTTGAACTGCTGTTCCATAACAAACACTTGCGTTGCTACCTGCTACTGCAGTTGTTGGTGGCATTGTTGTAACCACCACTCGGGTTGTGGCATCATTCGTTGCACATGCCGGTCCTCCGTATATGACCCATCTGAAGTGGTATACGCCATTTATAAGACCGGAAATGGGTGATGAACTCGCACTAGGAGTGGCAATTGTAGCAGTATTGGGCCCTGATAACTGATACCACGTTCCGGTACCAATCAATGGACTATTTCCGACTAGGGAAGTACTTGTAGCATTGCATGCCAATATTTGGTTTGAACCCGCATTACTCGCAGTAGGAGTTCTTGAAGTAGTAATAGAAATAGTGGCGAGCACTGGTGAACACGTAACGCTGGCTCCGTTTAAGAAACGTTGAAATTGAATTACATATGTTCCCTCTACAGTTAAACCTGATATAGTTGCTGGACTTGAGTTGGAATTTGTCCATGCCCTAGGATAAGAAGCAAATGCACCGGGGGGGCCGCTAAGTATTCTGTATTGAGTTAAATTTCCTCCACTTACTGTATACGAAACAGTTGTTGAGGTTGCATTACATGGCAGTATTTGATTCCCTCCCGATATGACCATACTGGTTACCGGTTCAACGAACTGAATAGTTCGGGTAACACTAGACGTACACCCAAATGAGTTGGTTAACGTATATCTAAATACATACGAACTGCCTGCCAATCCGTTCAAACCCGATACTGTAGTACTAGGCACAGTTGTGTCGGCAATTATTGCCACCGTTGGTCCACTAACTTGTGTCCATCGTACGGTCTCACCTGAGTTTAGTGGAATAGCAGCGGTTAGTGGTGCTGTAGTCCTATTGTCACAATAGGCTAATGTAGTGTTTCCTCCTAATGAAGTAAGAGTTCCTGTTGAGGGAGGTATATTCACTGTTACATCGTCTGAACCACTCGAACAAGGGCCCACTACTGTCCATCTGAAAACGTAGGTGCCTTGAATTAAATTTGTAACGGTAGTATTTCTCAGATTTGGATTAGTAATGGTTGGCGCATTGGGACCGCTTACCAAAGTCCACGTACCAATTTGACCACCCAATCCGTTTCCGCCAAAGCTTCCATTCAACGTCACCGATGCAGTGGTCAAATAGCAGCTCACCGAGGTTGCTAATATATCTGCACCGGCAGATACGGGTGCTACACCACCACGGTTAGTTATTTGTACCGTATCGGATGAACTGCATCCGTTTGTATTATTTATAGTCCACGTAAATACTGATGTGCCCGATGAATTATTAGTTAAGTTGAGCGGACTAAGCCTATTGCTGGTTGATGTGATTGTTATTCCTGAACCTGAACCCGACCATACACCGGTTTCTCCAGTTCCCAAAGCGTTAGCTGACATAGTTCCAGCAGGTGTTCCGGGGCAAAGTGTTTGAGGCATCCCGGCATCTGCTAGTGTTATGCTTCTAACGGTGTAAGATACTTGGTCGAATACGGTTGAACCATCAGTACATTTGGCTGATAAACGAAAAACGTAGGTATTTCCACCGGAGAAACCTGTAACTGTGGTAACCAAAGATGCGGGAGAAGTTATAATTACCGAAGGTCCTGATAATTGCGACCACTGAACTGTGCCGGCTTGAATTAATCCACCGTTTGAACCGTTTAGTGTAAGTGTTTGGTTGGCACAAATTACTTGGTCTACGTTCGCATTTACAGTGCAATTTTGCGAAATAGCTGTATTCAATGCTGCAATTAAGATCGAAGCGAGTAGTGTTAATCTTAAGTGTAGTTTATGGTATAGCATTAAAATTTGTGAATAGCGGCAAACTTAAGCCTTAAAGCAAGCTTAAACAAGTAAATAACCAGCTAAAATATCTGTATTCGAGGCGTGTATGTACACATTAAAATACAACTGATTTCCGCTTTAAACAGCTATTTTACAAAATAAATAACTGAAGGGGTTAAAATTTTACATGAGTAGCATTTTTTTCTATACAAGCTGTATCATTCATTTTAAATCTGTGTGCACTATACTTGCATCCTAAAAATACAATTACATGATCGTGTCGTTGATAGTTGCTGCCGATGAAGATAACGGCATAGGTAAAAACAATGAATTGCTTTGCCATTTACCGGCCGACCTTAAGTATTTCAAGCAAAAAACAACCGGTCATCACATCGTAATGGGACGTAAAACCTATGAATCGATTGGTAGACCCCTGCCCCATCGTGTTAATTTAATCGTGTCACGCGACCCATTGTTTAAGGCTGACGGTTGTATAGTTGTAAATAATCTTACAGATGCTGTTGTGTATGCACAAGCATACCATGAAACCGAATTGTATATCACTGGGGGTGGTACTATTTATACTCAAGCATTAACAAGCGCACAGCGCATTTACCTCACTCGCATACACGCTCACCTGAATGCCGATACATTTTTCCCTCATTTGGATGAAAGAGATTGGAAATGTGTGAGCAGCGAAAGGCATTCGGCTGACGATAAACATGCTTACGATTTCACGTTCATGGTATTTGAACGTGTTCACTAATCCTTATCCATCCTAAACCCCATGCGCTTTGAGGTGGGCATACCCGAGCTGTAACTCAATGCGTTTTTTTGCTCTACTGAAATAAATTTTACAGCATCCAGCGAAGGGGCCAGCAAATCAAAGTTTAGACAGAAAAGCATGGCTTCCTGCATGATATTTTTCAGCGTTTCAGCTGTAATAGTATTGATTGCAATATCGGCATATTGAAATGCCAAGGGCCGTTTACCTTCCATAAAAAAGTGACGGTCTTTGTTCACAAACAATCGTGCAATGAGGTAACCCATATCCTGCTCGCGATTGTACAACAATGAGTCGGATAAAAAATTATAAATATGAATCATGCCGCAAAATTCGCGCATGGGATCTTCTTTGATATACGGACTTTGATTGATGTAATGGCTATCGTCAAAATCGAAAATATTGGTATGCATCATCACCACCAGCGTATCGCCCGAAAATTTGAGGTGCGCCTCAAATTGTCCCATATCGTTGTATTTTACAATTACGTTGGGTGCATCATCGTGTATGCAGGGCATAATCTCTTCTTCCAACTCTTTAAGTACAGCTTTCAACGCTGAAAAAGTGTCGAGCGTAATCTGATATACCTTTTGTTTGGTATAGGATTTTTCGCATAGCAACTGATTGATTTGTGAAATTTTTGATTCCATAGTGTGTTATGATTTACGGTGAATTACTCCTGCCATGGGTTGTGCCGTTGGCATGATGGTGAGTTCGTTGATATTAACATGAGCCGGACGCGACAGCGCAAACCAGATAGCCTCTGCAATATCAGCTGCTACTAAATTTTCAAATCCTTCATATACTTTTTTGGCACGCTCCACGTCACCATGAAAACGTACGATGCTGAATTCTGTTTCAACTGCACCTGGGTGAATAGCTGTAACTTTTATCGGATATTTTGATAAATCAATTCGCATGGCCTTGTTCAGCGCATCTACTGCATGTTTGGTAGCACAATAAATATTACCATTTGCGTACACTTCTTTACCGGCTATTGACCCAATATTTACTATATGACCGGTGTTGGCTGCAATCATTAATGGAACAATAGTGCGTGTTACATAGAGTAAGCCTTTGATATTGGTATCAATCATTACTTCCCAATCATCTATATCTCCACTTTCAATAGGTGCAAGTCCGCTGGCAAGACCGGCATTATTAATTAGCACATCTATACTCTTCCAACTATCAGGAAGTTGAGCTATCGCAGTTGCTACTGCTTCACGGTTGCGCACATCCAGTTCAAGCACCAGTGTTTCGGTGCTGTATTTTTCAACTAATGTTTCAGCCAGTTGGGTCAGTTTGTCTTTTCTGCGTGCTGTCAATATAAGGCGATAACCCTGAACAGCCAGCAATGTGGCAATAGCCTCGCCTATTCCGGCTGAAGCTCCTGTAATAAATGCAGTTTTAGTCATATATTATCTGTGTGTTTTGTTCGAAAGTTTGTAAAAATAAGCCGAACATTTAACTTTACCCATCCAATTATGCAACACTATGAATTATTCCATAGAAAAAAACGACCTGTATTCCATCATCAAACCTGATGCAGCTATTTTCAATCAAGACACCTGTAAAAAGCTACGCAGCAAAGTTCAGCATGAGGTAGAAAGCAGTAGCAAATACGTTATTGTAAACATCAGTTCAGTAAACGAATGCAATGCGGATGGAGTGAGAGAATTGATACAGTTGGCCATTGACTTGCGAGACAATAACGGTATGCTCATCATTACACATGCCGAAGATCAGTTTACACGTCTATTTAACAAAGCCGACATTACATTTATACCCACAGATACTGAAGCGATTGATTTTATTTTCATGGATCAACTTGAAAAACAGTTCTTAGACGACCATTCCGCATAACTATGAGTTTTGAATTGACCATACTGGGAAGTAGTTCGGCTACTCCTACTTACGATAGGTTTCCTTCCTCACAGCATTTGGTCATGCTCGATCACCACATACTTATTGATTGCGGGGAAGGAGCACAAATTCAAATGAGGCGTTACAAACTCAAGCGCGCTAAACTCAAGTATATTTTTATCAGCCACATGCATGGCGATCACATTTTGGGTCTGCCAGGTTTATTGTTCAGCATGAACCTACTGCAGCGAACCGAACCTCTTCATATATTTGGCCCGCCCGAACTTTTTGAAGTACTCCAATTACTTATCACACATTCCGACAATCAACTGCGCTACGAAGTTATACCTCATATAACACAGCATCACGAAACGGAAGTTATTTTCGAAGATTCCATGTTTCAAATAAAATCCTTCCCCTTATTTCACCGAATTCCTACCACTGGTTTTCTGTTTACGGAAACCGATAGACCCAGAAAACTGAACTCAGAAGCCTGTAAAAAACACCAAATCCCCTATGCGTTTTATAACGAGTTAAAAAAGGGCCTGGACTACATAGATGCAGATGCCGGGATATATATTCCAAACGACATGCTGACACTTGACAGTGGTAAAAAATATTCATACGCCTACTGCAGCGATACCGTATTCGACTCGCGTGTGGCCGAGTCAGTAAAAGATGTAAGATTAATGTACCACGAAGCTACATTTATGCACGATAAACTAGCACGCGCTCAGGAAACGATGCATACCACAGCCAAACAAGCCGCACTGATTGCCAAAGAGGCCAATGCAGAAAAACTGCTAATCGGACACTTTTCATCGAGGTACGATGATTTAACGAAATTGCTTCAGGAAGCTCAATCCGAGTTTGAAAATACCGAGCTAGCTCTAGAAGGAAGAAAATTTATTCTTACCGATTAAGGCTTAGCAGCACTTTTACTGCTTCGTTCCTTATCCTGTTTTTTGGCCCTTTTGCCCCCACCGAAAACTGAAACAGTAAAATAGCGTGCCGGATATGCCTGCATATCTTTCATCAAAAGCTCAAGCTCCTTACTGGTTTGCGCCAAATTCACGTACAACGTGGTATCATTAGCCAACATACCCAGCGAACCCTCTCCGTTATTCACTTTGTTGAGGGCAGTAGCAAACTCATCCATTACACGTTTGGTATTATTAATGGTTGCTGTAAGATCAGATGCAGCAACCGAATCTGTAATACGTGCTAAATTTTTCATAGAACGTGCAATATGTTCATTGTTGTTTTTAAGGTTGCGTGTAATCGACTCCAGATTTTGCATCATAGCTTCCAGTCGACCGTATTCGCTCTCGGTTAACTTATCCATGCGCTGTGTAATGTTGCGCATGTTGTGAATAGACCAGGATATATCGTTAATACTGCTTGCTATTCTACGAGTTCCCGCTGAATCAAAAACATCATTCATACTTTGCAACACTTTATCAAGTGTTATTAGAACCTGCTCGCTTTTTTCCTTCAGCGGTGATACCATGGCTGAAATGGTACTGCTTAATGATTCCTCAACCTCGCCCTTCAGTGTATCGCCATAGTTATGATATGTTGTAGCAGCTGAAGGAAAAAGCACTAAAGCTTTATTTCCCAATAGATCAGTTCCCGAGATTCGTATTACCGAGCCCATCGGTATTTTAATACTTTTATTGATGGTAAACGTAACTACCAGCTGTCGTGCATCGCCCGGCTGCAAGGTGGTGATATTTTCAACCTGACCTATTTTCAATCCGTTTACCAACACCTGTGACGAGTTTACGATGCCTGACACATCAGCATATACAACATGATAGCTGGTATATGACCTGAAGGGATGAAAGCCTTTCAAAAAATTGAATCCGGTAAAAAACAGAAGCAATCCGCCAGCCATAAACAGGCCGACTTTTATTTCACGGGTAAATTTCACAAAATGAATGTTTGCGCAAAAATAGGAAAATGCCGCTATTTCACACCTTCCAGTTTCGACTTATACTCCATAACTGATAATGCTACTGCTCTTGCCATTTGCTGCTGGCCTTCTTCAGATGTAAGATAGGCACGCTCGGCTTTATTGCTTAAAAAACCTGTTTCAATAAGCACGCTGGGCATCTTACTGCGCCACAACACCATCAAACCTGCCTGTTTAACCCCACGGCTGCTGCGGTTTATTTTTTTAAAATTCTCTTCCACCATCGAAGCCAGTTTCAGACTTTGTTCCAGAAATGCATTTTGCATGAACGAGAAATAAATATGCGCCTCCGGTGAGTTTGGATCAAACCCTTCATATTTTTCCTGGTAGTCTTTTTCAAGTAAGATTACTTCGTTCTCGCGCTTGGCCACTTCCAGGTTAGCATCCGATTTGTGTAAACCCATGGCAAATGTCTCGGTTCCGAAGGGTTCCGTTTTTTTATTGGCGTTGCAATGAATAGATACAAATAAATCGGCATTGTTGCGGTTAGCTATACCGGCACGCTCCCACAGTTCGATAAATACGTCCGAATTGCGTGTGTAAATAACTTTCATGCCGGGTTCCATTTCCTTCAGCTGCGCTCCTACTTTTAGTGCTACTTCAAGTGTTACATCTTTTTCGTTGGCCCCCCCGTAGCTGCACCCGGTATCGTGTCCGCCATGTCCGGCATCAATAACCACCGTACGAATATTCATTTTGTGTACGCCCAGTGGTTTGTAGGCCGATAGCATCAGCAGCATAAAGCATATAACCAGTGCATTTTTTCTGTTTATCATAGTCCTTACTTTAGTATTCGGCAGCATTTTTGCATCATGCGGTGCAAAAATTCATTCCGGTCATTCGCTCTTATTTGTAAATTTGCCAGCATTGCTACTGATATTCAACAAATCTAAAGCCGGTTTACGGCCTTTCATTATTGCTGGAGCACATTTTTTGCTCGTACTGCTGTTGATGTGTTCAGCAAGCTATGCACAAACCACCCGACCTGCTAAAAAAACAACCCCAAAAAGCAAACCACAACCTGCACCAAAAATTCCTGCTACCCCAGCACTTCGCGATACGTTATCAATATCTGTACCAAAGGTTCTGAATTTGTACGATGAGTTTAGCATCGACTCGTTGGATACATTATCACTGCCCGTTTCATCCAATGGTCCGTCATCAGCCATTAAATACGATGCACGCGATTCGATAGTATACGATGCCGTAACCAAAACTGTTTATCTGTATGGCGAAGCCAAAGTTGCATTTGAAGAAATGGCACTGGATGCCGAGGTCATTCAAATACAACTAGACAAGCAACTGATTACTTCAACAGGCGTGACCGACTCGCTGGGAAATGCACGAGGGAAACCCCACTTTAAGCAAGGCCAAAGCGACTACAATGCCGATATCATTAAGTACAACTACAAAACCAAAAGAGGATACCTAAGCGAGTTTCGCACCAAGGAAGGAGAAGGCTATATTCATGGCAATCAGGTAAAAAAGGATGAGTCCAATCAATTTGGAATTAAAAATGCCAAATACACCACATGTGAAAATGAGCACCCGCATTACTACATCGGTGCAACACGCATTAAAGTTATTCCCGAAAAGAAAATAGTAACCGGCCCTGCCGAATTGTGGCTTGAAGATATTCCAACTCCTTTGGTACTTCCGTTTGGAATCTTTTCTATTAAACGCGGTCAATCATCGGGAGTCATAGTGCCTACGTATGGAAACTCGCTTGACCGGGGTTATTTTTTGCGGGATGGAGGTTACTATTTCGGATTGGGCGAAAAAGCCGACCTAAGGCTTACAGGCGACATTTACACTAACCTAAGTTGGGCATTGCGTAGCGGCTTAAGATACAATGAACGCTACCGTTTTAACGGAAATCTGAATCTGAACTTTAACTACAACAAATTCGGTGATGAGCAGGACCCAACATTTAATATCTCACGCGATTTTCTAATTAATTGGATGCACAGCGCAGATGCAAAGGCCCGTCCTTTCAGTTCGTTCAGAGCGGATGTGAATATTGTAAGTGTAAACAAAAGCGGTAATAACTTCTTTGCCAACAACTCATTTAACCCGCAAAATATTGTAACCAATCAGCTGCAATCGAGCGTTGCTTACTACAAAGGATTTAAAAACGGACGCATCAATTTAAACATGAGCGGCCGTATGGCACAAAATACACAAACACGAGATGTTGCTATTTCATTGCCAGACATAACCCTTACCATTCCCAGCTTTGCACCATTTAAGCCAAAGTATAAAAATACAGCCGACAAATGGTACGAAAACATCACGATGAACTACACGATGCAGTTTCGAAACGATGTAAACGTAAAAGACACTATCTTATTTCAGGGCAGATCGCTTAGCGAACTGGGCCGGCTTTTGGATACAGCAGGTCGTTATGGAATACGGCATGACATGCCCATTCAAACGTCATTCAAAGTATTTAAGTTCTATACTCTATCGGCTAGTGTTAACCTCAGCGAATTGTGGTATCTGCAAACCATTCGCAAAGACACAGCAGTAGGCGGAGGACTCGTTAACCAGCGTGTTGACGGATTTGCACGAGCTTTTACCTACAATCCTCGTGTGGGAATAAGCACACGTTACTATGGACTGGCACAATTCAGAAAAGGATATATACGTGCAGTCAGGCATGTTATTACTCCAACACTCGACTTCAGCTATACCCCCGATTTCAGTGACCCATCATGGGGCTACTATGCCACTTACAGAAACCGGCAGGGCAATGAAGTTCGCTACTCCATTTTTGAAGGCGGAATTATGGGCACACCTTCTCCGGGCAGGCAAGGAAATATCGGTTTGGGAATTGATAACAATATAGAAATGAAAATTAAGCCGGGCAAGAAAGACACTACGAATGAATTGAGAAAAGTTCAACTGCTTGAAAGTATTCGGATGGGCGCAAGCTGGAACATATTTGCCGATTCATTAAATCTGAGTGCTATCAGTATTTCGGGCCGCACACGCTTATTTAAAAATATATCGGTGAACGGGTCGGCAATTCTCGATCCTTATAAAAATATAGAGATTACAACAGCATCAGGATTTAAAAACATAACACGTGTAAATACTTTTTACTACTCCGACCAAGGCATTCCGGGCGTTATAACCAGCGCCAACATCAGTCTCAGTGCTACCTTCAATGCTCAAACATTTAAAAATAAATCAACTAAATCGGGAAAGCCATACGAAAGTGAATTGCGCTACATTGAATCGAATCCAATGGATTTTTATGACTTTGATATCCCCTGGTCGCTCAACATCAACTATGCCATCAACTACAACCGATACACCAATCTAAATAATCCGTTGTTATCAAATTTCATTCAGTCGCTCACTTTTAACGGTGATCTGAATGTTACTAAAAACTGGAAAGTAGGTTACACATCGGGCTATGACCTGCAAAACAAACAAATTACGTTTACCAGCATTGACTTTATCAGGCAATTGCACTGCTGGGAGTTTAAACTGAACTGGATTCCGATAGGCTTCCGCCAAAGCTTTTTATTTACGATTAATGTGCGGTCAAGTTTACTTCAGGACTTACGGATGACACGCAGGCGCGACTGGTTTGACCGAAGAATATAAATCACAGTCGTGTAATTATTCTTAACCCTAAAAGGGACTTGAGCAGTAAAATATCAACAACTGACTAGGTACATTGGCTATTTCAACCTAAACACGTTACTTTGGCACAATCAAATATACATTTTATACCATACATGAAATACGTTACCTTAAATGATCTGCACACTTCGCTAGGCGCAAAAATGATCGAGTTTGCCGGTTACAATATGCCTGTACTTTACACCAACCTTATTCAGGAACACCTGGCCGTACGCACTAAAGTTGGCGTATTCGATGTTAGCCACATGGGTGAGTTTATACTCAAAGGTGAAAAAGCACTTGACTTGATACAACTGGTTACCAGCAACGATGCGTCAAAACTTTCAGACGGTAAAGTGCAGTACAGCTGCCTTCCCAATAACGATGGGGGAATTGTTGACGACCTGTTGGTTTATCGAATGAGTGCTGATGAATACATGCTGGTTGTAAACGCGTCAAATATCGACAAAGACTGGAACTGGATTAGTCAGCACAATACATTTGGAGTAGACATGAAAAATGTGAGCGATGAACTGAGCCTGCTTGCCGTACAAGGCCCGGATGCCATCAAAGTGATTCAAAAATTGACATCAACCGACCTGTCACAAATGGAATACTATACGTTTACGAGTGGCTCAGTAGCCGGATGTAACCACGTTATTATATCCAATACAGGCTACACAGGTGCAGGAGGTTTTGAATTGTATGTAGCCAATGCCGATGCACGTAAGTTGTGGGATGCCCTGTTTGAAGCAGGAAAAGAATTTGGAATTATGCCTTGCGGCTTAGGCGCACGCGATACATTGCGTCTTGAAAAAGGATTTTGCCTTTACGGAAACGACATAAACGATACCACCTCACCTATAGAGGCCGGCTTAGGATGGATAACTAAATTTACAAAAAACTTTGTTCATGCCGATTACCACAAATTGATTAAAGAAAACGGACCAACTAAAAAACTGGTAGGCTTTGAAATGATAGAACGTGGTGGAATTCCACGCCAGCACCATATAATAAAAGATGAAGCCGGAAATACCATTGGCGAGGTGACGTCAGGCACGCAATCGCCATCACTTAATAAAGCCATCGGTATGGGCTACGTTAACGTGTCGCATAGCAAACCCGGAACCGATGTCTTTATTGAAATAAGAGATAAAAAAATCAAGGCACAAGTTGTCAAAATTCCATTTTTATAAATCACCTATATGAACCGGGCAATCCTTTATATCGCTTTGTTGATTTGCTGTATAAACCTGAACAGGTTAGCGGCACAATCGGCCGATGAACCGAAGCGCAACTTTCAGCTGTTGAAACCCGGTTTGGATGAAGAAGGGGTGAAAAATTTAATAGGCTCCCCCACACGTATCGAAAACTTCAAACTGCTTATGAATGCACAGCAGGATACTGCCACATTCTGGTACTACAGCATCAACAATTGGACAATGGTTTTTATTAATCACCACCTAGATAGAATTGAAATAAGCCGCGACAAACTGCTTATTGACATTCAGCAATGGGCCGAAGTAAATAATAAGGAAGGCATTCGATTGATCTATGGCAAATAGCATTGAAGTTGTATTGTCACCGGCTTTGCTGCAGGCACACGAAGTGCACCAAAAAACAGTTGTCATAATTGATATTTTGCGAGCCACCTCCTCTATGTGTGTGGCCTTTAAAACCGGAGTAAATAAAATTCTCCCTGTGGCGGGATTAGATGAATGCCTGCTCTATCGTGAGTTTGATTTTTTGTGTGCAGGTGAGCGAGATGCTCAAAAAGTGGAAGGATTTGACTTGGGAAATTCTCCATTTGAATTCACGAATCCGATACTGGCTGGCAGAAACATTGCGTTTACAACTACCAATGGCACGAAAGCTATTAAAATGGCCCGGTCGCGGGGGGCTGCACATATTCTCATTGGCTCATTTCTCAATTTAACCGCTGTATTCAACCAACTGAGCAGTATGCAACACGATGTGGTATTGCTATGTGCAGGCTGGAAAGATAAAGTTAATCTTGAAGACACCTTGTTTGCAGGTGCACTTACATCCATGCTTCGGCAACAGTTTACTACGGAGTGCGATGCAGCGTTGTCTTCAGCATTGTTGTATGAACAAAATCGGCACCGATTAGATGAACTCGTTCGACAATCGTCTCATGCCCGCAGATTTAAATTGCTGGAGATGCAAACCGATGACGTGACCTTTTGCCTTCAGCAAAATATATGTACCAACGTACCTAAGTTGAAAGGGGAGTATATATTTGCATCGTAAACCCATGTGGTATGACCTTAACCGATGCACAAAAACAGGTAGATGAATGGATACGTACCGTAGGTGTCCGATACTTCAATGAATTAACTAACACCGCCATGCTTATGGAAGAAGTTGGCGAAGTTGCCCGAATAATGGCACGAACCTATGGCGAGCAATCCTTTAAGGACAGCGATAAACAAAAAGAACTGGCCGATGAGCTGGCTGATGTATTGTTTGTGGTGATTTGTATTGCCAATCAAACAGGTATTAACCTGGAAGATGCACTGGTAAAAAATTTAGCTAAAAAAAACGAACGCGATGCCGACAGGCATAAACAAAACGATAAACTGAAATAAAGCATACACATGACAAGGCAGAATAAATACGAAGAATTTACGGATGATGCCAGGCAGCAAATTCAAAACTACATTAATCTGAAAATTGAACTTATACGCATTGATGTACAAATGGCTACTGCACGAACGGTATCATATCTATTCTCGGGAATGCTCATTTTGTTTTTCCTGTTTATGGTCATTCTATTTATCAGTTTGGTTAGTGGATTTTACCTTAGTGAGCAGCTGCATAACTATACCTACGGTTTTGGTATAGTAGGTGCATGTTATGCGATACTTTTTATTGTGGTGCTCATTTTGCGCAAAAGTGTGGTCGAACGTAAAATAGCCGATACCGTTGTTTCATTAATTCATCGCGATCATGACTAAGCATAAAATTCAAACCATGGCCGACCTGGTTCGTGAGCGCAAGCGGGTGGTGCATCAGTTGCACGAAACAGAAAAGGAACTGGCAGTGAGTGCAAGTTATTTTAAACATAACCATAAAAAAATAATCTGGCATTACGTCAATCCGTTTTCGGGCGATACTACATTGGGTGTTATAACTCAAACGCTAGAAACAGCTGTAATTCCTATGATAAGTGAAGCAACAGGAGTAAATATTCGTGCACTTAAAGGTGACAAAGCAGTAAGTGAAACGGTAAAATCAGCATTGGTTACACTGGCGGTGACAGCTGTAAAAAAGTGGATACGTGAACGAAAAAATAAAAAAGAAACCAATACGGGTACTGATTCAGAAACGATGACTGAATCAGATAATGGCTAATCGTTCGGCTTCCGCAATCATCAGGCTCTTTTGTACAGGAACCACCCCTACTTCTTCGCACACTAAGCCACCGGCAAGATTAGATAGTTCTGCCAATTGTTTCAATGGTGTGCCTAAGGCCATGCACAATGCCGCAACACTTATCACGGTATCGCCCGCACCACTTACGTCAGCTATTTTACGAAAATGTGCAGACACATAATGGAAATCTTTGCCATTGGTAATTAGTACTCCTTTCTCACTCATGGTTACCATTAAATTTTTCAACTGCATTTTTTGCATAAGCTTTTGCAGTGATTGCTCAAATGCTTCACGGTCATCTTCGTTTACGTCAATACCAGCACCTTCTTTTAATTCTTTTAAATTAGGCTTGAATAAATCAACTCCGGTATATGAACTAAAATTCCGTTTTTTAGGGTCGACTACCACAGCTATTCCTCGGTGGTGTGCCATTTGAGTAATTTGCTTAATGTTTTCATCGGTTAATACACCCTTGTCGTAATCTTCAAATAAAACCACATCACAATCCTGAAGCAGTTTGGTAAAGCGGTCAACCAACTCATATGACTCTGTAGCTGTTACAGGCTGCGTCTGCTCACTGTCAATGCGCAGCATTTGATGATTCTGTGCTATCACACGTGTTTTCACGGTTGTTATTCGGGTGGCCGATCTCACCACTCCGTTTATTCCAACTTTATTTTCCTTGAGTAAATCTATCAAATCATCCCCGTCTTTGTCTTTACCTATAACCGAGCATACCGTGGGCAAGGCACCAAGGGCTACCAGATTCAGCGCTACATTGGCTGCTCCTCCCAGCCTGTTTTCTTTTTTGCTAACGGCCACAACAGGCACAGGCGCTTCGGGCGAAATTCGGTCTACTTTACCGAAATAGTAAGAATCAATCATTATATCCCCTACTACCAATACACGTAATCCGGTAAACTTATCTATTAAACTCATACTGTACTGTTTATTTTAATTTATTCAATGATGTATGTATTCTTTGCATGGCATCCTGCAGTTTGGCATCGCTGGTGGCATACGAAATGCGAACGCACGAAGGTGCACCAAACGCTTCACCGGTAACCAATGAAACGTGCGCCTCATGCAACAGGTACAAACACAAATCGGTAGCCGTTGTAAGTGTATACGAACCGTAAGTGACTCCCAGAAAACGACTGATATCCGGAAAAACATAAAAGGCTCCTTCGGGTTCATTACATACGACTCCTTCAATAGTATCGAGTGCTTGTTTAACCAGCGTACCTCTGCGCTTATATGCGGCACACATTTCTTCGGTAGGTTGCATGGTTCCATTAAGTGCCGCTACTGCTGCTTTCTGTGCAATGGAGTTAGTTCCCGAGGTAAATTGTCCCTGAATTTTTTCGCAGGCCTGCACGATAGCGAGTGGCGCACCAATATACCCTATTCTCCATCCGGTCATGGCAAAGCCTTTGCTCATTCCGTTTACAACAACAACTCGGTCTTTCAGCGAATCAAATTGTGCTATACTTTCATGCGAACCGGTAAAACGAATATGCTCGTATATTTCATCAGAAACGATAGTGATACCCGGATGTTTCTCAAAAACGCCTACTAATTGTTGTAATTCATATTTTGTATACACCGAACCCGTAGGATTACACGGTGATGAAAAAATAAATGCCTTTGACTTTGAGGTAATCGAGTTAGTCAGTTGGTCGGGTGTAATTTTATACTGCTGCTTTATATCGGCATGTACAAAAACAGGAACACCTCCAACCAGCTTCACCATTTCGCTGTAGCTTACCCAGTAAGGTGTTGGAATAATCACTTCATCGCCCGGATTTATCAGTGCCAGAATCACATTCATAATGGATTGCTTGGCACCGGTAGATACAAGGGTTTGTGCAGGTGCAAAGTCAAGATTGTTCTCGCGCTTAAACTTTGCCGAAATAGCTTCACGCAACTCAGGTATGCCCGCAACCGGAGTGTAATAGCTGAAATTCGCATCAATAGCCGCCTTAGCCGCATCTTTAATATGTTGCGGTGTAGGAAAATCGGGTTCTCCCAAACTCAAATTTATCACATCGTGGCCTTGTGCAGCAAGCTCACGCGATAATTTAGCCATAGCTATGGTTTGTGGCTCGTTAATTTGGTATATACGATCGGCTAATGGCTGCATGCTATGCTATTGGTATAGTGCACAAATATAGTGTATGATACGAATGTGCCAATTACAGCTTGGGGACACCCTGATGGTTAGGCCTGGTCAAATCTTCTCGCTGCACGGTTACCAGCGGGCTCGAGGATTTGATTTTGTTCATCAGCTCTTCCAGATGCTTGGTATCGTGTACCTCAATTTCAATATAACCTTCAAAGGTTCCTTCTTTAGAGGTAATGTGAATCGAGTTCATGTTGATTTGCAGTTGTTTTGATATGATATCGGTTATACTGCTTACAATACCCACACTATCGATACCCGAGATACGAATACCTGTAATAAACGACAACTTGTTAGCCGAATCGTTTGCCCACTTAGCCTTTAAAATTCTGTAGCCGTAGTTCGACATTAAGCCTATGGCATTGGAACAATTGGTGCGGTGTATTTTTACTCCTTCGCCTACGGTAATAAAACCAAATATTTCATCACCCGGTATAGGATTGCAGCATTTGGCAAATGAATACGGCAAATCAACTTCATCGCTCAATAACACTGCATCAGGTGCTTTTTTGAGAACATCCTTATTTTTAGCAGCCGCACTTTTAGCTTTAGCCTCAGCTATGTTTTCTTTTCGTTGTTTTTTAACCTCATCCAGTACTTCCCGTATGTTAATCTTGGTTTTATCTAGGCGTTGAGTAGCTAGTTGGTAATACAACTCCGCAACACTTGGCAAATGGTAATAGGAGATTAACTCATTCAGGTTATCGGATGTAAAGGGAATCTTCTCGGCTGCAAATTTTCGTTCGAGAGCTTCTTTACCCAATTGCGAAGCACGTAGTTTCTGCTGCTTGAAATAGTCCCGTATTTTCGATTTGGCTTTTGCAGTCACAACAAAATTAAGCCACTCTTCTCTAGGTGTCTGCTTGTTTGATGTCAGTACTTCTACCTGATCACCATTGGTTAGCTTATGATTTATGGGAACCAGTTTGTTGTTGACTTTACCCCCAATGCATTGACCGCCTAGCACGGAGTGAATATCGAATGCGAAGTCAATAATGGTTGAATTAGCTGGCAACTTGCGCAAATCGCCTTTGGGAGTAAATACAAATATTTCTTCGGCAAACAGATTGAGTTTAAAATCATCCAGAAAATCGAGTGCATCCGATTCAGGGTTTTCCAATATCTCACGCACTTTAGAAATCCATTCTTCCAGCGCCTGATCGGGTGTAGGTACGGCATCTTTCGATTTGTATTTCCAGTGTGCAGCATATCCCTTCTCAGCAATTTCATCCATTCTGCGTGTGCGTATTTGTACTTCTACCCACTGGCCCTTAGGACCCATCACTGTCGTGTGCAACGATTCATAACCGTTCGATTTGGGCGTAGAAATCCAGTCGCGCAATCGATCGGGATTCGGTTTATAAAAGTCGGTCACTACGGAGTACACATTCCAGCAATCCGATTTTTCATCCTCGTAGTCCGAATCAATGATGATACGAATCGCAAACAAATCGTACACTTCATCGAATGTTACATTTTGCTTACGCATTTTGGTTAGGATGGAATGTATAGACTTGGGTCTGCCTTTTATTTCGTACTTAAATCCTTGTTTATCCAACTCTTCGGCTATAGGAATCGAAAATTGTTTGATATACCTGTTACGCTGACTTTTTGTTTCCTGTAAACGACCCTTTACATAGTTGTACTGATCGGGCTCTAGGTATTTGGTAGCCAAATCTTCCAGTTCTGTTTTAATGGCGTACAACCCTAGCCTGTGTGCCAGCGGTGCATATACATATTGTGTTTCCGAGGCAATTTTAAGTTGCGAATTAGGCGACATATGTTCGAGCGTGCGCATGTTGTGCAGACGATCGGCCAGTTTAATCAGAATTACCCTTACATCATCGCTGAGAGTAAGCAGCATTTTACGAAAATTTTCAGCCTGCATGGATTTATTCTGCTGGTCAAAAACTCCCGAAATTTTAGTAAGTCCATCAATAATTCCGGATACAGATTCACCGAAATTAAGCTTAACTACATCCAGTGTAATATCTGTATCTTCAACCGTATCATGCAACAAGGCGCACACGATGGCCGTTGTACCTAATCCTATTTCTTCGGCACATATCTGTGCCACTGCCAGTGGATGCAGTATATAGGGTTCACCTGATTTTCTGCGCATATTGCGGTGCGCCTCAAGTGCCATCCCAAATGCTTTACGTATTAATTTTTTATCGCCCGGTTCAAGCTGACGTTTACTCGATTTCAGTAAACTTCGGTAAGCTTTTACTATTTCTTTATTCTCTAATTCGGTGTCAATAGCTGGAGGTTTCATATACGGCACCTAAATTAATGAAATTATGCGAATCTGTGTTTATAGCCAATCTATTTGCATTCGTATTTGCACAATTACAGAAATGTCTATATTAGCAACTCCGTAAATGTTTACCCAACATGAGTATATTTTCAAAAAAAGACATTAACCTTTTGCTCAAAGATGCCGAAGGTCACAAGCTAAAACGTACGCTTACAGCCGGCAGCCTTATAGGTTTAGGAATTGGCGCTATTATAGGTGCAGGTTTATTTGTACGCACAGCTGCTGCTGCAGGTGAGCATGCAGGCTCTGCTGTAACTATATCGTTTTTAGTTGCAGCTGTTGGATGCGCATTTGCCGGGCTATGCTACGCAGAATTTGCAGCTATGATACCTGTTGCAGGCAGCGCATATACATATGCGTATGCAACTATGGGCGAACTGGTAGCATGGATAATTGGCTGGGCTCTGGTGCTTGAATATGCGCTGGGTGCGGCTACCGTTTCCATTGCGTGGAGCGAATACTTAAATAAACTGCTGGATAATGTCGTCCCTTATCAATGGTGCCATTCTCCGTTCGAATCTTCCATTGATATAAAAACAGGTGAGCTGGTGCATGGTATCATGAACCTGCCTGCACTTTTTATTCTGTTCGTCATTTCGGCTTTGCTTATTCGGGGTACTCAGCAATCGGCTTTTGTCAATTCTATTATTGTATTCATTAAGGTTTCCATTGTTCTCATATTTATTGTAATCGGCTGGAATTATATTGATCCGGCTAATCACTTGCCTTACTTTATTCCTGCCGATCACCCGCCCGCTGCAATGGCGAATGGAAAATGGTATGACTATTCAGACTTCTGGCGTCACGGATGGGGTGGAGTGCTTACCGGTGCAGGCATTGTATTCTTTGCATTTATTGGTTTTGATGCGGTTTCAACAGCAGCACAAGAAGCAAAAAATCCCAAAAAAGATATGCCTATTGGGATATTGGGATCGCTGGTTATTTGCACCATATTGTATATTCTGTTTTCGCATGTTCTTACCGGGGTAGCTCCATTTACCGATTTTGTAAAAGAAGGAAAAGAAGCCTCTGTAGCGTATGCTATTTCTACTTATATGCATGGCTACGACTGGCTAGCTACATCTGTAACCATTGCCATTCTTGCAGGATTTTCTTCGGTTATTCTGGTTATGCTTATGGGCCAATCGCGCGTGTTCTATTCCATGTCGCACGATGGATTATTGCCAAAAGCTTTCAGCGAACTTCACAGCAAATACCACACCCCGTATAAATCAAACATGATTCTGTTTGTACTTGTTGGTGCATTTGCAGCATTTGTTCCGGGCAGCGTAGCTGGCGACCTCACCAGCATAGGAACATTACTGGCATTTGTATTGGTAAGTGCCGGAATATGGATTTTGCGTGTAACCGATCCGGAATTGGTTCGTCCATTCAAAACTCCACTGGTACCATTGGTTCCCATTTTGGGAATTCTGGTATGCTCGGCTATGATAGTTGGCTTGCCTAAAGCCACCTTGCTCAGCGCACTTATTTGGATGTTGTTTGGGCTGGTTGTGTATTTTGCCTATAGCAAACGCCATAGCAAGTTGGGTGCAAAGCAATAACTGATTAGCTTACGATAGCACTTCATTAAGCACGTGGTGAGAATGAATGTCAAAACTTACCTGAACGTGCAGGCGGTAGTAATCGAGTAAGTAATCCAGTAATTTTTTACGGGTAATGTAGTCTGTTTTCAAACTTGCAAATTGATTGTGGGGTATACTCAGCAACTCGAAAAATTTAGCACTAGTAATGGTGTCCATCATATAAATTTCTGATGGGTGATAAGGCATAAACTCCCCCTCCTGCAAATGAAATGCATTATTGATTTCATCGGCATTGAGTTTAGGAAAAAAACCTAAATACCTTGAAAAATGTGATAGAAATACTATGGGGAAATTCACTACACCATCTTGTGTCATATCCAGTATCTGAATGCTGTTGTATATAAATTCGAAGGTTGCCTTATCGGTATGATTCTCTTCTTTGAGCAACCGGCCAAGCACTTCGGCTACAAACAACGCTATCGAACTTTTGAGTCGGTTAAAATGCACATCAGTAAGTATAGGCTGGCACTTCAATTCTTTTATCCGCTGCATATTTTTATTCGACTGATGGTATGCATCCAGTTCAATCAGATTGAGAGGTAATAAGTGCGAAGGTCTAACGCTGCCTTTACCCGAACGTACCCCATTAATCATATAAGTTTGCACGCCCAGCGTATCGGTAAAGCAGGTAAGTATCACACTGTTTTCCGAGTAGGGTGTGGTACGAATAACAATTGCACGTATTTTTTTTATGGCCATTTACAACTCATCGAATGAACAACAATTTGGCCACATGTGTTTGTGTGCCATCTTCGTTGGCCGCAAATATGAGGTAAACACCGGTTGCTGCACGCGAACCTGAATAGGTTAAACCGTTCCATGTAGCCATACCTCCATTGGAGCGGGTTTCAAATACAAGGTTACCTGCTACGTCAGTAATTTTCACAAACGCATCGGATACTAGCCCGGTAATGGCTATTTGCCCGGTGTATTCCGGTCTTACCGGATTGGGATATACATTCACATTTGAAAACACATCGCCACCTTCAGTAGCAGTACCCATGTACGAGGCCAGTCCTTTATCTGTGGCAAAAAACACTTCGCCTGTTTGATTATTAATTCCTATTTCGAATACTGATTTCCCGGGCAATGGACTATTGGCTGTAGTAAAATTTCGCAGTACCGTGTACCCATCAGGCGATACAAGCCATACACCATTGGATGTACCTATCCATTTGCGGTTAGCTTCATCCGTTCGTATGCAATACACCTGCTCATCGTCCAGAAAATTACTGAAAATCAATCCTGCTTGTATCACCAGTTGCCGGGCATCAAAATCAGCATTGGGTTTAAATACATTTCCGGGATTACTAATGATAGCAAGCCCTTTATCTGTACCAATCCACAGCTCGCCTTTTTTATCTTTCGTCACACAAAATACCAGTGTACTGGGCAAAAAACCGTTTTGCTTATCTTTATTCAATACTTTCAACTGATCATCGTTCGGGTCTGACAGATTGTTTTCATTGAATACAATCAGTCCGGTACCGCGGGTATTGGTAATCCATTTATTGCCAAAATCATCGCAGGTTATAAAACCAAATGCGGTATTCACATTGCTGGGTACAGAAAACGATTTCCATGCACCTGAAGATGTGCGAACCGAAATGGGATTTACCGCACCGAAATTGGCTACCCATAAATTTCCATCCTTATCAAAGTCAACTCCACTAACAAACAGCGGACGAAAAGAAGAACCTGAATTAAAGCTTTGCAGGCTGCTGTTGCTGGTATCGTATTTAGCTACTACACCCGTTTCATTCATTTCTATAATACCCGTACCAAACGAGGCAAAAAAAGCATTGCCCGTTAAAGGATTTATACTCACATCAATCAGGTCGGGTGCAGCATCAATCAGCGGGCTTGTTCCTCTAAAATTTTTCCACGTATTGTTGCGCATCAAATAATTCTTATTCCCTGTGTATTTTGGCCCCCAGCCACCAGATACTCCAAGACCATTAACGGCATCACCTGCAAACCACATAGCGCCATCGGTGTAAGCCATGCGCATGGCAAACGAACCCTGTGGACCAGCCGGTGCAAAGTAGTCGAGCTGCGAAGCCGTGCTGTTGTGAATCAGCAAGCCCTGCTGATCAATAAGGCTGTAATACAATCCGTCAGGAGCAATAACCGATGCTACTACTCCTTTAAGAATATAATTTGGCAGTATACTCCAGTCCATTGAAATGGTGTACAATGCATCCTTTTTCGACACCAACAGTTTGCCTGCAGATATACCAACAAAATAAGTCTGGCTGTTACTAATGCCTGCTAGTGTTACCCAATTGCCATCAAATGTTTTGACCACTGAATCAACCACAGCTACCAGTTTATTGCCGTACACAGCCATGTAATCAACATAACCCGGCTGAGCCAGCGACCACGAATTAAAATCACTAAGATTTGTACCTGCCTCTTCTGCCCTATATATTCCTCCGGGTGTGCTTACATATATCGAGTTATTATAAAACTCCACATCACGTACATCCAGTATAGTGCCACCGGGACCTATTTCCTGGTAGGTATCGGTAATTTTCCTAAGCTGCAAATCAATAACAGCTACACCAAACGAGCAGGATAAATAAGCCTTGCCCTTGTAAATGGTTATGGCATGTATTTGCTTTTCACCCAAAATAATGCGCTTGGCAATATCCGGTATGTTGGTGATAATTCCGTTTTGAATCACATCCAGATTGGCTCCTTCGTAGGCAATAATCATGCATTTCGATTGCGGATCATAAGCCAGTTTACGCACGGTAACATCACTCAATCCATTTACACGAGATACAATTTCAACTTCACGCGACTGAATAGAATAATTAAACAAGGCTTGATTGGACCCAACCCATACCGTTTGTTCGGCTAGCACTATATCGTTATTCACTCCAAAACTGGCGTGGATTCTCCAGCCCTCTACACCGGGTAGTTTTTGCTGTGCCGAAACAGGTACACTCAGCAAAATAGCAAGAGTAAAACTACAAACGAAACGTAAAGCGTGGCCCATATGGTGCATAAAACGATGCGGCATGTGCAATTAGTGTAATGCAACGAAAATACAAATAAACACGAGCGCACCGGAATAATTTTCTACTTTTGACCCGATTACAATACCTAATCGTCTATGTGGCAATCCATCGGATCATTTACTATACGCAACCGCTTCTGGCTACTTGTATCATTGGTGATTCTTGTATTCTTCTTTTTGTTTTTCGCATTACGTGTTAAACTCACCTACGACTTCGCGAAGGTTATCCCCACATCCGACCCCGACTACGTAGATTACATGGCGTTTAAAAATACGTTTGGTGAAGATGGAAATATACTCGCTATAGGATTCCAGTCAGACAAGCTGTTTGAAAAAGATTTTTTCAACCAATTCCTGCATCTGAATACCACACTTAAATCGATACAAGGAGTAGAACGTGTAGTATCGCCAGCCGAATTGTACCGGCTGAGGTTGAATTCCGAAAGCGGAATGCTGGAGTTGAACAAATTAACGGATGCCCCACTGAAAACACAAGCCGATGCCGACAGCCTAAGGCTTATGCTAAAAAATATGCCGTTTTACAACGGACTGATATATAATGACAGCAGCCGTGTGGCCCTCATAGCCATTACCCTGCAAAAACAAGTGCTGGACAGCAAAGAACGCATCGCGCTGGTAAAAAAAATTGAAGATCACTGCCATGCTTTTGGTGAAACCACCCACACCGAAATGCATTATTCCGGATTGCCCTACGTGCGTACCGTCTACTCTTCGAAGGTGGCCGATGAGATAAAAATATTTACTTACCTGGCTATATTCATTACAGCTGTTTTTATATTTCTATTCTTCCGATTTTACTCGGCTGTGCTGTACTCGCTGATTGTTGTCGTTATAGGTGTTATATGCACACTCGGAAGTATTGAATTAATGGGATACCGCATTACATTGCTTACCGGTCTCATTCCTCCGCTAATTGTCATTATTGGTATTCAAAATTGTATTTACCTGCTAAATGTATACCACCAGGAGTTTAGGGCGCACGGCAATAAAATGTTGGGTATTATTCGACTTATTTCTAAAAACGGCCTACCTCTTTTTTTAACAAACGTGACAACCGCTGTGGGCTTTCTCGTGTTTAGTTTTTCGGGTAGCGTTGTACTTGACCAGTTTGCCTGGATTGCCGGGTTCAATATCATGCTCATTTATGCCATATCGCTAGTTTTTATTCCCATTGTTTACAGCTACCTGCCCCCGCCTACCGAGAAGCATGTTAAGCATCTGGACAGTGTACGCCTGAATCGCGTGATGGATATTTGCTATACGTGGGTACATACCAAGCGTGTGTGGATTTACACCTCCGTTGTGCTTATTTCGTTGGTTTCCTTGCTGGGTACTTTTAAGGTAAAAACACTGGGCTATGTTATTGATGATTTGCCGGTTCATGATAAAGTATATACCGATCTAAAGTTTTTCGAAACGCATCTGAAAGGTGTATTGCCCTACGAAATTATAATCGATACGAAACGCATAAATGGGGTGAAGGATTTAGTCACTTTACAAAAAATAAATCGACTGCAAAAAGAACTGGCTAAGTTTCCTGAGTTTTCAAAATCCGTTTCGCTGGTTGATTTTATAAAGTTTGCCAATCAAGGATACAACAATGGCGATGTTCGTCATTACATTATTCCGGGATTGCTGGAAATTGAAGATATGCTGTCGTCTATGCCAAAAAGCCAGACTGCCGGTGGTGGCCTACTGAAGTCGATGGTTGACTCTACCTACAGCAAAGCGCGAATTAGCATACAAATGGCCGATGTAGGATCGGTAGAGATGAAACGATTGAACAACCAGGTGAATGAAAAGCTGACTGAAATTTTTCCTCAAGAAAAATACGCCTCACGCATAACAGGAACCAGCTTGATTTTTTTGAAAGGAAACGATTACTTAGTTTCCAATTTACTCTCCAGCATGATATCGGCCCTCATCATCATTTCGCTGATGATGGCCTTGTTGTTTTTTAGCTGGAAAATGGTACTCATAGCACTTCTTCCCAATATTATTCCGCTATTGATGACACTGGGAATAATGGGCTATTTTGACATTAGGCTAAAGCCCTCTACCATCATTATATTTTCCGTAGCGTATGGCATTGTGGTTGACTTTACCATTCACTACTTGGCTAAGTACCGCAACAGTTTGAAAAAACACGACTGGAATATGTCAGCAGCCATACCAGAATCCATGCGGGAAGCCGGACCAAGTATTATTTATACAGCCGTAGCATTGTTCTTTGGCTTTATCATCTTTGCCGCTTCCGACTTTGGTGGAACTATCGCATTGGGTGTGCTCACCTCCCTGTCCTTACTTTTCGGCATGCTCATGAATCTACTGCTGCTGCCGTCATTGCTGGTTTCGCTTGAAAAAGCCATCAACAGCAAAAAGGAGCTGCAAAATGCCTGGGTACAGATGGAACCCGAGCCGCTGGATACCGATGAAAACCAGGAGTAATAACCCTGTAATTTAGGCTTTCATTTATTCGCTGCAACCGCTATTTTCGCAGGCCTTTTAAGCAAGTACTTTACTTGTTTGTAAGGCTAATTACACATCAGGCACATGGCGAAGTATAAAGAATACAAGCAACTCAATTTCCCGGCATTTGAAGAAGAAATTCTGAACATGTGGAAGTCGAAAAGCATTTTTGAAAAAAGCATTTCTAACCGAAATGGTGCTAAACCTTTCGTGTTTTACGAAGGACCGCCAAGCGCCAACGGTATGCCGGGTATTCACCACGTGATGAGCCGTGCGGTAAAGGATTTGTTTTGCAGATACAACACGCTGAAAGGCTATCAAGTAAAACGTAAAGCCGGCTGGGACACGCATGGCTTACCTGTGGAGTTGCAGGTAGAAAAAACACTGGGTATTACCAAAGACGACATCGGAAAAAAAATATCAGTTGCCGAATACAATGAAGCCTGCCGAAATGATGTCATGAAATTTACCGATGTGTGGAATAACCTCACCGAGCGCATGGGATACTGGGTAAATCTGAATGACCCTTACATCACCTACGACAATCAGTATATCGAATCGCTGTGGTGGATTTTAAAACAACTGTTCGATAAAAATTTGCTTTACAAAGGCTATACCATTCAGCCTTACTCACCGGCCGCAGGCACGGGTCTGAGCTCCCACGAACTGAACCAGCCCGGTACGTACAAGGATGTAAAAGACCTTACTGCAGTGGCAATGTTTAAAGCGAGCGACAAACCTGCTGCACTACATGCACACGATGTGTATTTTCTGGCATGGACCACTACTCCGTGGACACTTCCTTCAAACACGGCACTTGCCGTTGGAGCTTCTATTACATACGATGCGGTAGAAACGTACCATCCGCAAACACACACTCCATGTGTGGTTATACTGGCCCACGACTTGGTTTCAAAATATTTTGCAGCTGAAAACAGCGAACTGGATTTTAACGCATACACTCCCGGTGATAAAAAAACTCCCTGGCGCTGCATCGCACAATTAACAGGCGCTGAACTGGAAGGTCTGCGCTACGTACAATTGCTTCAATTTGGAGATATATCTGTACCCGAAAATGGAACAGCTGAGCCATTCAGAGTAGTGTTGGGCGATTTTGTAACTACCGAAGATGGCACAGGCATCGTTCATATTGCTCCCAGTTTTGGAGCCGATGACTTTCGTGTAGCTAAACAGAACGGCATTGGTAGCCTTACTTTGGTTGATAAACGTGGCAAGTTTTTAAGCGGTGTAAACGACCGTGTTTTCCTTTACGGAGATGAGTATGTGAAGGAAGCTTATCTTACGGATGCCGAAAAGGCTGCCGCACTCGAAGAACAAAAAGAAAAACTCAGCTCCGTCATCAAAGACACGTCAAAGCTCAACTACCTCAGTGTTGATGAACGCATCGTACTGAAATTGCAAACAGAAGGCAAACTATTTAAGAAAGAAAAGTACGAACACCCCTACCCACACTGCTGGCGAACCGATAAACCCATACTGTACTACCCGCTCGAAAGTTGGTTTATTAAGACAACAGCATTCAAAAGCAAACTGATAGAAAACAACCAGAAAATAAACTGGAAACCAGCACATACAGGTACAGGTAGATTTGGCAACTGGCTCGAAAACCTGGTTGACTGGAATTTATCCCGATCGCGATACTGGGGAACTCCCCTACCTGTGTGGCGAACAGCCGACAACAGCGAAGTACGATGCATCGGCAGCATTAACGAGTTAAATGCCGAAATAGGCAAGGCGAAAGCAAACGGATTTATGCCTGCCGATTTTGAACTTAAAGACCTGCACAAACCTTATGTTGATGATATAATATTGGTGTCGTCAGCCGGTGAAAAGATGTTCCGCGAACCCGATCTCATTGATGTGTGGTTTGATAGTGGGGCCATGCCATACGCACAGTGGTTCTACCCAAATCACCATGCTGACGTATTCAGGCAAAACTATCCGGCCGATTTCATAGCAGAAGGAGTTGATCAAACGCGTGGCTGGTTTTTTACCCTTCACGCGCTTGCCGTATTGCTCAGCGAATGCAGCGAAGAAATTAAAGAAGTGAATGCAGCGAACGGCAATCCGGGAATTGCATTTAAAAACGTTATTGCCAACGGACTGGTGTTGGATAAAAACGGAAACAAAATGAGCAAACGTCTGGGAAATGTGGTCGATCCGTTTGCCACCATAGCAACTTACGGTGCCGATGCCACACGCTGGTACATGTTAAGCAATAGCGACCCCTGGGATAACCTGAAATTTGACTTAGAAGGTGTAAGTGAAACACAGCGCAAGTTTTTCGGTACGCTATACAATACCTATTCGTTTTTTGCCATTTATGCCAATATTGACAACTTTGAATACCATGCAGGTAACCTTATAACACACGAAAACCGCAGCGAACTTGACCGCTGGATATTGAGCAAACTGAACAGCCTGATAAAGGTGGTTAAGCAACATATGGACGATTATGATCCCACTCCGGCAGTTCGTGCTATCGAAGAATTCACAACTGATCATTTGAGTAATTGGTATGTGAGGCTAAGCCGCAGACGTTTCTGGAAAAGTGGTCCTGATGCTAACAGCACTGATAAACAATCGGCCTACGAAACATTGTATCAATGCCTCATTACCGTAGCACAACTGGCCAGCCCTATTGCCCCATTCTTTACCGATTGGGTTTATCAAAACCTCAACGGTACGAAAGAATCTGTACACCTCACCGATTTCCCGACTGCCAACGAAAAGCACATCCAAAGCGAACTGGAACGGCAAATGGAATTGGCTCAACAAATAACATCGTTGGTACTTTCTATCCGTAAGAAGGAAAATATTAAGGTTCGTCAGCCCCTGCAAAAAATAGTCATTCCTGTAGTTGATGCAGGTATAAAAGATGAAATAGCTCATGTTAAAGACCTGATATTGTCGGAGGTAAATGTGAAAGAACTGGAGTTTACAGATGCCATAGCCAAGAGTATTAAGCCCAATTTCCGTACGCTCGGTAAAAAAGTAGGTTCGCACATGAAAGCAGTCGCTGAGTGTATTTCAAACTTCTCACAATCAGACATTAACATAATTGAAACCGCGGGGTCAGTAACCATCCATGTTGCCGGTGAATCCTTCGACATTTTATCAACCGATGTTGAAATTTTATCGAAAGAAATACCCGGTTATAAAGTGGCTTCGGAAGGTGCTATAACGGTTGCATTAGATGTAGAAATAACTGATAATCTGAAAGATGAAGGTATTGCCCGGGAGCTTATAAGCAAGCTACAAAACCTGCGAAAAGAGCTGGGGTTTGAGGTAATGGACCGCATTAGGGTTGTAATTCAGCCAAATGACTACATAAAAAATTCCATAAGTAATTACAAAACATATATTTGCACCGAAATTTTGGCAACGGAACTGCTAGTGGTAGAGCCTGATAGTGACGCAGCTAAAATACAAGTAGATGATATACTGATTAATGTTAAACTCCTTAAAGTAAACTAAAATGGCTAAGAAAAATAACAAGGCAACAGCTAAGAAAAGTGCTGCTAAAAAAGTTGTCAAAAGATCGGCTCCAAAGAAACAGAGTAAATCTGTAGCTAAGAAGGCTGCTAAACCGGTATCCAAGAAGGCTGCTAAACCGGTATCCAAGAAAGCGGCCAAACCTGTAGCTAAAAAAGTTACCAAACCCGCACCCAAAAAAGTGAGTAAGCCGGTAGCTAAAAAAGGTGTTAAACCTGTGGCTAAAAAAACGATTAAACCCGCTAAAAAAACAGCGAAGCCGTTAGTTAAAAAGGTTGTTAAACCTGTGGCTAAAAAAGCGACTAAAAAGGTTTCAAAACCTGTATCTAAAAAAAACGCCAAACCCATAGCAAAGAAAGCAGTTAAACCGGTAGCAAAGAAGGTAACCAAAAATGTAACTAAAAAAGTTGTTAAACCGATTGCCAAAAAAGCACCTAAACCGGTAGCGAAAAAGCAGGTTACTAAACCTGTAGTTAAAAAGGCCGTTAAACCCGTGGCAAAAACTCCTGCCAAACCGGTAACCAAGACAGTTGCCAAACCGGCACCAAAAACTCCTGCTAAGTCTGTATCCGCTCCAAAAGTGCCTTCAAAACAAGCAGAGAAAAAACCGGAACCTGCGTTTCAAAAATTTGAACTGCGAACCAATAAACCAACCATCAGCAAACCGGCACCTGCTGCTATCGAAATAAAGGAGCCCGAAATAGAAACGGGAAACACAAAACGCTACAGCGATTCGGATCTTGAAGAGTTTCGTCAAATCATAAATCAGAAGCTAAGCGTTTCGCGTGAGGAACTGGCTAATCTGATGGATCAGCTTCAAAACCCCGGAATTAATGCAGGTGACGATACCGATAATTCATACAAAACACTGGATGACGGTTCTTCCACCGCTGAAAAAGAACAAATTGGACAATTAGCTGCCAGATTGCGTAAGTTTATTGAAAACCTCGAGCACGCAATGATGCGTATCGAAAACAAAACGTACGGTATTTGCCGGGTTACCGGTAAACTGATTTCAAAAGAACGTCTGCGTGCTGTTCCTCATACTACGTTAAGTATGGAAGCTAAAATGCAACAATACAAATAATCTTTATTGGTGATTATACTAAAACATGCTTGTTATCGAACAGGCATGTTTTTTTTTGCATAGGAATAAATGAACAACAGAAAAAAAATAATTATACAAAGTACGGCACTCATGCTGGCTGTTGTATTGATCGATCAGTTATCTAAACTATATATCAAAACCCACTTCTTTCTGGGTGAAGAAATACACGTAATGGGCAACTGGTTCCGCTTGCATTTTACCGAAAACTACGGCATGGCATTCGGCATCGAACTGGGGGGTGAGTATGGCAAACTGTTGCTTACTTTCTTTAGAATAGCGGCTGTTGGTGTAATCGGTTGGTTTATCGTAAAAATGTCATCCGACAGTTTGCAACAAAAGTTTGTACTTCCATGGACACTGATATTAGCCGGTGCCATCGGTAACATTATCGACAGTGTTTTTTACGGAGTTTGGTTCGGATACGATACCTGGTTTCATGGCCGCGTAGTTGATATGTTCTATTTTCCTCTCATCCAAACAACACTGCCCGAAAACTTCCCTATATGGCCGGGAGAAGAATTTGAGTTTTTCAGACCGGTATTTAATGTTGCAGATGCCGCTATAAGCATTGGATTTGTACTGGTGCTTGTACTGCAAAGTGAACTGTTTGGTTCCAGCCGCAATCAGCAGAAAGCAGAAAACAGCGAGACAACAGAAGAAAGTCAGGGATAAACCAAGGCTCTATCTACTAAACCCGCTTTGGTTGCTATTTAATCGGGTGGTGATGCTACAAAACAGGCGGGGGGGGGGGGACCCCAACCCCCCCCCCCCCAAAAAGAAAACACACACAGATAATAAAA
>JBKCPL010000034.1:0-13310 GCA_046309355.1 Bacteroidota bacterium
TCCCGGTATGGGCAAAGACCTATACGACAACAACGAACAAGCGAAACAACTTTTTGAACAGGCCAATGCAATTTTAGGATTTCGCATTACCGATACCATGTTTAATGGTACCGAAGAAGAGTTAAAACAAACCCGTATCACACAGCCGGCTATCTTTTTGCACTCGGTAATCAAAGCGCTTACCGCTGGCGAAGCCTTTAAACCCGATATGGTGGCCGGACATTCATTGGGCGAATTTTCTGCTTTGGTTGCCAACAAAACCTTGTCGTTTGAAGACGGGCTAAAGCTCGTTTACCAGCGTGCTATGGCTATGCAAAAAGCCTGCGAAATTCAGCCTTCAACCATGGCTGCGGTATTGGGATTGGATGATGCCAAAGTGGAAGAAGTGTGTGCATCAGTTACGGATGGCGTGGTGGTAGCCGCTAATTACAATTGTCCCGGACAACTCGTGATATCAGGCAGTGTGGAGGGCGTAAACAAAGCCTGCGAATTGCTAAAAGCCGCAGGTGCTAAACGTGCCCTGGTGTTGCCTGTTGGGGGCGCATTTCACTCGCCTCTTATGGAACCTGCGCGTGTGGAACTGGAAGCCGCTATCAGCAACACACCGTTTCAAGAACCAATATGTGCCGTGTATCAAAATGTAACAGCGAGTGCCGTGCGCGATGTGAACGAAATTCGCAATAACCTGATTGCGCAACTCACTGCACCGGTTAAATGGACACAAAGTGTGCTGGCCATGGTAAACGATGGCGCAACCGAATTCGTAGAATGTGGACCGGGCAATGTATTGCAAGGATTAGTGAAAAAAATTCACAAAGAAGCTATGACGGCTTCGGTGTGATTGCCAACGTTATTGCTTAACCTTCTTTACCGATACATTATCCAGCCATACGGTACCACTTCCCAATATGCTGAACTCGATACGAAGTCGGCTGAAGTTTGCTGGAACTGTAATTTTTTGCGTCACTTTTTTCCATACATCCGTTCGTTCATTTGAGTTGAACTCGGGTCCTTTGAAGTTGTATTTACTCGACACCGCATCTGTCTTAAACCTAAATGAAGCTCCTGTATTTTTTATCCAAAACTCGATGAGGTAAGTAGTTCCGGGAGTACACAAAAACTCTTTCGCTAACCCGGGGCTCATCCAACCGCCCGTTGCAGAGCAATGTTCCACTTTCCATTTCATGGCATGTTTACCTTCTGCCACATCGTGCGTATCTACACTCATCACAAACTTTGCATCGCGGGTGGTTTTGGGCGTGTAAGCTAGCCAGTTGACGGGTAAGCCCTCTTTAATGAATTCGAAACTGCCGTTAAACCCTGCTGATTTATCGGTGTATGACTCACTCATTTGAGCGAAAGCAACTGATGTGATGAACATAAATATTAATGTGATGATGCGCATGGTGCTGATGTATTTACACAGCGAAGGTGCATAAAAAAACCTGATGCATGGCATCAGGTTTTTTCGAGTAATCGAATCTTACTTATTTTTTTATGGATAACAACGAAAAGTCGGTGTTCACTTTGCGTATGGTATTGGTTAAATGACCGAGTCCGGTAATTTCCATTTCCACCACATCGCCATCCTGTAGCCATTGTGGTTTAAAGTTTTTATCGTTCAACAATCCTGTGCCGTTCAACTCCAGAAAACATCCTGTACCTACGGTTCCGCTTCCAATTACATCGCCCGGCAAAATATCTGCGCCATACGCGCAACGCTCCAGTATCTCAGCAAAGGTCCAGTCCATATCGCCCATATTGCCTTCGCTCACCAGCTTACCATTAACCCAGCATTTCATACCCAGGTTGTAGTTATTGCCCGTGTGATTTGCTTTAGCAGGAATTTTAAATGCTTCCAGTTCATCCGGAGTTACCATATACGGACCAATCACTGTAGAAAAATCTTTTCCTTTTGCAGGCCCAAGACTCAACAGCATTTCTTCCATTTGCAGCGTACGTGCACTCATGTCGTTCATAATCATGTAACCTGCTATGTAATTATCGGCTTCGCTGGCTTTGATGTTGCGGCCTTTTTTACCTACAACTATGGCAGCTTCCAGTTCAAAATCGAGTTTTTGAAAATGATCGGGCATGCACCACACATCACCGGGGCCTTGAATGGCATTGTGGTTGGTAAAATAAAAAATCGGGAACTGGTCAAATTCCGGAATCATGTCAACACCACGGTTTCTGCGGGCTGCAGCCACATGCTGACGAAATGCATACCCATCGCGGCATGAGGTAGGTTGAGGAACAGGAGCTTCTAACACCACCTCACTCAGTTTTAAAAACGGTACTTCGTGTTTACCTGCTTTGAGTTTTTCATTCCACTCTTTGGCTTTATCCATAGCTGCCTCACCGGCAAATAAAAACTTGCGCATTTTCGATGGCAGGGATGCATCAACGGTTTTCATGGCGTACACACGGTCATCAATTAAAATACCCAGTTGCGATTCTTTAGAGTGGTTAAACGTTACGAGTTTCATGTAGGATATAATTATAATTTGGGTAAATTTATTTTATCAGGAACAATGAGCACCTGTTCAAAATGCTGAAGCATTTCTTTATACAATGCGTACGCCTCTATGCGTGTACGAAAATCACCGACACGCACTTTAAAGTAGGGTTGCTGGTAGGTGAGGTAAGCATCTATATCAGGGAAAAGCTGCAGAAATTTTGTGCGCATATCCTGTGCACCTTTTCTGTCGCTATCTGCAAAAAGTTGTATCCGATAACCCTGAAGAGTGGGGTCTGACTCAGCCTTTATTTTATCGGCTTCAATCAATGAATCAATACCCTGATCGGCAACAATCGTTATTTTTACATGTTGGGCAAGTGCATCTGTAAGCGTACCCACCAGTAAAACGAAGAGCAGTGCAAAAAGTGTAGCTTTAGGCTTCAATAGTTGAGAAGTTTATGGCTGATGACGTTCCGATACGATTAGCACCGGCATCGATGAGCTGTTGTGCAAAATGTGCATCACGAATACCGCCCGCAGCTTTGATCTTAATTTTCGGAGGCAGCAATTTTCTCATCTTTGCTACTGCTTCAACCGTTGCCCCTTCCGGTGCATAGCCAGTTGATGTTTTCACGTAATCGGCATCGGCATCTATACAAAAACGGCATAGCTGTTCCAATTCAGCATCGCTTAAGTAGGCTGTTTCAATAATTACTTTACATATTTTGTTTTGAAGGTGACAGGCAGTCACTACAGCCTGAATATCGTTAAGTACACCGGCTTTATCGCCCGATTTAAGTGCGGAGATATTAATCACCATATCCAACTCATCAGCGCCCGACATGATAGCCTTTTTTGTTTCTTCTACCTTTGACGAAGTAGCTGAATACCCAAAAGGAAAACCTATAACGGTAACCACTTTTACCGGTGCTTTCTTTATTGTTTTACGGGCAATTTGCACATGGTATGGCGATACACATACGGCAGCAAAAGCATGCTCCACGGCCTCCTCACATAGTTTCACAATATCTTCTTTCGAGGCATCCGGTTTCAAATTCGTGTGCTCAATGAAACTACTGATTGAGCTTACGGGTTGCATATCTGTACTTGAATTTACCATAGTTGTATACCTTTAATTTAATTCGTCTTTGCCGTGGCACGATTTGTATTTCTTTCCGCTTCCGCATGGACACGGATCATTTCTGCCGATTTTAACCACACCTTTTACTTGCAGCTGTTTAGCTTCGGGCTGTTGTCCCGACTGAGCCATAGCCGCTGCACGCTGTGCTTCGGCAATATCATCTGTACGGCTGGTTTGTAAACGTTCCTGTCTGCGTGGCTGAGGTGCTGCTTTTACCTCATTGGCATTTTGCACAGGTATAAAACCTTTAAACAGCATAGACAACACATCTTTATTGACACGCGAGAGCATGTTTTTAAACAATTGAAACGACTCCAACTTGTAAATAAGTAATGGATCTTTCTGTTCAAATACCGCATTCTGAGCCGATTGTTTTAGCTCATCCATTTCTCGCAGGTGTTCCTTCCATTCATCGTCTATGATGTAAAGTGTGGCAAATTTTTCAAACGTTTTGAAAATCTCGTGCCCTTTGGTTTCGTAGGCTTTTTGCAAATTCACCGGCACTTGCATACCGCGCATGCCATCGCTGAAGGGCACACCAATCTGATCGATTTGCTGCGAATTGCCTTCATATAACTCTTGAATTACCGGAAAGGCCGACTCAGCAATGGATTGTATTTTATGCTTGTAGTGATCGTACAACTCATTGAAAAATGCAACAGAAACCTCATCGGTTTTTCCGTTCATAAAGGTTGCTTCATCTATGCGGGGTTCGTGGGCAAAAAGGCGTAGGCATTCAAACTTAAACTCGCCATAGTTGCGTTGCTCCTGATAGGTTTCAACCAGTTCATGACTTAAATCGCCCAGCATATTGGTGATATCCAATTGCAGTTTATCGCCATACAAGGCATTTCTGCGCTTGGTATAAATCACTTCACGCTGCGAATTCATTACGTCATCGTACTCAAGTAGTCGTTTACGAATTCCAAAATTATTTTGCTCAACCTTACGCTGTGCACGTTCAATATTTTTGGTAATCAGCGAATGTTCAATATTCTCTCCCTCCTTCATGCCCAATCTGTCCATGACTGAAGCAATTCGTTCACTACCAAACAAACGCATTAAATCATCTTCGAGTGAAACAAAAAAACGAGACGAACCCGGATCGCCCTGACGACCGGCCCGACCACGCAACTGTCGATCAACGCGTCTTGATTCATGACGTTCGGTACCTATGATGGCAAGTCCACCTGCTTCTTTCACACCGGGTCCTAGCTTTATATCGGTACCACGGCCGGCCATATTGGTCGCAATGGTCACCGTACTTTTCTGGCCTGCTTCGGCTACTATTTCGGCTTCGCGCTGGTGCTGTTTCGCATTCAGCACATTATGTCTTATTTTTCTGAGTGTGAGCATGCGGCTCAGTAATTCGCTCACTTCTACCGATGTGGTACCCACCAGCACAGGCCTGCCGGCTTCAGTCAGCTTCACAATTTCATCAATGACTGCGTTGTATTTTTCTCGCTTGGTTTTGTAGATTATGTCGTTTTCGTCTTTTCTTGAAATTGCCTTATTGGTAGGTATTACTACTACGTCCAGTTTATAAATCTGCCAGAATTCACCCGCTTCCGTCTCGGCAGTACCTGTCATACCGGCCAGTTTGTGGTACATGCGGAAATAATTTTGCAGTGTAATGGTGGCATAGGTTTGAGTAGCGGCTTCTACTTTCACATTTTCTTTAGCTTCTATGGCCTGATGCAGACCATCGCTGTATCTGCGTCCTTCCAGCACACGTCCCGTTTGTTCATCTACAATTTTTACCTTGCCGTCAGCAATAATATATTCCACATCACGGTCGAACATACAATATGCTTTCAGCAACTGGTTCACTGCATGTATGCGTTCTGATTTAATAGAAAAATCGAGCATAAGCTGATCTTTCTTTTTAAGTTTTTCTTCATCTGTAAATGCACTTTTTTCTATTTCTGCTATTTCACTTCCAACATCGGGAATGATAAAAAAGAGAGGGTCTTCGCCTGAAGAAGTAATGAGCTCCACTCCCTTATCCGTCAATTCAACCGAATTGTTTTTTTCATCAATGGTAAAATACAGATGCTCGTCTACCTTGTGCATTTCTTTTTGCTGATCCTGCAAATAGAAATTCTCCGTTTTATTCAGTATCTGACGTATACCCTGTTCTCCCAAAAATTTTATAAGCGCGCTGTTTTTGGGCAAGCCGCGGTAGGCTTGAAATAACTTAAAGCCACCGTCTTTTTCATTGCCTGCTGCAATCAGTTTTTTAGCATCAGCGAGTGCTGTATTCAAGTAGGTCTTTTGTGTATTTACTAATTTTTCAATCCTAGGTTTGAGCGCATGAAATTGCTGGTCATCGCCTTTGGGTACCGGACCTGAAATAATTAGTGGAGTTCTAGCATCATCGATCAGAACAGAATCCACTTCATCAACCATAGCAAAGTGGTGCTTGCGCTGAACCAGGTCACTTACCTCTCTGCTCATATTGTCGCGCAGGTAGTCGAAACCAAATTCGTTATTTGTTCCGTACACAATGTCGGCTTCATAAGCCCGCTTGCGTTCAGGCGAATTCGGCTGATGGTAATCAATACAGTCAACCTTCAGTCCGTGAAATTCAAACAAAGGTCCATTCCATTCACAGTCCCTACGTGCCAAGTAATCGTTTACTGTAACTATATGCACTCCCTGACCCGATAACGCATTGAGGTATGCCGGTAAGGTAGATACGAGTGTTTTACCTTCACCGGTCGCCATTTCTGATATTTTACCCTGATGCAACACTACCCCGCCAATCAGCTGAACATCGTAATGAACCATGTTCCATACCACCGGATTGCCGGCCGCCTCCCATGTATTGAGCCAAATAGCCTTATCGCCTTGTATACGAACCGGTTTTTTAATGCGCGTGTTAGCGGCTAATAAACGGTCCATTTCTGTAGCGGTAACGGTCAATTCTTTATCTTCTGTAAACCTGCGGGCAGTTTCTTTTACCACTGCGAAGGCTTCGGGCAACAACTCAAGCAGTATTTCCTCCAACTCACTGTCGCGCTGCGTGCGAAGTTTATCTATTTGCTTAAATACATCTTCTTTATCATTTAAATCAGCAGTGCCCTCAGCTTTAACTTTCAGCTCATTGATTTCGTCATCAATGTGTTGTAGTCCTTGCTGTATGGTTAGTTTAAAAGCGGATGTTTTGCCGCGCAACTCATCGTTGCTAAGGTTTCTGAGTGTAGGGTATTGCTGACTAATTTTTTCTACGAAGGGTAAAATCGTTTTCAGGTCACGGTCTGCTTTACTTCCGAATATTTTGGTCAGTGATTTAAAAAGTGGTGCTAGCATGCAGTTTTTTTATGTAAAGGGCGGTAAAAATAAGACAATTTATGGTTTAAAGACGGATGTAAGCATAAAAAACTCCATACTTGAATTTATAGACTTTTTGTCAGAACAAATGCAGCAAACCCTTGTTATTATTGAACTTTGATATTTCAGGTAAACCTTTAGCTTTGTGCCACGTTAAAAAAAACGTTATGAAACTTACGGAAATCATTAAAAATAAGAAAGATACATTGTTTTCTATTGAAATATTACCCCCGCTTAAGGGCAAAGATATCAATAGATTATTTGAAGGTATAGACCCTCTGATGGAGTTTAAACCGGCATTTATAGATGTGACGTATCACCGCGAAGAGTTTATACTGCGAAAACGCAAAGACGGTGGTTTTGACAGGGTGTATACCCGCAAGCGTCCGGGCACAGTAGCCATATGTGCTGCACTGATGAACCGGTATAAGGTAGCGGCCGTTCCACACCTCATTTGCGGTGGATTTAATAAAGAAGAAACAGAGAATGCTTTAATTGACCTGCACTTTTTGGGGATACAAAATGTGTTGGTATTGCGAGGCGATGGAATAAAAAACGAGCCCCATTTTGTGCCCGAACCAGACGGGAATAAAGATTCACTGGAATTATTAAATCAGGTTCTGGATATGAACAAGGGCAGATATCTGGATGAGGAACTGGAAAATGCAGTGCCTACAAATTTTTGTGCGGGAGTAGCAGGCTATCCGGAAAAGCACTTTGAAGCACCGAATATGAGTAGCGATTTGAAATGGCTGAAGGCTAAAGTAGATGCCGGTGCTGATTATATCGTTACACAAATGTTCTTTAATAATCAGAAATTTTTTGAATTTACTGCTAAGTGCAAAGAGATGGGAATTAATATACCCATTATTCCCGGACTGAAACCTATAACTACTAAAAAACAACTGAGTGTTTTACCCAAAATATTTCACATAGACATGCCCGAAGCGCTGGTAGAGGCCATTGAGAAATGTAAGGATGACAAGGCCGTAAAGCAAGTTGGTATTGAGTGGGCCATACAACAGTCCATTGAACTCAAGAAAGCCGGTGTACCGGTTCTGCATTACTATACCATGGGACTTAGTGAAGCTACCAAGGCTATCGCACGAGAGGTTTTTTAATTGGTTATTTAGTAGAGCCACAAGCGTATTCAGGCTACATTCGGTAAACACCATAGAAGTTGAGTATTTCTGGTGTGATTTTCGTGCGTATCTCCATTTATAAAGCGTTCAGCAAGTTGAAGTACCTTTACTAAGGTGATTTGCTTCACATATGTTTTAGCCAGACTCATGTGTAGAATAGAAAAAATACTACTATTCTAATTCAGTGCAAATGGCTATATGCTTTTGCAATTCATACAAATCGGTGGATGCTAGGTTGCACCGAATGCATAAATTTATGTAGGGTTTTGCGATTTACGATTTTTACCTACACGTGTGTATTCTAAAATTTGTTACACCAATTTAATAACACCATGAAAAACAAAATCTACACTTTAATTATTGCCGCTGCACTTATGACAACTGCAAAAGCACAGCAATTTAACATCAAAGCCGGACTGAACGTTTACAGTATGCTTGTTGAATTTTCTGATAATACACCTTTTGAGTTAAAATCAACTAATTTGATGGGTATTCACGCAGGAGGCTCATTCGATTATTTTTTAAATGACCAGCTTTCAGTGGAAATGGGCTTATTGTACATGCAAAAAGGATATTCAGGAAGCGATGAGTTTGAAATTGATCCCATTTTATTACCCGGTACCAAAGGTACAGTTAATTTTGATTTCAGATTGCATTATCTGGATATTCCTTTACAGATGAAATACCGATTTGGTAACCGCGATGTTCGCTTTTATGTCGCAGCAGGGCCTTATATAGGTATCGGATTAGATGGAACTATTAAATTCGAAGCTAAATCAGATTTTCCAGGTATGGAGCCAGAGGCAAATGAGGAGAGTATTAAATGGGGTGATGACCCGAACAATGATATGCTAAAACGACTTGAATTTGGCGTATGTGGTGGCGGGGGTATTGAATACAACAATTTCCTACTAGGTATTAACTATGCTTACGGCCTTAACAATATTTCGTCTAGTTCAACTGAAGGAACACTAAAAAACCGTGTATTTGGCATTTCTTTAGGTTATATTATTAATAAACAATAGGTAAGCCTACACCCATTCTTGTGTAATTTAAGCCCTACTTCGTTCCGCAATAGCGGAACGAAGTAGGGCGAAGGTGGAGCTGCGGGGAGTTGAACCCCGGTCCGGAGAAGGAAGGAATCAGGCTTTCTACATGTTTAGCATCGCATTGATTTTCGTGATTAAACAGGCTGCATTGCCTGCCGATTTAACCCTTAGCCTCTTGAATATTTGTAACTATTAAAGACCAACAGTCACAAAGCTTATCCTGATGATGCCGCTGATGCAATAACGGTTAAGCTCATCATTGCGCGACAATGGCTATTGCGTAATCGTCCTGATTAGGCAGCCATAGCGAAGTTAGTTTCGCCATTTAAAGGTTTGAGGATTGAGATTTAAGCGCCAATACACCCAAAGCGCTACATGCTTACCTGTCTCTTGCACATCCCGTCAATTCCAGTCAGCCCCATAAATTAAGAACGTTAAGTGGCCACAAAGGTACAATCTTTATTCCAAATTGACCGGATAAGCAAATTGTCAGTATTTAAAACTGAATACAAACACTCGGTGTTTGTGGTATATGCGCATTCTTATATGGTACCGCAACGATCTTCGAGTAAGCGATCATGCTGCACTTTACCACGCCTGCCGGTCCGGTCATCAGGTTATAGGCGTATATTGCTTTTCACCTTCCGTGTTTAACGCATCAACCGGAAGCTTTCCGAAAACAGGAAAAATCAGACGCAACTTTATAGAACTGTGTGTGGCTGAACTTCAGAAAAACTGGCAAAACCTGGGCAGCCATTTGCTTACTTATGCAAGTGAGCCGGAACAGATTTTACCCGAATTGTGCCGTCTACTTCAGATAGATCAAGTATATGTTCATGGTGAGTATGCAAGTGAAGAAGTAAAACAGGAATTAAGAGTGCAACAGGTGCTTAGCAAGATGAACGTAAAGCTACAGGTAGTTAATCACACACATAGCCTGGTGCATCAACAGGATTTACCTTTCAAACCGGAGCAGTTGCCCGATTTATTTACCGCTTTTCGCACTAAAACTGAAAAGCAGTTTATAGTCAGAAATACACTTCCCATACCTGAAAAAATACATGCTGTAATTCACGACTTGAATAGTGTTGCCTTACCCCCTACATTTCGTTTTAAACCGGAGCAGTTGCCCTTTCATTCAGGAGGCGAGAAGGCTGCATTCGACAGACTTTCCTACTACTTGTGGGAAAGCAAACGAATATCCACGTATAAAGAAACACGCAACGGGCTTATGGGAACCGACTACAGCAGCCGACTTTCAGCATGGCTAGCGACAGGATGTATAAGTGCGCGCACAGTTTACCACGAAATAAAACGCTACGAACAAATACATGGAAGTAATGAATCTACCTATTGGCTGATATTCGAGTTGCTATGGCGCGATTACTTTCGGTTTGTATTTGTCAAACATAAGCATGCGCTGTTTACACTGAACGGTATTCACGCTGGTAAAATGGAGTGGATGAATGATGAATCCGCTTTTGAAAAATGGCGAACAGGTTGTACCGGATATCCACTTGTAGATGCCTTTATGCGTGAGTTGCTTCACACCGGATATATGAGCAATCGGGGTAGGCAGATTGTAGCCAGCTTTTTAACCAAACAATTCCGCGTAAACTGGCTGTGGGGAGCGCAGTGGTTTGAATCGCAGCTGATTGATTACGATGTGTACAGCAATTATGGCAATTGGGCTTATCAGGCAGGTGTGGGAAATGATGCCCGAAACGACCGAATGTTTAATCTTGATAAGCAAGCGGCACACTATGACCCTGACGGAGAATATGTGCGTACATGGCTAAAAAAATAAGATGAAGACATACCATGCGAAATGATTCGTGAGGAAACGGGGCTTCGGCTCTCTCGAAGCCACCACCATTTATTAATTCACCACCCAGGTTTCTCGGCCGGCTATCAGTTTGTCTAAATCACCTACGCCATACGATTCGATGGCGTGATTGATCTGGTTATTGAACAGCTCGTCAAAAGTGGCTTTGTTGTTGTTTACATAAAACACACCAAACGGACGCGGGAAGTGACCTTCTTCTGATGGGTCATCATAGAAGCGTGAAAGAATGGTGGCTTTTACCAAATCTGTTTCGTCATGTATCCAAAGGTCGTTGGCCGATACATCTGCAACATTTACAATCACCGGTTTAAATCCATCCAGCTTGATGCCTTTTTCGTTCTCGGCTCCGAAGATGAGTGGCTTGCCGTGTTCCATCATCAGGGTTTCCTGTTTTTTGCTGCCTTTTTCGGTAAATATTTCAAACGCACCATCGTTAAACACGTTGCAGTTCTGGTAAATTTCAATCATGGATGTGCCTTTATGCTCGTAGCCGCGTTTGATGATGGCCTGCTGATGCTTGGGGTCACGGTCCATGGTACGGGCTACAAAAGTTGCATCGGCACCTAAACACAATGCAATGGGGTTGAACGGATAATCCACCGAGCCCATAGGCGTTGATTTGGTTACTTTGCCTTGCTCCGATGTGGGAGAATATTGTCCTTTGGTTAATCCGTAAATCTGGTTGTTAAACAGCAGCACATTCAGATCGGGATTTCTGCGCAGCATGTGGATGAAGTGATTGCCGCCAATACTCATGCTGTCGCCATCGCCTGTAATTACCCATACCGACAAATCAGGGCGTGTAGCTTTAAGGCCTGTAGCAATAGCTGTAGCACGACCGTGAATGGAGTGCATACCAAATGTATCCATGTAATACGGAAAACGCGAAGAGCATCCGATACCCGAGATGAAAACAAATTCTTCCTTCGGCCTGCCAAGGTCGGGCAATACGGTTTGCACTTGCTTTAATATACTGTAATCGCCACAGCCGGGGCACCAGCGCACTTCCTGGTCTGAGGCGAAATCTTTTGACGTGAGTTTTTCTATGGTTTCAGTTGTCATTTGTATTGACTTTTTATTTTTAAAACTTTGGAAAAGTATATCAGGCCAATATTTCTTTTATTTTATTTACCACCTCTGTTGCCATAAAAGGTTGTCCCTGAATTTTGTTGTACGGAATGGCATCTACAAAATACTTGTCGCGGATGATTTTGGAAAGCTGTCCGTTGTTCAGTTCCGGAATCACAACTGTTTTAAAGCGGCTCATCAACTCACCCAGGTTTTTAGGGAACGGATTGAGGTAGCGTACATGTGCATGCGATACTTTATAACCTTCTTCAATCAGTTTGCCTGTGGCGGTTTTCAATGCTCCGTATGTACCGCCCCAACCGAGTATGAGCAAGTCGCCACTTTCGGCACCTGAGTCGATGGTTTGTTCTGGAATATAGTTGGCAATCAAATCCACTTTTTCCTGACGCAGTTTTACCATCAATTCGTGGTTTTCGGGGTCGTACGAAATATTGCCGGTAATGTTTTGTTTTTCCAGTCCGCCTATGCGGTGTTCCAGTCCTTTGGTACCTGGTACAGCCCATGGTCTGCTCAGTTTTTCATCGCGCAGGTAAGGCATAAATTTATCATCGCTTGCTTTGCGTTCTTTGGCAAACTCCACTTTAATTTCAGGCAGGTCTTTGCTTTGCGGAAATTTCCAGGGCTCACTGCCGTTGGCAATATATCCATCGCTGAGGAAGAAAACCGGAATCATGTGGTGCAATGCAATACGTGCAGCTTCAAATGCCATCGTGAAACAATCAGATGGTGACTGTGCCGCTACCACCACAACAGGACATTCGCCATTGCGGCCATAAAATGCCTGCAACAAATCAGATTGTTCAGTTTTGGTAGGCAAGCCTGTACTTGGTCCGGCACGCTGAATATTTACAATTACGATTGGTAACTCCAGCATGGTAGCCAAGCCAATGGCTTCCGTTTTCAGAGCAATACCCGGGCCTGATGAACCCGTTACAGCCAGGTGTCCGCCAAATGCGGAACCGATTGCCGAACATATTCCCGCAATTTCATCTTCGGCCTGAAAGGTTTTGATATTGAAATTTTTGTACTTGGAAAGTTCATGTAAAATATCGGATGCGGGCGTAATTGGGTATGTTCCGTAAAACAGAGGCAAACCTGATTTTACCGAGGCTGCTATCAACCCGTAAGCTGCAGCCTGATTGCCCATAATTCCGCGGTACACACCCGGATCCATTTTGGCAGGTGCTACTTTGTAGCGGTTGGCAAACATTTCGGTAGTTTCGCCATAACTCCAGCCGGCTTGCAATAC
>JBKCPL010000035.1:0-16973 GCA_046309355.1 Bacteroidota bacterium
TCATTCGTACATAAAGTACTGTTGTAGCAACTGAATCAGCTGTACGTGCAAGAGTAATACTCGAAGTATAACCGGACGTCTGGTTGGTTGAAATCTCAAAACCTGATGGTGCAGTAACACTAATGTTGGCTACTAGATTTACACCACGTATGCTAAAGCTTTGTGGTACTGAAACATTGCCTGTGCAAGCTGAAAAATTTGTAAGGTTACTAAAAAGAATAATATCTGGGACTTTTAAAGTATTACGAATAATTGAAACCGTATTTACACTTGCATTAGAGTTCGTTACGGATATATCTGACTTATTGTCGCCATCAACATCAACTATTCCTACTGCATATGGATTTGTGCCAGTAGGTACATCAATTTTGCCGGCAAAACTAAAACTACCAATGGTGCTTGTATTAGGCAGTAGTGAAACGTTATTACTATTTGTATTACTAACAGCCAAATCGAGTTTCCCATCCCCATTTATATCTCCAATTGTTACGTTTGTAGGATTTGTACCTGTAGCAAAGTTTACTCTACTCGCAAAACTAATGACACCAGAATTACTCGTGTTACGTAATATTGATATGTTATTCCCACCACTAGTAAAGCCATAATTTGCCACAGCTATATCACGTTTCCCATCCCCATCAATATCTCCAAGCACAACTGAATACGGATTTGTATCAGCATTGAAATCAACTTTAGTTGCAAAATTTACTAAGCTAATTGTACTAATATTTCGTAAAACCGAAATGGTACCTGCACCATCATTAGCTGTGACAATGTCTACTTTCGAATCTCCGTCTATATCTCCTACTGCTACTGATTGAGGATTTGCCCCTACTGCAAAATCAACTTTTGTTGCAAAATTAATAGTACCGACTGTTGATGTATTTCTTAAAACTGAAATACTACTAGCTCCTGTCCTATTTAAAGCAACTAAATCTGGTTTGCCATCACCATTAATATCACCTGATGCAATTCCCACAACACCAGAAACAGCAGGAAAATCAACCTTTGTTGCAAAGGTAATGTTACCCCCAGTACTTGTATTGTGTAATACAGATATATTATTTGCTCCTGAATTGGCAGAAGCTATATCCAATTTACCATCGCCATCAATATCGCATAAAACTACTGCTTGAGGTTGTCCTCCTGTTGTGTATTCAACTTTGGGGGCGAAGCTAACCGTACCGTTGGTACTGGTATTGCGTAAAACTGAAACATCCGGTCCGTTGGCACTATTTGCTGTAACTAAATCAGGTTTTCCATCCCCATTTAAGTCGCCAATTGCAATTGAGTATGGCATAAAACCTGTACCAAAATCTATTTTGGTTGCTATATCAGACGTGGTTAAAAATGATTTATTCGGAGTGAATGTTGGAAAGAAAAATGCCGTACTATAAGCCATTAATGATGTTGACGTATTTAATACAGTTATAGGCGCATGGGTAGCTCCTGATGGTACTGTTACTGTTAATGAAGTTGAACTTGCTGAAGTAACCGTGGCACGGGTGGCTCCAAAAAACACAATGTTATTGGTTGCTGTGGTATTAAAACCACTGCCTGCAATGGTAACCGAAGTACCTACAACAGCACTGAGTGGTGAAAATGATGTGATGGTTTGTCCTGATGCCTGAGCTGTAATAAAAATGAATAGATAAATACGAATTAATTTCTTTGTTAATACGATGCAGCGCTGAATCTGTTGGAATGGTTTATGTGTATACTTTTTTGCCATAATTTGTTTGTTTGTAACTATAGAATGATTTGATGTTTATCTCTGTTAATACGGATATATGAGCTTATTCTTACTACGTTGTAATCACCGCATTGAATGAGTTATATATGTCATTAGCAAATTAAAATAATTAATATTTACTAATCAATAGTACTAATTATATTTTCATTTTACCATTATATACAAAAGAAATTTCAGCATATGCATCACCATTTTTTAGCTATTCTAGTACGCATTTAACTATAATTTGTATAAACTCGTGCAGCGCATGGAAAACACAAACAGGCATTATATAAACCGGCTTACAGCGCTGTGGGCATTCAGCGAAAGCGGATTGGGAGGCATGATGCACGCCCTGAAAATTCCATTTACCGGTTTTTTTCTGGGTGGTTTTGCCATTGTTATACTCACACTGATAGCACATCACAGCAGAAACAGGTTTTCGGATATTATGCAAAGTACGCTGCTGGTTATACTGGTTAAGGCTGCTGCCAGTCCGCAGTCACCGTTGATGGCCTATTTTGCCGTGGGTTTTCAGGGATTGTGTGCAGCGCTGGTATTTGCTGCAGGTAAACACGTTGTCAGTTCTGCTGTGTTCGGTGGTTTAGCGCTGTTTGAATCGGCTGTACAAAAATTTATTACCGCTACTGTATTTTTTGGCAAAAGCATTTGGCAGGCATTGGATTTACTGGTGGCCGGCATAATCAAGGAGCTGCACATTACTAGTGATTTTTCGTTCAGCATGTGGCTCATCGGCATATATACGGCCGTGTATACGGTATGGGGAATTGTGCTGGGCGTATGGGCGAACAGACTCCCGCTGCATATGCACAGCGATGCAGCCGGCCTTACTCAGCGCATGAAAGACTACGCACTGCGCAACCCGCCTGAAAAAACGGAACACAACACCACGGGTAGTAAAGTAAGATGGAAGCTTCTTACGGTGTTTTTTAGTGTGCTGTTTATAGCATCTGTATTTGTTGGTACACGTAATGCATCGCATGCCGTATTTGTGGTTATGCGCACTGTAGCCGTTTTGCTGGCGTTGTATTTTATTGTTTCACCCTTGGCCGGCATGCTGTTCAGGCGGTGGCTCAAACACAAACAATCGGGCCATACCCACAAAGTAAAAGGCATACTGGATGCACTGCCCCAACTCAAGTTACTGACCGCACCGGCTATGCAGTTTGCGCGGTCAGACCACAGGGGAATTCGAGTGTATGCGTATTTTGTATACAATTTAATTGTGCTGGCTTTATACTACCGTTCGCCTGAGCATGAATAAGAACCGAATCTACATTCTGTCGCAGCCCATTCAAACAGGCAACACGACTCTGCTGCTGAATTGGGTAAGCAATCAACCCGATATAGGCGGAATACTCACTCCGGACGTAGATGGAAAACGAATGCTGTACGACATTTCCACGCAAACACGGTATACGCTTCAACTACCGGATGATGCAGAAGGCATACGCATAGGCCGGTTTGTTTTTGATGTGCATGCATTTGATACAGCACAGCGCATTTTGCGTGCATGTATGCAAAAAAACTATACCTGGACGGTAGCCGATGAGGTGGGTAGGCTGGAAATGGACGAAAGCAAAGGACTGGAACCGGCAATACACGAAGTCATTGACTATTTTAAGCAACCGGGCGAAACGAAATTGCTGCTGGTTATACGGGATTACTTGCTTCAGCAGGCCATTTCGCATTATGGACTTCAGGAGGCTGAAATACTTCCCCGCTCTTTTTTTGGCGACACAACGGATGAAACGAAGAAGCCTATGGGACTGGTTTTGTGCGGTGGAAAAAGTACCCGCATGGGTCGCGATAAGGCATTTATTCAGTATCACCATAAACCTCAATATGCCTATATGGCCGATATGTTGAATCGGTTCTGCAAGTCGGTTTTTATTTCCTGTGCCGACCATCAGTTTCCTTTGCTAATGCCCGGATATAAAGGTCTAATCGACAGTGCGACATTTGCCGATGCAGGTCCGTTGACAGGATTACTTACTGCCCAGGAAGCTGTGCCCGAAGAAAGTTGGCTGGTGGTGGGATGCGACTATCCGTACCTGATAACCGCTGATTTGGACAAGCTGGTTTCTGCACGTTCAGAAATGTACGATGCGGTGTGTTACCGTCACCCACACTCGCAGATGGATGAACCGCTAATAGCGCTGTATGAAAAAACGGGCATAAACAAACTGGTGCATGCATTTGCCGAAGGGCGGCATTCGCTGCGGCATGAGTTGGCAAATATGACCGTGCTGCGACTGCTTCCAGACGATTCGAATCGGTTGCAAAGTGTTGATTACAGCAGCTAATTCAGTGTAGCAGTAAAAGTGGCAAAACAATAAGCGCGGGTCGGGTGTGTATATAGCATATGAAACCACATATTTTAGAAACCAAAACCATTATTCATCGTCCATTGAGCGAGGTATTTTCATTTTTCAGCAAAGCCGAAAACCTGAACGAACTAACCCCTCCCGAGTTGCATTTTAAAATACTTACACCCATGCCTATAGAGATGAAGCAGGGCATTTACATTGATTACCGCATAAAGCTGAACGGCATTCCGTTTAGCTGGAAAACGCTCATAAGCACCTGGGAGCCACCGCACCGATTTGTTGATGAACAGATAAAAGGTCCGTATATGCGCTGGCACCACACACACAGTTTTAAGTCGGTAGATGAAAATACCACCGAAATGACTGACCGCATTGAGTACCTGTCGCCCGGATGGATACTAGAGCCGCTGATTAACCGCTTGTTTGTGCAAAAAAAAGTAGAAGCTATTTTTGCATACCGCGAGCATAAATTGCTTGAAATTTTTGCACGGTAAGGCCCATGACCGAAACCCGAGCTATTCAAAAATGCGAACACTGCGAAACCTGGACAGACGGGAAAAAAGCATTTTGCTGCTCGTGTGGTGAAATACTTGACCTTGAATTCAGAAAAAACCGCTGGGAGCTGCACAAGCGCATGAATGAACTGCCCGGTTTTATGGATTGGTTTAAGTTAAAAGGCTCGGACAGAAATATACTGCTGCTGTTTATTGAAAAATTGGTTCAGGGCGGTCAGCTGATACTGACCTTGCTGGTGGCACTGGTTACATGCATATTATTGCTTTTGCCCGGATGAGAGCGCGAAAATTACCTTATACGCTGGTCGCGCTGTGTGTGCTTGCCATTGCCCATGCAGCATTGCAGCATTACGGCTGGTCGACTCCCTTTTTGCGCAGCTACCTGGATGATGTGCTGATAGTGCCGATAATAGGAACAGCTGCCTTGTGGATGCAGCGCACGTGGATAGTTAATAACGACAGTTTTTGTTACGGCAAATGGAGTGTGGTGGCGCTTTGTGTGTATTTTGGTGTAGCGTTCGAGTTTATTATTCCTCATTTCCATACACAGTATACAGCCGATGTAAGCGACTGGATAGCGTATGCCGCGGGCGGTGTGTTTTTTTATATCTTTATCAACACGCAAACAGCAATTGCATGTGACTCAAACCGATAGAATATTCCTGTGAATTTAGTTTCAGTAGCCTCTAAAATGATTACTTTAGCAGCATGGAAAATTTTGTAGTATCGGCACGTAAGTACAGACCTTCCAATTTCGATTCGGTGATTGGTCAGGAGCATATTACTAAAACACTGAAAAATGCCATTCGCAGCAATCATCTGGCACACGCCTTTTTATTTTGCGGTCCGCGTGGTGTAGGTAAAACCACCTGTGCGCGCATACTGGCTAAAACCATAAACTGTCAGAATCTGACTCCCGAAATAGAAGCCTGCAACGAATGTGACTCGTGCAAGGCATTTAACAGCAACGTATCGTTTAATATTTATGAACTGGATGCAGCCAGCAACAACAGTGTAGACGATATACGTGCACTGGTAGAGCAGGTACGCTATGCCCCGCAGGGTGCTAAGTACAAAATATACATCATTGATGAGGTGCACATGCTAAGCAGCAATGCCTTCAATGCCTTTTTAAAAACACTGGAAGAGCCACCGCCTTATGCCAAATTTATTTTGGCCACTACCGAGCGGCACAAAATATTGCCTACTATTTTATCGCGTTGTCAGGTATTTGATTTTTACCGAATAAAAATTGATCATGCCTTAAATCAGCTGAAAAGCATTTGCGAAAAAGAAGGCATACAGGCCGAAGAAGAAGCCTTGCACATTATAGCTCAAAAGGCTGATGGAGCTATGCGCGATGCGCTGTCCATATTTGACCGCATTGTTAGTTTTGCCGGAAAAAACATCACCTACAAGGATGTTATACAAAACCTGAACATACTCGATTACGATTACTATTTTAAAGCAGTGGATTTGATGCTGCAGAAAAATGTAGCCGACTTGCTATTGTTGTTTGACGATATTATAAACAACGGATTCGATGTTCAGCATTTTTTATCGGGGCTAAATGAGCACCTGCGTAACCTAAGCGTGAGCAAGCACCCGAATACACTGAGCCTGCTGGAGGTTGCTCCTGCTGTGCAAAAACGGTTTCTGGAACAATCGGGCAGAACATCGTTATCGTTTTTACTAAACGGACTGAATCAGATAAACACGTGCGAGCAGGAATTGCGCAGCAGCAAAAATCAACGCTTGTTGGTGGAGTTGTACCTGATGAAGCTGGCTCATATCAACTCGGTTATAGACCTGAATGCGGCCGCAGCCGATAGTAAAAAAAAAACTCCTGATGTAGTATCGACACCCGAAAAGCCGGCAGTTGAAAAAACGCAGGAACTGAACAAGCCGGCAGCTGAGCAACATAATGCCCCCGCATCACCACTTCCCGCATCACCCACTCCACCTCCGGTTGTGCCTCCCCCGCTGTTTGGCAACGGAGCGCGCAAAGATGCCTTGAATAAAATTCGACAAAATCTGAGTTCGTCTGCACCAGCCACCGAACCTCAACCTGTAGTGCAGGTGATGGAAACCGAAGACCCTGTACCCTATACTGTGAGACCGGTGTTAACAGCCGAGAAGGTGCGCCAGTTGATAGAAGAATATATTGCTCAGCTCGATCAAAGCGGCTCACGCGTATTGCTGGTTATTTATAAAGATGCCAAAATAGACCTGGTGGATGCGGACAGGATAGAAATGCGGATAGGCAGCTCACACGAGGCCGAACTGATAGAAGAAGACCGCAATAACCTGATGCCCTACCTGCGCAAGCAACTGAAAATACCCACACTGGAAATGCAACTGAAAATAGATGCAGCAGCCGTGGTGCAAAAAGCATTTACGGCCGAAGACCGCTTTAAAGCCATGACCGAAAAAAATCCGCTGCTCACCGACTTTAGAAACAAGCTTCACCTCGAAATTGAATAAACAGGTATGAAACAGAAACTCCGCTTTATCACCTCACGGTTGCTCAATTACTTTTTAAAAGGCTTGCTTATTGTATTGCCGTTTTACATTACGGTAAGTGTGATACGCTATATAGCCGAAAAACTGGATCAGTATTTTGATGTGGGCGTGCCCGCAGTCGGAATTTTAATCGTTATAGCATCCATAACCATACTCGGATGGCTGGGTTCCAATATCATTTTGCGACCCATGCTTAACCTGCTGGATGATTTACTGACTCGCATTCCATTTGTCAAAATCATTTACACCTCGGTAAAAGATTTTATGGAAGCCTTTGTAGGCGACAAGCGCAAATTTAACGAAGCCGTGCTGGTAGAGCTGGCTCCCGGAGTGCATAAACCCGGATTTATCACCCAAAAGGATGTGAGCAAACTGGGTCTGCAGGGCAAGGTGGGCGTATACTTTCCGCATTCGTATGCATTTTCAGGCAATTTATTTTTTGTAGATACCGACAAGGTAAAACCGTTTCCGGGGAATCCGGCCGATATAATGAAGTTTATTGTATCGGGTGGCGTGACTGATATTGACGCCTGATGCAAAGGTTATACGCATTTTTACGGCTGATACGTATTGGAAATTTGGCCATGATGCTGTCCACACAAACGCTGGCTTATTATTTCCTAACCGATCATCTGCTGGCCGAAGACTTGCTGAATATGCGCTTCATCTTGTTACTCACTGCCACATTTCTGGCCGCTGCCTCAGGATATATCATCAATGACTATCTGGATATTCAGATTGATCACCGAAACAAACCCGGATGTGTAACCGTAGGCCATACTATCAGCCGTAGATGGGCCATGTTTTTACACCTCACGTTTAACGTGGTAGCATTCTCCATCGGTTTGTATGTAGATGGCTACATAGCTGTTTCAATTATTGTGTGTGCCGTAGTGCTGTGGTTTTATTCCGTTATTTTTAAGAAAAGCTACCTCACCGGCAACATCCTGATTGCGCTGTTGAGCGCCTTTGTGCTGCTAATTCTGCGTATGTACGACCATTCGGTATCGGGCTACCTGGTATGGGCCTACGCCTGGTTTGCCTTTGCCACTACCCTGCTGCGTGAAATTATAAAAGATGTTGAGGACATGAAAGGTGATGCCGCATTCGGGGCACAAACGTTGCCTATAAAATCGGGCGTACGCCAAACGCGTATGCTGCTGAAGCAATGGACCGGAGTGCTTATTGCTTCGGTGTTTATACATATTTTTTTAGGTCACTCATTTATGCCGTATGAGCACAGCTACAATGCCGTGCTGTATATTTTTTATATGCTGCTTTTTGTAGCGGCACCGCTGGGCGTATTTATTTATTTCATTCACATAGCCGATCGCAAAACTGATTTTAGCACACTGAGCCGAATGTGCAAGTGGATAATGCTGCTGGGTATGTTGAGTATGGTATTTCTGAAAGTTTAATGCAACCGGCATACTCAGTCAAGCATTAAAATAAAATAAATTAAGTTTTCATTCAACCTTTTTGGGTTAAATTAGTCGTAGCAAACAAAACATACTTGCCATGAGTACAGATTCACGCAGAAAATTTTTAAGCGTTGCGGCTTCGGCATTGCTGGATTCTAAAACGGATGCAGTTGAATATGAATACAACGACCCGTCTAACAAAGAAATTCCGAGGCATTTAGCCAAAACGAATACCGGAATAAATACATACACCGGAGCATGGACAAATACACAAGTGCTGCATTTGCTACGCAGAACCATGTTTGGTGTAACCAAAGCCGACCTCGATTTTTTCAAAACCATGACCATGAGTGATGCCGTGGATTACCTGCTAAACATTTCAGCTACGGTTCCTTCACCTCCGGTAAATAATTACAACAATGCACAACTAACTGACCCGGATGTGCCACTTGGTCAAACGTGGATAAACGCACCGGCAAATCCGAACTTTGAAGGATTGCGCATAGCCTCCTGGAAATCGTGGTGGACCATGCTGATGGTGAACCAGGATCGCACGATTCGTGAAAAAATGACGTTGTTCTGGCATAATGTACTTGCAACGGAAACCATGGTAGTACGCGACTCTCGCTATACCTACAAACACAATGCTTTGCTGCGTGCGAGTTGCTTAGGTAATTTTAAAACGCTGGTGCGTGATATTACAGTTGACCCCGCCATGCTGGTGTATTTAAACGGTGATCAAAATACTGCCACTGCACCCGATGAAAATTACGCCCGTGAGTTGCAGGAACTGTTTACCATCGGCAAAGACATTGACCCGCATTACACCGAAGAAGATGTGCGAGCCGCTGCGCGCGTGCTCACGGGATGGCGCACCAACCGAAATGGCGTAAGTTCATTTTTTCAGGCCAACCAACACGATAGCACCAATAAACAATTCTCCTCGTTTTACAACAATACCGTCATTACAGGCAGAACGGGAAACAATGCAGGCATGGATGAGTTAAACGATTTGCTCACAATGGTTTTTTCTCATCCTGAAGTGGCCAAGCACATTTGTAGGGAGTTGTATCGCTTTTTTGTGTATTATGTTATTGACGAGTCGGTAGAGTTAAATGTGATTGAACCCCTGGCTGATTATTTCAGAAGCAACAACTACGACATCAAAAAGGTGATGGAAAAACTGCTGAAGAGCGAACACTTCTTTGACCCGCTAAATAGTGGATGCGTGATCAAGTCTCCTGTTGATTTTTTGGTGGGCAGCGCACGCCTAATGAATTTACAATTTCCCAATGCCACCAATATCCAAACCCAATACGCGCATTATTTATACGCACAGCAATACACTGCACTAATTGGTCAAAATATTGGCGATCCACCTGATGTGGCAGGTTGGCCGGCTTACCGACAAAGTCCGCAGTTTTATGAATTGTGGATCAATTCTGACTCATTACCCAAACGCAATCAGGCGAATGATTTATTGTTGTTCACCGGTTACAACCGTTTCGGTCATATGCTCAAATACAATGTGATTGCCTTTGCGGAACAGTTTGCTACACCAGCAGACCCCAACGCCTTGCTGAACGATATTTTAACACTTTGTTATCCGCTTTCGGTATCTGAAACGACTAAGACAAGTATAAAAACCGCTTTCTTACTTTCGGGCCAAACCAGTGACCACTACTGGACAGATGCTTGGAACGATTACAAAGCAGCACCTGCCGATGCGATGAAAAAAGCTGCGGTAGAATCGCGCTTGCAGTCCATGATGAAATATATTTTCGGGTTAGCTGAATACCAACTTAGTTAAACACGCGCAACATGAAAAGAAGAGATTTTTTACGCAAAAGTATAGCCGGTGGCTTAGCCCCCATTGTGATAAATGGTATACCTGTTAAAGCCCTTGCCGACAATCCGCTGGTGCAGTTTTTAGGCAAAGCGGGATTTGAAGACCGTGTTGTCGTGCTCATACAGCTTAATGGAGGTAACGATGGCATCAATACGGTAATTCCACTTGACCAATACAGCAATTTATCGGCTGTGCGTTCCAACATCATCATACCTGAACCAAAGGTTTTGAAACTGAACGGTACAACTGCTACCGGATTTCATCCTGCCCTAAGCGAATTGCGCGGTATGTATGATAATGGGAAAGTTTCCATCGTGCAAAGTGTGGGTTATCCCAATCCCGATTTCTCGCATTTCCGTGCTACCGACATTTGGTTAACGGCAAGCGATTCGAACCAGTTTTTACAAACCGGATGGATGGGCCGCTACCTCGACCAGAGGTTTCCCAACTTTCCTGAAGGCTACCCCAATACGAATTACCCCGATCCGCCAGCGATACAAATTGGCGCCATGATTTCACCAGCAGTACAAGGTCACTCCCACTCGCTGGGCATGAGCATTACGGATCCAACATCGTTTTATCAATTTGTGAGCGGCACCGTTGATCCCGCACCACCTACACCTGCCGGTCACGAATTGACATTTGTACGTTTGGTAGCACAACAAACACAGGCTTATTCAGGTGTGGTAAAAAATGCAGCTGCCAAAGCAACTAACCTCTCTACATTATACCCGACTGCGGGACAAAATACGTTGGCCGATCAATTAAAAATTGTAGCACAACTGATTGCGGGCGGATTGAAAACCCAAGTGTACATGGTAAGTTTGGGAGGGTTTGACACCCACGCAGCACAGGTTGTATCCGGTGCTACCGATACCGGAACACACGCTACATTGTTATCGCGCATATCTGTTGCTGTAAATGCATTCCAAGACGATTTACAAAAGCTCGGCATTGCCGATCGGGTATTGGGTATGACCTTCTCTGAATTCGGAAGGCGCATTGTATCGAACGGAAGTCTGGGAACCGACCACGGTACAGCAGCTCCATTATTTATTTTCGGCACCAAAGTAAACGGTGGCATTTACGGTACAAATCCAATCATTCCATCCAGCCCTACGGTAAATGACAATATACCCATGCAATACGATTTCCGTTCCATTTACACTACCATTCTCAAAAACTGGTTTGGCGTAAGCGATACGGAATTAACACAAACCCTACTCAAGGATTTCCCATTGGTTAATTTTGTTTCATCTACCAATCCAACCGGAGTAAACGATACTTCAGCGCTTGACAAAGCTGCGGTGAATTGCTATCCGAATCCGTGCAAAACATACACACGCATTGCCTTTACCACAACAGGTGGTTTAGTTCGTATACGCCTGTTCGATCAGTTTGGTAAATTGGTTGAAACGCTGAATGAAGCTACCTACCCAATCGGAACTTTTGAAGTGAATGTAAATACGGAACACTTGGCAACGGGACTGTATTATTATCAGGTTCAACAAGGAGGCGATCAGGTGATGAAGACGTTTGTGAAAATGTGATGATGTGTTAATGTGGCAATGTGATGATGAGTAAATTCGAAACACTGCGGCCTTTGCGGTTAAGTTTTTTATTAAGAGACGAGAAGCGAGCGACCAGATTTGGGATTGATGTGTTAATGAGCCAATGTGGAAATGAGACGATTAGATGATTTGATAATGGGTTGGTTCGCAAGCATTGCGGCCTTGTCGTAATCCTAGCGGCCTTTGCGGTTAAGTTAGTTTTATGAAAGAATGAATGCAATCCATCATAGTTACTGATGTGACCGGAAAAATCGTTTATCAAAATCATCAAGCAGAACCATCGATAACGATAACATGGAAAGAGTGGCCTGCGGGAATTTATTTTTTAATGTGCACTTCAGCGAACTACAGCGAGATTGAGAAAATAGTCGTGCAGCAGTGATATACATTTATCAGTTATACTTAGAAATAAGTTTTATGATATCATCTTTCAATTTCATGCCATCAAAAATCTGCTCATAATAAATTTTATGCTGGGTCCCAAGTTCATTATTTATCAAAATTAACGCTGGTGTGTAATCGATACCTTCACATAATTTATTACTGTAATATACCTCCTTTTTATATTCACGTTTAAATCTAGACGAAAATACTCTACGATAGTAAATACCCGAAGCTGAAGTATCACCTTCATTTGTTACCAGTACGTATTTGTTTTTAAATTTAGCCTTACCTAAGTGTTTTAATAAATTCTCCAAGCAACCAATACAATTAAATCTATTAACTAATACTATAATCGAGGGTGGAACTGAAAATGTATCAAGATTAATTTTATCACCACCAATTGACTCAACTTCTTGGCCGAATACAAACGAATTGAGTAAACACAAAATAATGATACTTAAATATTTTTTCACAGTTGTTTGTATATGAATAAATATGGCTTAGGCTCTGATTTAAGTAAATACTGTTTTTGCTTAGTTGTAATGTTAGATAAGGTATCATTATACGGCAATATTGGTGTTTCATTTTTAATGACACATAAGTATCTATTACAAATAGCAAAAGGTCGTAACCAATGCAGTATGGGGATATCATCTTTTGTAATAAAGTCATTTGATGTTCTTTGAATACTATTATCTGACAAATCAGTCAAATGTAAAACCCAATTACTATCTGCTTTTATCCAAATGTCAATAAAATATTCATTCTTTAGAAAATCTTCTTTTGTCGAATCAGGTATACTGTATGCTATCATCAAACTGGTGTCGTTTATAAAATATCCGCCTACAACTCTAGAAACACCTCCGTTATGATAAGGTACTAATAGGTCAATTAGATCCTTTGCTCTTGTCGGTCTAATTTTTCGCCTAATATCCGCTAAATCATTTTCAGGCATTTCTTTCCAATCAGGATGATTGCGCAATATCTTGCTTGAATGAAACCCATTAATAACATCAAATTCGTATCTTAATGTCTGCGTATTCAGCACATATGTACCTCTAAAATCCATCCATCTGTTTTTTTGCATATGAGAGAACTCAATACCGTTAAAAAATGGGTATATGATTGTGTCTGCCTTACCTGTTGTTATATCAAAAATACCCCATGCATAATTTTTGATTTTACCAAATGTTTCATAATTATAATAAGTGCCGAAATACAATTTATTAGGACTTTTATATTTGACTCTTGACACTTTCGCATACACTTCGTCAAGTTTTATAGTATTTAGCAACTCTAAATTATTTCTTTTAGTAATATGAAATATAAGTAGTATATCCCGTAAATGAACATAAAATGTGTCATCCTTAACATCGATAGAAGATAGTTTATTTGTATAGATGTGTTTCCCTAATTTTGAGGATATCTGAAATTCATAAACATCGTATTTAAAATTTAGTAAGTTAATCTTTTCAATGCTAAATACCATTTTCTCATTGTTTTGAGAAAATGATGCAGCATAAAGGTAATTCTGGTCAAAAAACGGAATTATTTCGTCTGTTTTGTCAATTTCTACATTCAAATGTAGCTGTAATAGAGTATCGAACTTATATGAGTCTGATAATTTTTTAAAAGTGCCTTGTGCGCAAAGCACTTGAGAAATTAAAAGATTGAATAATAAAATTATTTTTCGCATATTATAAAAAAAGCCATTGTTTTCTCAAACAATGGCTTTAATAAATTTATAAATCTTCCCTCGATACAATAATTGTCGAATTTAATGCCTGTGCGTCATTTGCGCTCCAATCAACGTAGTAGATGCGTGTTTGATTACTATTAACATTGTATACAGTGATTGAATGTGAACCTGTGAAAACGCCATCTTCAATTTTTTGTAGCGCATAATTAATTAAATCTTCAGCTTTCTGTTCATCAATTGGATCCAAATCAGTACCTACTATATGACCTACTGTCGATTTTGGACACCGATGAAAACCAGGATTGCTACACTTAACTACAGCTCCCTTAAAATATATTCCATCATTAACTCCTTCTACATTCACAATATGCCAATCTACTTCATCATAACCAAAGAATCCACCTTTCGAGGTATGTCTGCTTACGATTGGCCACTTGGCAAATAATTCGAAAGAAGTAAAAATCGCAATTCCTAGAAATGCGATTTTAAAAAAATTTGTTTTGTTCATAATTAGTTTGTGTTAGTTGAAATACAATTATGAAAAACAATAATTTGATATTGAAAATAATTTAAATACTTTGAGTATGTATTTTATTACTATAGTTTATTTTTGATTAGAACACATAAGTCTTTTATTAGCTGTTTTAAGTCATCATCAGCATTGTAAATAGTATTGTAGTTACCACTTTGATTACAGCTATTAAAAATCTGACCTGGCATCGTAAATAACAATTGATGCGGTGTAACATCTAACTCATTAGCCAATTCATTAATACTTTGTAGTGATAGCTCAATTTCTCCTTTTTCAACCTTCATCAACCAAGCTTGACTCTTACCAATTTTATTAGCGAGCCCTTCTTGGGAATATCCTTTTATTGTTCTAATAATTCTAATATTATCTCCAACTTGTTTACTTTCCAATTGCATATTGTTTAGTTTTTATACGAATATAGAAGAATATGTAATTACAACAATACTCGTATCAAGTCATAATAATATTTATCTTCACTCTTTTACCACCACTGCGAATTGTTGCGTTTGTGGTAATCGAATAAAATATGTACCAAGTGGTAATTCGCTAAGCGAAACGGTAGCCGATTCGCTTACTCGTCCGGTTAAAAGTATTTTTCCAAACGTAGTATAAACTTCATATTCCTGGCCGGATAAGCTTTCTGGTAACCGGATAATGTCATGAGTTGGGTTAGGATACAACTGAATGGGTTGTTGAGAAACCAACTCGTTTACCGAAAGAATTTTATCGCATTGCGAAGCGTTTCCATAATTTACCCCATGCGTGCCGTTAAAATAACACCGCAAACTACCAGCTAAACCTGTAGAGGCTGACGTATACGAACCTCCAAAAAAACCAACCATCGATCCTATGCCTTCTACAATGGATTCAGAAAATCTCCATCCACTGTCTATATACTCTATATCCCAATGTATTCTGTAATCCACCATTCTTTTATTTTTTATAATATACCGTACTTCTGAAATACCCGGATTAGTGTGTATTTCAAAAGTACGCAACGCAGGATGGTAAATGACGGCAGCCGTTATCGTATCACCGATTTGTGCATCATAATTATATAGAAGTTTGAATTGATTGTCTTTCCATATATATACCTTTTTTGCCTGCTCATACATGTAAAAATGTGCTCCGGATACAGGCTGCCCGTAGCTGTCAAACACCTTTACTACCTTACATATTTTACCTGACAGTGTGGTGTCTCCCTGTGCGAGTACTCTGTAAAAATACCCTGCTTGCAGTGAGTCGGCTCTCCACAATGAATAATACCATTGGGCGGTGGTTCCAAAAAAAGAGATATAGGAAGAAACTGCGCAAGGTTGTGTAGTATCTCCTGTAGTGATAGTTCCATCCGTATAAGTTCGCAAAATGGATGAACCATCTAACGCAAGCAGCACCTGCAAAGGCAAAAAATCACCTACATACACCCTATTGATGATTCGTTGAGTTATACCAAAGCCAGTGTTATTTAGTGTAAATGTTTTCAGCCCTAACGTGTCGGTATTTATTCCTGTTACTTTAACCTTTTGTTTTATCATTGGACTGGATGTGTCACTGTAAATACTCACTTCAACCGAGTCATTTAACTGAGCATTAAAATTAAATAGCAATCCACGCTCATTGTTGCGTATGTAATAAACATAACCCGAACTGTCATGCAGCAGATACGTGGTCAGATATGCTTCATTTCCTAATTTATCTACAGAATAGGCATTAAGTTTTCGATACACATCACTTCCTATAGTGGTGTCTTTCTCTGCTTCTATTCTAACCGATACTGACAAATAAGGATTGCCCGTTTGGTGCAATTTCCAATAACACCAGCGTGCACCTAGGGGCGGTATATTCTGTGCATTAAGTGAAACTATTGTCAAAAGTAAAATGAGTAAACTGAGTTGTTTTTTCATAGCTTTAGAATTGCGTTCCGAAAATAGGAATATTTTATCTGGTATTTACGTAATTAGCACACCTATATTCAACTCATGAAAAACCGGATATTTTTTTCCATTCTATTCACAGGCATATTGGCATGTAGTATTTACGCCCAACCTCCCCGCTCCTACACATCAAGTGAAATCTTATTGCAACTTAAAAAGTTAAACACAGTAGGTTCGGTGCTGTACATTGCTGCTCATCCAGATGATGAAAATACCCGGTTGATTGCCTACTTGGCCAACGAAAAATGTTTGCGTACCGGATATTTAAGCATCACGCGCGGTGATGGCGGACAAAACTTGATTGGCCCCGAGCAAGGTATTGAGCTGGGCGTAATTCGTACACAAGAATTGTTAGCTGCACGCAGAATTGATGGAGGCGAACAATTTTTTACCCGAGCGTATGACTTTGGCTTTAGTAAATCGCCTGAAGAAACGCTGGCAAAATGGAATAAGGATTCTATC
>JBKCPL010000036.1:0-22472 GCA_046309355.1 Bacteroidota bacterium
GACAGCAGCGGTAATTTCAACAGCGCAACTGCGACCGTAACTGTTCTAGATACGCTGAAACCAAATACGGTTACGCGCAACATTACTGTATATGTAAATGCATTGGGTACAGTCAGCATCACACCTGCACAAGTAAACAATGGCTCAACCGATAACTGTGCGGTAGACAGCATGCGAGTAGTTCCAAATACGTTCAATTGCACAAATCTGGGCAACAACATCGTCACATTAACTACACTCGACCGTAGCGGAAACTTCACCAGCGCAACAGCAATAGTTACTGTGCTGGATACATTGAAACCAAATACGCTTACCCGCAACGTTACTGTTTATGTAAACTCATCGGGCACGGTAAGCATCACACCTGCACAAGTAAATAATGGTTCGAACGATAACTGCGCAATAGACAGCATACGAGTAGTTCCAAATACGTTCAATTGCACAAATCTGGGTAACAATACAGTCACCCTAACCACATTCGACCGCAGTGGTAACACAAGCAGTGCTACCGCAACAGTTACCGTGCTTGATACGATTAGTCCTGTAACAACAGTCCGCAATATAGTTGTGTATTTAAGTGCATCGGGCACAGCGAGTATTACACCAGCACAGGTAAACAATGGCTCTACCGATAATTGTGCTATAGATAGCATGCGCGTTGTTCCAAATACATTCAATTGTTTGAATGTGGGTTATAATATTGTACAACTTACAACTTTCGATAGAAGCGGAAACTTCAATTCAGCACCTGCATTGGTAACAGTACTGGATACGATACGTCCTGTAACTACCGCACGTAATATCACTGTTTATGTAAATTCATCGGGTAATGTCACCATTACACCAGCGCAAGTAAATAATGGCTCGAACGATAACTGTTCAATAGACAGCATGCGTGTAGTTCCTAATTCATTTAGTTGCTCAAACCTGGGCAACAATACAGTAACACTTACCTCATTCGACCGAAACGGAAATTCCAGTAGTGCAACTGCTACAGTTACCGTTCTGGATACACTGAAACCATCCACAGTTACCCGCAACATTACTGCGTACTTAAATTCATCAGGTACAGTAAGCATTGTTCCTGCACAAGTAAACAACGGTTCGACAGATAATTGTGCGATAGACAGCATGTATGTTATACCGAATACATTCAATTGCTCTAAGCTAGGAACTAATTCTGTCAACCTGACTACACTCGATCGTAGCGGTAACTTTAGCAGTGCATCGGCAACGGTAACCGTACGCGATACGATAAAACCTGTAGCGCTGGCATCCGGAATTACGATTTATGTTGACACTACCGGGAGAGCTACCATAACACCCACATCTGTTAATTCAGGCTCTTCGGATAATTGCGGTATTAAAACTATGACTGTTACACCCAATCTGTTTACCTGTTCAATGCTCGGTGCTAATGTGGTGACATTGACAGTAGAGGATTTTGATGGCAATATATCTACCGACACCTGTATAGTAGTGGTCAATGATACGATTGCACCGATTGCACGTGCTAAAGACACAACTATTTATCTGAATGCAAATGGATTTGTTGCTGTTACTCCGCAAATGGTAGATAATGGTACACTGGACTACTGCAATGTGCTAAGTGCAACGGTTAGTCCAACCATGCTCACCTGTAGCAACCGCGGACCCAATACTGTTACCTACACTGTAACGGACAAATGGTTCAATACCACAGTAGTGACAAGTACAGTAACTGTTCTTGATACTATTCGTCCGCGAATTCAATCACGTTCTGTGACAGTTTATCTCAACTCAACAGGACAGGCAACCCTTAGCGTTAATACTGTAGATAGCGGTACCTCAGATAATTGTGCCATACGCAATCGAATACTGTCACAAACCTTATTTGACTGTTCGCATGTCGGAGTCAACTCAGTCGTATTTACGGTAGACGATAGTTCAGGAAACGTATCTCAGAAATCGGTTCTTGTTACCGTACTTGATACTATTTCACCACGTGTAATTACCCGAAATGCAACGATTTATTTAAGTAATTCCGGAGTAGCTATGTTAACACCTTCCATGATTGACAGCGCGAGCACCGATAATTGCAGTGGAGTTAATCTGTTAGTCAGCAAATCTGTATTCAGCTGTTCAGATAAGGGCAATAATCTAGTACTGCTTACCGTGCGCGACTCAAGCGGGAATACAAAAACCGGTGTTGCCAATGTCGTGGTTTTAGATACGGTTGCACCACGTGCCATACTGGCCAATCGTACTGCATACCTCACTCCAAATGGGTTCGCTGTATTAAACGGATGGATGTTTGACAGTGCATCAACAGATAATTGTGGCATCAAATCGTTCTCTGTAAATCCTGATACACTGGATTGCTCGAAGTTAGGATTCAACACTGTACAGGTAACTATTATGGATAGCAGTAACAATGCGATTACAATTTCAGCAGGTCTTCAGCTGATTGATACCATAGGTCCTACTGTATTGCCACGAAATGCTGTTGCTTACCTGAACAGTTCAGGATTTGTTAGGGTAAATGCTGCTATGTTCGATAGCGCATCGTTTGATAACTGTACGTCTATAATACGGGAAATCGATAAAGATACATTTACCTGTTCATCGGTTGGATTAAATCAGGTGGTGTTGAAAGTGACCGATGTGTTCGGAAATTTCAGCACAGCTACTGCATGGGTTCAGATACGCGATACGGTTTCTCCGGTTGTGCGCACTTCTAGCCCGACACTTTATTTAAATGCTTCAGGTGTTGCCACACTTTCAACTTCGGCAGCCGATAGTTCAACTACAGATGCATGCGGAATACAGCAGCGAGTAGTTTCTCCTGCAACATTCACCTGCAATGAATTAGGACTACGCAATTACACACTTACCGTGACAGATGTAAATGGAAACAGTTCATCTAAAATCGGGCAAGTTCTTGTACTGGATACCATTGGGCCTAAACCTATAACACGACCTGTAACTGTTTATCTGAACGGCCAAGGCAGAGCTTCGTTATCAGCGCTTGTTGCTGACAGTGCCTCTACAGATAACTGCTCGATTGCTTCGCGCACTATTAGTCCCGATACGCTTACCTGTATGCAATTGGGTATAACATCGGCTACATTAACGCTTACTGACCAAAGTGGCAACAGCAGAAGTGCGGCCACGCAAGTTACCGTAGTGGATACGATAAAACCCACAGCTCGTGCAAAAGACATAAGTGTGTACCTGAATTTGTCAGGAACTGCTTCCGTGACCGGTGCCATGCTGGATAGTGCATCAACTGATAATTGTACTATTGCTACCCGTACCGCTAATCCGGCAATATTTGGTTGCAATAGCACAGGTATGCAAATTGTTGTACTATCGGTTTCTGACCAAAGTGGAAATACATCGTACGATACGGCAGTAGTTCATATTCTGGATACCATCAAGCCGATTATAAGTACACGACCTGCTACAGTTTATCTGAATGCGAACGGACTGGCCACGCTTTCACCGGCTCAGGTTGACAGCAATACGACCGATCCATGCGGAGTTGATTCCATTTGGGTGGTGCCTCAAAGCTTTAGCTGCTCTTCACGTGGCATAAATACAGCCAGACTGTTTGCACGCGACAGAAAAGGCAATATAGGCAGCGCAACTGCACAGGTTTTTGTAGCTGACACAATCAAACCGGTTATTCGTACCAGACCTGCTACAGTATACCTGAATGCAACAGGTGTAGGTATTCTGACTACAAATAGTGTTGACAGCGGTTCTACAGACAACTGTTCAATTGGAAATAGGACGCTAAGTAAAGCAAGCTTTAACTGTACAAATCTGGGTGTAAATCTAATTACCTATTCTGTATCCGACAGCAGTGGAAATACCTCACAAAGCCCTGTACAGGTAACCGTTTTGGATACCGTTAGGCCTGTTGCACAGTTGAGAACACCAACCGTTTATCTGAACTCGAATGGTATCGCCCGATTTAGCGGCAATATTTTTGACAGTGCATCATTTGATAATTGCAGCATACAAGCATTTACAGTAACACCCGATTCATTTACGTGCAGTGCTGTGGGCATAAATCCGGTGACTGTTTCACTAACCGACCAATCTGGTAACATACGTTCTGTATCGGCATTTGTTCGTGTACAGGATACTTTAAAGCCGGTTGTTCGTACCCGCACCACGGTTGTTTATTTGAATTCATCAGGAGTTGCTTCGGTTAATGCAGCCCAGGTAGATTCGTCATCATCCGATAACTGTTCGATTGCTACACGTGAAGTTAAACCTGCAACGTTTACCTGTGTTGCTGTGGGCAACAATACGGTTACCTTAATCATTACCGATGTATACGGAAATAAAGATTCAGCAGTTACTACGGTGCAGGTTCGTGATACCATTAAACCTTTGGCGTCAGCCAGGCCGCTGGTACGTGCACTGAACAGCAGCGGATTTGTTAAAATATCGGGTAATGAACTGGACAGTGGATCAGCTGATGTGTGCGGAATAGCATCTTTCAGGGCGATACCGGATTCGTTCACATGCGCCAACACGGGACTTAATTCAATTGTGCTTAAGGTAACGGATTTAAATGGCAATGTGGCCTACGATACCGCAACTGTTCTAATTCGTGATACGATATTACCGCGCGCGTTGCCTCGCCTGTTTACTGCATACCTGCAATCAAATGGAAAAGTAACGGTGAATGCGGCATCTGTTGACAGTGCTTCATCCGATAAATGCGGAATAGCCTCATTTGCTCTGCAACCCGATACTTTCAGTTGCGCTCAACTTGGCTTTGCGACAGCCAACTTTAGGGTAACCGATGTGAATGGAAATGTAAGTGTGGCTACGGCAACTATCCGTATTGTTGACACCACCGCTCCTGTTGCTGTGCTGCGACCTGTTGCCGTTTATTTGAATGCAGCAGGTAGTGCTCAGGTAACTGCTTCACAGGTCGATAGCGCTTCACGCGACAATTGTACACTGGCATCAGTGGTTCTGAACCGTACGCAGTTCGGTTGTGGTGATAAGGGAGCACAAACTGTTATTGCTACACTAACAGACCAATCCGGAAATAAGACTCAGGCTCAAACTGTAGTTCATATCTTGGACACAATAAGACCAAAAGCCAGACCTAAACAATTAATTACAACATACGTTAACGGTGCAGGCCAGGCAACGGTTACTCCGGCTATGCTCGACAGTGCATCGTCTGATAATTGTGGTGTGGCGCAACGTAGCCTGAACAAAACTGTGTTTAGCTGTTCAGATGTAGGAATAAACAGGGTAGTGCTTAGCGTAATTGATTCGTCCGGAAACAGCGATTCAGCTGCTGCCTTTATTCGGGTGCTCGATACGATTGCACCACGTCCATCGCTGGTAACCGTTACAGCTTATCTGAATACCGCAGGAAACGTAACTGTTACGGGTGCTCAGTTCAATCAGGCATCTGTTGATAATTGCGAAATTGACTCCATAGCTATTAACCGTTCCGTATTTACGTGCAACGATATAGGAAATAACCGCGTATTTGTTACCGTATTTGATAAGAGCCGCAACAGTGCCAGCGACTCAGCCACGATAATAGTGCGCGACACGATAAGTCCTAAACCGATTTGTCCTCCGGCACAAACCATTTATACAACTGGCGATACATGCGGACGAATATTTGTATTGCCAACACCTCCTGTATTAAATATTGACAATTGCAGCGTACTGTTTAGCAGCAATGCACCGGCTAACAATTTCTATGCATTGGGAACTACTTCAGTAACATGGGTTGCTACCGATTTGTCGGGCAATACCGGAAGTTGCATACAGCAGGTAACTGTTCGTGATACGGTAAGCCCTGTTGTGCGTACACGTCAAATGGTGCTTTATCTGAGTGCATCAGGGGTTGCTTCTATAACTCCGCAACAACTAGATAGTGCCTCTACCGATGCATGTGGTATTGACAGCTTGTATCTATCACAATCAGATTTCAATTGCAGCCATGTGGGTACAAATATCATTCGTTTATTTGCAAGGGATAACAATAGAAATATCGGCAGTGCCATAGCACGTGTTCATGTTATTGATACCGTAAGGCCTATACTGCTTGGCAGAAATGTAGTGACTTACCTCAACGCTTCAGGAACAGTAACTGTACCTGCATCGTTTATTGATAACGGCAGCAACGATGCGTGTGGAACTGTGAACATATCCTTGTCCGATTCTGTATTTACCTGTAGCGATGTGGGAATGAATACGGTCAACTTCAGAGTGACCGATGTGAATGGCAATTTCATAGAGCAGCCGTTTACCATAGAGGTTCTCGATACGATTAAACCTGTAGCCCGAGCTAAGAATTTATCCTACATACTCGTACTGCCCGATAATTCGAAAACAATTACTGTGCCTGATGCGGATAACGGTTCTTCAGATGCATGTGGAATTGACAGCATGTGGCTATCTGAAACAACATTTACCATTAGCAATCTTGGAAATAATATAGTGGTGCTGTTTGTTCGCGACAAAAACGGCAACCTGTCTACCGATACGTTTAACGTATTCATCGAAGAACGTAATCCACCCGTAGCACGCTGCAAATCATTTGATGTCGTATTGGTAAATGGCTGGGCATATATATCAGCCGATATGGTAAATGACGGATCAACGGATGAAACCGGCATTGCATCTTACACCATCGATCGCGATTCGTTTTCATGTGCCAACATAGGCAACAACTCGGTGAAATTAACGGTAACAGATGTACACGGATTAGTTTCAACGTGTACGGCAACTATCAATGTAATCGGCACTATACCAAACTTCAGTCCATTTGCCGAAATTGATAAAAACGGACCTGTAATAGGTATACCGGATGTATTGCCTAACCCGAACCAGATGTACTTGGGCTATGGACCACAGACTATGAAACTGGGTATAACTACTACCGATGAGCGTCCGCTGAGGTACCTATGGGAAGGAGAAGGCATACTAAATATTACCGATTCAACCCCAACGTATGTTCCTGTTACCTCTGGTATTCATAAAATTAAAGCGATTGTAAAAAATGTGTACGGATGTATAAATTCTGCATCGGTTGAAGTGTGCGTATTGGATGTTCGTGATCCTCGTCCTGAATTTAATTTAGGAGAGAAGCAGGTAGTAGTATGTATGAAGCCGCTTAAAAACATGAGCGACAGCTTCTCGGTAAGTGTGCCCATTTCAGAAGTGGCTAGCCGCATTGCGCTTGGTGGACGAATAGGCCATTGCGATATGCGTTGCGGAGGTCAGTCAAACGATGAACTTATTACCGATAACATGACCTATGATGCAGTGCTGTATCCTAACCCGAGCAATTATACCCTCAACTTAAAAATTGTAACTACACAAATCAATGCACGATTTGACTTTACGGTATTCAATATCAATGGAAAAGTTGTGTACGAAAAATTCCAGCAGGATCCGTTTAACGTCATCAGTTTTGGCGAAGACTTCGAAGCAGGCCTCTACGTAGTAGAAGTAAAGTATGTAGAAGATGGCCGAGAGTTCATACGCAGGTACAAAGCCATTAAAGTAAACTAATCATAAAAGCGCCATCTTATTCCAAATCGGAAAGATGCCTGCGATACCGGATAGTGTGGAGTAAAGTATTGGCCTGTGCGGAACAAAAAATTTTCATTCGCGTGTTCGTACTTCACAAAAATATTCGCACGTTTAATCTGTGCTGCGATGAATGGGTCGATAAGCGGATAGTTGCCAACACGCACTTCATTTTGTAAATGAAACATACGTGTAGCCGGGTTATAGCCCTGCGCCAAGTATGCAGTGCGGTAAAAAATATCAAAGCCCAACTGAAATTTGGTCATGCCAAAAAATTTAGCTCGGTAACTGTAACGGAATAAAGCAGCAAATTCAGGCAAACGAATACTACTTGAATTCGATTGCTGCAAATAGGCGTAATGTTCTAGATGAAAGCGCCACAGTTGAATGGTTTTACTCAACTGCAAAACATTTACAGCAACGGTAGCAGCTAGCTGCTTGGGTTTTACATCAGTATCGTAATACACCCAATTGGTTAGTGCATACCTGTCGAAATGTAGGTGAAAATTATTTCGCCATGTACGTGTAGATACACTTATACCTGTTTGTATCACCGTGGTGGCATCAAAGTCGTTGTTCCAGATGAAGGCATTGGATTTGAATAGCTGCATCATAAAGTCGGGGCGAAATTGTTGCATGTGTATGCGTACCGAACTTTCCAGTAACCGATTCGCCAATCGCCCTTCGGCATGCAGCATATAATCACCGGCATTGTATCCGCTCAGCACTGAATTGATACGTACCGCAAGCAAAGGTTTGTGTAAGGAGAGGCTGTAAAATTCAGCACCTGCTTCTGCCAATACATTATCAAACCTGCGAATAAAAACAGGTTGTGCTACCTGCACCAGCTCGTGTGTAGCCAGCGCATACAGCCGCAAATTGCCGGTATCTTTAAAGAGGGTAGTCGTACTGCTTAACCAATTGGCATGAATGGTATTGCTCAATTTACTGAAATAGGCCGAGTCGAATGTTGAATTGCCTGTATCGTAAAAGCGGTTCGGCAACAAGGCCGAATCGAGCACAGTGCCTGAATTTTCGAATATATAACTGATTTCATGTGCATGAAGTGTATGTGATAGCTGAAGGGTAGGAGAAAAGCGGTAAATGGTATCTTTTTCATTTATGTCCGTGTAAGCGCGCCCAAAGCGATAATAATTTTTAAGGTATGCATCGCGGCTTTTAAAACGTGTTTGAGCTCCGGTTGATGATGTACCTTCAATGCGTGTATTCACTATTTTGCTGGCGCCTGTTAGCGATTCATACACCGAGTCGCTGAGTATGCCACCGTTCTCTTCGGTTACTCCACGGTTCCATGTAGCCGATGCCAGCATAATATAGCGTAGGTTTTTGCTGGTATATGAAGTAAAGAACTGATAATTGTACAGGCTGGTTATTTGCTTTAATTGAAATCCCTGCGAAGTGGTTCTGTTAAAATCGATACCGATATTCCACCTCGGATTTATATTTTGTGCATGCTTAAGTTTAAGCAACAGCAGTTCGTTGCTTCCCTGTGCGTAAAATATATCGCTGTAAGGGGATTTGGTATTGATGTACTGCGTTCGCAAGGGCGATAAAAAATACATCTCAAACGGATTGGCTGCATAACTGAAACCGGTTTGACGTGTTAATCCGAAACGTAGCGACTGGGATGCTGTTCCAATATTTCCCAAGTCTTGAAATACATGCTGCCTAAAACCCGGATGAAAAATTTCAAGGTGATCAATGGAACTGTCGAGCGGGGTATAGCCTGAGTTGCGGTCAATGTCCTGCTCACTAAAAAATCGTGTAAGCTGCTGTGCAGGTTTTTGCTGTGCCCAAAGTGAACAGGGCAACATACAACACAATGCTATCACTATTCGCAGCGAATGATGCATTAGCGTCTGACCATTTTTTTAGTGATTGTTCCTTCGCTGTTGCTTATGTGCAATACATATATCCCCGCCCGCAACTCTTCAGGAAACTGCACACGCTGTGTTTCCGAGGTAATCATGATGGATGTTGTATGAAGCGTCCTTCCTTGTATATCGGTAAGCTTTACATGTACAGGTTCATTCGTGTAAGTGTGAATATGTAAATCCACGTATGTATCAAATGGGTTCGGAGATACCTCTATATCTTCGGGCTTTACTAGCCAATTAGGTGCCGATAGTTTTACAGTGGTATCGTAAGTCAGTATAAACAGCCCGTTGGTCATGTCGCTTGCAGCAATATGGCCCGATGGCAAATACGGATACACGCCCCAACAGCCTTTAAACCCGCTGTAGTTACCGATTGCATTTTGTGGATAGGTATCGTAGAAACCTTTTATCTTGGGCAAGCGCGGGTTTGTCATATCCAGCATATACACTCCGTCATGGTACCAGCTTACATACAATGTGGTGCCCACCCAAAATAAATTATGCGGTGTAGCTCCCGGATTTGTATTGAAATGTGTCAGATATGTCATGTCGTTTAAATCACGAATACGATACACTTTGAGCGGCTGCCCCTGAGGAAGCTCATCGGTAAATGCAATAAACTGATTGCTGCTGTCCACCCAGTTGGTATGGTTGTATCCATTGTATGGATATGGTGGAACAATACCGCCCAGCAGTTTCTGCTGCGATAAATCGGTTAGATCGTATACAAACAATCCTTTGTATTCGCATGAACAGTATGCAGTGTCATTTTTTACAAATACTTCGTGTACGCGCTGGCATGCCGATGGCGATGTTTGCAGTGTTCCAAGATAACTTGGCTTGTCGGGGGTATCAATGGAAAGTATATCCATCCCGATAATTTTTGTGCCCAGTCGGTTAATGCACATGTACAGGCGTTTGCTTTCTTTATTGATAAAAAGGCTGTGTGTATTGTAGCCAAACTCGGCACTCTCATACACCTTGTGCACGGAGTCGGGCAGGTAACTCAGGTCAAATATTTGCAGCTTTCCTGCAGGTGCGTTGTCGCTTACGCAGTACACATAATGACTATACACTTCTACATCTCGGTTGATGGCACGATTAAGTCCTGATTCTGCATCGCACAACCGTATTTGCTGCGGATTGCTAACATCGAAAAAGTAAACAGAATCGATGCTGCCCATGATGATGTATTCTTTACCGCTTGCTGTATCAGTCCAGCCGGTCAGCTCATTCCATACCTGACCTTCCATATTCGGATTTTTAGCGAGTGCTGTATCGTTCCAGTTCCCGAGCAGGCGCATCTGGTAGGCACGTTGTGCGTAAAGTGCTGATGTGAGCGTCAGCATTACAGCTGTAAGAAGAAATTTAGTTTTTGATGACATGATGGTAAATGCGTTGCCGGTTATTTTCTAGTCGAATATGATACAATCCCGATGGGAATGGAATTAATTCGCTCAACTCAATTTGCGTGCCACCTTGCCCAAGTTCCACCACGCGTTCAGAAATTAGGCGCGCAGTTTGGTCAAAAATACGCAGGGTTACTTCTTGTGTGGTCAGGCTATGAATAGTGAGCTGTGTGACAGCACTAAACGGATTCGGATAAACCGAGCTATGCACCAGCGTAGCCATATTTTCATCAACTCGTAAGGTAGGCGAGGGCTGCAAAATAAAAATGCCTTCGCTCATATCACTGGCTACAATTACGCCCGAAGGAAGAAAAGGCCACACTCCCCAGCAACCGTGAAAGCCGTTGTATACACCGGTTGGGTTGAGTGTATAGGTGTCGTACCAACCCGCAAGCGGGGGCTGTTTAAACTTAAGCGATTTCGGATTTTGCAGGTCGTACACCACTACACCGTCTTCGTATGACGATACGTAAGCAAACCTTCCTTTCCAATATGCATTATGGGGCAGTGCGCCTACGTTCGAATTAAATACGGTAATAAAATCAGGGTTGCGGATATCGCTAATATCATACATTTTGATACCCAACCCCTGGTTCTCATCGGTAAATAATAAAAATTTTCCGCTACTGTCTAACCAACTGCTGTGGTTGTATCCGTTTTGCGGATAGGGCGGCAGTATGCTTCCAAGCTGAACCGGTGCAGCTGCATTTCGAACATCGTAAATATACAAGCCTTCGTAACCGCACGACAGAAATGCCGTATCGTTTCGGGCATACATTTCATGGGTGTAAGCGCATCCTTCCGACTTTGGTATTTCGCCCAGGTAAGCCGGACTTAACGGATTGGCCAACGAGAAGATTGCCATGCTTCGCATCCCGGCAGGCTTATGTGCATTGCCGCATAAATACATCCGTGCCCGTGAGGGCTCAATAAATAGGGTGTGTGTATTTATACTGAAAGTGTCGTTGTCGTAAACTTTGCTAACCGAATCGGGCAAATACTGCATGTCAAAAATTTGCAGCGAACCGGGTGTGGTGCTTCTGTCACTGACGGTATATACATAGTGACTGTACGTTTCAAAATCACGGTTCACCGCACCGGTGGCACGTCCTTTTTCTACATCACACAAAACGGGATTGGACGGGTTAGTAATGTCAAAAAAGTAAATGGAATCGCCAGTTCCGGTAATGATGTATTCGCGGTTGTTCACAGTATCGTGCCAGCCAATAAGGTCGTTCCATATCTGATCCCCGTCTACCTTGGGCAGGTTTGGATTATTCCATTTAGCCAGCAACGTCATGTTCATTTGTGCATGAGCTACATATACCTGTGCGGAAAGTAAAAGTGCAGCGAATAGTCGGAGTAACATCTGCTTCAAAGATAATAATATTGAACCAACAGTTGCATTCACGCCATCGCGGCCTGTTCAGAAGCGATGTATTCCTTTACCCGATTGAGAAAAACATGTTCATCACGTATGAATTTTACACGAACCGGCAATACCGCAAACTGAGGATCGTTGCCGCATAGCAACCTGATTTTTACCGCATCTTTTTCGGTGCATACCAGTGTAGCATTTTTGCCCTGTAGCGACTGAAGCCAGTCTTTCCATATGCGCACATCTTTTTCGGTAAAGGCATAATGATCGGCATAATTAAAATGATGTGCTACCGTATGGCGTTTTTTCAGTTCTTCTATAAAGTAGGAGGGCTGTGCTATGGATGAAATGGCCAGCACCACCGAATCAGCAGGCAACGTTACCTCTTGTCCGCCCAGGGTTGTCATCGATTCATAGTGCTGTGTGGTAAAATACAGTTGCTGATGTGCAAGGGGTTTTAGTTCATCGCGCATCTGCTGCATGTGGGTTGCTGTAATATCTTCCGGACATTTGGTTACAATCAGCACATCGGCACGTTTGTAGCCCGCCCTAAATTCACGCAGTCTGCCTGAAGGCAACAATAGGTCGCGTGTAAATGGCTTAGTGTATTCGGTTAGCAAAATATAGAGTCCCGCCTGCAAAGCCAGGTGCTGATACCCGTCATCCATCAGTATACATGTTGTGTCGGGAAAATCGGTGAGGATGGAAGGAATGGCAAACACACGGTTTTCGCTTACCGCAATAGGCACATCTGGAAATGCATGCATCAACTGAGCAGGCTCATCGCCTATGATTTGCGCATTGGCTGAACGATCGGCAGCCAGATACCCATGTGTAGTGCGGCCGTAACCGCGGCTAAGCAACGCCAGTTTTTGCTCGTGCTTCAGGTGTTCAATAAGCCAGTGTATATGGGGTGTTTTTCCTGTACCACCTGCACGTAGGTTTCCAACACACACCACCGGAAAATCATACCGGCTTCGCTTGAAAAGCCCGTAGCGGTACAGGCCGTTTCGTAAGGCAATGCCCAGGCCGTACAGCACAGTAAAAGGCAACAGCAACAATGACAGCAGATTCACCTTGCAAGTATACACTATTAGAGGTCGGGGTAAAATTATTTTGCTGCATACAGCAGTATTTAATGCACATTTGCCGCGTGTATTATTTACAGGCCGAACACATTTCTAAGCATTACGGTGAACGTATTTTGTTTGACGATATCAGTTTGCATATAGGTGAGGGCGATAAAGTTGCGCTGGTAGCCCGCAATGGGGCAGGCAAAACTACCTTGCTGAATTTGCTGGCAGGCACCGATGATCCTGATAGCGGTTCAGTGTTACGTAACAAAGATGCCAACATCCTTTTTTTGCAACAGGAGCCCTCATTTGTTGAACACGATACCGTTTGGAAAACATTGTTTAACAGCAACGACTCCATGCTGAAGGCCATTGCCGAATACGAATTGCTGATGGCTGCACAACACGATGAACAGGAAACAACAGACCCCCAGCGTTTGCAGCATGTACTGGATGAAATGGAACGCTTGAATGCATGGGATTATGAATCACGGGTGAAACAAATTTTGACCCGATTGAATATACATCAGTTCGAGCAGCTGGTATCAACCCTCAGTGGTGGGCAGCGAAAGCGACTGGCACTTGCGCGTGTACTCATACAAAATCCCGACCTGCTGATACTGGATGAACCTACCAATCACCTCGACCTTGATATGATTGCCTGGCTTGAAGGGTACCTGAAAAGCAGCCGAATCAGTTTGCTGATGGTTACACACGACCGCTATTTTCTGGATGCCGTTTGTACCCGCATTATTGAACTGGATGATGCCCGCTTGTATTCGTACACCGGCAATTATGCCTATTACCTCGAACAAAAAAGCGTGCGGGAGTTTAACGAGAAACGCGAAGCTGAAAAAGCCCGTAACCTATTGAAAAAAGAACTGGAGTGGATGCGCAGGCAGCCCAAGGCCAGAGGCACCAAATCAAAAGCGCGTATCGAAGCTTTTTATGAACTGAATGATCGTGCAGCGCATACCCGTGACGAAAAGCAAGTGATGCTGAGCATGGAAATGCAGCGCCTGGGCGGTAAAATTTTAGAAATGAAGCAGGTGCACAAACACTATGGCTCCATTCAGGTTTTGTCGGATTTTTCGTGTACGCTTCGTCCCGGTGAACGCATAGGTATTGTGGGGCCAAACGGTGTCGGGAAATCTACTTTTTTGAATATGGTGGCCGGCCTGGTTACACCCGACAGCGGCACCATACTTCAGGGCGATACTGTAAATATTGGCTACTATGCCCAGCAAGGAATGAAACTGAATGAGCAAAAACGGGTGCTGGAAGTGGTTAAAGATATTGCCGAATATATAGAGGTGGGAAAAGGTGAGCGTATATCGGCTTCGCAACTGTGCAAGCGTTTTTTGTTTGACGATAAAATGCAGCACACCTTTGTTTCAAAATTAAGCGGAGGCGAAAAACGCAGGCTCTATTTACTCACCATACTGGTAAAAAATCCCAACTTCCTGATACTGGATGAACCTACCAACGACCTCGACATTCAAACCCTGAATGTGTTGGAAGAATTTTTGGAAACTTACAAAGGCTGCTTGCTGATGGTAACACACGACCGCTATTTCATGGATAAACTGGTCGATCACCTGTGGGTTTTTGAGGGCAACGGCAAGGTTCGCGATTTTAACGGCAACTACCAGGATTACCTGAATGAGCGTACAAAGCCCGAATTGTTGACCGAACGCCCGATACCACAAAAAACAGCAACTGTTAGCAAACCTAAAATGTCGTATGCCGAAAAACGGGAATACGATGAATTGACTAAGGAAATAGAACACCTCAATGCCCGAAAGCTGCAATTGGAAAACTTACTGCTCGATACCGGCCGTCACTATGAAGAACTGGCGCGTATGGCTGCGGAGATGCAAGAGATAAAGGCGGCTATTGATTCAAAAGAACTGAGGTGGCTGGAACTGGAGGATAAACGAACAGAAGCCTTGTAGCGCCTGATATTCATCTGTGTAAAAATTGCCACAAACCGTGTTTGTTTTGTTCACCGTGCCCGCTTACTTTCGCAACTCATAAAAAAATTATCACATGAACAGGAATATTTTAGCAGTATCGGCCATCGTTCTTAGCGCAGCATTTATACGTGTTATACCACACGCGCCTAATTTCTCACCGCTTGGCGCCATGGCGTTGTTTGCCGGTGCATACATAACCAGTCGCTGGCTGGCCTTCGGGTTACCTTTGCTTACATTGCTTATCAGCGATGCGCTTATGGGATTTAACGGCTGGCAATATCCTGATCAGATTATCAGCGTGTACGGTACATTTTTACTCATCAGCCTTATTGGTCGTACCCTGCATAGCAGCAAAAGTATTTGGCGTGTAGGTTCCGCTTCGCTAGCTTCGTCTGTATTGTTTTTTGCCGTGACTAATCTGGCCGTTTGGGCAGGTGGCTTTTTGCATCAGCCTGCTTTGTATCCGTTAAATGCTGCTGGAATTATTGAGTCATACGTTGCTGCAATTCCATTTTTTCACCACACCGTTTTTAGCGATTTAGTGTACAGTGCCCTGTTTTTCGGTGGCTACTATATTTTACAGATAAACATCCCTGCATTATCCGGCCGCGAGGCTAAGGCCTAACAGTGAAAGAAAGGCATAAAAAAAACTCCCGGTGGTTTGTACCCCGGGAGTTTTTTTATGGTATACGGTTACTTTATTATTTCGCGTCTTCTGCAGCTTGCATCGGTATGCCTACAGGTTTCAGGTTAAACTGGTACTTGCAGTTGCAATCGCCTTTGGTTCTCCACACAATCTTGTCGTTCAGGCTGTACACTGTTATGTCGCCATAGCTTTGTATTTTTTCAATGATTACGGTTTCACCGGCTTTTGCAGAACCATAGTATTCCTGATACAAGAATATGTCGGCCTCTTCTTTGCTTTCATTCTTTATAAGAATGTTGCAACCTGCTGAATATCCGCGGCTTTTGCTGAAATCAGGGCAACGTAAAAATCTGCGTTTTTTCACTTTTTTACGCCAGAAAGGCACTTTTGAAATACCACGTGTAACAGCAATCTGTTCGGCACGTACATCAATGTTTTGCTCGCATTTTGCACTTTGAGCAAATGAGGCCGATGAAAATCCAACCAGAACGATCATCAGCAGTTGTGTAATTCGATTATTCATATGAGTAGTTATTTTTTGATGGAACAAAGTTAGGCCTATATTCAGCCTTGTCTATACCGCAATTACGGTAAAAAAATGTAAATCAGCATAATTGGGGTCTTTTTTCGCTTGCCGCAGTGAAATACGATATTATTCGTAATATTGGATATTATTTAGAAGAAATACAATGAAGTACAGAATACTTGCAACCTGCTTATGGATAGCCTCAGCCGTTTGTGCCCAAACTCCCATCACCGTGACCAATGCCGATATGCCTTCGCTGAACGACACCCTTCGCTACAGCACCTCCGCCTCTTCGGTTACCTCACTCATTAATCTGACAGGAGCCAACCGCACCTGGAATGCGGCCGGTCTTATTCCCAATTTTCAAGATATACAACGCTTTCGTTCGCCTCTGTCTATTAATCCGCTCTATTTTGGCAGCTTTGGTTCTTCCACATACGGAACGGAATCTACTCAGGGGTTAAACTTCGGGGCCTTACTTCAGGGCTCTGATGCATTTACCTTTTACCGAAACAGTTCAAGCGGATACGTAATTGACGGCCGTGGTTTCACTGTTCAGGGATTGCCTCTGGCTCAAACCTATAAAGATTCTGTTTACCGTTTCCCGCTCACGTTTGGTGCTGCCGATAGCTGTAGCTGGGTAACCAACGAAGTAAATGCGCTGATTGCTACCATTCGCGGTGCCGGCAAGCGTGTAAATACAGTGGATGGCTGGGGAAGCATCACCACACCGTATGGCACGTTCGATTGCATACGCGTTAAAAGTGTTGTACGCTCTACCGATACAATCCGTACCAGTCTTATTCCCATACCTTTCCCCATAAGCTCCAATTACACCGAGTACAAGTGGATTGCCAAAGGCCAGAAAATTCCGGTTCTCGAAATTGTAGTGCCTCAGGGAGGTGGTGGAGGAACCCAGACTACTGTGCGGTACCGAGACATAGCCAGACCTGAAGTATTCCAATCGTTGGCCCGTTTCAGCGCCAATAAAACTCAGTTTCAGGTAAATTCAACTACCGATACCTGCATACTTACCGATAACAGCACGCGCAATCCCACCTCACGCACGTGGACCATCACCCCATCTACGTTTCAATATACCGGTGGGACCAATGCAAATTCACAACGTCCTAAAATTTTCTTTACTGAAACGGGTGTATATACCGTTTCGCTGCGTGTGGTGTACGATGCCGGAAGCGATGATACCACTATTGTTGATTACATAACCGTTGATCAAGGACCCGTTGCCAGTTTTACTGCCAACCGCACAGGAACCAATACATCCACCATCGTTGAATTTACCGATTCCTCACAGGGTAATCCATTCGTTTGGCAATGGAGTTTTAATCCGCCTACGGTGTCCTTTGTTGGAGGAACAAGTGCACTGTCTCAAAATCCAAAAGTGCTGTTCGATGTGCCGGGTGTGTATTCAGTAAGCCTTACTGTTCAAAATACTATTGGTAGCGATACCAAAACGCTTACCGATTACATCTCTGTATTCAATACAGCAGTGGCAGATGTAAACGCTTTGTATAGTGTGCTGAAATGTTCGCCCAATCCCGCAGATTACTACATACAGCTCGAGTTAAAAAATAGCACCGCTGCTACTATTCCTGTTCAGGTTTACGACCTTACAGGCAAGTTATGCCTGAGCGCACAGCCAGTCAATAACCGAATTGACATAAGCAGTTTGCAACCGGGTATGTATTTGATACGTGTACAAGACGGCACACAACTATTTACCGGCCGATTTGTAAAAGAGTAAACAGGAAGTAGATCAAGTACCGGTTAGCGGTCTAATGGTATAAAAAATAGTTTGCCTGCTCTATGCCTAAGCGCAAATGGCCAGTAGAGTTCCTTTCATCACCATGTCTGCATCTATTTCAGTCAGTTCAAATTCGGTGATTTCATTTACCAGCATCGGGTCGTAGTGTGTTTTTACACGCACGTAGTTATCGGTAAAACCATACATCGTATCATTGTCATTTTCGGCTTCCCACAGTACTTTCACCGTTTTGCCCACCTGTTGTTCGTAAAAGTGCCTGCGTTTTTTATCACTCAGTATAGCCAGCATTTTATTGCGCTCATGCCGGTCGTTCTGTTTTACCTTGCCCTTCATTTTAATGGCTGTGGTATTGGCCCTTTCGCTGTAAGTAAATACATGCAGGTACGATATGTCGAGTTCGTTTAGGTAATTGTAGGTACTTAGAAAATGCTCGTGCGTTTCGCCCGGAAATCCAACAATAACATCAACACCGATGCAGGCGTGTGGCATCTGTTTTTTTATTCGTTCAATGCGGGATGTATACAGCACGGTATCGTATTTTCTGCGCATGGAATGCAGCAGTTCATCGTTTCCGCTTTGCAGGGGTATGTGAAAGTGTGGCACAATAACCGATGACTGTGACGCCAGATCTATAATTTCGTTACTGAGCAGGTTAGGCTCAATGGATGAAATACGCAGGCGTTCCAATCCGTTCACCTGTTCCAGTGCGCGCAGCAGTTCGTAAAACGTTTCGCCCGTGTTGGCACCAAAATCGCCTGTGTTTACGCCTGTCAGTACAATTTCTTTAATGCCCGAGCGTACAATTTTTTCAGCTTGCTTCACCACATTCGAAATGGTATCGCTACGGCTGCTGCCACGGGCTAGTGGTATGGTGCAAAATGAGCAGAAGTAATCGCACCCGTCCTGTACTTTTAAAAATGTACGCGTGCGGTCGCCCAGCGAGTAGGAGGAGTGGTATTCAATCACCTCTTTTATTTTCCCGTCTTTTACCTCGGCCACTTCTTTTTTGCGGGTATCGGTCAGGTACTGTTCTATATTAAATTTTTCGGCAGCACCCAGCACCAAATCTACACCCGGTATAGATGCAATCTCCTGCGGTTTCAATTGGGCATAGCATCCTATAACCGCTACAAACGCATTCGGATTGTGCCTCAGCGCCTCACGCACTATTTTCTTGCACTTGCGGTCGGCATGGTCAGTTACCGAGCAGGTATTTATGACATACACATCAGCTCCCGCCTCAAAAGGCACCTTGCCATAGCCGGCTTGCACCAGCGTGCGGCCTATGGTAGAGGTTTCTGAAAAATTGAGCTTGCAGCCCAAGGTGTAAAATGCGACTGATTTGTGCATGGCCCGCAAAGATAAGGATTATTGAGAATAGGAGTGGAGTGGAATTCGGATGATATTCTTTTGGGGCTGTGCACCCCAAGCCGCTCCGATTGTGTCACAGCCAGCAGCGTTATGCAGCTTTTTGTAATGGCGGATTTGGGAGTACAAAACTGTCAATACACCATCAGCTTATGGCGGATTGATGCGAGGTGGAATGCTCAATTAACCACTTCACCCGCCATTGAGCCAAACACCCGTTACCTGCCGTTTTTTTGTTCATTATGTTCAATTTCTTCAAGTATTATTAGCAGTTCCCTTTCTCTGTCACGCAGTCTTGATGCCATTTCGTAATTCTGTGCTGTTATTGCTTTCCCTTTCTTGTCCTGAACGGTTTTTAATTCTTCGATAATTTGGTCCTTTTTCATATTATAAGCTATCCTTTAAAAAGTTAATGATTTTTTTCTTACGTTTTTGTATTTCTTGCTTTGTCCAAGTAGGGTTGTCCTTCGTCATTGCTTGAATCTCTCGTTGTTGTGCCAAGTGATTATATGTCGCCCTCTTGTCGGTAAAAGGAATGTTACCAACTGAACAATTATGAGATTTTGAGAGCAATAAATAGTTGCCTAAACAGTCAATGTATTGATTTCTAAACTCCTCGTCATACTCACAATAGCCTGCCGCTACTGGTTTTCCGTCTGTCGGTGTCTGTGGTGCGATGTGTTCCAATTCTGGACTAACGATTTTGTCAAAACGAGCTGGTGAATAACCGCTTTTACCTTGTACTTCTAAATGGATTTCGTATTTCCAAAGAAGATATTTTGCTGTCGAGTGTGGAATGGCTGCTTGAATTGAACGTTCAAATTCTGTGTCGTTCCAATATGCCCACCACCAAGAGTCGCCACCGGTTTTTTTCATCCAGTCTATTCTATAAATTATTGGATTAATGTCGGGGTTCTCTGCGGTGAAATTTTGGAAAACATCATTTACTCTTGAAGTAATGTCGGCTCTTGTTCCAATTAAACGATGTCGTAAAACAATTGACTCAAGTTTACTGCAAAGTTGATTTATCGTATATGTCGGCAAACCGAATTTGTATGCCTTGATTACAAAAGGAATGGCGATTCCAATTCCTCCAAGCATTATGAGTGAATGAACCGCCATTTGTTCTCTTTCGTCCTTGCCGAAGAATGTTGTAAGATGTTCAAAACTGATTGCTAGCGAATGTGTGAATGATTTTATAAATGGAATTGGGTTTCCGTCAGAAAGTAGCGTATTTATTTTTTCAATGGCGTTGGTTTCCCAAAGTGAATTGAAATGAACTCTTAAAGTGTAAACCAAAACATCATCTTCGTTGATATTGTATTCTATTGAAGAAATGGATTTGTAGATTTTTTCAAAGCGGTTTTTGATTTCTTCAAGTAGTGATTCCTTTTCTTCGCCACCGTAAAGATGAACGTTGAACATAAATTGAGCTTTGATTATTTCCAAGTTTGAAGGTTTCTTGCCTCTGTTGTTTTGGAAAATAAACATCTGTATGGCTTCTGATTCGTCCTTAATCTGGTGTGTTGTGCAAAGTGCGATTTGTACAGTATTCAGTATCTTAAGCAAATAGGATTCGTCTTTGCTTTCTAATTGTGAAGTGAAGAAGTCGAAAGCGTTTACAATTCTTTTTGCAGATGCAGTTTCAAGTCCGTTCTTGTCTTTTTTGGTTTGGTCAATTACATAATCTTTGAAAAGTTGTTTGTCATATTCAACAGTTTCAAAACGGTAAGTTGATTTTCGTTTGATAATGGCTTCAAAAATTTCCTGCTCGGTTTCCGTGAGTTTTCTGATTGAGCTTAGTCGTTTAAATAAGGCAGAAAGAAAAATTACAATTGTTGTTAGTCTTTGCTGTCCGTCAATAACACCAAATTTTTTGTCAGGTTTCTCTTCAAATAGAAAGTGTCCGAAGTAGTAAAATGATTTTGTTGAACTCTTGTTGTAGTCCTCCAAATCCGATAAAAAAACATTAACCTGTTTTGGTGCTTTGCTTTTTTCAAATTCAGTGTCCCAAGAATATGCTCTTTGATATGTAGGAACAAAAATTCTGTTCCAATCTAACATTTGTTTTATTGTTGTTGATGCTTCCATTTTAAGTTATTCATACTGTTGAAAAAATTGGTGGTGGCTAAGCCTTCACCAATTTTTTTTATTTTGATAAGACGTTATGCACTTCTTGTATTTTGATGCTTGCAATCTTTGTCATAAGTTTTTAACCAAGACCCCTCTTTGCAAGTGAAAGTTTGTCCAGCAGCAACACGAACTGTCTTGCCACTACTTGACATTGTTGCTATGTGTTTGCATTTTTCGTCATACGTCTTAATCCAAGAACCTTCCAAGCAAACAAAAAAGTCTGAACCAATTCCAACTACGTCTTTTCCTGATGATGACATTGTCGAAATGTGTTTCCCCTTTTCATCAAAAGTTTTAATCCAACTACCGTCTGTTTTTACGTCTGATAAAGCCATATATTTTTACTTTTTAAATTTTCTTGCCTACTCTGGTCGGTTTTCGGCATCCCCGTTTGTCCGCTAATATAGAATGTCAGTCCGTCAAAATATGTCGTTGTCTTGTATAGTCGTCTTTCTAACATAGCAGGTAACTTCTTCCTTCTTTCTTCTTCCTTCTTTCTTCTTTCTTCTTTCTTCCCCCTCGCACATCCATTGCGAACCGGCCACCTGAAATTGCGTGCATACTTCACCCACAAAAAAAATCTATATTCGATGTCTGTTTTTACCCATTACGTGAATCACAATTCCATTACACATCAGCGCCTGGTACTGTTTGTTGATATGAACAGCTTCTTTGCCCGTTGCGAGCAGCAGGTCAATTACTGGCTGCGTGGC
>JBKCPL010000037.1:0-28405 GCA_046309355.1 Bacteroidota bacterium
ACCGATTAAGTTCAGCGTCTGAAGACTCACCTATTCATACAATGTCATGGTTTGGATTTTGAACTTTAATAACAAATTTACTGGTTCCATATTACTTTATGCAAGTAGGTTCCCACGCATTACAAATGCGCGGGAACGGGGGTATTTTGGTTATTTCGGAGGAGGTAGTTTATGGTAACATTCAATAAATTGATATACATGAAATTTTTAATATTAGTTGTAATAATGAATCTATTTAGCAATTGTAAAGATAATGGCTGGAATGATGATGAATTGTCAATTAAAAGAGAACCTTATACTGGGAGTCTACTGAGAATTGACGGTTATTACTATGAAAAGTATGCCATAGGTAATGGTGATTATAGATATAACATATACTTCTTTTATCAAAATGGCACAGTGCTTTATGCTGAAACACCTTCAGGAAGTGAATTATCACAAAAGGAGGCTGAATACATATCAGGGGCTTTTTATGAGAAGATCAAAGAGAAAAAATATTATTGGGGTCTTTTCAAAGTAGAAAATAACAATATAAAGTTTGAGCGTTGGTATCCGGGCGACCCACCTTTGAAAGCATATATACGAGAGGGGAATATTATAAATGACAGTACTTTTATCATTACCGAAAGCTACCGTATGCAAGGAGGAAAGAAAACAGAGGTAAGAGCCAGATCTGAAACTTTCCATTTTAAAGCATTTAGTCCTAAGCCAGATAGTACCAATAAGTTTATACCTTAAAATATGAGAGTAATTATAGGTGTTTTATTAGTGTTTTGTATTACAAGCCTTGGCTGTAAAAAAAGCTGCATTAATTGTAAGTGTTATAAAAACAACCAACTTGAAATTGAAAAAGAATATTGTGATTACGGTGATCAAGATATTAATGCAGCCAAAAGAGGATTAAAAGGTTCCGGTAATTATGATTATTGCGATTGTATATATAAATAGCACCCCGTTCTCACCCCGTTCTCGCGCATTTATAATGCGTGAGAATTGGACATGATAACTAGTAATAATCCCTTTCACGCTGACAGCCTGTAACGCATGGCGGGATGCCGTCAGTGTGTTGAAAACAATATACGTAGTAAAATCTAAAATAACGATACACCATTAAGGCACAAGCCGGTGGGGTTGTTTTGATACAAAGTTTTATATTTGATTATGTCCGAGTTTAACCCTTACACGGGATGCGCGGGAACGGGGTAAGCTTATGAAAAATTTAACTGTGTTAGAAAATATAACCACACACGGACGGCACGTCCGCGTGAACGGAGGTTCCCACGCATTGCAAATGCGCGGGAACGGGGGGGTGTTACAATATATAAAGAGGTCGTAATTAACCAGTATCTTCTTAATATAATAAAATGAAAACAATCTGTTTAATTGGGGTGATATCCTTGTGTCTGCAAAGTTGTTATGTAGTAGGAATATATAATAAACCAACATGGAAGAGTGATGAAATAAATAAAATAGATAACGATACACATGTAGAGGTAAAATTATCCAAACCTAACATATTAATTCCTTCACTCTTTTGTTTCTTAGCATTTGATAAAAAGCAATATATACTTACAATTTCTTTGTGTAATATAAGTAATGATTCGAATTTTAGAATTGAAAACATTAACTATAAAATTTTTGATAGCCTGTATAACCCACTTTTTGTAAAGCCAATTGTTAGATATGGTGATAACTATAGTTATACGCTCGATAGGGTTCAAAGTTATTATTGTGCTTGGGCAGAAACAGAACCTAAAATTAAAGTGCCAAAAACTATGTTTAATGAGAATTTAATAATTGAATATGAAATAGTTTTTAAAAATCATAAGAATACAATAAGGGGAATAAAAACACTTTATATAACAAAATACAATAAGATTTGGTTAGGTTCATTTTTTTAACTCACCCCGGCTACTGCGAGTGCCGATAGCTATCGGTACCCTTCGTGTGGTAATGGAATATTATACAATATGAAATACCCCCCCGTTCTCGCGCATCCCGTGTGACGGGACAGGTATTGCAATGCGTGAGAACTATTACAGTTTAATCTCCCCGTTCTCGCGCATCCCGTTTAACGGGACAGGTATTATAATTCGTGAGAATTCACCCGTTCTCGCCCCCCGTTCTCGCGTATCCCGTGTAACGAGACAGGTATTGCAATGCGTGACACTTTGTTTAATCTCCCCCGTTCTCGCGCCCTGAGTTCTCGGGGTAATGCGTGAGAATTGTTATCATCTGTAAGTATTCGCAACTATATTATCCAGGTCTTGAGAACCAACTCTACGTTTATCATAGAAAAAACTGTCCCGATTTTGGGACATTTTTTTTAAAACCTATTTAGCATTTTTGCGGCAAATCACACAACTAAACAACACGTACAACATGAAAAACTTCACACACAAATTCAACCTGCTATGCTTGCTCATTTTTATTCCAGTTTATTGGTTACACGCTCAGGATACACTTATCACGAGGCATTTCATCGATGTGAAAGCGGCAAATCGCTCAGGAGAGGTTTACAAATTCAAGCAATTAATTGCAGCTGCTAAAGAAGAGGAATTGCCCGAAGTTTTAACGCATTTCAGGGTAGCGCGGGTATATGATATCATTGGCAATGTAGTAGGGTTGCCGGGTGCATTCATTTTTGGCTATTCATTGGGCGGTGCCGTTGCATCACCCAACGGATTAAATAAGGAGCAGTTTTTTGCAGGCATTGGGTTGATGGCTTTTCAATACGCAATAGTCGCCACCTTACGCGACCCGCAGATGCGCAAAGGGATTCGGAAATACAATGAAGCCTTGCACCAAAAACGCTTGCGTGCCAAAGAGGCATCGGAAAATGAATAATATGAAGCCATCTAATCCCGAAAAGATGAGTCAAGTATTGATTCAATAAACGCATTCGTGTAAAATTTACTGTTCAAAAAATCGCTTAGCAGCCGTTGCACTTCATTTAGCTATCAAGGCTTTGTGAGTATAGCGGTTAAACAATACACAGACGGGAATGAGAGAAACGCTTAGCACACCCGCTACGCGATGACCGGTTACAGCTATCCGGAAAAAATCAGCGCTACGGATTATTGGCTTGCTATAAGCATGCGCTTCATGCTAATTCACTGCTGCATGGATGAATTTAACTCCAAAAAAAAGCCATCCCGATACGTATCAGAATGGCTTTTTTACATAGTGCAGTAGCACTTACTTCAGTGTTCGTTTGGTTTCTACCATTTCGTAGGCCTCTACCTGATCGCCAACCTTTATATCATTATAATTTGCAATGGTTAAACCGCAGTCGTAACCCGACACCACTTCTTTCGCATCGTCTTTAAAGCGCTTAAGAGATGAAAGTTCTCCGGTGAAAACCACCACACCCTCGCGTATTAAACGAATTTTGCTGTTGCGGAAAATTTTACCGTCAGTAACCATACAACCGGCAACCGAACCTACCTTGCTCACCTTAAACACTTCTCGTATTTCAGCATTTCCGGTAATTTTTTCCTCCACTTTCGGAGCCAACATACCCTCTATCGCGCCTTTGATTTCTTCAATAGCGTTGTAGATGATTGAATACAAACGAATGTCGATGCTTTCGGTTTCAGCCAGTTTGCGGGCTTGCTGCGATGGACGTACCTGGAATCCAACGATGATAGCATCAGAAGCTGAAGCCAACAATACATCACTTTCTGATATTTGTCCTACGCCTTTGTAAATTACACTTACCTGAACTTCTTCGGTAGAGAGTTTGATTAATGAGTCGCTCAGCGCTTCTACCGAACCATCCACATCCCCTTTTACAATAACATTCAGTTCTTTAAAGTTGCCTATGGCTAAACGTCTGCCTATTTCGTCAAGCGTTATATGTTTGTGCGTACGCAATCCCTGCTCGCGCAATAATTGTCCGCGCTTATTGGCAATTTCTTTGGCTTCCTGTTCTGTTCGGGTGGCTAAAAACTTATCGCCCGCCTGCGGTGCTCCGTCAAACCCGAGTAATACAACCGGAGTAGAAGGGCCTGCTGATTCCATTTTTTTACCCCGTTCATCAAACATGGCTTTTACTTTTCCATTGTGCACACCGGCAAGTATAGGGTCGCCCACGCGCAGTGTACCTGCCTGAACCATTACGGTAGTGGTAATGCCTCTTCCTTTATCGAGGGTGGCTTCTATTACACTGCCTACTGCACGTTTATTGGGGTTAGCTTTTAAATCGAGTATCTCTGCTTCAAGCAATACTTTTTCTAAAAGCTTATCAATGTTTAATCCTTTTTTGGCTGATATTTCTTGGGTCTGATACTTTCCTCCCCACTCTTCCACCAAAATATTCATGGCCGAAAGTTGTTCGCGTATTTTATCGGGATTGGCTCCGTCTTTATCTATTTTATTGAATGCAAAAACGATGGGTACACCGGCAGCCTGTGCGTGTGAAATGGCTTCTTTGGTTTGAGGCATTACACTATCGTCTGCTGCAATTACAATAATTACAATGTCGGTTATTTTTGCACCGCGGGCACGCATGGCGGTAAATGCTTCGTGACCGGGAGTATCAAGAAATGTTACGCTTTTGCCATTGGCTAATGTTACTTCGTATGCTCCGATGTGTTGGGTAATACCACCGGCCTCACCGGCAATAACGTTGGCCTTACGCACATAGTCAAGCAACGATGTTTTACCGTGATCTACGTGGCCCATTACCGTAACTATAGGCGGGCGTGGTTTTAAGTCTTCCGGATTATCTGCTTCCTCCTCAATTTCTTCAACTGCATCGGCTGTGGTAAATTCCACTTCGTATCCAAACTCATCGGCCACAATAGATATTGTTTCCGCATCCAGGCGTTGATTGATGGATACCATCATGCCCAGCGTCATACATGCACTGATAACCTGAGTTACCTGTACATCCATCATTTTCGCCAATTCGTTGGCTGTAACAAATTCCGTTACTTTAAGTGTTTTTTTCGACAGTTCTTCTTCCATCATAGCCTCTTCGCGTTCGGCTGCTGCCGCATCGCGTTTTTGCTTGCGTATTTTAGAACGCACAGCACCTATGTTGGGCTGCTTGCTTCCGGGGTTTAGTCGGGCAAGTGTTTCCTTCAGCTTGTCTTGTATTTCTTTTTCTGTTATTTCCGTTTTAGGTTCATCTGACGGACGGTTTCTGGTGAATCGTCCACCACCGCGGTTGTCTTTGGTAAATGATGGGCGACCAATATCTTTTACCGGTTCGCCTTTTTTGCCGGTATCGGTTTCTGATTTGCGCCTGCGTTTTTTCTTGGCAATGCTGTCATCGGATGATGCAACCGGAACCGATTTTTTGGGTGGCTGCTCTACCGGCAGTTCAATTTTTCCCATCACCTTCAGGCCTGAAAGCTTTTCGAAGTTGGGTTCTTTTATGTTTTGTTCAGGTATTACTTCGGCTTCTGGCGTGGGAGCAGGCGGTGTTTCAGCAACCGGTTCAACTGTAGCTTCCGTTTTGGTTTCGAGTGGTTCAGGGGTCTCCTCTTTTTTTGCCGCAGCTGTTTTCTTTGGTTTTTTTCCTACTGATCCCAAATCGATTTTGCCAAGGACCTTAAGCGCAGGTTTTTCTTCGGCAGCAGGTTGTTCAACTACAGCAGGTGCAACATCTTTTTTGGGTTCGCCTTTGGTTTCAGGAACCAGTCCGGTTTTTATTAAAATACCGTCATCCTCTTCCTCCTCGCCCGATGCTTTTTTGGCTTTAGCCTTAGGCGTGGCCACCACTTCCTCTTTCTTTACCGGCTTGGCTTTAGCGCCCAGCATCTTGGCGTCTTCATTGGTTTTTTTGTCGCTCTGAAAATCGCTGAGTAATATCTGATACTGCTCTTCGGTAATTTTAGCATTGGGGTTGCTTTCCACCTTATGCCCTTTTGACAATAAGTGTTCAACAATGGTGCCTACACCAATGCCAATTTCCTTTGCTGCCTTACTAATTCTTATAGTTCCTATACTGTCGGTCATTCAATGTGCGATATTACGTATTATTTGTGAGTTATTGGTTTTCTGGCCCGCTATTATTCAAACTCTGATTGCAGAATTTTACGAATCTCTTTAACGGTTTCTTCTTCCAACTCAGTTCGTCTGATAATATCTTCATCGGTTAACAGCAACACGCTTTTTGCTGTATCGCATCCAATATTTTTCAGTTCGTCTAATATCCAACTGTCTATTTCATCGGCAAACTCTTCCAAATCGATATCATCGTCTTCGTCAATGTCTTCGCGGTACACATCAATGTTCATGTCTACCAGTTTGCCGGCCAGTTTTATGTTGTGGCCGCCTTTGCCGATGGCCAGGGAAACCTGATCCGGTTTCAGGTATACGGCTACACGCTTCGATTCTTCATCTATTTTTATGCTGCTTATTTTAGCCGGACTTAAAGCACGCTGAATAAGCAGTTGCATATTGTTGGTGAAGTTTATAACGTCAATATTTTCATTGCGCAACTCACGTACTATGCCGTGAATACGTGAACCTTTCATGCCCACGCAAGCGCCTACAGGATCAATGCGGTCATCGTATGACTCCACGGCAACTTTCGCACGCTCACCGGGTTCGCGTACAATTTTCTTGATGGTAATAAGGCCGTCAATAATTTCGGGAACTTCCTGCTCGAACAGGCGCTCCAGAAAGAGAGGCGATGTGCGGGAAAGAATAATACGCGGTGAGCCGTTGTACATTTCTACACGCAAAACCACTGCACGCATGTTGTCGCCTTTTTTGAAGTGATCGGCCGGTATCATTTCCGATTTTGGAAGCAACAACTCGTTGCCTTCATCGTCTAGTATCATCAGTTCTTTTTTCCAAATCTGATATACTTCTCCGGTTACTATTTCACCTGCTCGGTCTTTGTATTTTTTATAGAGTTCGTCTTTCTCCAGCTCCAGCACTTTCGACATAAGTGTTTGGCGGGCCGAGAGTACTGCCCTGCGGCCAAATACTTCCAGCTTTACTTCACTCGACAACTCTTCATCTACCTCAAAGTCGGGCTGTATTTTACGAGCATCACTCAATGAAATTTGGGCGAGCTCGTTTTCTACTTCACCGTCATGAACTATGTTACGGTTGTGCCATATTTCAAGGTCACCGTTGCTGTCGTTTATAATCACACCGAAATTTTCATCGGTTCCATAACGTTTGCGCAGCATGCTGCGAAAAACGTCTTCGAGTACACGCTGCATGGTTGCGCGGTCGATATTTTTAAATTCTTTGAACTCACTAAACGAGTCAATTAATCCTACACTGTGCATAGTTGCTTAATTTATTTGGTTTTTATCTGAATGAAATTATCACTTTGGCTTCGGCTATATCGGCATACGCCACCTGTGTGGTAGGCGACTGGTCGGTATAGCGTTTTTTCTTGTCTTTTAACTGCAGGGTTATGGCCTGTTCATTTGCCTGAGCCAATCTGCCAGTAAGAATGGTTCCGGCTTTCAGCTTCACTTCCATTTCGCGGCCTGCATGTTTTGGATACTGCCTGGGCAGTAGCAATGGCTTATCTGCTCCGGGTGATGATACTTCCAGCGTGTAAGGCACATCACCAAAGTCAGATTCGTCAAGCGCGGCAGAAATCAGTTTATTTACCTGACGGCACTGCTCAATAGTAACTCCCGAATCGCCATCAACGGTTACGTGCAACTTGCCGGATGTGGGTTTCCACTCCACTCCCACCAGAAAAACGGTAGGGTCTTCCAGCTTCTGCATCCAGGCGGCTATGTTGCTTGCAATATCCATGTTCAATAAAAGAGGGGACTTTCGGTCCCCTCATCTAATACGTTAAATACGGGGCAAATATAGGCTATTTTCATAACCGTGCAAATTTTGTTGGAATAGAGAGAGTGTTTCGTATACCGTTCGAATTTGTATTTTCGCACCCGCTTATGCCCATTGACCAACTAGACGAACAGGAAGAAACGAAAGAAATGTCGTTTTTCGACCATATTGATGAGTTGCGCAAGCACATTATACGTTCTGTATTGGCCATAGTGGTTTTTTCGGTTGTGGCATTTGCCAACAAACACATTCTGTTTGACGTCATTCTGTTTGGCCCTAAAAATCCTGACTTCTGGACTTACCGCATGTTTTGCAAACTTTCGCTGCTGCTTACCGGTACCGAAGATTACTGCGTAAAAGAAATTGGGTTTATATTGTCAAATATTTCAATAACCGGTCAGTTTTCGCAGCATTTTTTCATCTCATTTATTGCCGGTTGTATACTGGCTTTCCCTTTTATCCTTTGGCAATTCTGGCAATTCATCAAACCCGCCCTATCAGCAAAAGAAAAAGGCTACGCACGCGGGCTGGTATTTTATTCGTCTGTTTTGTTTTTTACCGGTATTTTATTCGGGTACTATCTGCTTTCACCTGTATCCGTAAGTTTTATGGGCAGTTACCGGGTAAGCGATGAGGTTATAAACGAAATAAACCTTGAGTCGTACATTTCATTTGTGGCTACACTCACCTTTGCCACAGGCCTGGTATTTGAATTGCCCATACTGGTTTATTTTCTGGCAAAGATAGGCTTGCTTACAAGCGGCTGGATGCGTAAATACCGCAGATATGCTATTGTGGTAATTTTAATACTGGCTGCACTGGTTACCCCTCCCGATGTGTCAAGTCAGGTTCTGCTCACCATTCCGCTGCTGGGTTTGTACGAACTTAGTATTTGGGTTGCCTCGCGTGTTGAACGCAACGAACGCGCTACTCGCGCATAGTGGCTAACTTTGAGTTGGTGATATTGGATTAATCCAGTTATTTGCAACACGGGGTATGCACCTCACGTAATACACAGCATATATGAAAATAGTTATTGGTGGCGATCATGCCGGTTTTGTTTATAAAGGAAAAATTAAAGCCTATCTTGAATCTCTCGGTCACACCGTTACTGATGTCGGGCCTTACAGCGAAGATTCGGTTGACTATCCCGATTTCGCACATCCGCTTGCCGAAGCCGTTGAAAAAGGCGCGTGTGACCTGGGCATACTTATTTGCGGCAGCGGCAACGGAGTTGCCATCACAGCCAATAAGCATGAGGGCGTGCGTGCTGCTTTATGCTGGAACGAAGAGTTGGGAGCACTGGCGCGTCAGCATAACGATGCCAATGTATTGTGCCTCCCTGCACGTTTTATTTCAGCAGATACTGCTCAAGCCATCGTTTCTGTTTTTATAACCACTGCTTTTGAAGGTGGCCGACACCTGAACCGCGTAAACAAGATTGGCTGCCGCTAATACGCATGAATACCGGTGAGCTCATACAACAACTAAAGCAAGGCGACAAACGAACGCTGGCACGCTGCATCAGCATGGTAGAAAATGAACTGCCGGGGTACGACACCCTGCTTCAGTCGCTGGTGATGAATAAAAAGGTGCCGTTGATAGGCATTACCGGACCTCCCGGTGCCGGAAAAAGTTCACTCATTGCTGCGCTTATTCAAAGCTGGAACAAACAAGGAAAAAAGTTGGGTGTACTTGCCGTTGACCCCAGTTCGCCATTTACTCACGGTGCCTTAATGGGCGACAGGTTACGCATGAGCGAACACTACCTGCAGCAACATGTGTTTATACGCAGTATGGCCAGTCGAGGAAGCCTGGGCGGACTTGCTCCAAAAATACTGGAAGCAGCCGAGGTGATGCGGGCTGCCGATTTTGATTTCATCATTATTGAAACCGTAGGCGTAGGCCAAAGCGAAGTGGAGATTGCCGCACTGGCCGATGTAACTGTGCTGGTGCTGGTGCCAGAGGCCGGTGACGAAATACAAACCATTAAGAGTGGTGTGATGGAAATTGCCGATGTGTTTGCCCTCAATAAAGCCGACCGCGATGGTGCAGATGTGTTTTATAAAAACCTGCGTACACTTGCACATAGCCATGCCCACAACGGACATGAAACTCCGGTGGTGCAAACGGTAGCCACACGTGCCGAAGGCGTAGATGAATTGTGCAGAGCTATAGAACAGGAGCTGGCACATGCACCCGCTGATGGCAAGCGCGCCACACTTCTGGCCGAAAAGGCACTGGTTATGATTAAAAATTTGCGCACACGCGATATTGACATGAATGCCCTGCGAAGCGAAATAGAACAACTGCTGAAGGAAAACGAAAACTTTAACCTGTTTGCGTATGTTACAAAATATGCATCTTAACACATTCGCAGTACATGAATATTTGTATCCTATCCGGTTCAGCACGTCACAATAACAATACCATTCGGGTGGCAAAAGCCATACAGCATAACCTGAGTGCACACACCGTTTCGCTCATTGATTTTGAAGAGTACGATATCCCGCTGATCAATCAGGGCAGTATTACCCCCGATACACTGTCGGCATTTCAGCAATCGCTGTGCGATGCCATGCAGGCGGCACACCTGGTGTTTCTTATTTCACCTGAATACAACTGGAGCACCACACCCGAAATTTTAAATTTCTTACACCGCTTTGGTGACAAGCCTTTTGCAGGCGTGTTTAACGAAAAGGTATTTGCCCTTGTGGGGGTATCAACCGGAAAGGGGGGTAAAACACCAGCATTGCACCTCACCTCTATTCTTAATAAAATCATCAGTTTTTTAAATCTTCAATCCGTGGTGAGTCCAAAAATATTTGAATCGCACTATACCAAAGAAGTGCTGGATGAACACGGCCACTCGCTGGGCAATGCCTTATACGATAAAGGGCTAAGCGACTTTATAAACTACAACGTGAATGTGGCTGAGCGTTGGAAAAAGTAATACGTGTGCGCTGTGTGTATGAGGTGTCTTTAAGTTTATAAGCCGATACACAAGCGGACCAAAACCGAAGACCAAAGAAATTTTGCTCTCGGCCTTTTAGCTTTCGTGCCAACATCTATCGGAATGTAAACACAAAAATCTTCCTTCCATTCGAGGGGTTTCGAGAGCCTCTGTCCTTCTCGTTGTCGCGTTGTCTCGCCCTCTCGTCTTCCCGCTTCTTTCTAATGCGCGTCCAGCCAGTTTTTTCCCACGCCTACTTCGGCCACTACGGGCACGTTGAGCGAAACAGCATTTTCCATTTGTGTTTTTACCAGTGCTTTCATCGTTTCCACTTCGTCTTTGTGCACATCAAACACCAATTCGTCATGCACCTGCAACAGCATGCGCGAGTGTTTTACTTGCTGCAGCATGGTGCGGTATATGTTAATCATTGCCACTTTAATCATATCGGCTGCGCTGCCCTGTATGGGTGCGTTAATGGCGTTGCGTTCGGCAAAACCACGCACGGTAAAATTTTTGGAATGAATGTCGCGCAGGTAACGCCTGCGGCCCAAAATGGTTTCTACAAAGCCATGTTCGCGTGCAAAGTTGATGGTGTCGTTCATGTAGTTTTTGATGCGTGGGTACTGCATAAAATAGGCGTCAATCATGTCACCGGCTTCTTTTCTGGGAATGCCTAAGCTTTGCGATAAACCAAACGGTGTTTGTCCGTAAATTATGCCAAAGTTCACCGCCTTTGCATTTCTTCGTTGTTCGGGTGTTACGTCTGCCAGTGCTACACGGTAAACTTTAGCGGCTGTTGCCGCGTGAATATCGTGGCCTTGTACAAAGGCTTCAATCATATTGGCCTCTTCAGCAATAGATGCAATTATGCGTAATTCAATTTGCGAATAATCGGCACTCATCAGCACATACTCTTCGCTGCGTGGTATAAACGCCTTGCGTATTTCACGTCCTTTATCGGTACGAATAGGAATATTCTGCAAATTGGGACCTGTGCTGCTGAGCCGGCCCGTGGCTGCTACTGCCTGATTAAATGACGTGTGTACACGTCCGGTTTTTGCATGAATAAGCTGGGGCAGTGCATCTACATACGTTGATTTAAGTTTTTGCAGCTGGCGCGCATCCAGAATGCACCGTACTATTTCGTGCTCGGTCAGTTTTTCAAGCACTTCTTCCCCTGTTTGGTACTGACCTGTTTTGGTTTTTTTTGCCTTGGGGTCCAGCTTCAGGTGATCGAACAGCACTTCACCCAGTTGCTTGGGCGAGGCTATATTAAACGGAACACCGGCCAATTCAATAATTCGTTTTTCAAGAGTGTTCATATCAGCGCCCAGCGTTTCGGAGTATTCGTTCAGAAACTGCTTATCAATACGAATGCCTTCACGTTCCATGGCGCAGAGCACCTCTATTAAAGGTACCTCTACGTTTTCGAACAGCGTTGTTCCTTTACGCTCAGCCAGTTGCGGTGCAAATACAATTTTCAGTTGTAAGGTTATATCGGCATCTTCAGCGGCATACTCCTTTATTTTTTCCAGCTCCACATTTCGCATGCTCAGCTGGTTTTTTCCTTTTTTCCCTATCAGTGTTTCAATGGAAACCGGCTGATAATTGAGGTAGTGTGCCGACAAAAAATCCATGCCGTGCCGCTGGTCGGCATCTATCAGGTAATGGGCCAGCATGGTATCAAACCAGTTGCCTTTCAAGGTGATGCCGTAGTTTTTCAGTATGTGCAAATCGTACTTGATGTTTTGTCCAATTTTCAAGATGTGTTCGCTTTCAAAAAAAGGCCTGAAGCGGTCGGCAATAGCCTGTGCTTCGCTTCTGCTTTCGGGTATAGGCACATAATAGGCCCGGTGTGGCTCAACGGCAAAGGAAAATCCGACCAGTTCGGCATTCAGTTCGTCCAGGTCGGTGGTTTCGGTATCGAAGCACACTTCGGTATGCTGCATCAGTAGGTTCAGCAGGTTTTCCTGCGATTCGGTTGTATCGCACAACTTATATTTGTGCGGTACGCTGGCAATAGTATGCTGTGGCGAGGCAGGCAAATCCTCTGTTGGGTCTTGTTTTTCCTGCGTTTCCGGGGCCTGATTGAATAGATCAAACGAGGGAGAGCTTTTACCACTATTAGTTGTATGAGCAGCCGAAACCTCCGCATCTGTTCCAAAAAGGCGTTTAGTCAATGTGCGAAACTCCAGTTCGGCAAACAGCTTCTCGCAGGCTTCGCGGTCGGGCGGGTCCAGTATCAGTTTGTCTTCTTCCAGCTCAATAGGCACATGAATATCAATAGTGGCCAGGCGTTTGCTTAAAAAGGCCTGCTCGCGGTTGTTCTCCACGTTTTCTTTTTGCTTGCCTTTCAATTCGTGCAGGTTTTCGTAAAGGCCTTCCATGCTGCCGTATTTTTGTACCAGCGCTTTGGCGGTTTTTTCACCAATGCCCGGTATACCCGGAATATTATCTACCGCATCGCCCCACATTCCCAGAATATCAATGACCTGATCTACGCGTTGTATTTCCCATTTTTTAAGCACCTCGGGCACACCCATAATTTCAAAGTCGTTTCCCATGCGGGCGGGTTTGTAAATGAAAATATGTTCGCTTACCAATTGCCCAAAGTCTTTATCGGGAGTCATCATGTACACATCGAAGTTTTGCTGTTCGGCTTTTTTGGCCAGTGTGCCTATGATATCATCTGCCTCGTATCCATCCAGTGTAAGTATAGGAATGTGCAGTGCTTCGGTAACACGCATAATGAAGGGCAGTGCCGCAGTGATGTCTTCCGGCTGTTCTTGCCGGTGGGCTTTGTAGTGTTCGTATTCATCGTGGCGTGCGGTAGGTGCAGCGGTATCAAACGACACTCCGATATGGGTAGGTTTTTCTTTTTTGAGCACATCGAGCAATGTATTGGTGTATCCAAAAACAGCCGATGTATTGAGGCCATACGAAGTGATGCGGGGATTTTGGCTGAAGGCGAAATATGCACGGTAGACCAGTGCCATGCCATCCAGCAGAAAAAGTTTTTTGCGGTTGCTCATGCGAGCGAATGTAGGGGTTTGTATGCAAATATCAGGATATGGAATGCGGCTGGTGAATTGCTTCCATTTATTCTGCCATTCGCATAAATTCGTATGGCTTAATTGATGCTAATTTAACTGTAGTAGCCACAGCCAAATTGATTGATTAGCATTGAATACCTGTTCTGCTAAAATAAACACACTAATTATTCAAGCACTATGAATACCGAAACGCTATCTGATATAAGTGATGAGATAAAGAGTCACTACCCTACCATGTTGCAAAGCTGGGGTATTATTGGGATAAGTATTTTATTTAAGGTTTTATTTACACCGGTTTTTTTCCTCTCTGATTATACCGGCAAAGAACAAACTTTTCTTGTTTACCAGGTTTTGGCTTTGGGTAGCACATTTGCGTATGCACACCTAAGAAGAAAAAAAACTACAGGAATAAGCACCTATGATTTTAATCCGGCCTCTACCAAAATAATGGTACTGCTAGCGGTATCTACAATTTGTCTTTTAGTCTCTATCAGAGTTCCACTTGTGAGTGTGCTACCCAGGCCCGAATGGCTTCCTGATTTATCAAAAACTTTTACTGTTAATAATCCTTATTCCATAGTTTCTTTGGTATTAGTAGCACCGGTGCTGGAAGAACTTATTTTTAGAGGAATTATATTGGATGGTCTTCTACACAAATATTCTCCTGTAAAATCCATAGTATTTAGCAGTATGCTATTTGGTTTAATTCATATACATCCTATACAGTTAGTTTCAGCATTTTTAATAGGCTTATTTGCTGGATGGGTTTATTATCGAACTAGCAAAATCTCGTTATGCATATTCATTCACTTTATCAATAACTTTTTTATTACACTGGTAGTCCTTTTTTACACTGATGATACTTCTACGGACACATTTGCTGCAACTGGTTATAGGCACTATTTGATATATTTATTTATACTTATGGCAGTGGGTGGTGTTGCTATATATTTACTGAACAAAGAATTTAATACACAAGGAAGAAATACCGCTTCGTTTTCCTCTCCCTCTCGCATGTCTAACCTCAACGAGCAAACAAAATAGTTAACAGGCTTACCTCCATTTAAAGAATCAAACAACTAAACAGCCTACTAATTCACGAACAACTTTGTGGCTTTGGTTTGGTTAATTTGCACCCAATACAAGCCAGATTTTAACTCCAGCACAGGCAATATAATACGGTTTAGCCCCACCTCTCCCTGTAGCATTGAACTCAGCACTTCCCTGCCTGTTATATCGAACACACGTATGAGTACCGGCTTTGCTTGGTGTAATGTGTATTCAATGTGTGTGCTATGTGTAGCCGGATTGGGATACAACACTACATCTGATTCGTACATGTTTGTTGCATCGTTCAGGCCCACCGTAAGCAATGCCTGCTTCACCGCCCCGTACGCATTTATTTTCCCTGCACCCCACATGCTGCTGTCTGGAGTGGTTCCAGTGCGAGTATCTTTATACGCAGATTGTGCCAGTATGCGCTGCACTCGGTTGGGCTCCAATGCCGGATTAGCCTGAAGTAGTAATGCAATAATACCACTGGCCATAGGGGCCGACATGCTGGTGCCGCTGGCTTCGGCATAGTAATAATCGCGGTTGTTTTTGGGCGAAACGTACTTTAATACACTCATCTGGTAATTGCCTCCACCCGGTGCGTAGCTCGCATCGTAGGAATTTACAGCCGATGCCAACGTCATACCCGGTGCGGCAATGTTAGGTTTTATGCGTCCGTCAACTGTTGGTCCACGGCTGCTGAAAGGCGCCAACACACCCGTACTGGCATAGCCGGAATAGCTTAACTGGCTTCCGGCCAGGTTGCGAAATGAGTTTTTCGAAACCCATGCGGCTACCGTTACGGCCGATTGTGTGCACGACATTTCGCCCAGCGTATACTGATTATTTCCATCAACTGCCTGCGCCAGACCACCTTTTTCAAATGCACCGTAGTATCCGTTGTACGCATCTACAAAACCCATCCAGCTGTGCACCTGCGCCTCTTTGCTATGTATGCCAAACACTATGCGGTTTGTCGATTTATTGAATACATCCAGCAAGAGGTGAGGCTTACCGTTCAAATCGGCCGGTGTACCAAAGGCTCTCACAAACAAGGTGTCGGAGTCGGAGCCAATTAAAAATGTATCTACCGCAGTTTGCGAAAGCGTAAGCACGAGCGAATCTGTAGAGCGTTGTGCTCCGTTATACAGCTGCAGCGATACCGAAAACAGTTTGCCGGCATTTCCCCACGTATCTATCCAGCTGCGCTTTTGTCCATTTACTACGGGCAAAGTAGCCACGGTGTATAGAGTAGTATCTGCTGGAGTAAATGATTTATAGAGATGAATGTTTTCATCTCCGTTGTTTCCGGCCGAATTCACAAATAGCCGTCCGCCACCGGTCAGGTTATTCAGTGCCTGTGCCACCAGCGAAGTGCCATCATTCGCCCCGATGGAACACCCCCAGCTCAGGTTCGCAACAGCCGGCTTTCCTACCGATTGTGCGTATGTAAAAATATAATTGACCGCATCTACAATACTCGCCATTCCCATTCCGGTCCATTCGCTTTTTTCGGGACGTATGCCCACAAAAACCAAGTCGCTTTCATAGGCTACGCCTCTCATATTTCCGGTGCTGCCAAAGCCTGAACCAGCAGCTATGCCACCCACGTGAGTGCCGTGCGAAAAGGTGTTTACATCATAGCCTTTGGCAAGCATGGCATTCGTATCTGTAAGTTCATTGCCGTATGTGTATCCTGCAGGTGGTGTTCCCGATTGGCGTTGCTCCCACACCCGCTTGATGCGCAATACGCATCCGGTAGTATCGTAAAAAGTAGGGTGAGTATAATCAAATCCGGCATCGATAATGCCCACTACTACACCCTTGCCGGTAAAAGGTATGGGCAGTTGTATGCCGTTATGAACCGAGTCCACGCGTGCTCCTTTTCGTGCAGCTTCCAGGTTTGCATACACCGGTTCGTCCAGTTGTACGTATTCAATGCCGCTGAGCTGCAACACCTGTTTAAGCGATTGCTCTGGTATGCGCGCGGTGTAAATATTTCCTGCACGTGTCCCTATCTGTACTCCGAGCTGAAGCAGCGGCTTTTCGTTGAACGGTTGTTTTACCTGTAAAAATGTGCTTATGAATTGATCCTCGTTTGTTTTGTACACAACCTTTTGAGTGCATGCCATAGGGTTGTGGAGGTACAGTTGCATATTGGCCGACATGCGGGCAGGTTGTGCAAACAGGTAAAGGGGAAAAGCCAGTAAAAGCGCAGCTGTTTTTCTCATGTGGGTTTCGTTACGATTGAAAAGCGAATGTAATTTATTCATTTGTTTTAACCATTCGGAGATGTTCGGTATGCCGCTAATACGGAGGTGAGCGGTTCGAAAATTATGCGTGTTTGTTTTCGTATAAAACGAAGCCCCGTAAGGGCGATATATCAGAAAACCAATCACTGGTACGGATCCGACAGGTACGACTGCCTAAAAAAAGACTGTTAGCTTTTTTGAGATAAATGTATTTATTCGCATAACGCATATTAACATATACATTCTATGTCATCAGCAACGTTTCCGTCTTTACACTACTATTTGCGCAATGCCGCGAATACGATAAAAACCCCCACAGATATCTATCTGCTGGAGAAGAAAAACAATAATCCGTTTTCACCCATTACCTATGCCGAAGTGTTGGATAATGCCAATGCCGTTTCGGCCTACCTCATGCACATGGGACTGGCCAAGCAAGCCAAGGTAGCGCTCATTATTGAAAACTGTCCCGAGTACATTATGTTCGATCAGGGACTGATGCAAGCCGGTATGGTGAATGTGTCTATTTACCCCACCTTATCGGAAGGCGAAGTGCAACACATCATCAACGATTCGGGCTCGGAAGCCATTTTGGTAGGTACTCCTTTTTTGCTCAAGAAAGTACTGAAAGTAAAAGATGCCTGTCCCACCCTGCGGCAGGTGATAATTGCCTATGAAACAGAAACTCGCCCTGCCGGTGTTATAACCTGGAATGAAATGATTGAGCAGGGCCGCGGAATCTATCCAGGCATGAAAGAAGCTATTGAGCAGCGGCTGCAATCGGTAACCCGCGATGACCTGTCGTGTCTGCTGTATACATCAGGCACTACCGGAAAACCCAAAGGAGCCATGCTTACGCACAACAATTTTATTACCAATGCTGAAATGGCTATTGACCTGTGCCCGATAGTCAATAAAAATTACCGCTTCTTGTCTTTCTTGCCTTTGTGCCACGTATACGAGCGCACTGCTACGTATTACCTTAGTACATACGTGGGCGCACAAGTGGCCTTTGCCCAAAGCCTGGAGGCCTTGTCGAACAATATTATTGAAGCGCGTCCGCATGCCATTACCACTGTGCCGCGCCTGCTCGAGCGCATTGAAGAACGCGTGCGCAAAAACGTTACGCAAAAAGGCGGAATGAGTTTGAAGATATTTAACTGGGCATTTCACGTGGGCGAACAACGCAGACATAACCATGAAGCCGGCAAAGGAAATGGCCCTCTGCTGACACTGCAATTGGCACTGGCTGAAAAGCTGGTGTTTTCAAAAATAAAAGCACGGCTGGGTGGTCAAATGGAAATTATGATATCGGGTGGTGGTGCCATGCCCAAGCATGTGGGCGAATTTTTTGGCAATATGGGTGTGCGTGTATGCGAAGGCTACGGCCTTACCGAAACTTCGCCACTGGTTACGGTAAACGAACCCAACCGTCAGGTATTTGGTGCTGTGGGTCGTGTAGGCAAAGGGTGCGAAGTAGCCATACAAAATCCCGATACCAAAGAAATTTATACGATACAAACCAATGCCTCATTCGACCCGAACTTTGAAAGCCCTGAGGGCGAAATACTGGTGCGTGGTCAAAATGTGATGAAAGGCTACTGGAACCTTCCAAAAGAAACTGCCGAAGCTATTGACAACGAAGGCTGGCTGCACACGGGCGATGTAGGAAAGTTTTACAAAGGCTACCTGAAAATAACCGACCGCATCAAAAACATTATTGTCAACTCGTTTGGCAAAAATGTGTATCCCACACCTATTGAAAACACCTATTTAAAATCGAACCGTATAGAACAGCTATTTCTGATAGGCGATAAACAGGAATATCTGACGGCTATTATTGTTCCTTCGCGCGAAGAATTGAAAGATGTATTCAAATTTAACGATGCCTGGTTCAACGATCCTGCCGAATTTATTTCGGATGAAAACGTGGTGAAGTGGGTAGATGAAGATATGGATAAATACGCCAAAGAGTTAGGTAAATTTGAGCGCGTTAAGCACTTTATACTGAAGCGCAGACCCTTTACCCTCGAAGCCGGAGAAATGACACCCACACAAAAAGTAAAACGCAAGGTGGTGGAACAGAAGTATGCCAAGGAAATCAAAGACATGTATCACAATATTGTGGACTAAGCTCTGCCTGCTGTGGGCATTATGTGCCTGTACGTTTCCGTCTTTTGCACAATCGCGCATTGATTTGGATAAACTCTTTTTAAAAAAATCGAGCCTGTCGGTTGCGTATGGTTTGTCGTTTCCTGTGTTGGAATTTGCCTCTGCAAGTTTGGGAAAGCAATCGGCCGGGTATGCTCAAACGGGTCAGTCGCTGCGGTTATGTTTCTCATACGAAACCATGCCGCTGCTGGGAATAAAACTGGGCTACATGCAGCACACTTTTCCATTCCACGATGATGCCCTTTTGGCCAATTACAGGATATTGAATCAGCCGGCTACGGTTAATTATGTAACTGTTGACGATTACTACCTGCAAGGTTTAATAATCGGTTTTTTTGTGCCGCTACATTATCCGCGGACTACCATTGAACTGGGAGTATCGGGCGGGTTTGCAACAGCCAATTTGCCCCAACTCGATTTTAGTGTAACGTCAGTCACAAATACCCAGCAGTTTTTACTGCCCGAAGCCACCGCCCGAGATCTGGTGTATATGGCAGGTGTTCGGGTAAAACATCAGCTTATCGGCAATTTGCTGCTAACGGCCGAAGCCGATTTTTTATACAGCGAACAGACCTACACAAACCTTTCACTGCTGGTTACTCCGTTGCGTGTACAGTTTCTGCTACCCGATTACACGCAATACTACCATGCTATTAATGTATGTGCCGGATTAGCCGTGCAGTTTTAAATGGCTTTTTTGCAGGGCACAGCAATATCCACAGGCGGCAACAACTTTTGTTTCGAGCTGCATCAAATTGCATTAGCATTGTATCTATAAAAATTGCGGTATGGCACTAAGTCGTTTCTGGACATTTATGATTGTGAGCAGCGTGGTGTATGTATTTTACCTGCTGCTGAGCGGAGGCGTTTACAACCTGGGGCAGGTAGTAAATGGCAAACAAAACGATGTGGTTGTAGTGGCCGAAACCGAATTCGAAAAATTGAATGATACTGCACTGCAAGCCGCACTGCAGCTCAATCAAACGGCAGTGCAAAACGACACCACATACCGACTTATGCCATCAGGTACAGTTGAAATCGGTTATGGCAGGCAGGCAGCCGATGGTATTTTTCCTACGTGCAAAAACACCATGATGGATTTGTGGCTTCCGCTTATTGGTTACCTCACATTTTTTTGCGGACTGTTGCATTTACTCAGCGATTCGCGTGCCACTGAAAAGCTGTCGCGTTTGTTAACGCCTGTGTTTGCCCGCATTTTTCCGGAGTTGCCCAAAGGCCATCCGGCTTACGGGTTTATGACTATGAACTTTGCTGCTAACTTCTTAGGGCTTGACAATGCAGCCACGCCTTTTGGACTAAAGGCAATGGACAGCATGCAGGAAGTAAATGCCGATAAAAACCGTGCATCGAACAGTCAGATTATGTTTTTGTGTTTGCATGCCGCAGGCCTTACACTAATCCCTACATCCATCATTGGCTACCGGGCTGCGCAGGGCGCTGTTAACCCCAGCGATATCATGATACCTACCATCATCACCTCATTTGTGGGCACACTGGCAGCACTGGTATTTGTGAGCATCAAGCAGCGCATTAACCTCATCAACGGTGTGATACTGGGCGTATTTACAGGCATTGGCGCGCTGATAGGCTGGGTCATGTACTACATACAATCACTGCAGGGTTTACATAAAATACACTTTACAGGCAACCTTAGCAATGCCGTATTGCTGGTTATTATACTGGCCATTGTGCTGTACAGTTTACTGCGCGAAAAGGTCTTTAAAGAAAACGGAACCAATCCGTTCGAATCGTTTGTACATGGAGCCAAAGAAGGATTTACAACAGGAGTGCGTGTGTTGCCTTACATGATAGCCATGCTGGTAGCGCTGAGTATTTTTCGTAATTCGGGGTTGATGAACATCATCATGAGTGGCATTTCCTCTTTAATGAATGTATTTGGCATCGACAAGCAAGTGATTGATGCTATACCCGTTGCGCTAATGCGTCCATTCAGTGCCGGAGGTTCACGCGGGTTTATGCTCGATGCCATGAAAACTTACGGTGCCGATAGTCTGGCCGGTCGCTTATCGTGTTTGTTTCAAGGCGCAGCTGAAACTACATTTTATGTAATTGCATTGTACTTCGGTTCGGTAAATGTAAAAGACACGCGATACACGCTGGGCATCATGCTGCTGGTTGATTTGGTATGTGTGCTGACTGCGGTAGTAGTAACGCTGCTGTATTTTTAGGTAAGCACTTAGTTCAAAATGCTTCATTCAGGCTGATATAAGCAGCACTGTTGCCATCCACTCCAATAGCATAATCGAATCGCATATTGATGCGCTCACGCGGAATGGCTTTGATTCGAAGTCCGGCACCGATGTGTGGCTTGTGCATCTTTAGCAGCTGGTTAAATCCGGGCGAGGCCGTTCCCGTTCCGGCAAAAAATACAGCACCGGCAGGGCCCCAGATGTGCTTACGCAGTTCGGCCTGAATGGCCAGGGCATGATCATCGCGAAAACGACCCGTGTAATAACCCCGCATAAACATTTCATTGCCCAACGTTGCTGCCATGCGAAAAGGGATATTGCCCGCATTGTGCTGCGAGTAAATTTGTATGGCTAAAATATTTTCATTCCACAATTGCTTGTACCAGCGCACATCGGCAATCACGTTAGTAAACCGGTGCGTAGAGCCCAGAGCCGGATTGAACGAAGCCACCGACACTTCGGCCAGCAGACCGGTGTAGGGAAAATAAATATTGTCGCGGCTATCGTAGGTAAGGTAAAATCCTGCGCCTGAAGCGGAGTAGCCGTTGCTTCCAACAATTTCAGACTGTTTCAGCAAGGGCGCTTTCGAAACATCCATCTGAAACATTTTTTCAAACACATACTGCGCCCCGGCATACAGGTGTTTTTTAACCAGGTAAGCCGCTTTAACATTCGCACGGTGCATGCGAAAGCTGTATAGCGCCCTGTCCGATGCCTGTGACTGAATTCCCATGCCCCAGAAAAATTCGGCAAAGTCTGTGTAGGTGTAATTAGCCCGAATATTCCACATGTTATTTCGGGTAAATAATTCGAGTTGCGGACGTATAGCAAATTGCCTTTCCTGCGAGTACGAAATATTGACACGAACAAACGAAGGCCGGGTGATGCTATCGTGACTTACTCTGAAAATAGAGGTGGTTGAAAGGCCAAGAATCCATCGGGTTTCAGGCTTATAAGCGACCATAGGGATGGGGAAAAAATACTTTTTGTGTGGGTTAGCCGAATCGCCCTGAACAATTCGGTAGCCCCAATCCATGCTTCGTAGCATGAAATTTTTCTGCTGAGCATGTACACTTACTGTGCATGCGGCTAACAAAAAAAGTAACCCTGTTTTATTAAAAGCCATACTACTTTATCCCGTTTCAATGATAGCGACTTGGCAGCACCTTTGTTCACATCGGTTCGCAAAAACGCTATTGAGGCTTTGCGGCTATGTTACGGCAACAATCTTCCGTACATGCGCGGAAACGGAATACTTTCACGCACGTGAGGCAATTTGCATACCCAGGTTACCAGTCGCTCAAGACCAAGACCGAAACCTGCATGTGGCACCGAACCATACCTGCGCAAATCGAGGTACCATTCGAATGCTTCAAGGGGCAATTCGTGTTCTTTAATTTTTTCGACAAGCAACTGCTCGTTGGTTTCGCGTTCGCCACCGCCTACTATTTCGCCATACCCTTCAGGAGCCAGCGTATCTACACCTCGGGCAAATCGATTGTCGTTGGGGTCACGTTTCAGGTAAAAGGCCTTCACCTGATGCGGCCAGTTGTATACCATAATGGGCACATCAAACAGGCGTGTCAGCACTGTTTCATCACTTCCGCCAAAATCGTTTCCGTATACAAAGCTGCGGGCGCTATTTAGCCATTGAGGTATGTTGCGTTGCTGTTCTTCCAGATCAACCAGTTCCTGTTTCAGCTTATCTATTTTAGCCTGATTAAATCCTATTTCGCCTTTTTTCATGCCGGGTGTTTTCATGCGCTCTTCGCGTTCAGCAATTTCTTTGTGCACTTCAACTACACGGGCATCTACGTTTTTAAGTTCCTCTTCCAGCGAGGTGATGGCATTTTTACCGTTTACATCCTGTTCGCCTTTAATAATTTTTACCGCCTCATCGTACGTCAGGCGAGGAAAAGGCTTCACTATTTGCTGAAGCACGGCAGTATCACGTCCTATAGCTTCCAGTTCGGTGGGGCATTCACTCAGCACATCGGTTACTACTTTGCGCAGGAAGCGTTCAATCAAATCCATATTATCAAAAATATCGAAGAATGCCATCTCGGGTTCAATCATCCAGAACTCGGAAAGATGCCTGCGTGTTTTTGATTTTTCGGCCCGAAAGGTGGGACCAAACGTATAAATTTTTCCCATGGCCATGGCCATGGCTTCGCCATACAACTGACCCGATTGCGATAAGTAAGCGGGTTCGCCATAGTATTCGGTTTCAAAAAGGTTGGTGGTGCCTTCGCAGGCGTTGCCTGTAAAAATGGGGGCATCCATTTGTACAAATCCCTCTTGCTGAAAAAACTGATGTATGGAATAAATAATTCGGTTGCGAATGCGCATGATGGCCCATTGGCGCTGACTGCGAAGCCACAGGTGGCGGTGATCCATCAAAAAGTCGACTCCGTGTTCTTTTTTGGCTATAGGGTAATCTTTGGCTACCTGCAGTGGCGTAAGTGCTGTTACCCGCACCTCATAGCCACCCACTTGTTTTTCGTCTTTTACCACGGTTCCGCTAAGCTCAACCGATGATTCGAGGGTGAGGCTACGGGCGTTTTCAAATATTTGCTCACTTACTTGCGTAGCATCGGTAACGCACTGGCACAAGCCCGATCCGTCACGCATGATTATAAATACCAGCCCTTTGCTTTCTCGTTTATTAGCAACCCATCCTTTTAGTGTAACTGGTTGCCCTTCATGCAATCGCAAATCTTTAATATACATTTTCGTGTTTGTTTCGTTACTTTGAGCCTGCGAAAATACAAATATTTATGAGCCCGTTATGTGCGCATTAAATGTTTGGCATCATTTTTAGTAGCCCTTTCGTAGTATGTTAAAACAAGGCCTTCAACAAAAGCTGTTGCAAAAACTATCTCCGCAGCAAATACAGTTTATAAAACTGCTGCAGCTAAACAGCATGGACCTAAACCAGCGGGTAGAAGATGAAATGATGGAAAACCCCGCACTGGTTAAGGGTGACGATGACGATGCATACGAAGATGTAGCCAAAACCGAAAACCTGAGCGAAGACGAACTGGCCCCCGATGACACAGCCGGTGAAAACCTATCGGTGGACGACTATGCGGGCGATGACGACATAGATGTAAAAGATTACGTAAGCGATGACTACGATACCGATGGGTTTCACCTGAGCGATGACGGTGCCGAGGAAGACAGAAAAGAAAATCCGCTGGCCGACAGTACCTCCTTTCACGATTCGCTACTGGAGCAGTTTAATGCCATTGCAGACGATGAAAAAGAACTCGCCATCGGACAGCAAATAATTGGTACCATAGATGATGACGGCTATCTGCGCAGACCACTGGAAGCCATACAAAACGACCTGGCATTTTCACAAAACATAGAGGCCTCGGCTGAAGAAATGCAGCACGCATTGCACAAAATACAAAAGCTTGACCCAGCCGGTATTGCAGCTACCAGCCTGCAGGAGTGCCTTCTGCTGCAACTTAAACGGAAAAATCACGAAAAGCCCGAAGTGGTTGTGGCTGAAAAAATCATTAAAAACCACTTTGATGATTTTACCAAAAAGCACTACGAAAAACTGAGCAGGCAACTTAAAATAAACGATGACGAACTAAAGGCCGCTATCACTGTAATTACACATCTTAATCCTAAGCCGGGCGAATCGGTTGGAAGTTCACAGGCCGCCTATATCATTCCCGATTTTATACTGGTAGAGCACAACGGCAAACTAAGCGTGCAGTTGAATGCGCGCAATGCCCCCGACTTACGCATTAGCCGCAGCTATATGGAAACCCTGCGTGGATACGACAAAAATCCCACACAAAACAAAGAGCTCAAACAAACCGTTCAGTTCATCAAGCAAAAACTAGATAGCGCCAAATGGTTTATCGACTCGATAAGGCAGCGGCAACAAACCCTTTTGCTAACCATGTCGGCTATATTAAAATACCAGTATGCCTATTTTGAATCGGGTGACGAGGCTCGGCTGAAGCCCATGATACTAAAAGATATTGCCGAACAAATTGGCCTTGATATTTCAACGGTATCTCGTGTGGCCAGCAGCAAGTATGTGCAAACCGACTTTGGTGTGTTGCCCCTTAAGTTTTTCTTTAGCGAAGGCATACAAAATGAAGAAGGCGAAGAAGTGAGCAGCCGCGAAGTGAAAAAAATACTGAAAGATGCTATTGAAGCCGAAGACAAACGGAAGCCTCTGCCCGATGAGCAGCTGATGGAAATACTAAAAGATAAGGGATACCACATTGCCCGCAGAACTGTAGCCAAATACCGTGAACAAATGAATATTCCGGTAGCACGATTAAGGAAAGAAATTTAGCGTTTTTTATACCTCCTTGTGTTTACTGCCTACCGCGGCAGCGATACGTTGCCGGTAGCAACGCTCATATTGCTGGCGAACTTAACACATAAGAAAGGCTGATTTTTCCAAAATTTCCTATGCTGAAATTGGGTCAATAATTGTTTGCGAAGCTGTTTCATAACCCATTATTTTGCATCCATATGAAAAAAAGTATTGTATTCGCATTAAGCGCACTATTAACACTAGCCGCATTTGCAGGAAAAAAGCCTAAGTTAGAAAAGGGCCTGTATGCACAACTAGAAACTACACGTGGCACTATACTAATACGCCTTGAATATGAAAAAGTGCCCCTCACGGTCGCTAATTTTGTGGGGCTTGCCGAAGGGAAAATTCAGAACACAGCAAAAGCCGCAGGCACGCCTTACTACGATGGACTAACATTTCACCGGGTAATTGCCAACTTCATGATACAAGGTGGCGACCCCCAGGGAAACGGCATGGGCGGGCCGGGCTATAAGTTTAGAGACGAGTTTGTACCTGAGTTTAAATTTACCGGACCGGGCATACTGGCTATGGCAAATGCTGGACCAGGCACCAATGGCAGTCAGTTTTTTATCACACATGTAGCTACTCCATGGCTCGATAACAGGCATACTATTTTTGGTTTTGTAGTAACCGGACAGGATGTGGTAAATGCCGTACAGCAAGGCGATACAATAACTAAAATAAAAATCATCAGAAAAGGTAGGCCCGCTAAAAAGTTTGATGCAGCCAAGGTGTTTGAAGCTGAGCGAAACAAGTAGTACCCCATAAAACAAAATTAAACGGCTGTACAAAGCCCGGTTTTTAAAAACAGGCGCATGCACTGCGAAAACGATCGGTCGCAAGCCATCCCGCTTCCGCGTGACCCTGTCGTGTGGTTATCGGTTAACTGTTAGTACTGACTTTAAAGGGTATTTCGATGCTTCGAGTGCGCCTTCGACACTTCGACAGGCTCAGTGTCCGCAGGGCATCGCTAAGCAATCTCTGCAAAACCAACTTCGAACTAAATACAAGTTCTCGATACGCGCTAGTGCGCAGGCAACCCCATGCTACCTTAAGGCAGGCTCGAACTGACTCTGAACTTCGAACTTCGAACCTGCCCGCAGAGCGCTGGCCATAAGCAGAGCAGGCGGGCTAATAACTTCGAACTAATTTTTTCGTTACCCTTTGCCCATTTTCTAATTGCAATTGCAAAAAATACAGCCCTTGTGGCAGTTGGGATATATCAATATTATTATCATTTTCCAACACACCGCTTTGTACTTGTGTACCGCTGGTGTTGTTGATGGTGTAGCTTTCTAGTTTGACCGGGCTTGTAATGTGCACCTGCGTGGTGGCGGGGTTGGGGCTGGTTTGTATTTGTGCAGCAAGGTCTTGCACCTCTTGCACACTGTTGATTCCCCCGTGGGGTTCTGCTTTGATGAAAGCCATATCGCCATCTGTAGCAAAAATGCCGGCCATACCTGTAGCAAACAAACCTCCATCTTGTGCTTCGTTTATGTAGTAAAAGTCTGATCCTGGCCACTTTGATTTTACTTGGTATATAGTTTGAAAATTTGAATCTAACTTTCGAATTAAATCATTTCTACCACAAACAACATAACCACCATCTTGAGTTTGTGTAACATATCTTAGATCATCATACTCTATATATTTATCTATTGTTCCTGAAGTGTCAATTTTCGCTATATAATCTACCGTAGTATATTTCGATCTTAAACGCATCAATAATTTCTTTTTATCAATTGATTGATTAACTCTAAAAACAGTTGAAGGTAAAATATTTGATCCTGTCATACTATTAAAGGGAAAATCTGACTTAATTAGGTTTGCAGAAGTATCTAATGTATGCATGAAAATACTATCTGAGTTAGTGATGTATCCGAGCACGCCAATTTGCTGATTTCCAGAAATAAATAAATTCCAGGGTACGATATTTTTACCTGAAGCTAGATTATTAATTATAATTTTCTTGAACCATAAAATTTCAAGTGATTTTAAATCCATTTTCATAAGAAAATAGAAGTTATTTGAATCGGGGATTTCATAAATTATAGTTGAGTATATATATCCATTATGTAATAATATGTTAGCCCCACCTCGTAACATAGTATTATGATTATTTGGTATAAACTTATACTTATCTTGAATTAATTCTCCAGAATTTATATCTATTTTAAAAATACGTGCACTCACATCTCCTGCTGCAACTAATATTACATTTGAGTCTATTTGATACATTTTTCCTACCAAGCCATAGGCATTATTCTCCGGGTAAATCCTGTACCAAATAACCTCATTATTACAATTTATACGCGATAAAACGGTTAGCTCCGGATTCGCACCACAAGCACCTCCACCACCAACTATAAAATCCCCGTTCCAAAGTTCTAAAGCAAAGTAAGAGGCATCTCTTTCATCACAAATATCTTTGCTATACGAAAATGAGCATTGGGATTTGCAAACACTGTAGTTTATTAATAATGTAAGTAGTAATATTATACTGTTTAACTTCATACTATTTGTTTAAACACCCCAATTGACAATTTAATTGGGGTGTT
>JBKCPL010000038.1:0-26895 GCA_046309355.1 Bacteroidota bacterium
AAAAAAATAGAACCCCGACCCGAAGGCGATACCCAGCTTCCTTCGGTGGTGATGCTGCAGCCCGCAGATAGCCAAAGCTTCAGCGTAAATACAAAGTTTTTGGTGGTTACCCTTATGCAAGATTACGTGTCGCTGGACAAGTACCGCTACACGCTGTACTGGCACAACCATCCGTCCAATGTGTCGCCTAATCCTGCTGCACCGCCTCTTAGTGTAGACGTAAGTGGCCCCATAAACGATGCAGATGGCAACAAGCTGGAGAACGTATCGTTTTACATCGATATTCCCGAAAGTGTACGCAAGGGCTTTTATACGTTAGATGTGTATTGCTTTGATGAAGCAGGCAATTCATCAACAAACAGCGTGTTGGTGAGGGTTAAAGATTGAACCGGGATTGCCCCTTACTCCAAGTCAAAATCACGCAGCGGACCTTTTTTGTGCCATTGCCCTTTTTGCCACAGCATGTATTCGTAGCTGCCATCGGGTAAATAGGTTTCGGGGTGGCCGTAGTCTTGCTGCCTCGGAGGCACAATATTTTCAATAATGAGGTAATTCTTTTTGGGACTAACACGCAGCGTCATGGTGCCTTTGTTGCTGTATTCGTACAGCAGGCGTTTCAGCGGACGGGGGTAGCGGGCTTCGTTCATCACAAATACAGGTGCTCCGAAGCGCGGACGGTTATGGTCAAAGTACAGCACATCCACCACTTTTTTATTGGTGAGTTGTGTGCCACCATTCCAGCCGATAAGAAAATAATAGGTGCGTTTTTTTTCCTTCACCATATGCAGCTGATAGTATACGGCACCAAACCAGAAGTCGGGACCGGTTACTGTATCGAGTGTATTTTTGATGCGCCCCGAGCGGTCGATAAGCGGGTACACCGCACGCAGGTGTGAGGTGTCTTTAAGCGTAGCCATGTAGTCGGGGTTCAGTTGTATCACTCCGAAGTTGTGAAACGTTTCGTTGTTCAGGGCCACATTCCAGCTGAAAATGCGAAATGCCCGATCGGGGCTATACAAAATGGAAATGTATTTGAGCGAATCGAAGCGGTAAAAATACGAGCGGTTTATACGTAGGGCACGGCTAAGGGTAATCAAAAAATTGCGGCTGCACAGCAGGCGTTCGTTTTCATCGTACGACAGAATCATTTTTTCGCCCAGGCCCATCAGGCGTATTTCTGCATCGTGCAGCGTATCCGTACTCAGCGAATCGGATTGGGCGCGGGCAGTGTGCATCATACACATGCAAAGTGCCAGCAACATACAGCGCAAATAGTTCATGGTAGACATAAAAAAAAGCCTGACGAAAATAGTCAGGCTTGAGGATATAGTTTAGAAAAACTTATTTACACCTTTTGAATGACAATGGCCGAAGCGCCACCGCCACCGTTGCAAATGCCTATGGCACCCATTTTTCCGCCTTCGGTGTGCAGCACGTGGGCCAGTGTGCCCAGTATGCGGCATCCGCTGCTGCCTATGGCATGACCCAGTGCAATGGCACCGCCCCAGCGGTTTACTTTAGCATCGTCAATATTCAGCAACTTGTTGTTGATAATGCCTACCACAGCAAAGGCTTCATTGAATTCGTAGAAATCAATATCATCGGCAGTTACTCCGGCATGTTTCAATGCCTTCGGAACAGCCAGGGCAGGTGAGGTGGTAAACCACTCCGGAGCCTGGGCAGCATCAGCAAAACCGGCAATGCGCGCCAGCGGAGTCAAGCCCAGTTCTTTTACCTTTTCACCACTCATCAGCACTATAGCCGAAGCGCCATCGCTAAGCGGTGAAGCATTGGCAGCGGTGATGGTTCCGTCTTTTTCAAACACGGGTTTCAGCGAGGTTAATTTATCGAAGTTTACTTTGGTGTACTGTTCATCTTCTTTTACCACTAGAGGGTCTTTGCCGCGTTGAGGCACTTCTACAGGTACTATTTCGCTGGCAAATGCGCCTTTGGCGTAAGCAGCCTGAGCACGCTTGTACGATTCGATGGCAAACGCATCCTGAGCTTCGCGGCTGATGCTGTGTTCGCGGGCGCACAATTCACCTGCATTGCCCATGTGAAAATCTTTGTATACATCCCACAATCCGTCTTTTATCATGCCGTCAATCAACTGTCCGTGACCCAGCCTGTAGCCGGTGCGGGCTTTATCGAGGTAATACGGCACGTTGCTCATGCTTTCCATACCGCCAGCCACCACCACATCATTGATGCCCAGCATAATGCTTTGCGCACCCATAATAACGGCTTTGGCTCCCGATGCACACACCTTGTTTACGGTAGTGGCCGGTACGGTATTCGGAATGCCTGAATAAATCATGGCTTGAGTAGCAGGTGCCTGACCCAGGTTAGCAGACAACACGTTGCCCATAAATACTTCGTTTACCAGCTGCGGATCAACTCCGGCTTTGCCCAATGCGCCTTTAATGGCGAATGCGCCCAACTGTGTGGCGGTAAATGACGATAAACTTCCCCCGTAGGCACCAACCGGTGTGCGGGCAAACGATACAATGTATACTTCTTTCATATAATGGTGGTTTTCTTTTTAAAAGCCGCGCAAATGTATAAAAATATGGGTATGCTTGAAGAAAAAATTGGCCTCTTTGGTCCGGTAAAATAGGATGAATTACCAACAAAAAAATGAGCGTATTGATTTTGTGCTGTTTAGCCTGTGCGTGGCGCTGTGTTATTTGTTGCTTCACGGCTATTCATTCAACTCAGGCGACCTTTCTGAGCATTTGCCTCAGGTGTACAGGCATTTTAATTCAGCGTTGTATCCTCACGATTTTTTTCTGACTTACTACGATCAGCAGTTTACTGTGCGTGAAGCGTGGGTAAAAACCGTTACGGCTTTATCTGCTGTGATGCCGGTGCAAGTGGTTTGTTTTTTGCTGCACCTGCTGTGTTTCACCTTAACAGTACTGGCGTGGATGCGCATTGCGCGTGTATTTTCGGCTGCTGTGTACGCACCGTACATCGCGGCTTTGTGCATTTTTTTGCTGTTTCAGTCACTGACCGTAGGCGGCAATACGCTTATGGGAAATGCATTTTACAGCAGCATACCGGCCGAAATGCTGGCATCGTGGGCGGTGTATGCGATGCTTCACAAACGTGTGGTGTGGAGTGCCGTGTTGTGCGGAGTGGCATTGTGGTTTCAGGCTATTGTGGGATTGCAGATGGTGCTGCTGCTGGGTGCAGTAGCCGTGTTTGACAAACACACATGGAGACGTGCAGGTATGTTTGTAGCCGTTTTTGTGCCGGTGGCTTCACCGGTATTGGTGCCTTTGCTGAGCACCTACGCATTGTCTTGCCCCACTTGCGATACTTCGCTTTACTACACCGTTTTATACCAATACCGGGCATTTCTGCATTACCTGCCGCACCTGTTTCCGGTGCAGCAGTACGTTTTATTTTTAGCGATGTTGCTGCCGGCAGCGTATGTGGCGTATGCACGCAAGCATACATTTAAACCGCTGCTGGTGATGTGTGCTACAGCGCTGGCATGTTGTGTAGTTTATACTGTGCTTATATACACAGTATGGCCCGGTTCGGGTATGTTGCAAGCATTCAAAACCACCGTGTGGATCAACGCGTGTTGCGGTGTAGCCGTTTCGGTTTACGTAGCTGAAAAAATTCCTGAACAGCTGAATGGCCTCGTGCAACGCTTTCGTGTAGCGATGGGTGTGTGTGCCGTGCTGCTGTTTGTGGTGCTTACACACGCAGCTTACCTGCCTGTTGAAAAACTGCGCAGCCGTTACCAAATTGGAACGTATGAGCACACCGATTTGCAACGCATGCACGAGTGGATACGCCTAAACACACCGGTAGATGCCATGTGTATTGCTGATCCCTCAGACGACAGTTTTAGTTGCGAAGCGCAGCGGAGCATGCCGGTAAATTACAAAGCTGTGGTTCACGATAAGAAATACATGCTGATGTGGTGGGAACGCATGAAACTATTTTATGGTGTAGATGAAAAGCAGATGGCCCATTCTACAGCCATAGAGCAGGCCATACGCCAGTATTCGCAGCATTACATTCCGGCTATAGCGGCTCAGTGCAGGTATGCCTTATTTAGAAACACCGTTTCCGATTCGCTGCTGCACCGCTACGGAAAAAAAATACACACCACAAACGACTGGATTTTACTAGAATTAAATACACATTGAATGGAACGCGCATTAGTATACGGTGATTTGCTGTTTGAAACCATGAAGTACGAACAGGGTCATATTCCGCATTTTGATAAGCACATGGCCAGGCTGGCTCACGGTATGCAGGTGCTGAACATGCAATGTTCGCAATTGACTGAGCGGGTAAACGAACATATACAACAGGCCTTACAGGGGCAAAGCCGTGTACGCATCAGGCTGGTGGTGCAGCGAGCCGGCAACGGTTTTTATTTGCCCGACAGCCACGAAGTAAAAATGCATGCCGAATGTTTTCCGCTCATCGAGAAGGCAAACACACCGCTAACTGTTTGTGTGTATGCCGAAAACTACAAAGCCTGTACACCGCTGTCGAACCTGAAAAGTGGAAATGCCTTGGTGTATGTGCTGGCTGCAATGCATGCGCAGCGTATGGCGTGCGATGATGCCCTGGTGCTGAACGAACACGGTCGTGTGTGTGAAGCCACTGCATCCAATATATTTATACGTGAAGGCAGCCGATGGATTACTCCACCTCTGAGTGAGGGTTGTGTAGCCGGTATAATGCGTGCGGTGTTGTTGTCGGAAATGTGCGCAATAGAAGAAACGGTAAGCATCGATCGCGTGCGAAATGCCGATGAAATCGTGCTCACCAATGCCATACAGGGCAGTATGCAGGTAGCAAAAATTTTATAATACCCGGCCATTGACTATTTTCGGCCTCATCAATTTGATACACGTATGATTAAAAAATATGTTGCTGCAGGTGTTACCCTGCTTGTTTTTTTAGTGCTTACCGCACATACCAATAAGAAACAGGAAGAAGGCATGTATTTGCTTTCCGACTTGGGGCAGATTGACCTGGCTAAAACAGGACTGAAGCTTACACGTGAAGAATTGTTTAACCCCAATGGCACGAGTTTGGTTGATGCCATTGTGCGTGTGGGCGGTTGCACCGGCTCCTTTGTAAGCGATGACGGACTGATAGTAACCAATCACCACTGTGCATTCGGATTTGTGCAGCAAATAAGTTCTACCAAAAACAACTACATACGCGATGGATTTTTGGCCCGCACACGTGGGGAAGAAACGCTGGCTAAAGGGCTGGTATGTAAAATTACAGCCAGTTATGCTGATGTATCGGCCGAAGTATTGGCAGGCGCTAATGAATTGACTGATCCCAATCAGCGGCTTCAGCTGATAGGAAAAAATATACGCGCCATCACCGAGCGTGAGAACAAACAGTATCCCGGTTTGCAATGCGAAATTTCGGAAATGTTTACCGGACGCACCTATGTATTGTTTCGCTACAAACTGTTGAAAGATGTTCGCCTGGTGTATGTGCCTGCGCGCAGTATTGGCGAGTATGGAGGCGAGCTCGACAATTGGGTGTGGCCACGTCATTCGGGCGACTTTGCGTTTTTACGTGCCTACGTTGCCCCCGATGGAAGTGCTGCCGAATACAGCGAAAAAAATGTGCCGTATAAACCTGCCCGTTTTTTAAAGGTGAATCCGAAAGGCGTGCGCGAAAATGATTATGTGTTTATCCTTGGTTATCCCGGACGCACATTCCGCCATCAGCCGGCCGGATTTTTCCGCTACCACGAACAGTTTCTTTTAAAATACATCAGCGACCACTATGACTGGCAGATTGCCCGCATGCAGGAACTGAGCAAAGGCAACGATAGCCTGGCTATTCGCTATGCCGGGCGTGAAAAAAGTTTGGCTAACGTAACCAAAAACTACAAAGGAAAACTGCAGGGTTTCAGACGTACAGGACTGGCAGCACAAAAAAAGAGTGATGAACAGCAGCTGCAGCAGTTTATTATGACCAATCCCGAACTGAAACAAAAATATGCCGATGTGATTCCGCGCATCAATACACTGTATGACGATATGATGGCCAAAGCGCCCCGCAACTTGTGGTTTGATTTTATTTACTCTACCAATCAGGCATTGCAAATGGCTGCAACGGTTGATAACTATGCCGATGCATACCGCGCACTGAAAACACCCGATGAGCAAAAAGCATTTATGGAAAAGCAATTGCCACGGTTGAAACAGGCTATGTCCAGGTACACGTCATCGTACGATGCGCCTTTTGAAATTTCAGCAACCGTAAAAATGCTGGAAGATGCTAAACAGCTTTCGGGCCAAACACGCATAGCAGCAGCCGATGAATGGGTGAAAAAGTATAAGCTGACCAGCCGTGAGGCTACTACACAATTTGTGGCGCGTATGCACGCAAAATCTATTTTCGGAAATCCGACCAAAGCGCAGCAGCTATTCGATAAAGACCCTGTGAAATTTTTGCTGATGAAAGATGGAATGACCGAATTGGCTTCAGCATTGAATGATGAAATAAATCCTGCTGATGACGAAGACCGTGCTCGTGAAAGTGAACTGAATGTACTTATGGCCAAATATGTGGATGCTAAAAGCAGTTGGAAAAGCAGGCAGTTTATACCCGATGCCAATGGCACGCTGCGCTTCACCTACGGCTTTGTGAAAGGCTATATGCCCAACGATGGCGAATACAATAAGCCATTTACTACGCTATCCGGTGTTATTGAAAAAGAAAGTACAGAATATGAATTGCTTGATGCCATCAAGCAATTGTACGCACAGCGTGATTTCGGTCAGTTTATGCACCCCGACCTGAATGACTTGCCGGTAAATATTTTATACAACCTGGATACAACAGGAGGCAACAGCGGAAGCCCGGTGATGAATGACCGCGGTGAATTGATTGGAGTGAATTTTGACCGTGCATACACAGCCACTATCAATGATTATGCATGGAACGAAAGTTACAGCCGAAGTGTTGCCGTTGATATTCGATATGTGCTGTGGGTGGTACAAAAAGTAGCCAAGGCTCAGTACCTGCTGGATGAGATGGGAGTGAAGCAGAACTAAGAGGTGCTGTCGCTTCGTTTCAGCTCATCGATAATCGCGTGCAATCCGTTTTGTTTTATTTCGTACACGGTGCTTAGCTGCATGCCCAATTTGCCCGGTGGAAATCCTTGTCTTGCAAACCATTCGAGGTAATAATCGGGCAGGTCGCACAGCAAGGTTCCTTTGTACTTGCCAAAAGGCATTCGTACACGCACAACAGAAAGCAATATATCACGGTCGGGTTGGTTCATGCGTATTGCATCAAGGCTTCCCACCTACGCAATAAATTCAGGTAAACAGGGTCGTATTTGCCTTTTACAAAACCTACGTAATTTATTTTTCCGCTTACCGATTGTTTGAAGTACTCGACTTTGCTGTACACCTTGCGCGGGTATGTTTTGAAGTAGCGTTCGGCTGCGTGCCCGATTCCATGTTGTTCCACATTGTGCAAAATGGCTCGCAACGTGCGGATATAGGTGCGGCACACATTTGGTTTTTCGTTCACCTTAATTCCGGTTACCCATTGTGCACCGTAGCAGCTTTGCATGCGCTCTTTGCGCGCATTGATACGAAAACCGAAATCGGACACGATGCTGATGATTTCCTGTCGTGTTTGTTGCTCTATTTTAACATCGCACGAAAAGGTGAGGTCATCGGCATAGCGTGTGTAGGTGATTCCCCGGTCTTCGCAGTACCATTTCAGTTTCCAGTCCATATCGGTGCAGGCCATATTGCTAATTACCGGTGAAGTGGGTGCACCCATCGGCAATTTTTTTTCGTAGCAGCACAGCAGTGCCAGTGGCAGTGCATCCTGAGTGTGTATGCCGAATTGGACCAGTGCATTCCAGGCAGCGCGTGTATTCAGGCTGTGAAAAAAATCTTCGAGGTCGATATTCCACACGTATTTTTTGCCGGTGTGCACAGCCGCATTGGTCACAATGGTGCGCAACGCCTTGCTTTCGCTTTTTTTAATAAACCCATACGCAGCAGGATGGCATCGTTTGGCGTACAATCCGCTGAGGTACGTATTGGTTAATTTTTGCAGGTGTTTCAGTTTTACAGCAGGCGCATGTATGGTGCGTGTACCGCCTGTTTTTTTACCCAACTCAAAAACCGAGTACTTAGGATGTTCGAGGTACACATACAACTCATCAGGAGGGCAGAAGGTAACAGACGACAACAATTTCAGGTTCATAGGCAACGTGACGAATAAAGTAAAACCTGCACAGCTGCATTCATGATCTTTGTTTGAATGTATTCGTTACGAACGGAGTTCGTAACGATCTTCCCGGCTAACATTGGTTTAACGGCCGCAGTTTCACAGCCACAAGAGCTTCCGGTACAGCTCATCATCATGAGCAGTTTGCAGCAGTGCATGGTTTTACAAGTTGGTTAATGTTCATCATTCAGTTCATTCCACCGCGATTGTGGTATATCGCGGTCGTATGTTTCATAAGGTGTTTCTTTCAAAGTTTGTTGGGGTGAGTCAACGACATAATCAGCCAGCGAAAAGGAAGGTTCAGGCATATCGTCAAACCGCAGTGCAGGACGCGACAGGTGCAGGCGCACATTGCACATTTTTCCGTTTCGGTTTTTGGCCACAATCAGATCGGCCACATCGCATGTGCTTTGCCCTTCTTCATCTTCGGTAATGCCGTAATATTCGGCACGGTACAGCAGCATCACTTTGTCGGCAATGGTTTCGATGTATCCGCTTTCGCGCAGGTCGCTCAAAATTGGGTAGGCCGAGACTCCGCGTTTCTCGGGTGAACGGTTCAGTTGCGATAAGGCCAGTACGGGAATATTCAGCGATTTGGCCAACCGTTTCAGCTGCATCATTATTTCGCCCAGCTGCAAATCGCGGATGGCATCACGGGTGCCGGGACGAAGTTGCTGAATGGTGTCAAACACAATGAAACGGGCCTGTGTAATGGCTTGTCGTTGTAGGCAAATACGAATCAATTTTTGAATACGCATGCCGCTGTCTTCAATCAGATCAACCGGCCAGTGAGCAGCTTCATCAATCAACTGACGCAATTCAGCCTGATTGTTTTCAGCTACGGCTACCTTGTAGCGCTCATATACAGAGGTGTTGCTGTGCATAGAAAGCAGCCTGAACGCAAGTTGTGCACGCGTGTGTTCGGTGCTTACATAAATAACCGGAATACCTTGACGAATGAGATGATACACCTGGGTGAGAGCGAAAGCCGTTTTACCAATGCCCGGCCGGGAGGCCACTACGGTAAGTTCACCATTTTCGAGGCCATGCAACTGTGACTGCAGCGGTCGGCTAAACCAGGGCAGTGATGCTTGGTGAGCAAGCCCGGAAGTTATGTCGTGTTTTACCTGCTGCAACACTTCGCTTAGCGGACTGCATACATAGTGCGAATGAATATTTTCGGCCAGTTGCACAGTATGATCCATCACCGTAAGTGCAGGTTTTAAATCGGTCAGTTCGTTTTCGCACAGGGCACTCACATCCAACACCGCACGCAGCATCTGCACGCGCACGTATTCATTAGTTATGCAGTGCAGGTATTTTTTTATCTGTGCATCGTTCAGTTTAGTTTCCGGCAAGTCAGTCAAGCAGGCTGTACTATCCATATCGTGTTGCTGCGTCAGGTGGTGTTTCAGGGTGAAAACATCGGGCACAACATTTTCTTCTACCAGTTCACGAATTGCGTACAGCAGATTTTGGTGGGTATTTTTGCTAAAACAATTCGGGTTTACGTGGTGCGCATGAGCCGAATAGGTTTCATGGTGATAAATGAAACTGCCCAGCAATTCGCGCTCCATAGCAAGTGTGATTGAAAACGATTCCATGGTTTTTTACAGAGAAAAGGACAGCTAAGTTAGGGCAGGGAGGCGGTGTCCTGTTTACACAAAAAATACACAAACCATGTATGCCTTAATAAACGTGGTTTTTAATTTTAAACAGGCCTTAAAAGCACGTTGAACAGGCCTTGGCAAGGTGTTGAAAAGTTAAAGGTGCGGTGAATGCGGGGTGTAAAAGTGTGCCGGGTCAGCTACTTGATTTTTAGAGCAAGCGGTGTAGACAATTATAAACGTATGCCCAAACCAATGATAAACTTATCGGTGCTCACACGTTTAGTGCCGTAGGACGAAATCTTTCCGGTGGCATCCAGTTTTATGGTGTTGGCATCCACCATGTTAATCATCTGACCGAAGTTGGCCATGAAACGTATTTCAAGCTTGGATACTTTTATGCCTCCGCCAATTCCGTTGAAGAAACTGAAGTCAGCCTGAAACGTTTCGGTGAATGTTTCTGTACTTTGGTTTCCGGCTCCGTTTACATTTGGAATCCATGTGGCGGTATACTTGCCGTTGTAGTAAAAAAATCCGGCCATACCCATGGCAAACAACGATACTTTAGGCAACAGTTCGGCACTGGCTAGCAGGTAAGGGGCAAATCCGTAACCGTTGCTGTTGATATGTATATCATAAATATCGATGCTGTTGCTGGTTCCGCCAAACCACAGGTAATCAAAATTAAGCCCTGCCGAAATGTGATGCGGAATAACGGTGTTGGATTGGTGAACAAATTTGTAACCGACATTTGCGCCTGCTCCTAATCCAATACCGAGTTCGGTTTTATTGCTGAAAGAGGGGAAGCCAACCAGACCGCGAATGGCAAATTCTGCCCTGCCCGCTTCGGGCAATGAGGTGGATTGCGCCAATACGAACGCAGGCGCTATGAAGAAAAGAATCGACAAGCAGATGCAAGTCAGTATTTTCATAGTATGTATTCGTTTATCCATATTCTATTAGTCAATCAGTTGATTGCGCCACACCAGCATAATTACCCCTGAAATGCTTATGGCGGCAGCCGGCCATGCATACCACTGAACACGTTCGCGTCCGGTGCATGCAGCCACACCAATAACTGAAAGCGGCAGCATGGAAAACAATGTTTGTGCCACCGATACTTCGAGGTGTTGAACAGCCAGCAGCGAAAAACTTACTCCGGCCACCGGACCAAAGAGAGTGCCTGCCAGCATGGGCCTTACAGCCTTGCTGTGAAATACGAGGGTTTTGAATTCGGTGATCAATGAGGTGCGCCATGCGCCTATAAAATAGGTAATGCCTGTAGCCACCAACATACGCATCCAGGTGGCGGGAATGGCTTCGATGGGGTTCAGACTCATTCCCTTTTTTGCCAGCACTAAACCGACTCCCTGACAGATGGCACCCAGCATGGCGAACAGCATGCCGCGCAATGCAAATGCTGATTCCACTTGCTCACTTCGGCTGTTGATCCATACAAACCATGTGATACCTGCCAGTGAAATGCACATCCCTATCAGTCCAATGCTGTTGATACGTTCGTTCAGCAATATGCTTCCCATAACCCACGCGGCACCAGGCGCAAATGTGGCAAACAAACTGGCGTAACTTCCGCCAATGGTGCGGTAAGCGGTGAAGGCAAAATAGTCGCCTACGGTAAGTCCGATGATGCCAGAGCAACCCAGCCAAAGCCATTGCTCGGCTGATGCAAACAAAAATTCGGTTTGAAACAAGGCAACTACTATGAGCGATAATGCAGCTGTGGCAAAAAGTAAACGTACACGGTTTACGCTTAGCGGTTCGGCATTTCGGGAGGCTTCGGCAAATGCGAATGTTCCGATGGTCCAGCACAGCAGTGTGGCCATAGCTGCTCCTATGCCTGTGGTGCTGTTCATGTCAGTTGGTAACTGTCGTACAATTCGGGTATCACGGCATTTTCAATTCCGTTTTCGGCCAGCATATGTTGCATGTCGTTCAGGTTGTTTCCATCGCCATGCACCAGAAATATTTTTTTCAATCCCGGATGGTAACAGGATTTTATGTAGTTGAAAATTTCATCCTTATCGGGGTGTGAACTGAATACATCGGTTTGGGCAATTTTGCTGTACACTCGGTAATCGCGGCCTTTGATGCCAATGGTTTGCTGCCCTTGCAGCAGGCGATACCCCAGTGTGCCTTCAGCACAGTAGCCGGCAATAAGTATGGTACTGAACGGATTTTGAATATTGTTTTTTACGTGCTCTTGTATGCGTCCGCCTTCTACCATACCGGCAGCCGAAATGATGATGCATGAATCGGTGTAAAGCAACACACGTTCGTGGTCGTCATAATCTTCTATCAGTTCAAGCTCATCAAAATCGAACAGATTGCCGTTGGCAGTTAAAAACTCGCGTGCTTCGCTATTGAGCAGCTCCGGGTATTTTTCATACACGCGTGTAGAGCGCACAGCCAGCGGACTGTCAATAAATACTTTTACCGGAGGAAGCAAACCTTTTCGGAACAGCTTATGAATAACAAACAAAATTGACTGTGTGCGCCCTACGCTGAAAGCAGGTATAATCAATCGGCCGCGAATGCGCAGCGATTCATCAATGTAGCGTGCAAGTTCGTCTTCGGCATGTGCCGATGATTTGTGTTTACGGCCACCATACGTAGTTTCTGTTATCAGGTAATCGAGTTGTTTCATGGGTAGCGGCACACGTATAAGTTCGGCATGGCTGCGTCCAAGGTCGCCTGTAAATCCGATGCGGGTTGTTTTGCCGTTTTCGTTTACGGTAAGCGTGGTGCACGCAGCGCCTAGCAAGTGGCCTGCTTCCGTAAATTCAATGTGTACATTTTCGTTGAGCACAAACGATTTGTTGAAGGGAAGGGTTACAACCTGTTCCAGCGCTTTATCTACCTGCTTATCGCTGTAAATAGGCGGAGCAATAAGCGTGCGCCTATGCTTAGTAGCCCTCGACAAGCGTTGTTTGTATTCGTTGAGTTGAATATTGGCACTGTCGTGCAGCAGATAGTTGACTAAATCGTACGTAGGTGGTGTGCACAAAATATTGCCGCGAAAACCATCGGCTACCAGTTTGGGAATATTTCCTGAATGATCGATGTGTGCGTGAGAAAGTATCACTACATCAATATCGGCCGGGTTGAACGGAAACTCAAAGGAGGCTGCATTCAGTTCGCGCTTCTGTTCATAGTTCATGCCGCAATCCAGCAATATGTTATATCCGTTATCAAGTGTGAGCAGGTGCATGCTGCCTGTAACCTGTTGTGCTGCTCCGTAAAATGTTAGTTTCATGTTCGTGTGCGAATGTACGAAGGGGGGAGGAGAAAGAAAGAAGAAATCCACCTAGGGGATGGTGTAGGTAAATTTGAGAGGCTAGATTGGAGATGAGGAGAAATCAGAGGGTGATGTAAACCAGTTTTTTGGTTTCGAAAAAGGGCTCGCTGAAATAGGAACTCAGGTCAACTTCTTCAATCATTAGTTTTCGGTTCAGTTGTTTCAGTGCCTTGGCTTCTTCGTTCAGGTCACCGCCTTTAAGCAGCAGGTAGCCGTTTGTTTTTGCATTAAACTGATTGTCGGTAATGAGGTAATGCTGTGTCCAGCGATACAGCTGCTCCATGGGTGCTACGGCACGGCTTACGATGAAGTGAAATTTTTCGTTCAGTTTTTCAACGCGGCCAATCACAAAATCGGTATTGCGTAAGCCAATGGTTTCTGAAACATGTTCGGCTACGTGTACTTTTTTACCAATGGAATCGCACAGCACAAATTCGCATTCAGGAAAAAGGATAGCCAGCGGAATGCCCGGAAAACCACCGCCTGTACCTATGTCAAGTATGCGTGTGCCGGGCCTGAATGAAATGAATTTTGCAATGGCAAGCGAATGCAGTACATGCTTTTCATACAACGCATCAATGTCTTTGCGCGATATCACATTTATTTTAGCATTCCAGTCGCTGTATAAATCGTGCAACAAGGCAAATTGCCTTTGCTGTTCGGCACTCAGCGATGGGAAGTAGGTGGTAATTTGATTCATTGCCATGTTGTTCGTTTGCGGGTAAACAAACTGCCCATGCCAAATACCAGTAGATAAAACAGGTACATCATATCCAGTACCGGTAAAAACCACACCAGCGATGTGCATTGAAGTTTTTGCGCTGCCTTGTAATACACCACAAACTGCGAAAGTAATTTTACACCGTATGCAGCAACCACCAGCGGCCACTGATTGATATCGAGCAGCAGCATGCACACGGTTGAAGCATAAAACAAAAACAACGAAGCATAGTACATTCCCAAAAAGCGCTTGTGCCCCGGCTTGTAGTATTTGCCTGTCGACATGTGGCGTCTTTTTTGGCGTGCGTAGGTTTCGAATGAAGTTTTGGGTTCGGTATATACAAAACTTTCAGGGTGCAATTGGATAGCCACATTGTAAGGTGTGGCCGCCTGATTCACAAACAGGTCGTCATCGCCCGACAGGATGTGCTGATGTGAAGCGAAGCCTTTGTGTTTGAAAAATGTCGATTTGCGGTACGCCAAATTCCGTCCTACGCCCATGAAGGTATTTTGCAAAATGGCTGCGCTGAAGTAAAACATCGCAGTCATCAACGTTTCGAAACGGATATAGAGATTTAGCAGACTGTTGCTTTTGCTGTATGGCGAGTAGCCCAGCACAATGTCTTTTCCGCTGATAAACTTTTGTTGCATCAGTTTCAGCCACTGGTTTCCTGCCGGCCGGCAATCGGCATCGGTAAAAAGCAGCAACTCATTGGCAGCTGCTTTTATGCCAATGGTCAATGCAAATTTTTTACCTGTTGGGTATTTTTCCTGTTCAATCAGCTGCGATACTTTCAGGTGTGGATACTGCTGTTGCATACCTTCGAGCAGTTTCTGACTTTCGTCCCACGAGCAGTCGTTCACCACCACTACTTCAAAGTTCGGGTAATCCTGTTCCAGAATAGCAGGCAGGTTTTTTTGCAAGTTTTCGTATTCGTTGCGAGCGGCAATAATGATTGATACCGGTTCGGGCGATGGCTTGGGTGAATCAAGTGATTTATAAAAAGCCAGTTTTCCAAATACCAGCCACACATAATACAACTGCACCAAAACCGCAATAGCCAACAGGCCAGCACACGTCATCAGTAACCAAGAAAAATTAAATTCCATAACCGCTGCAAGTAAGGTGCTAAACGGGTATTATTCACAACAGTATTTCAACACCCTGTGAAGAATAGTGTACAGCATGCTTTACAGCTGAATGCCCAGCCAGTCGAGGGCAGTTTTGTACAGTATCTGTTCTTTTTGTTCGTTGCTTAATTCGGCAATATGTTCAATGAATTGTCCGTGCTTCAAATCGCCCAGCGGAAAAGGGAAATCGCTTCCAAGTGCAATGCGTTCGGCACCGAACAATTTGAGGTTGTATAACAAGGCTTCTTTATCGTGCACCAGGCTGTCGATGTAAAATCGTTTGGTGTATTCGTAGGGGTCGGCTATATGGTTTACGTTGCACAAATCGGGTCGTGCATGGTAACCATGACTTACACGGCCAATGGTATGCGGAAAGCAACCACCGCCATGCGCAAAGAGCACTCTTAGCTTAGGAAATTTATCAAATATGCCGCCAAACAACATGCTGCAAATGGCCCGTGAGGTTTCGGCAGGCATGCCTACCAGCCACGGCAGCCAGTATTTTTTCATATCGTTTTGGCCCATCATATCCCAAGGATGCACAAAAACGCACATGCCCAGTTTTTCGGCAGCTTCATAAAACGGGTGGAAGCGTTCTTCATCCAGGTTGTAGTTCAAAATATTGGTGGCAATTTCCACACCCGGCAAATTCAGTTCATGCTTGCAGCGATACAATTCTTCAATGGCTAGCGTGGTATCTTGCATGGGCAGTGTACCCAGCCCAACAAAACGTTTTGGATAGTCACGTTGTAGCTGTGCCAAATGGTCGTTTATGTATCTGCTCCATTCAAGCGTATGTTGCGGTTGAGCCCAGTAGTAAAATAAAACAGGCACGGTAGAAAGTGCCATCAGTTGTACACCGTGCTTATCCATGTGGGTGAGTATGGCTTTCGGGTCCCAGCACAGATCATCAATGGCACGAAAGAAGTCGCCATTGGCTTTCATCATATTTGCCCGGCCTGGCTGATAATGGTCTAAGTAAACAAAGTCATCACCGTAACCGTAGCGTTCTTTCAGGTTAGGAATATGTTCGGGTAAAATGTGTGCGTGAACATCAATTTTATGCATGAGGTGCGTTTAGGTTTTGCACAAACATACATCTTTCAGTGTACTTGTGCAGCCGATTTACGGAACCGTTGAATCCAGCGGCTGCCATTTTCGGTATACACCGATACTGTGTATAAGCCATCCGGCAACTCAGCTACGTTTATCTGCCATACGCCCGGTTGCTCTTCGGTGAAACGAATTTCTATCATTCTTCCGCTCATGTCCATAAGCTCCATTTTTACCGGTTTTTCACTATCCGATTTCAGGTAAAGTTTGGTTTGTGCAGGATTGGGAAACAGCATAAAGGCATTAGTACTTGAGGCATCTTGCACCGATAATGAAGGCGGTGTAACGGTAACTGTTAGGTTTAGTGTATCACGCATGCACCCGTCAGCTGTCTCGTTGCAAAATAGTTTGCCTTCGCCAATGCTGTTCCAGGCTACAGTTACTTTGTGTGTTCCCTGACCGTTCAAAATGTTTCCATTTTCTATTCTCCACAAGTAAGTTACATCGGGTGTATTGACTACTTCATACACACACGATTGATCAACGCTGGGTGATGTATTTCCCCAAATTTTAGTGCTAATGGCATCAGGCATCACTTTTACTACAAAGGTATCGCGCAGCATGCAGCCTTTGTTATTGTTGATGTAGAGTACGTAAACCTGTTTAGTGGGCTCAAAGGCTATGTACAGCGTGTCGGCTGTACTTAGAACGTTTGTAGGATTTTGCATCGAAGTCCACTCATACGTAAGTGTATCATTGGCAGGATTGAACAGATTAGGTCGTACTAGTATGGGTTGTGATGAACAGAAAAAGGTATCGCTCGCGTTAAAGGCAAATCCGTTTTGCGCAACATCAACGGAATCAAGTATCGAAATTTGGGTGTTTAAATTCCCGGCATAAAATAGTGTAATATCCTGCCTGATGTAATAGCGTCCTGAGCTACCAAACTGAACTCCGCTCAGAAAACCGTTGGTGCGGTATGAACTTACAGGGCCTTCAAAATTTCGGTCGCCCGGTGTGCGAGTTACAGTCCAGTCAATGTAATTATACCAACCGGGTGAGGGATTTATGGCCGTAGCGAAATGGAATTGGTTGCACACCGGATTTTGAATATCCGTTTTTCCGATAATTGGTGGCGCTATAACGTACAGTTGAATTGTACGTTCACTGCTGCCATTCAGCGGACAGCGGTTGTCTTCAGCTTTTACTGTAAAGCTGTAAGGTTGTGTACGGATGTTGCTGTCGGCCGGTGTCCAGCAGAAGCGGTAGCGGTCTTCTCGCGGACCGTTTATTCTGCGTTGTGAAGGATTGTAAGTCGGCAGAAAGGTTGCTCCGCGATTTGCCAGTGCACCGTTCCACGATAAGAAAGTCGTGTCGGTCAAATTGGAATCATTGGCTGTTAGTTCAAAGCAATTTTGACGTCCGGCATAAAACAGCCACGAAGTGCGCGGTGTAGAAGTACCCGGAATAAGTGCAGGTTGGGTGGTTAAAAAGGGCGAGCTGTTGGTTTCGCAACTTTTCAGCCACACCATCATATCGCGTCTGGTTATTCCCATTAGCTCGTATTTTTTAGTTGTTGTATTCCATCGCCATTGTTCAATTCCGATGGCTATAATGCCTTCAAAATTGGAAGGACCGGCAGGCGTAAATGAAATATCGCCCGTTATAGAATTGCACCGAATGCCATTTGGAAATTGACCTGTTGTAGGGCCTGTCCACGGCATGGGCTTATCGAAACTGTAAGGCGGTGAGTAGGGTACAGATGCTCCGGCAGATGAAAGGGAAGGTACAAATGCATAAGCCAGCGAATCGAGGTCGGGGTCAATGCCACCACAGTTTATTGTTGCAGGTTGATTGGTACATAAAATATGCGGCACGTCATTCGTAAATACAGGCGAACTGTTCACAGCCGGTGTTGACAAGCATCTGTTTACCGACATTTCCGTATAAAAATTTGCGCCTGCAGCACCGGTTGAAATTCCCGAACTGCGGCAGCAAATGCTGTATGTAAATTTGACTGTGCAACATGACTGAGGAATACCCGATGATGGCCCGAGGTTGATGACAGCGCGAAACTCAAAGCGCTCAACTCCGGGTGTAAAAGTACCGGGTGTAACACACCCCATATTGCTGCACGTATTTTTAACATTTGGACAACGTGGATTTAAGTTTACATCACGAACAGATACCAACTGCAGTTTTAGTGTTCCGTAACTCACACCCGAGCACCCCGAAGTTCCGCCCTTAATGTCTGTAAATACAGAACACGAGTCACCGCATGTGCCCGGACATAAAGGAATACCGCTGCAATCGCGGTAAAGTATTAAGGTAATTTCATAGTCACCCGATGTATTCAGGCACTTGTATTGCCAGTCGCTGCCAATGATGTGTGTGGCTGTTACCAGCTGACCAATGAGCAAAAAAATCAATAAGCTAAATGCACGTGTTGCCATAAAAGGTGAGTATTGTTTACGCAATCTAACTTACCGTATTGTTAAACAAAAAGGCCGCAGCAGTTTTTAAGAAAATATTTACTAAGCAAACAGCTCAGTCAGGCTATTCAGTTTTACATCCGAAATGGCAAATGCCGGATTGTTGCGTGTAGCTACTTCAGGCACAGCAATGCATTTCATGCGTGCTGCTTTGGCAGCAATTACTCCGTTTATGCTGTCTTCAAACACAAGGCAGCGCGAGGGCTCAACACCCAGTTCACGTGCGGTGGTGATAAAAATTCCAGGATGGGGTTTTCCGTACGGTTCATATTCGGCCGAGTGAAGTAGCGATAAATAAGGTTGTATCTGCAATTTGGAAACTACTGCCTGTATAAGCCGCAATGCCGATGAAGATGCCACAGCCATTTTTATACGCCTGTCGTTTACCATCTGTATGGTTTCATACACTCCGGGCATGGGCAGTGCCTGTGCTATAATCAACTCTTCCACACACGACAAAATAGCGTTTTCAGTTTGTTCGAAATTGGGCTCCGGCCACGGTTGATAAGTATACCAGTGCTGAACCACTTCACTCAGGCGAAAGCCCATCACTTCGCGCAGTTGTTCATCGGTTAGGGTTAAACCGTAGCGGCCAAAAATTTTTTTCTCGGCTATTTTCCAGAACGGTTCTGAATCAATCAGTAATCCGTCCATGTCAAAAATGACTGCATCTGCCTGTTCCAGCAGTTTCATGGCTTGTTTATTCATTCCATACCTCCCAGCTGCGATAAGCCTGCATATGCAGCATGTGTAGTCCGTTTTTGATACGTGCACCATACTGCTCTGCCTGTTCTAGAAAACGTGTTTTTTCGGGCAGATAAATCAGGTCAATGGCTACGTGCTTGTCTGTAATAAATGGGTATGGAAAATGGGGTAAGCCGGATGTGTTGGGAAACATGCCCAGCGGTGTTGTGTTTATCAAAATTTGATGCGAACGAACGCTAGCTTCATTCAATTCTTCGTAGCTCAGGTATTCGCCTGTCGGGTTTTGACTGATATCCTGACGTGTAACCGTATGCCACGAAATGCCTGCCTGATGCAGGGCTACTTTCACTGCACGTGCAGCACCTCCGTTTCCCAGAATAAGTGCTCGCTGATGCCAACTTTGCAGCATGGGCAACAACGATTGATAAAACCCATATACATCGGTATTGTAACCAATTAGTGTTTTGCCGCTCACTTTTATGCAATTCACCGCACCTGTTTTTTCGGCCGATGGGTCAAGGTCGTCCATGTACTGCATCACATTTATTTTATGCGGCAAGGTTACATTAAGTCCACTCAGGTGTTCATCGGCTATGAGCCGTCTTAAAACAGAAAGGTCTTGCAACGGGAAATTTCTGTAAGTATACCCGTGCAGGTTCCGATTTGAGAATATGCCTTCAAAGTAATTTTTTGAAAACGTGTTATTCAGCGGGTAGCCTATTAATCCGAAATGCATGCATCAAAGATGCGAAAAGGGACCTTCAGCAGCAAGCGAGATGGATAAATCTAAATTATTTTACCTTTGAGTTAAACAATCCGATACATGACTAAACTTTACACACGTGCCACGTTACTTTGTGTGGGCATTCTTCTGGCCATTTCAACAACTGTTTTTACCAATACTGGCGGAGCCCCTTCAGGCAATACGGCAGCACCTGGCGATGGCAATTGCACAGGTTGTCACTCGGGTAGCCTTATAACAAGCGGTGCCGATTGGAATAATTTTACCATTACTTCGACCGTGCCGGTGGGTGGTTATGTGCCCGGAACTACTTACACCATTACCATCAGCCACACGCAAAGCGGCATCAACAAATGGGGATTTCAGGCTACGGTGCTCAACAGTTCGAATGCGATGGCGGGTAGCATCATCAATACCAATACTTCGCAAATGTCTACACAAACCATAGCTGGCAAAACCTATATCGGCCACACCAGCGGTGGAACTTCAGGAAGCGGTACCAAAAGCTGGTCGTTCGATTGGACTGCACCTAGCCCCGGTGCAGGCACGGTTACTGTATACGCAGTGGTCAATGCCACAAATAGCAATTCATCTACTTCAGGCGATTTAATTTATGCGCGCAACCTAGCATTTACACAGCAAGGTCAGGGACCACCTGTGGCTACACTTACCAGCAGCCGCGATACCATTTGTGCAGGCGATACGGTACAATTTAACGGAAGTGGAACCAATAATCCACTCTCTTACTCGTGGCAGTTTATAGGTGGAACACCATCCAGCAGCACGCAGCAAAACCCCAAAGTGGTGTACCTCAATGCGGGCTCATATACGGCACGTTTAATTGCCTCCAACAGTTTTGGCTCGTCAGCACCTGTTACCAAAACCATTGTGGTAAATGCTCGGCCTACCGCTACAATTTCTCCGGCAGGTGCTCTTACTATCTGCGGCAATGATTCGGTACAACTGACTTCGTCTACCAATACCGGCATACAATTTTTATGGACACCGGGCAACTCTGTTTCGTCTTCGGTGTATGCCACACAGTCCGGCAATTATTCGGTTCGTATAACAGATGCCAATGGCTGCCGTACACAAAGCAATACAGTAGCCGTGACCAAACGCAGTAAACCCGTTGTAACGCTGCAGGCGAATAAGTTGACTACCTGTAGCAACGATTCTGTTACGTTTACGGCATTGCCTGCGGGTTTGTCATCCTATCAGTTTAAAACGCTGGGGCTTTCGCTGCGGCAATCGGCCTCCAATCAATTTAAAACACTGCTTATTTTGCCTTTGTCAAATGTGTATGTAATTGCTACGGATTCATTCGGGTGTAAAAGCGACTCTACCAACGGAGTAAATGTTGCTGTACAAACAGCACCGGCTGGCCCAATTGTTACCTGCGACAGTGTTTCGCTCACGTTTATACGTTTTCGGTGGACACCCGTGGCATCGGCATTGGGCTACGAGGTAAGTTTAGACAGCGGCCGCACATGGAGTACACCCACCAGCGGAAATTTGGGATTAACACATAGCCTTTCAGGATTGCCGCAAGGCACTCGTGTTTCACTTTTTGTTCGCGCCATTATAAGCGGTCTTGTATGCACACGAAGCATGGCGGGCATTGGCAGTTGCCAAACTCCGGGTTGCATTACCATTTCCTACACCCTCCAGTACGATTCGGTTCGTCAGGTATGTGCCGGATTAAGCAGCGATACGGTTTCCGTTTCCATAACAGGTGCTAATGTAAATCCTTATGTATACAGGGTAGAGGAAGTGTCGGAAAACGGAAATGTACTTCGTGTGGTTATTCCTGTTTCTGTTTCGTCCACTATGCGATTGCCTGTTGTTCCCAATGGCATTAACCGTTTCCGAATCAATCTGTACGATGCTGCCTTAACGGGTTGCGATACCGTTAGAAAAACCATTGCGATCAGAACCCAGCAATCCGCTGGATTGCCCGTTGAACTTACTTTTAATAAGCTTTCGCAAATTTATTGCAGCAGCGATACGGCCGTGCTCAGCACAACAGCATTGCCCGAAAAACAGGTGTATGAATTGTACCGAAACAACATCCTGCTGTTTAGCGATACAGCAACAAAATGGAAGTTGACTCCATTGCTAGCGCCTGATGGATCAGTGTTTAGGGTAGTCGCTAAAGATACGGTGAAAGGCTGTATACTGGTTTCAGATGCACGTTTGCTTACACGCAAACAGCAATACGCCTCATTGTTCAGTTATGAGCAAACCGGTACAACCAACATCACTTTTACCGATACCACACCTACCTCAGTGAGCCGATTGTGGTTGTTTGGCGATGGAAATATTGATACAGCTAAAGTAACTACTCATACCTATGCAGCTTTTGGCGACTACGATGTGGCACTAATCACCCGAGATATTGACCAGTGCGTAAGCAACAGCCCGATCGTTACCATTTCGGTATTGCCTACATCCGTAGGTTCGGTTCTTGATGCAGCAGGCATTCAGGTGTATCCTAATCCGGCCAAAGGACAGTTAACCATTGAAAGCGATAAACTGTTGCAATCGGTAACACTTACTACGTTAACAGGACAAGCACTGGATATACTAATGACCTTTGATGGTAAATCATCGTACAGCTTGGATTGTTCTACCTATACGGAAGGATTGTATCTAATAAAAATCAAAACGAATGATGCCACTTACATCAAACGTTTTGTAATTTCGAATAATAAATAAATCATGAAGCAACTCGTTATAGCTTTATACATGTTGATGCTCGTTACTATATTAATGGTATTTCCGTTATTGCTTCAGAACTGTGTATGGCCTGATAAACCCAATGATATTCCTGATACTCAATATCGGCCTGTTTTTATGTCACGCGCTGATCTTGAAACATCTGTAAAAATGGAAGCAGCTAGGGTGATGAATGAGTCAGGTAAGATTTACCTGTATGGAGATGTATTGCTGATAAACGAGCCATTAAAAGGAGTGCATATGTACAATAACACTGATCCTCGTAACCCTGTAAATATTGGCTTTATTGCAGTGCCGGGCTCACACGATATGGCATTAAAGTATAACACCCTATACGTAGACAATGCAGTAGATCTTGTAGCAATTACATTTGTACCAAATACAACTAATATTCAAAATATAACCCGACTCAGAAATAAATTTCGGGAGCCTACACCACCAGATTTGAATATTATCCCCGAAATTTTTAATAAACCCTCACAAAGAGGAGACTCTATAATCATAAATTGGATAAAGTAATATGAACAGACTAATTATTTTTATACTGATTGGTACTGTTGCACTCTCTGCTTGTACTACCGATAACGGTTCAGATACTGTTAACTCCACTCAACCCGGGGCAACGGGTCAGGCGGGTTCAATGGCGCGATTTACTATCATTAATGATAATCTGTATGTCTTGTCAGGAAACAGCATTATTACTTATAACCTTACACAAAGTAGTAATCCACAACAGCTAGATAGCATAGGTGTAAAAATTATATCTGGTCGAGTTGAAACCATATTCCCTAAAGACACTTTGCTGTTTTTGGGCGCCAGCGATGGAATGTACATTTACTCAGTTAATAATACTAAGCCACAATACGTGTCGCGATACATGCACATAATGGCGTGCGATCCGGTTGTTGCGGATCATAAATACGCTTATGTGACATTGCGTACCGGAACCGTCTGTCCGCGATCAATAAATCAGCTTCACGTAATTGATATTACCAATATATATAATCCTACAGTAGTAAAAACATTTTCCATGTCAAATCCTAAAGGACTGGGTCTGCAAAACGGATCATTATTTGTATGTGACAAAAAACTTAAGGTGTTTTCTGTGCAAAGCAATAATGACGAGTTGAATATGTCATTATTTAAAGAATTCAGTGTGTATGACGCACACGATATTATACCCGTATCTAATACTAACCGACTTATTATTACAGCACAAGATGGAATTTACCAATACACCTATCAGGACGGAGAGATTGCATTGTTAAGCAGAATTCCTGTGTTGTAATCTTTTTTTCATAATGCTTAAGGCAGTTAAACAAATGCTGATAATGATCATCGAAACGAATTGCGCATTGCTTAAATATCCTTCAATTATAAACCCACGTTGAATATCGCCCCTGAAAAATTCGGATACGAAACGTAATGTTGTATACATCAACAACACCATCAGGAATTTATAGCCCGGATACCTATTTACTGTGGCGTGTAACCATAGTAGAATAATAATTGCCACTGCTGAATCAAATAACTGTACGGGATATAAACCGGTGTGTAATGGTACGGCTGCGCTATCGGGGTGGCTATACGTAATGGCTATAGGTAGGGAGCAATTTTTTCCATAACAGCAACCTGCAAAAAAGCATCCCAATTTACCGAAGAACAACAAGATAGCGCCACAGTAAGATGCATCATCGAGTAGCGTTGCGTAGCTAATTCGATTAACCTTGGCAAATACAAACCAGCCAGCCAGATTGAAAATAACTGCACCATAAAAAACATAACCTGATGAAGTGAAAAATGCTGTTATTCCATAGAATGTAAATTCAGGCTCGAAAATTAGAAATAGTTTGCCCCCAAGCAACGAGTAAAATATAGTGCTGATAAATAAAGGAGCTACAAGAGTTTTTCTTATTGATATTGATTTACTATGAATTGCAAACCAAAATGATACAATACCACCAATCATGATACATAATCCGTAAGCATATATTATAAAGTTATCCGATCTATAAAGTATGGGTAACATAGTTGTTGACTAATCAGCCCATGCGGGTTTTCGGTAAAACAGCAACTCTACTCTTCGGTTGGCAGCCTTGCCTTTTTCAGTTTGGTTGGGGGCAATGGGCTTGCTGCTGCCCGCACCTCGGTGAAGCACTTTAGCGGTGGTGCATGTTTGCAACGCTTCGGCTACTGTTTGTGCGCGCAGGTTCGACAATTCGTGGTTGCGTATTTCATTACCGGACGAGTCGGTGTGGCCAATTACAACTATACTGTCGAGACTTAGTTTGCCTACGCTGTCACACACATTTTTCAGTCGCTTGGTTTCTTGTTCATTTAGCCGAGCGTCATTGGTGCCAAAGTTAAAGTAGTAGCGTTTCATAACAGGTTTAATACGTTTGGGTTTGGTAGGAATACTTCTGAACGAACGTTGCCTGAGCAATACCCCCGAATCGTATTCGCAGTCGGTAAGGTCGGCTACCACCATGTGTAGTACATACGTTTTGTAAGGCACTACACGCATGCCTGCCGATAGCGGTTTTGTGTAACCGTCCCACTCCAGTATATCAAACGCTTGCGCGGTATGTTTATCATTGTGTACAAACCATTCACTGTTGCGCTTTTGGTTTACTGTATTTATGCTGATGCCGGTTTTATTGGGCAGACATGACAAATTTGAAACAGTATGCCCGGGCTGCTTTTGTTTGGGGAAGATGTAAAAACCAAACAAGTCGTTAAATTCCTTTCCTACAAATTCAGGATATTCATCTGAGCCAAATAAGTAGTCAAACACCACACTGTCGTATTGCGGCACAAATTCAAAACTCAGTACTGTGCCATCGCACATATTGCCTTTGGAGATGAGGTATTCATCACTAAAGAAAAAGCCTTCAAGGTTGGCTCCTGCATTGGCACGGCTGTTAGGACCAGCCGCATGCACTGCCAGTCCGGTTGATAGCACGATGCCTTCCTTCATTCCCAAAATGCCCGATGATTCACTAAAAACACCAACCGATTGAGTATCGCCACGGTATACGATGTTTTGAATCCTGGCAATTCCTTTTCCGGCAAAATAATTTTTAACGATGCGGGCAACAGTCAATGTATCTCCATCGGCTTCCGTTACCTGCATTTGGGCAGATGCAAGCAGGGGAGTGGCAAGCAGTAGAAATAAAATGCGGTTACAGGGCATACTGAAGTTGTAAAATGAACATGCGTGGTGGCCTCATATCGGCCGGCCGCGTCATCTGTTCATGGTTGGTCAGGTTATTGATGAGGAGTTGAATTTTGAGTTTGCCGGTAACTTTATAGCCCACACGAATATCGCTTATCCAGTCGCCATTCGGGTTAAGTGCTCTGGCTCGGTCGATTCCGGGAATCAGTACGGGCTGTAAAAATACACGATCTACATTGGTCATATATGAGTTATAACGTAGACTATAACCTAAGCTGAACTTTTTGTACTCACATTCGATATCTGCTTTTGCCAGATGCTGGTAACGGTATTTCAACAATACATTCGATGAGTCTTCGCTGGTAAAACGGAAGCTGTTTTTAAAATTCAAGGAGTCGGTTGCAAAAACAAAATCCGGATCGAGTGAAACGGGTTTAGTAAATGTGTATCCGACCAGCATACGCAGCTGTACATCCATTATTTTGCCTTCACCGGCCAATACTACATCTATACCATTTACGCGTGTATTGCCAATGTTCAGAGCTTTAAATCCTAAATCTTTTGAAAGGTCTGGTATTTGGCTAGAAGATCTTCGCCACAAGCCAATATTAAATTCCACCATATTATTGAATTCGGTATGGAAATACGCCAGGTCGAGGTAGCCTTGCCACTTCCCTATATGCAACCCTTGCTTCAGGCCCAGTTCGGCACTCCAGCCGCGTTCGGGTTGCAGTTGTTCGTTTGGAAAAACATTAACAAGTCCTACGCTGGTCGTAATATACCGCTCGGCAATAGACGGAAAGCGAAAGCCTTGACCCCATGAAGCACGTACAAATGTTGAGCGGGTAAGTCCGTAATTCAATCCGGTTCTGAAAATAGTAGCGCGGTTGGCTTTGCCATTCATTTCAAAATACTCGTGGCGGGCACCCAGCGATAGGCTGAGTTGTTTTATACGA
>JBKCPL010000039.1:0-39037 GCA_046309355.1 Bacteroidota bacterium
GTACCCAAGTTGTGTAATCGTTTAACGCCCGAATAGTATCAAAAAACGAAGCAATTTGTTGTAAGTTGGACAGGTACGTTGTTTCGTGATATTTTTTCTTTTCTAACGATTGTCGGTAAGCTATATAAACCACTAACATAGCAACCGAAATGATACTAATTATCAATATCATACTTGTTACTTGTGTTTTTTAGGCTTCGTTTGTGACATCGGGTTGTCGTTTTGCCTGTCAGGTATCTCATTTATACGCACTATAACTTCTGAATCTCTCACCATTTTGTACAATATGCGCACGTTACAGGTCATGTGTGTGTTAGCTCAGTGTGTGTTTTTTTGAATGGCTAATATAACAAAATGCCAATAGAATAAACATTTGCATGAAAAATTCTGTAAAACGCATAATCAATTGAGCAGGTGCAGCCGGTAGGGCAGTTAATGGGCAAGCACACCCTTGCCCTGACGCAGTATCACGGGTTCGCTGCCCGTACAGTCAACAATGGTAGAAGGCTCGTGGCCTCCGGCACCGCCATCAATAACCAGTGACACCTGATGCCTGAATTTTTCTGCTATTTCCTGCGGGTCGGTCATGTATTCCAGTATCGTATCATCGTGGTGTATGGTGCTTACCAGCAGGGGGTACTCCAGCTGCGCTACAATGGTTTGCGCAATCACGTGATCGGGCACACGTATTCCTATGGTTTTTTTGTTGCCCGCAAACCACTTGGTTACCTGTTTATTTGCTTGCACGATAAACGTAAAAGGACCCGGCAGGTTGTTTTTCATGAGCCTGAACGTGCTTTTATCGAGCGGGGCTGTGTACTCAGAAAGATGGGAGAGGTCGGAGCACAGCAGCGAAAAATGTACTTTCTCGGGCTTTTTGCCCGCTATGCGGCACATCGTTTCCAGGGCTTTCTTGCTGTTCAGTTTACAGCCCATGGCATAAATGGTATCGGTAGGTAAAATAATTACCTGATCGGTATTAAGCGCATCAATCACACGTTTTAACTCCCGCGGATTGGGGTTTTTCGGATGCAGTTCGATGAGCATAGATACAGTGGCTACGCCTGGTTAGGGCGGTTAAATCCAATGCTGGGCTTATCCTGTTTGGCTTCGTAATCTATTTTAAACTCATCTACATCTTCCCGTTTAAGTACCTGAATCATTTCCATGGTGCGTTCAGATGGTTCTATTTTGGCTAACCGCAAATGCTGATTTTTAATGGCCTGCTCCACTATTTTTCTCACCTCGCGTGCATTGCCGAAGTGTCTGCTGCGGGTTTCAAATTGGAAATTCATGTAGTTGCGCACATGTTCTTTGGCGGCATCATCGGGCTTAATGCTGTTGCTGGCCAGCATTTTCATGGCAATTTCAAACAGCTGTTCGGAGTTGTAATCCGTGAAATAAAATTCCCGGTCGAACCGCGAGTGCAATCCCGGATTTGAAGAGAGAAAATTCTTCATGTTATCCGTATATCCGGCTACAATCACTACAAATTCGCCCCGGTTATCTTCCATACGCTTCAGTATGGTTTCAATGGCTTCTTTGCCAAAGTCATTTTCATTTCCTTCACTTAGCGCATACGCCTCGTCAATAAACAGCACACCCCCCATGGCTTTATTGAGTACCTCGGTTGTTTTTAGTGCTGTTTGGCCTACATAGCCACCTACCAGCGACTGCCTGTCGCACTCTACCAGCGTGCCGCGTTCAAGTATACCCAAGGCTTTGTAAATCTGAGCCAATAAACGTGCTACGGTGGTTTTTCCGGTTCCCGGGTTTCCGGTAAACACGGCATGCAATGAAAACGACTGACGAATGTCTTTTCCTACTTCTTTGTAAAAACGCACAAGCTTCACCAGCTCATCAATTTCGTTTTTGATATTCTCCAGACCAATCATGCTGTGCAAGGCATTGAGGGCCGATTTCAGCAGCTCTTCATCAATCGGAATATCGGCAATGCTTCTGTACGATGCGTTGAATATTTTCATCACATCATCGGCAGTAATGGTAGAGAGGGTATCTTTATCAAGCGATGCCGGATTTTGCGTTTGCATCAGGCGCAGTCCCATGTTCATTTTTCCATCATCGATGATGGTATTTACATAACGGGCATTGCCAAATGTTTTATCGCGCTCGCGGTAGGCATCCACCAGTTTTTTATACAGGGCATCTTTGGCATCCGGACTAAATTGTACGGCTTTGCGTTTGGCGGTATATTCGGCTATCAGCATCAGTTCCTGTGGCGTATAATCGGGGAAGTCGTAGTACATACTGAACCGCGATTTCAATCCCGGGTTCGATTCCAGGAAGCTATTCATTTCTTCCGGATAGCCGGCAACAATGATGGCCAGGTCGCCATCACCGTCACTCATTTCTTTCAATAAAATTTCAATCGACTCCTTACCAAAATCTTTGGAGTCATCGTTTTTACGAGCCAGTGCATACGCCTCATCAATAAACAAGATGCCGCCTTTGGCTTTTTTAATCACGTCTTTGGTTTTAGGCGCAGTCTGCCCGATGTATTCAGCCACCAAATCGGAACGGTCGGCCTCTACCACATGCCCTTTGGATAACAGGCCAAGTTCGGCATAAATTTTACCCAGCATTTTAGCCACCGTAGTTTTTCCTGTTCCGGGATTTCCGGTAAATACGGCATGCAGATTAATGCGGTCAGAATCCTCAAATCCTTTTTCTTTTCGCAGCTTGATGAAGTTGAGGTACGTGGTGTATTCTTTTACTTTCTTTTTTATGGAATCAAGACCGATTAGTGCATCCAGTTCTTTCAGCACCCCATCTACCGATTCCTGAGTAGGAGTTCGCTGCGAAGGTTCCGGCTTGTTGCGCGCCCTCACTACTTTGGTTAAATCTTCGGCCACATCCGTAAATTTATCGCCTATTTCGTAAGGTATAGATGCAATAAGCTGATCCATAAATACCACATCAATCGTATAGAAATCCTTACCCCATGTGCCTTTTTGATCAGAGCCCCAGCCAACTGACGTTTCAATCAGTTTTTCGTTCGTATTCACCACAAACAATTTTTCGATGGTTCCTTTGAGCTGGCCTGCACGGGTTCGGAAATAGAACATAAGTTCACAGTTCCATTTTTCTTCGTTGGTTACCTGATTTTCGGCAGCAAACTCCAGCCATACATACCTTGTTTCGGCAGCATCGAATCCTGAAATGTATTTGCGTTCCTTTTTCGGCAAATTGGAATCGGGGCCTTCGTATAGTTTTATGGAAGAAATGGTGAAGTACGGGTTTACGGTGTCGGTAACAATGCCTTGGTCTTCTATGTAAAAAAGTTTTTCGGCTACAAATACATGGTCAATCCAGGCTTCCCAGCGGTAGGTGCCTTTTTTCCAGTAGGCACCGGGAGTTTTAACACCCCATCCTTCGCGTATATACACGATGTTTTCATCTTTGCGGATGGTGCGGTCGGCAACCAGGTTGCATATTTCGGTATTGTCGCTCAGGTTAACGCATTTCAGGCTTAAGCGAACATCCCAGTTGTCTTCGTCAAATAATTTGTTGTAAAACGACAGTTCAGCGTATATGAATGTACATTCCGACTCATCGTATACCAGCCTGTATTTTTTCTCGTTATTGGCAAGCCACTCGGTAGATCCGAATATTTTTAAATCGCGGAATTTATAATGAATTGGTTTCTCCTTGGCCATAGCAGTGTTAATTAATTACTTTACGATAGATACATTTTCGTATACAACGTTGCATCAACTAACTTGAATTTGCAATTATTACGTATTAACTTTCCAAAATTGCCCGAGTTCGGGTATTAATTTCAGCAGGCATAAAAAAACGCCTTGGTTATTCTTGTATTATTAGTGCAGAAGTTTACATTTGCAATCCTCAAAAAAAATAGAAGGAGAGATGGGTGAGTGGCTGAAACCACCGGTTTGCTAAACCGACATACGGGGTTTACTCGTATCGAGGGTTCGAATCCCTCTCTCTCCGCCAGTTTTTCTGAGGGGATGCGTAAGGGAGTCGTGCTCGCACGATAAACACCAAAAAACGCAATCGGGGTGTAGCGTATCCCGATAGCAATCGGGATGGTATCGCGCCATACCCGATACAAAACTAAAACGCTAATCGGGGTGTAGCGTATCCCGATAGCAATCGGGATGGTATTGCGCCATATCCGATACAAAAAAAACGCTAATCGGGGTGTAGCGTAGCCTGGTATCGCGCCACATTTGGGATGTGGAGGTCGTAGGTTCGAATCCTGCCACCCCGACAAGCTAAGCCTGAACTGGAATACGTTCAGGCTTTTTTTGTGCCATACAGCCAGATGCGCAGCAATGGCGCTTGCAGGGACTCTCTCCATTAGAATTATACAAATTCTTCCTGCGTTAATAGTATCGGATTCAGTCGCGGTTAATAAATACAACCAACGGACACACTATTTTTCGAATTACGATGCTCAACAAGTTAAAGTTTAACATATTTCACACCATGATTACTGTACACAAGACGGTTATTTCGCTATACCGATACGAATTGACCATGGCCGGTATGCATAATATAGGTGGTCCTTTGGATGACAAAGGTTTTGAAGCCTTCCTGAAAACTTAGGTTTATTTGAAAACGAACAAATGATGACCAGCTACCCCAGCTTACCGGGTTAAAAACGATACGCCAAATTAAATCCATTAAAAGTAGGAACAAACGATAATTTAGCACTACTACTACGGCTTAGCTTAGCTAATTGATATCCTGAGCTGGCTGCAACAATGACGGCAACGCCAGCTAACCCAATACCTGCACCGGTAAGAATACGTATATTCTGGTTATACTCATTTACATCTTTACTGTATGCAGATAACTTCCTATTGTACTCATCAACTGAATTAGGATTTAACCAATCTGGCTGTGCGGGTGCTTGCGGTACGCTGCTCATTAAATACACTACTCCACAGGTAGCTGAACCAACACCTAGTATAATGGCAGCAGTAAATCCATTAGCCACCCTGTTATAATCTTCAGTACTTACCGACATTCCCGAGTTTGACTTAGCAATGCTGTTTTGCTGTTCAATGGTAGGTACCACTTTATTTGTGTCGGCTTCTAAGTTATTCTTAGCCTCTTCCGGGCTATTGTTATACTGCATGTATTCCACCAGATAACGTGGCACTTTTTTTATACTCATGGTAGTATCGCCCTTGCGTATGAATTGTATATACTCCGGATCTTCAAAAGTGATTTTACAATTGAAAGCTTCCGTGTTTTTTAGCTTCAGCAAATCTTGTGCATGAGCGAATATAGCCGACAATATAGCAATGAGTAGTATGATAGTTTTCATAGTACAATGATACAACATTTTTAAGTGCAGTGTCAGTTCATAATTCCAATTACGCTATAGTTAATTATCTCATTGGTGGCACGTAAAACTAGTGCAGGTTTGATAAGTCGGTTTAGAATTTTAATGAACTTTACCGTTTTTTTAATACCCTATCGCCCAATTACGCAGCACTAATGTGTAAGTCCATTCAGGCATTTTGTGAAAAATGTTTACGGTTATTGTATCAATTTCAAAAGCTAAATTGCGCTGCCTTTGTTATAAAGATATGATAACACACGAATACGTAATAAAAGCCTTGTCAACGGTGCAGGACCCCGACCTAAAGAAGGATTTGGTAACCCTGAACATGATTGAACATATAGAGATTGACGGAAATACAGTGTCTTTTACAGTGGTGTTAACCACACCCGCATGTCCGTTAAAAGAGAAGATAGAGAACGACTGCCGCGCTGCTATACAACTGCAATTTGGCGAAGCTGTTCAGGTAAACATCACCATGACGGCACGGGTGCTTTCAAACAGGTTGGACAAACTGGTTTTGCCCGGAGTTAAACACATTATAGCCGTTGTATCAGGCAAAGGCGGTGTTGGAAAATCAACCGTAGCTGCAAATCTGGCTCTGGCATTGCATAAAAACGGGGCATCGGTAGGGTTGTTAGATGCCGATATTCATGGTCCTTCGGTTCCGTTAATGTTTGGTGTACACGATGAACTTCCTGAAATGCGTACCCTAGACGGCAAACAACTGATGGTACCCATTGAACGGCACGGCATAAAATTGCTTTCCATTGGTTTTTTAATAAAACCGGATCAGGCAGTAGTGTGGCGTGGACCTATGGTTTCATCAGCATTGCGGCAGTTTGTGAACGACACCGATTGGGGCGAACTGGATTACCTTGTATTGGATATGCCACCCGGAACCGGAGATATACACCTGACCATGGCACAAATTGTTCCGGTAACCGGAGTTGTGCTGGTCACTACGCCACAAGATGTAGCTATGGAAGATGCTAAAAAAGCAGCCACCATGTTCGCCATGCTTCCCGTAAAAATCCCGATTTTGGGGGTAGTTGAAAACATGAGCTGGTTTACACCTGCCGAATTACCGGGTTCTAAGTACTATATATTCGGGCAAGGCGGAGGGGAGCAATTGGCTAAACTTACCCATTCACCCGTACTGGGTCAAATTCCTTTGGTGCAAAGTGTGCGAGAAGGAGGAGATAAGGGCATGCCGGCTGTTTTAGACACGCAGGATGCCACACAAGCGCTGTTTTTAGCTATTTCGAGACGCGTTGCACAGCAGATTTCGCTGTTGCAAACAGATGGTGTAAAGTGATAAAGAATGTTAAATTTGTTGTGAGATGAATAAAACTGAACTTATTGATAAGATTGAACTAGCACTAAACTCTATGCGCCCATTTTTGCAAGCAGATGGTGGTGATGTAGAACTTGTTGATATAACATCAGAAATGGAAGTAAAACTTCGTCTGAAAGGAAACTGCAGCAGCTGTGAAATGAGCAGTATGACGATGAAAGCCGGAATTGAAAGCGGACTGAAAAATGCATTGCCGGAAATAAAATCGGTAGTTGCCATTAACCGATAACACAACTAGTGCATCGCCCATGCAAAGTGCAGGATTACACACGCCCGATAAAGATTTACTGTACAAAATAGCCCTCACACAGATTTACGGAGTAGGCGATGTGTTGGCCAAAAACCTGATAAGTTACTGCGGTGGTGCGAGCGAGATTTTTAATCAAAAAAAGCAAAAGCTGCAGCGTATTCCCGGCATAGGCGAAAAAACAGCTGAAGCCATTGCGCAGTTTACCGACTTTGGTCGGGTAGAAGAAGAGCTGAAATTCATACACAAGCACAAGATAAAACCGTTGTTTTACCTGGATGAAGATTATCCGGAAAGGCTAAAGCACATTGCCGATGCTCCGTGTATGCTATACTACCTGGGCAATGCAGATTTGAATACGACTAAAATAGTTGGAATTGTAGGTACACGTAAATGTACAGAGTACGGCAAACATTTTGTAGATGAACTGGTGGCCACACTCGCATCAACGGGTGCACTTGTGGTAAGTGGGTTAGCATTGGGAGTGGATGTACAGGCACATCGGGCTGCGTTAAAAAATAACCTGCCAACGGTAGGAGTTGTTGCACACGGCCTTGATCGGGTTTATCCGCCACAAAATACCCAGGTTGCTAAGCGCATGATTGAAAACGGAGGATTGTTAACCGAATACCTGAGCGGAACTAATCCCGACCGTGAAAATTTTCCGATGCGAAACCGCATAGTTGCCGGTATGTGTGATGTGCTTATCGTGGTTGAAACAGCCGAACGCGGAGGCGCAATGATTACTGCCGAGTTGGCTAATGGATACAATAAGGAAGTGATGGCACTTCCGGGTAGAGCAGGCGATGCTATGTCGGCAGGGTGCAATTATTTGATTAAATCGAACAAAGCATCCATTGTTACCAAACCTTCAGATGTTATTGAGTGGATGGGATGGGCTGAAAAAGATACTCCCAAACAGATACAGCCAGTACTGCCACTTGATATCAGCACCGAAGAAGGCAGTATTATGGAACACCTGAGGCTTCACAAAAAAGCATCCCTAGATGACATGGCATTTGAGTTGCAGATGAATCAAACTCAATTGTCAATGTATTTACTAAATTTGGAAATGAGCGGGTTGATACGGACGTTGCCCGGTAAATTTTATGAATGTGTATGATAACTAACCGAAAGAAACAAATTGTCGTTTTTGCATGTATGATTGGCTGTATATGGATATTTACCGCAGCAACAGTTAAGACAAAAACGAATCCTTCACCCCGTAAGGTCATTTTTATGATTGGAGACGGAATGGGGTTAGCGCAAATTTCAGGCGCGATGAGTCAGTACAAGGGCATTAACGCATTTGAACGATTTAGTCATGTTGGATTAAGCCGCACCCATTCAGCTGATGATTACGTAACCGACAGCGGTGCAGGTGCTACCGCATTTTCTATTGGTAAGCGAACGTATAATAATGCCATAGGCGTAGGTAAAGATTCAGTTTCCTATCCCAACTTATTTGAGCTGGTGAAACAAAAACATGGATGGAGTACCGGGGTTGCAGTTACTTCTTCTATTGTACATGCTACACCCGCTTCGTTTTATGCGCATGTAAAGCACCGCAGAAAATATGAAGAAATAGCAGAACACATGCTGAAAGGCAATTGCGATGTAGCTATTGGCGGAGGCTATAAGTTTTTCGAACAGCGCAAGGATAAACGCAGTATTTTAAGTGAACTGCGCCAAATGGGGTACACAACCAGTACCGATTCGCTAACCTGGAGAACGATAGATGCATCCAAGCTGGTGTACTTGCACGCATATGACGGACTGCCCAGCATGTTAAATGGAAGAAAAGATTTCCTGAACAGGGCAACACAACTGGCCATCAGTAATCTTTCGAAAAATGATAAGGGATTTTTTCTGATGGTAGAAGGTTCACAAATAGATTGGGGCGGGCATGAAATGAATTATGAGTACATGCAAAGTGAACTTTGGGATTTTAATGAAACCATCAATGCAGTATTGGATTATGCGAAAAAGCAAGGTGATGTACTTGTAGTAGTAACCGCTGATCATGAAACCGGAGGACTTGCATTAACAGAGAACGAACACAACCGAACAACTTTTTTACCTAAATATACCTACAATGAACACACCGGAGTGATGGTTCCCGTATTTGCCTACGGACCGGGTTCTGAGCGGTTCAGCGGGGTATATGATAATACAGCGCTATTTGATAAGTTGGTAGATTTATTACATTTGAAATAAGATGTCATCATTGTCTATTGTACTGCTGCTCCTAGTACTCATAGGTATAGTGCTATTTATGTACGGAGTATTGCCCAGATTAACCACTCAATATCCAAATGCCGGGGTATGGTTCAGGATATTAATTTTCACCGGCATAGCTGTGTATCTGGGTGCAGATTTTTACAGCAAGCAGAAATACGGATACATCTTTGTGTTACTACTCGGAAGCATAGCCTTCTACGGCTTTATGCGTTCAGTACTTAAAAAGAAGAAGTAGTATAACTAACGTTTGCAGAGGTCGGTAAGGTCAGCTGATTGACCATTAAAAACATTGAAATCAACCGTACCTCTTATGCCATTTACGTAACCTCTGTCTGAATGTTGCCAAAAGTGCCAATCATTCATTTTGTCATTCAGGTCAGCGGTGCGGTAATGCGCAATCCATAAAGGATATTTTTTAAATTCTTTACCTGTCAGGTGATGTTTGTAGAAGCTGTAGCTGGTATAAATAATGGGACGCACACCGTACCGCTTCTCTACAAGTACAAGCCATCTTTTAAGGTTGCGTTTTAGCACACTGGCCGATGTGCTGCCTTTGAGTTCAATGTCAAGTACAGGAGGCAAGTCGCCTGATTCAAGTTTTTTGAGCTGTTTGAAAAATAGTTCAGCCTGTATTTCAGCCGGCAGGTGAGGACGGTAAAAATGGTATGCACCTCTAAGAAGACCATGCTTTTTAGCTTCTTTCCAGTTGTCCTTAAAATAATCGTCTGCTATAGATTTTCCTTCAGAAGCTTTAATAAATGCAAAACTGATAGATGCTTCCTTGTGGCGCATTTTGCTCACAGCCTCCCAATCAATGTTGCGCTGGTGTCTGGAAACATCAATACCGTGAATTTCATAATCAGATGGGAGGTCAACACCGAATGAGGGGTATGACGGAGAAGTACTTACCTTGACATTTTTCGAGGTGGCATGTACCTGTTCCAGGTGAAATAAACCATAACCTGCTACGAAACAACATGTAATGGTTGCGAATGTTGAAACTACTATTTTACGGGTTACTCTATTCATTCTTGTGGTCAATTATGGGATAATCGAATCGACACAAATATAATAAGTAAAATGTTTATAACATGTGGGCAATTATGAACACGTAGTTCGGATGTGTCCAATATTGAGGCATTGGTCACTGTTCCAGTTACTGTAGCAATTAATCATACGTATTATTTAGATGCTGGGTGCGCCAGAGTTCGAAGGCCTTATGCGGATATGAATCCTACACTGATTAAATGAGGCAAAACAGTATTTCTAATCCAGGATCTACCTTGTCCGCTTTTCAGTGTTTTTTCACGTTTTAGTGCATCTGATTTATGTTCAAAGTACTCGAGATGAATAACTTTCCATGGTCTATATGAAACAGTATAACCCTTAGTAGCAAGCACTTGATGCGACCTAAATCGATTGATTAGGTCAGAGGTGTAACCAATGTAAATACGATCGTGTTTTTCGGAATAGAGGACATAAACAGTGAACATATGATAAAAAAAGCCGCATGTGTAACATGCGGCTGTTAGTAGCGGGGAGCAGAATCGAACTGCCGACCTTAGGGTTATGAATCCTACGCTCTAACCATCTGAGCTACCCCGCCAAATCCAATTTTTTATAAGCAGAATCGTAACTGCCGTCCGCCTGAGGCGGATATGAATCCTACGCTCTACTCCGCCTGAGGCGGAAGCTACCCCGCCAAATCCAATTTTTTATGAGCAGAATCGTAACTGCTGTCCGCCTGAGGCGGATATGAATCCTACGCTCTACTCCGCCAGAGGCGGAAGCTACCCCGCCAAATCCAATTTTTTGTAAGCAGAATCGTAACTGCTGTCCGCCTGAGGCGTATATGAATCCTACGCTCTACTCCGCCTGAGGCGGAAGCTACCCCGCCAAATCCAATTTTTTATGAGCAGAATCGTAACTGCCGTCCGCCTGAGGCGGATATGAATCCAGAGTTGATTCCGAGTCATCGGAAGATATACTCTGTGTTAAACTAGTCATCTAACATTTTTAATAGTTGACAATCAGACGAGTAGTTAAATTAAGCTAATCTTATAATTTGGTTATTGTAGTACTGTTTTTAAAGAACGGGTTGCAAAAATAGTACTTTTTTAAATTCGACCTAATGGCCCTCATATTTTAATTGCCAAAGCTATATTTGCCTTATGCTGCAAAAAATCGAACACTTAGGCATAGCGGTACTCAATGCCCCCCAATCGGTACGACTATTTGAAAAACTATTTAATACCACGTGTTACAAAAAGGAAGAGGTTGCATCAGAACATGTGATTACGCATTTTTTTCAGGTTGGTTCAAATAAGGTAGAATTGTTGGAAGCCACTTCACCCGATAGCGCGATTGCAAAATTTATTGAAAAAAGGGGAGAAGGATTACACCATGTTGCATTTGCTGTTGAGGATATATTTGCTGAAATAAACCGATTGAAGGAAGAGGGTTTCGTGTTTATTAATGATACACCCAAGGATGGAGCAGACAACAAATTGATAGCCTTTCTGCATCCAAAGTCGACCAACGGAGTGTTAATTGAGTTGTGTCAGGAAAAACGCTAATTATGGCATTAACATCATGTCGTCAAATACGGAACGCGCATGAAGTACACCCGAAACATGCATAACCTGTAATTGAAGTCCCTTTGGGGTTTGTTTCATTTTACAACGCGATGAATTTTTTTGTACAAACTGTAGAATTCGGTTAAAGGTTTCTGATTGATAGTATGCCCCTTTTCGTTCATCGGGAAAGTGAGCACCCATCGAACTGTTTTTAAGAATCAGTTTTTCAAATCCCAGTTTTTTTGCTGATTCACGCAATCGAATAACATCGAGTAAATCCCATACCTGCTGAGGTATAGGTCCGAAACGGTCGCGTAGTGTTTCAGAAAACCGGGTGAGTTGATCATCGGTGCTGAGTGAAGCCAGTTCGTTGTATAGGCTTAGCCGTTCACCGATATTCCTGACATAGTCATCCGGAATTAATGCTTCATAGTCGGTTTCGATGGTACAGTCACGTGATTCAATTTTATGAACCTTTTCATCTTTAAACAGCTCGGCAAATTCTTCATCCTTTAATTCCTGAATAGCTTCGTCCAGAATTTTATTGTACATCTCAAACCCAATTTCAGCAATAAATCCGCTTTGCTCACCACCCAGCAAATTTCCGGCTCCACGAATGTCAAGGTCTCGCATGGCCACATTAAAACCGCTTCCTAAATCACTGAACTCTTCAATGGCATTTAATCGCCTGCGTGCATCGTTTGTTAAACCAATCATAGATGGCACCATCAGGTAGCAAAAGGCTTTTTTATTGCTTCGGCCAACACGCCCACGCATTTGATGAATATCGCTTAAGCCAAACATGTGTGCGTTATTAATTACAATGGTATTTGCATTGGGTATGTCCAAACCTGATTCGATAATAGTTGTAGCCACGAGTACATCATACTCAGCTTCGATAAACTTTATCATAACGTCTTCCAGTTTATCGCCTTCGAGTTGTCCGTGTGCCACACCTACTTTCACTCCATGGCATATAGATGTGATACGGTCGGCTAATTCATAAATATCTTTTACCCTATGGTGCACCACAAAAACTTGTCCGCCACGTTCTATTTCGTTCATAATTACTTCACGCATCAGTTCATCACTGTATGCATGCAATTCGGTTGTAACGGGTTGTCGGTTTGCCGGAGGAGTATTGATAATGGATAAGTCTCGGGCACCCATCAGCGAGAAATGCAGTGTGCGAGGAATAGGGGTTGCTGTTAAGGTAAGCGTATCTACATTTATTTTAATGGCTTTTAGTTTCTCCTTGGCAGCCACACCAAATTTTTGCTCTTCATCAATGATGAGCAATCCGAGATCTTTAAATTTTAGTTGTTTACTCAGCAGCTTATGTGTGCCTATCAGTATATCAATTTTTCCATCTTTAACTTTTTCCAATATTTCCTTTTGCTCAGAGGCTGATTTAAATCGGTTGATGTAATCAATGGTACATGGAAAATCTTTCAATCGTTCTTTGAATGTACGGTAATGCTGATTGGCTAAAATGGTTGTGGGCACTAAAACGGCTACTTGTTTACTGTCGCATACGGCCTTAAATGCAGCCCTTATAGCTACTTCAGTTTTGCCAAATCCGACATCACCACAAACCAGCCTATCCATCGGATGCGGATTTTCCATGTCACTTTTTACATCGCTACTGGCTTTGGTTTGGTCGGGGGTATCTTCATACATAAACGAAGCCTCCAATTCTACCTGAAGGTAGTTGTCGGGCGAGAACTGATAGCCCGGCTGTGCTTTGCGTTTGGCATACAGCTTGATTAAGTCGCGGGCTATATCCTTGACTTTTTTCTTGGTGTTGTTTTTTAGTTTTTCCCATACATCACTACCCAGCTTGTGCACGCGTGGTTCGGTGCCATCTTTTCCTACATACTTAGAAATTTTATGCAGTGAGTTGATACTTACGTACAGCAAATCGTTGTCTCGGTAAACCAAACGAACAGCTTCCTGCTTATGCCCGTTTATTTCAATTTTTTCAAGGCCCGCAAAACGACCGATGCCGTGGTCAATATGCGTAACGTAGTCTCCGGGTTTAAGGTCCCGAAGTTCCTTAAGCGTAAGGATACGGCTTTTGCTGCTGTTGGTTTTACTTTTGCCTCGGTAATAGCGGTCAAAAATCTGGTGTTCGGTATAACAGGCCAGTTTAAGGTCCTTATCTGTAAACCCTAGTGAGATGGCGTGGTAAATCGGTTGAAACTCCAACTCTTTATCCAAGTCTTCAAATATGGTATAGAGCCGTTCAATTTGTCGTGCACTGTCACTGAATATCAGATTAGAAAAATTCAGGTGCTGATTGTTTTTCAGATTCTCGCTTAGCAGTTTAAAGTTTTTATGGAAAACTGGTTGTGGTGCGGTGTTAAATTGAATAGATTGATCAGGCGGGAAATGAGGCTGCGGGGTGTTTTCTACAACAGTGAATGTATTCAGTATTTGCTCCAGGTTGTTTACCGTTACAAAAAGGTGTGATGGTTGTTGCAGCTTATCTTCATCGTGAATAGCCTCGTGTTTTGCATAGATGTCCTCTGCTTTCTCAAACCCTTTTGCTATTTGCTGAAGCCCTAAATTAATAGTTGATGTCCATAGGATGGCATCATCGGGAAGATAGCTGAAAAAATTGTCCCTTCCATTTTCATCGGGCTGTTTCTGTACGTTTGGAATAATAAACAGTCGGTCTACTTTTTTATTGCTGAGTTGACTCACCGGATCGAATGTGCGAATACTTTCAATCTCATCTCCATTCAACTCCATTCGGTATGGCTCATCATTCGAAAATGAAAAAACATCTATAATGCCTCCACGAATAGCGAATTGACCGGCTTCGTAAACAAAATCACTACGTTCAAAGTGATGTTCAGTAAGAAAATCGATGAAAAATTCCATATCGAACACATTTCCGACCTTTAATTCATAGGTGTTTTTTACCAGTTCCTGCTCGGTGATTACCAGCTCACACACGGCTTCGAACGTTGTAACTACGATGTCTCTGCTGGTAGCGTTTTGCTTCAGCCGATTAAGCACTTCGGCACGTTCCAATACCTGGCTGTTTTCAAGCGCATTGATATGATATGGCCTTTTGTAAGAAGGAGGGAAGAGGTGCACATTGCGCCCATCTAACAGATTGTACAAGTCGCTGTAGAGGTATCTGGCGTCTTCCTCTTCATTTAAAATAACCACGTGGGTTTGTGGCTGTGCCGACTGCAGACTTGAAATAATAACCGGCAGGGCCGAGCCCACCAATCCCCTCAGGTGAAGCTTAGTGCCGGGGGCGTTCAGCTTTCCTGCAAGTTGTTTCACACGTTCCGATTCGCTGTATATAGCGAGTAAATGCTGTAAGTTCAACTACACCTTGCTTTGGGGCAGCAAATATAGGTATGTGAGCCAAGTATTTTTATACACGTAAGCAGATATTAATTAGCGTATAATTTTTACTAAACCATACGCGCGATATGGTATTTCTTACAGGCTAATATGCTTGGCCAATCAGGATATTGGATGTGTGACAAGTAAATATAATCAACTGTCACTTACCTGCGTTTTTGACTAAAGCGATTGTTCGCTCTGCCGGTTTGCTGCCTTTGCTGTTTGTGTTTTGCTTTGGCTTCTGCCTGATGCTTCTTTATGTCATCAACAGATTGTGTGATGGGCCACGGATGTTTTGTATTTACCGGAATTTTTTGTGCAGTCAACTTTTCTATATCTTTTACGAATACTTTTTCTTCGGCATCGCAAAACGAAATGGATTTTCCGCTGGCTCCGGCTCTGCCTGTGCGGCCTATTCGGTGTACGTATGTTTCGGGTATGTTGGGTATATCGTAATTAAATACGTACTGAAGTTCATCAATGTCAATTCCGCGTGCTGCAATATCGGTGGCTACGAGTACATTTATTTTACGGTCTTTGAAATTGCCTAGTGCCCGTTGTCTAGCATTTTGTGATTTGTCGCCATGAATGGAATCGGCTTTGATGCCTGCTTTGTTCAGGTCCCTGGCTACACGGTCGGCACCGTGTTTGGTACGTGCAAATACCAACGCGTGGTTTATGCCCAGTTCATCAATGACATGCACCAGAAGATGTCTTTTATTGGGCTTATCAACGTAGTAAATTTCCTGTTCAATTTTTTCGGCTGTTGATGATACGGGAGTCACTTCAACTTTCACCGGTTTGTGCAAAATAGTGTCGGCCAGTTTCTGAATTTCGGGGGGCATGGTTGCCGAGAAAAACAGGGTTTGGCGTTTGCTTGGCAGTTTTGCTATAATCTTTTTTACATCATGAATAAATCCCATGTCCAGCATACGGTCTGCCTCATCCAATACAAAGTATTCAATGTGGTTCAGGTGTATATACTGCTGCTGCATTAAATCGAGCAAGCGGCCCGGTGTGGCTACCAGTATATCCACTCCACGTTTTAATGCATCCGTTTGCGGCTGTTGACTAACACCGCCAAATATCACCAGATGGCGAAGTGGCAGGTTCTTTCCATATGCTTTCAGGCTTTCTTCTATTTGTATGGCCAATTCGCGTGTGGGTGTAAGTACGAGGGCTTTTATAGGTCTATTTCCTTTTATGCCTTGCGTATGGGTAGTCAGGTGTTGCAAAATAGGAATGCTGAACGCAGCTGTTTTGCCGGTACCGGTTTGTGCACAACCTAATATATCCTTGTGCTCAAGGGCGTGCGGTATGGCTTGTTGCTGAATGGGAGTAGGGTGCGTGTATCCTTCGTGTTCGAGCGCTTTGAGTATAGGCTCAATGAGGTGCAGGTCTTTAAATAACATGTATGTAAGGTGGATTTAACAAAGCGTAAAACCAGATTACAGCTACTTAAATCCTTTGATTAGTGTACAAAGGTACACCGTTATTCGGGTATTGAGGGATTATTTTCCTTTTGCTTGGCTTCGTTCCACAATATGTCCATCTCCTCAAGTGTCATCTCGGTGAGTTTTTTTGTGGCCGTGGTTTCAATATGCTGAAAACGGTTTATAAATTTTTGATTGGTTTTTTCAAGAGCATCATCCGGATTGATTCCGTATTTACGGGCTACATTAATAAGTGCAAACAGAAAGTCGCCAAACTCTTTTTCGGTGAGGTGTTCGTTGTTGGGTTTGTTCAGTTCTACTTTCAGTTCGTTCCATTCTTCTTCTACTTTTGCCCACACATCATGCTTGGTTGGCCAGTCAAATCCAACCTGTGCTGCTTTTTCCTGCATGCGGTATGCTTTAACTATACTGGGTGTGCCTTTGGCCACACCGCTTAGCACACTTCGGTTGCCTTCTTTAAGTTTTATCTGCTCCCAGTTTTCTTTTACCTGCTCGGCATTTTCAACTTTTACATCACCATATATGTGCGGATGCCGTACAATCAGTTTTTCACATAGGGCATGGCATACATCTGCTATATCAAACTTGTTTTGTTCGGAAGCAATACGGGCATAAAATACGATGTGCAGAAACACATCGCCCAGCTCTTTTTTTATCTCCTGAAAATCATTCTTAATGATGGCATCACTCAATTCATAGGTTTCTTCAATGGTCAGATGGCGAAGGCTTTCATTGGTTTGCTTCATATCCCACGGGCATTTCTCACGCAACTCATCCATGATGTCGAGCAAACGCCCAAATGCGTTCAATTTGTCTTCCCGTGTATTCATTTTAAAGGTATCGCTTATTGATTATGCGTTTGTTTCGTAAATGATTAAACCGGTGCGCAACTTTGGCTCTATCCAGGTCGATTTGGGAGGCATAATCATTCCGGCATCTGCTACCTGTTTTACTTCTTCAATGGATGTTTGATAGAGTGTAATGGCTACATCGAATTCTTTTCTGTCAATCATATCCTGCAATGTTCCAATGCCTTTTGTGCCATCAAGAAAGGATATGCGCTTGTCGGTTTTGCTGTCGCTGATACCAAAAATAGCTTTAACAATAAACTGTTCCGCAACCGATACATCCAGTTTTTCAAGCAGGCCGTTCAGGCTGTTTTCAAACTCGGGTTTTAGTTTTAAGAGATAGGCGTGTTTATTGAAGTAAATGCCAAATTCTTTAGGTTTTAGCGGCTGTACAGGCAAATTTCCACTGGGTGTAATGGTAAAATATGTTTGCAATTCTGCTAAAAATCCGGGGTTATATACTTTAGCATCTTTTACTACCCGGTGGTACTCGAAAATGTGCAGCTTAGAAAAGGGGATAAGGCACACCGGAAAATACTCATACCCGCTTCCGGGTAGTGAGGCTGCGCGTTTATTCAGGCAATTGGCAGCCGCTCCGGCACTGCGGTGATGGCCATCGGCAATATACAGTTTGTTGATTTTTAAAAACTCATTGGCAATGATATTCATATCTTTTTCATCATTTACCACCCATATATTGTGTTTAAGCTGATCGTTGCTGATGAAGTTATATTCAGGAATATGATTGATGATGTAATGTTCAATAACTTCATCTATCGGCTGACAATCGGGGTAGGTTAACAATACCGGATTACCCATTTGATTAAACCAGTTGATGTGATCAGCCACCTCATCCTGTTTTTCGGTTAGTGTATTTTCGTGCTTCAGAATATTGTTCTTCAGGTAATCGTTTACCGATGCGGCTGCAATGATGCCCGTATAGGCCTGGCTGCCTTTTATCACCCGGTAAATGTAATAGGCTGGTTTTACATCGCGCACAAGCCAGCCTTTATCTATAAATTCATTCAGGTACTGAAGCCCCAGCGGAAAGTGTTTTTCAGGAGTTTTCTTTTCTCCTTTAAAGTGCAGATAAGGCTTTACCACATGCAGGTAGCTGTGTGGGTTACGTTCCAGCTCCTCGTAGGATTTATCACGACTGCCTGAGTCGTAAGAGGGAGCCGACACAAATGCGGCTTTATCTTTTGACGGGCGAAGTGCCCTGAATGGTTTTATGATGGCCATTTATAGCTATGTTACTTTAAGTCTGTGTTATACTTTTTTAAAGTGTTCAATAACTTTTTGTGCCAATTCTATTCCTATTCGGTTTTGTGCTTCCAGTGTGCTTCCTCCTATGTGCGGGCTAAGGCTTACGTTAGCATGCTCCAGAATAGCTGTATTTACCGGAGGTTCTTTTTCAAATACATCAAGCCCTGCAAAGGCTACATGTCCGCTGTTTAATGCAGCCAGCAAATCGTGTTCGCTGATAACGCCACCGCGTGAGCAATTCACCAAACCTACACCTTTTTTCATTTTGGCTATTTTGTGCGCATCGATAATGGCTTTATCGCCTTCATTAAACGGCACGTGAAAGGTGATGAAATCGGAGTGCAACAGAACCGATTCTTCGCTCACGGTATTTATAGTAACCTTGATGCGTGAATTTTGTCCCAGTGCCGGTAACTCCAAACTCAAATCAACCGCATCAATAAACGGATCAAAAGCCAGCACTTTCATACCCAGGCCTACGGCTATCTTAGCTACTTCCTGCCCTATGCGTCCAAAGCCATACACACCCATCGTTTTGCCTTGCAGCTCTATTCCATTTGAGGCTGTTTTCTTCAAATTCGAAAATTCCTCGTTGCCTTTTTCAGGCATAATTCTATTGGTTATTTGCAGAAACCTTGATCCCGAAAAAATATGGGCAAAAACAAGCTCGGCAACCGATACCGAAGATGAGGCCGGTGTGTTGATGACAGCTATGCCTTTATTTTTTGCATAGGCAACATCAATATTATCCATGCCCACGCCACCGCGCCCAATTAATTTAAGATTGGGGCACGCATCAATCAGGTCTTTGCGAATTTTTGTGGCGCTGCGCACCAGCACAGCATCAAAAGTATTTAACTGCTCCTGCAATTTATCCTGTGGTATTTTTTCGGTAACAACGGTAAATCCGGCTTGCTCCAACATGCTTTTGCCGTTTGCATCTATTCCGTCATTGGCTAATATTTTTGTCATGTGTATGTATATAAAGAAGTATCAAAAAATTATGCAGTGGCTTTTACTGTTTGTTCAAATTCTTTCATCGCATCAACCAATGCCTGTACACTTTCTAATTCCAGTGCATTGTATAAACTCGCTCTTAGGCCACCCACCGAGCGGTGACCTTTAAGTCCGCTCAGGTTGCGTTTTTTGCAAAATGCCAGAAACGGTTCTTCGTGTTCTTTGTTGGTCAATACAAAATTTACATTCATGCGGCTGCGGTCTTCTTTGGCTACCGTTCCGGTAAACAGCGGGTTTCGGTCAATTTCGGCATACAGCAAATCGGCTTTTTCACGGTTGCGTTTTTCCATAGCCTCTAGGCCAATTTCTTTTACCCAGCGCAGCGTGTGCATACACACAAATATGGCAAACACGCTGGGGGTATTGTACATGCTTCCATTGTCGATATGCACTTTGTAATCAAGCATGGTGGGCAGTTTGCGAACCGCACGTTTTTGTAAAAAACTGTTTTTAATAATCACCAGTGTTGTTCCGGCAGGTCCCATATTTTTTTGCGCTCCTGCATATATCAAATCAAATTTTGTTGCATCAAATGGTCTGCTGAAAATATCAGAACTCATATCGCATACCAGTGGCACATTGCCCGTATCAGGAAATTCAAACATCTCGGTTCCATAGATGGTATTGTTGCTGGTGCAATGAAAATACTTGGCATCCTGAGGTATGGTGTAGCCTTTGGGTATGAAATTGTAGTTGGCATCTTCGCTGCTGGCCACCACATTTACATGGCCAAACAATTTAGCTTCTTTTATGGCGCGGTTAGCCCACACACCCGTGTTCAGATACGCTGCCGTTTCATCTTCGCCCAGCCAGTTCATCGGTATCATATCAAATTGCAGGCTGGCACCGCCCTGAAGAAAAATTACTGAGTAGTCGTCATTTAATTTTAGTATGTCTTTTACCAGTTGCGTAGCTTCATTCACAACGGCTTCATACTCTTTACTGCGATGAGATACTTCAAGCAGTGACAATCCTGTTCCTGAAAAATTTTTAAGTGCTTCGATGGATGCTTCAATGGCCGAAGGCGGGAGTATGGCCGGCCCTGCCGAAAAATTGTGAACTTTTGACATACTATCTATGTTTTAATACTGCGAAATACGTTTATTCATAGCCTTTACACAAATATTTGAATAATTTTGTGCGATATATTTATGATGCAGTTTACCTACACTAAAACACTATGAATAGACTCATTCCATCAGCTGCACTATGCTTGCTTATGCTGGCTTCCCCCAATATACTTTTTGCGCAGCGAAAAATTAAGGAAGTTGACCCGCAGCGTAAAAACGAATCATCAGCACCGGCTAACGAAAAAGAAGCCTTCAAAGACAGGTTGTTATTTGGTGGAAATGCATGGATGTCGTTCGGTACAAATTTTTCATTATTTCTGCTTCAGCCTCAGGTTGCATACCGTGTAAATAACAGCCTGATGACAGGTATTGGCGGAACCTACATGCACCTTCGTGAAAGCTATGTTATTTCGGGTAAAAATTATGTGTTTACCGACAATATTTTCGGCATCAATTTATTTGCCCGCCAAAATATAGCAGGTCCTGTTTTTGCATACACTGAATATGCCCCTACTAATTTTAATTCATTCAATTCGTTTGGCGACAGAAAACGAGTGTGGGGTCACGCACTCAATATTGGCGGTGGATACAGCCAGTCGTTTAATGGGGCAGGTGCATATATTATTGTCTTATACGATGTGCTTTGGCAGCAGTTTTACAGCACCAATGATCCAAATAGTTACGCCCGCAGCCTGCGCCTTTCGCCCTGGGATATCAGGTTTGGTGTGCTGTTTTAATTTAGCCTGAGTAGCTGCATTAAAAAATGCACCATGAGCATGGGCTTAAACACTACCGAAAACAATACGCCATATACCGCACCGTAAAAATGAGCTTCATGATTGATATTGTCGTTGCTCCTGCTCGACATGTAATACGAATAGACCAGGTAAGCAATACCCAATAAAATTCCCGGCAAGCCCAAAATGCCATAGAGGTATATCTTAGCATACGGATTAAACAATATGCTTGTAAATACAACGGCAGATACTGCTCCCGATGCCCCCACTGAAGTATACGAAACACTGTTTTTGTATTTTAACAACGTGGATGTGTTGGCTGCTGCAATGGAGGTAACGTACAATGCAACGTATAGTATATCACCAGCCGAACCGAAGGCCAGATGGTAATAATACTCAACTGCCTGCCCGAATGAATAGAGCACAAACATGTTGATGAACAAATGAAAAAAATCGCCATGGAGCAATGCGCAGCTAAACATGCGCCACCATTCATTGGAATGCCATACCCTGTATGGATTGAAAATAAAAGCCTGTGTAAGCGATTGATTATAGAATGCAAACAGGCTAATTGCAACCGTGATGATTATTATTGCAAGAGTTAAAGTCATATACAAATATGGGTAAGAAAATCGGAATACTATCCGATACACATGGTTTTGTTGCCACGCAGCTATTCAGTTTTTTCGAATCGTGTGATGAACTCTGGCATGCAGGCGATTGGGGGGATATACATGTAGTGCATGAGCTAAACAAAATAGCTCCTGTAAAGGGTGTATACGGCAATATTGACGGGGCTGATATTCGTGCTACGTTTCCTGAAGTGCTCAACTTTACCTGCGAAGGTCTCGCTATTTGCATGTTACATATCGGAGGATATCCGGGCAGGTACAGTCCTTTATTTAAGCAGGTACTTACGCAATACACGCCCGATGTTATGATTTGTGGCCATTCACACATTTTAAAAGTTATGCGTGATGCAGCGACAGGCATCATGCATATAAATCCGGGTGCAGCCGGAAACAAAGGTTTTCATACGTTCTCCACTGCTATTCGGCTGGAGGTGGAAGATAAACGGCTTCAAAATCTGGAAGTGTGGGAAATAAAACGCACAGACCTGTATAACGAATAAAGCCCTGACAAACATCAGGGCTTTATTCACTGTGTTCAATGTATGTGCTTACTCTACGATAAGTTTATGGCTGATACCTGTAGCACCATCGATGTCAAATTTAATGATATAAACACCGCGTGTGAGTGCCCATTCGTTTTTGTTTATCACAAGTTCTTGCTGACCTGCATGCTGAACGGCATTCACCAGATTGGCAACTTCGCGGCCCATGATGTCGGTCAACTTAACCTGAACACGTGCCGACTCAGGCAGTGTATAATTGATGGTTGTGTTATCAAAAAACGGATTAGGATAGGCACGAAACGCAAGGTCTGTTTTAGACAATTCATTCACACTGGTTTTAACACCCACACGAATGCGGTCGATGTAGAAATTGTTTCCTCCCTGATAGTTCACATTGATTTTAAATCGAATGTTGTTTTGTGCTGCAATATTGGTTGTGCCGTCTACGATAAATTGCCTCCACTGACCCATGCCTGACGGTACAAATATCACACTGTTTTGTACACCGGTTGAGTTGTTATTTGTTGGGTTTATTGGCAGTGTACTCATTGGATTAGCTACCGGTGGACTGGTGCTGTTAGGGTTTCCGCCCAAAAATTTACGCTGTACCCAGGTTCTTCCGCAATCTGTAGATACGAAAAGTGTTAATCCGTCTTGTGAATCACCGGTGGTTGTTCCTGTACCACTGCGTATGCTCGATAAATTGGGAGCAAAAGCATAGTAAAACTCAAAGTACGGTTTTACTGAACCGGCCAGGTTGTAGGATGGAGATATAATAGAGTAGTTGAAGGTTGAGCTAGCCTGACGGGAATTCAGGCGTATGCTGGCAATTTCATCATAGGTAGCATTTGTAACGCGTGACCATGGATTAACGGGGGCTTCATTTTCGAAATACCATCCGTTATCCAGAAAATTATTTTGGTAATCCCAGTCTGCTGATATCTCATGAGTTGGTCTGCCGTCTGCTGGTCCATCTACAGTCAGGTAGTCAGTACGTGTTAACGTATTCGCACCGTTAGGACCTGTAACTGTTAGTGTAATTGTTTTCTTTCCATTGGTTGAGTAGGTAACTGCCGGAGGTGCTTGTCCAACATGTGAAGCTGGGCTGGCTCCTTCACCAAAGTTCCATTCCCATTTGGTAATTTGGCCGTTGTATGAATTATCGCGGAAAAGTACCTGATTGCCTACACACACGCGTACAGCAGTGAGGTTATTGTTATTAATCATATCAAAGCTGGCAATCGGAGGAGTATTATTAGGTCCGGTAATATCAGCCACACCAGTAAATTCCAGGTTTGACTGTGACCAAAGCTGTCGTCTGTAATTGTTTAAACAGAAATGCATGCGAGCTACCTGCTGCAATGTAAACATGTTGTTTGAGCACGAACCTCCGAAGTAGTCCATGTAGTTTTCATACTGGTCGGGAAGATCGGGGTTATCGCTGTTGCAAGTGTTAGCATTGGGAGTTGAGCAAAAGTTAGGTGTTCCTGAAGTTTCAAAATTATAGTTTCGTGGGGGAGTGTCTGAGCAGCCGTCATTTTCCAGTTCACAGGTGTCGCCCTGAAATGGGTGATATAAACCAAGCCAGTGCCCTATTTCGTGAGTTACGGTGGTGTGGTACGGTGAGCCCGGAGGCACAATAGAACCTGTTTGGCCCATGTATTGGTAATTGATAATGATACCATCTGTAGCAGCAATACTGCCTGAACCCATGCCGAATGGAAACTGTGCATAACCTGCAATAATTCCATTTTGAATTTGGCGGTTGATGCGCTGGCAAATCCAAATATTCAGGTATCGCTGCGAATCCCACACCGATTCTTTTTTCAGGTTATCATCTGCTTTGTTGGTAAGGGGTGTGTAGTGGTAAACTATTCCGTTGGTTGGATTACCGTTGGGGTCTTTCCTGGCCAGGCGAAATTCTATTCGGGCGTTGCCGGCTACGTCTGCAAAAATGGGGCGTGTATTTACCGTATCGGCATTCAGGCGCTTGTACGAAAGATTTAAAAAGTTGATTTCGCTCAGTATCTGAGCTTCGCTGATACGCTCGGCACCGTAATTGTGAAAAACGTGCACTACAACCGGAATAATATAAGCCGGTGCAGATGTTTTTCCGTAGCCACGTGCTGATTGCAAATCGTAAGATTTCAGGAATGATTTGAACTCCTGGTTGAATTGCATTTTTTCGGCAACGAGTTGCGGATTCGACATTTCCATATCACGCAAATGCTGATCGGTGTAACAAGACTGAGCATTTAAGCTGCCTGTTTGCAGAATGGCTGCTGCCGCTAATCCTAAAAGTGTAACTAGTTTATTCATGTACGTACTGTGATTTAAAAATCGATAAATTATCATGTGCAAAATAGTGTTTTCGTGCATTTCAAAAAAAATAATGTGCGAATTGTTTAAACACCTTCACATTTCTGTGTAGCATACGTACACATTTTTTTCATACACGTACCTGTGAGACAATTCGAAATCGTAAAGGGTTGCATCAAGCTTTTACACCATTGGATATCAGGCATAAGTTGCTTATTTTATATAACAACCGTGCGCCTACATTGGCGTCCCATTCGGTTTTTCCGGGGGCAACTTCATTGATGTCAAATGCAATAATTTTTTTACCCGATTCCACTACTTTTTCAATCAGGTAAACTACCTGCTCAAATTCAAGTCCACCCGGTACAGGTGTGCCTGTACTCGGGCAAAGTTTCGGGTCGAGTCCGTCAATGTCAATACTCAGGTAAATTTTTGACGGAAGCTTGTTGACGATGGCTTTGCACAGGTTTTTCCAGTTTTCACCTTCATACATAGCATGCTTCAGGTCTTTGTCAAAAAAGGTAGTTATGCGTTTCTCATTTTTGATGTAGCGCATTTCGTCTTCACAATAATCGCGTATGCCCACCTGCACCAGTTTTTTTACTTGCTTCAATTGCAGGGCATTGTGCATGATAGAGGCGTGCGAATATTCAAATCCTTCATACGCAATCCGCAAGTCGGCATGAGCATCCAGTTGCAGAATTCCAAATTCGGGATGCACTTCGGCTACCGCCTGCATTAGGCCAAGAGGAGTGCTGTGGTCGCCACCCAGCAGAGCCACCGTTTTCTTTTGCTGCATCCATTTTAATGCCTGTTTTTTTATTTTAGCGTTCAGCAGCATACAGGCTTCATCTACCGTTATTTTAACGGTGCGCATAAATTTATTTCTATCGGCCGATTTTCCCTGTGCGTATAAGTCAATGTATTTTTCGGCTTGCTTACGAAGCTTATTGCTGGTACTCAATATTTTCTTATCGATGGGCAGCATGGCCAATCCCAGTTTCCATGCGTTCTTAACATACGGGTCGTATAAATCGACCTGAAAAGAGGCATCGTACACCGCTTCCGGGCCTTTGGCAGTACCCGCACTATACGATACGGTCACCTCCCACGGCACAGGTATAATCACCAGTTCGGCTTCTTCGGGTGTAAAAGGCAGACCAAAAAGTGTGTTTCCGGAATCTCCCGGTTCGTTGGGATTAAACTGTGCTGCTTTTTTTTCTTTACTCATGCAGCAAGTATACAACGGTAAGGCTAAAGCTCAAAAAAGTACGGGTTTATTTAAGCTGCATCAGGTTGGCAGTTCCGGGTGGGCGGTGCGTATTAAATCCTTCACCGTATGCCACTCCGATAAGGCGCCCATATTCCCGAGCGCGGGCTTCAATAAACTTCAGGAAGTCCTCGCCCGAAATAGGTGTCTGAGGTTCGTTGGAGTTAGGGTTAAAGAATTGTGACTGGTAGGCTCGTATACTTTTCATTTTAGTTTCAAAGTAAGGAGTAATATCTACAATGATATCGGGCTGGCTGTAGTAATCTTGTATGTAGTGATAAACTGCTTTGGGCCGCCAAGCTTTTTGCGCTTCGCCATTGTAGCTTGTTTCAATTTTCGGTAAACCGGCTAAAAAACACGCATCATCTACCAGCGATGCCGCTCTGCCATGATCAATATGCCTATCGCGTATGGCATTGCATAACAGAATTTCCGGTTGGTAATGCCTGATGGCAGTTATGATAGACAGCTTATGCTGTTCGTCATTCACAAAAAAGCCATCACGCATGCCCAGGTTTTCGCGTACCTGTACGCCCAATATTTCGGTGGCAGCAGCCGACTCTTTTCTACGCAGCTGGGTATTTCCACGTGTGCCCAGTTCGCCACCGGTTAGGTCAATAATACCAACTGTGTAGCCTTGTGCCAGGTGAGCGGCAACAGTTCCGCTGGCAGCCAGCTCTACATCATCGGGGTGTGCGGCAAATGCCAGTATATCCAGTTTCATACTGCAAGTATAACCATTTGTATAACCCGTTGTTACAAGAGCTTTTCAATGGCTTTTACAACGGGTGCCGACATGGGTTTGGTGAGCGATAAAAAATAATCTACCACCCGGCCATTTCGATCTATCAGGTATTTGTGAAAATTCCATTTGGGCGACATGTTTACACGGCCATTTTCCTCCTTATGGCTTAAGTATGTATAAAGCGGATGGGCCATATCTCCTTTCACGCGAATTTTATCGAAAACAGGGAAGGTAACTTGAAATTTAGATTGACATACGTGTAGAATGTTTTCTCCGCTGAGTGGTTCCTGCTTGCCAAAATCGTTTGATGGGAAAGCCAGAATTGTAAATCCCCTCTCTTTGTATAGTGCATACAGTTTTTGCAGTTCTCGCAACTGAGGTGCGAAGCCACATGCCGATGCGGTGTTGACGATTAGCAAAACCTGCCCTGCATAATCACTAAGCGATACTAGCGAACCGTCAGGTATAGCGGCTGTAAAATCATATACCGTCTTGTGTTTTTGAGCAATAGACATATATACAATACACCCTTGCAGGTTTTTTGTTTTAATCAGGCAGATAAGCTAAGTTTGCTCTGCTTTCGTAGAAATACTCATCATATATCCGGTTTTTATTGGTATTGCTCTGGCTACAGCGCAATTAGCCCATCACCGCGGGTATTCATCACGCTGGTGGTTTTTGTATGGATTAATACTCCCTATGCTGTCACTGCTTGTACTGCTCATGATGAAAAAGCGTGAGAAGACCTATTCCAGGTTTCATGCACCGGTGAACCATGTGAGTGCCGATAAAGTACTTTACAAAAGGGAAAACGAATAAATCACTCTGCGGATTTCTTTTCCATCATTTTAAATACATCGTAACTAAAACCGGTAAAGCTGAAACCCCCATCGTGAAATAAATTCTGCATGGTCACTTTTCGGGTATAATCGCTGAATAAAGAAATGCAGTATTCTGCACAGTCATCTGCACTAGCATTTCCTAGCGGAGACAGTGCTTCGGCATAATCAAAGAAATCACCAAAACCTTTCACACCGCTACCTGCAGTAGTCATGGTCGGACTTTGCGAAATCGTATTGACACGTACTTTTTTCTCTTTGCCGAAACGGTAACCGAATCCACGGGCGTAGCTTTCAAGCAGCGATTTGGCATCGCCCATTTCGTGGTAATCGGGGAATACACGCTGGGCACCAATGTACGTAAGCGCAACAATAGATCCCCACTCGTTCATGGCATCGTGTTTCCAAAGTGTTTGCATAAGCCTGTGAAAACTGATGGCCGATATGTCCAGGGTATCGTGCATGAATTTGTAATCCACATCGGCATAATCTTTTCCTTTACGAATATTTAAACTCATCCCTACTGAGTGCAGCACGAAATCTATTTTTCCGCCAAGTGCTTCCATCGACTGGCTGATCAGTGCATCCATGTCTTCGTTTTTGCTCACATCGCACGGAATTATTTTTGCATTGCCGCAGGCAGCAGCCAGGTTGTTTATTTCGCCCATGCGCATCGCAATGGGTGCATTGGTTAATACAAATGTTGCTCCTTCAGCATGAGCCTTCAGCGCCACCTGCCAGGCTATTGATTTGTCGTTGAGTGCACCGAATATGATTCCTTTTTTGCCTTTTAATAATCCGTTTGCCATGATGTGTTGTAAAATTAAGTATTGGTTAAAGTAGATGGTGCAAGTTTATCATTTTCCGTTTAGTTTTGGCAAAACATTATTCAATTCATGCGATTAAGCGCTATTGTCCTGCTGATTTGTACTTCGTTATCTCTTGCTGCACAACCGACAAAAGAATTTACCCGATACGATTATTTGCATGGCAAACTTACTTCACTACGCACCTGCTATGATGTGAAACACTATGAGGTGCATGTAAAGGTTGAGCCTGACAAGCGCTATATATCGGGTTATAATCAAATCCTGTTTTTAGCAACGGCCGATTTTCAAAAGATGCAAATCGACCTGTTCAGCGAAATGCATATTGACAGTGTGTTTCTGGGAAATCTGAAGTTGGATTATTTACGCGACAGCAATACCGTTTTTATTAATACACGTGTGAAGGTTAGTAAAAACAGGCTCGGCAAGCTGCGCATTTATTTTTCAGGTAAGCCCCGTGAGGCAAAGCGTCCGCCCTGGGACGGTGGTTTTGTATGGCAGCAGGATACTGCAGGTTATGCATGGGTAGGCATGGCGTGCGAAGGCATTGGAGCAAGCATGTGGCTGCCCTGCAAAGACCATTGGAGCGATGAGCCCGATAGTGCTGATGTTTTTCTTACCGTACCTAAACCGCTCACAGGTGTTTCAAACGGCAAACTGATAACCATGCAGGATGTTGACGAAAAGTTTCAACTTTTTCACTGGAGGGTTTCCAATCCCATCAATCTGTATGGCATTAGCATAAATGTAGGAAAATATGCACTTATAAAAGATGAGTTCACACCGCGTATACATGAAGCTTCAAAACCGTTATCTCTTAACTACTATGTGCTGGAATACAACGAAGAGCGTGCACGTAAACATTTTCAGCAGGTGCAGGTTATGCTGGGCTGCTTCGAGCGATATGTCGGATTGTATCCATTTTGGGATGACGGGTACAAGCTGGTAGAAACTCCCTATTGGGGAATGGAGCATCAAAGCTGTGTAGCATACGGAAATAATTACCAGTTCAACCGCTACAATTTTGATTTTATACTTATTCATGAAAGCGCACACGAGTGGTTTGCCAATAGCCTGACCGCTGCCGATCCTGCAGAAATGTGGATACATGAAAGCTTTACCACCTATGCCGAAGCGTTGTATGTAGAATGCACACAAGGCAAAGAGGCCAGTCTGCATTACCTAAAAGATCAGAAAAGAAATATTGAAAATAATCAGGCCATGGTGGGAAAACCGGATGTGTTTTTTCATGCATGGCAAGACAACGATATTTATTATAAAGGAACATGGATGCTGCATACATTACGAACGATGCTGGATAATGATACACTCTTTATACATACCCTGAATGATTTCGTCAAAACGTTCGAGCACAAAATTATCACCACATCCGATGTCATTCGTTTTTGGAGCAAGCGTACCGGCCGAAACCTTAGGCCGTTTTTTGCCCATTACTTATATCGTGCCGATTTGCCTGAGCTGGAATACCAGTTGAAGACGACTGGCGATGGCAATATCGTTGTTCGGTACCGGTGGACCAACACAGCGAAGAATTTTGATATGCCCATTCGTGTTACTATGACCAAAGATCGCTGGGATTGGGTAACACCACTGCGCAACTGGCAGGTTATTGATCTGAATTTTTTTAACCCCAGCGAATTTCAGGTCGATACGCAACATTTTTTAATCAAGCTGAAAGAAACAAAATGAATCTGGTAAATAAGCCTTTCTTTTGTCGTACCATTTATTAATACACACACCATGGCAACACTTTTAATTCGAAACGCACAACTGGTAAATGAAGGCAAAATTTACTTTGCCGATGTATTTATTAAACATGGAATAATTGAGAAAATAGACACCAATGGTATACGCATGGATGCAGATACAGTAATAGATGCACACGGCTTACTGCTGATGCCGGGTGTTATTGATGATCAGGTGCATTTCAGGGAGCCCGGCTTAACGCATAAAGGCGATTTGTATACCGAATCGCGTGCAGCAGTTGCAGGTGGTGTAACCAGCTTTATGGAAATGCCCAATACAGTTCCCAGTGCAACAACTATTGAATTGCTGGAGCAGAAATACAGCCGTGCGGCTCAGGTCTCAGCGGCCAATTATTCATTTTACATGGGTACAACCAATCGCAATTTGGATGAATTGCTTAAAGTGGATGCTCAACATGTGTGCGGTATTAAAATTTTCATGGGATCATCTACCGGTGATATGCTGGTAGATGACCCGAAAGCACTGGAAGCTATTTTCAAACATGTCAAAACCATTATCACTACACACTGCGAAGATGACCCTTCAATTAAAGCCAATGCGGCACGCATTCGGGCTCAGTATGGAGATACAGCAGGCGCTGAGTTTCATCCTGTCATCCGTGACGCAGAAGCGTGTTATAAATCATCAGCCTACGCAGTTGAATTGGCAAAAAAGTATAACTCCCGGCTTCATATTTTACATATCAGTACAGCAAAAGAACTTGAACTGTTTCGCAACGATATTCCTCTGTCGCAAAAACGTATAACCGCAGAGGCGTGCATACATCACTTGTGGTTCAGTGATGAAGATTATGCAACAAAAGGAAATTTTATTAAGTGGAATCCGGCAGTAAAAAGCAAAACCGATAGGGAAGCCATATGGAAAGCCTTACTTGATGGACGAATAGATGTTATAGCTACCGATCATGCACCTCATACGTTAGAGGAGAAACAGCAACCTTATTTTAATGCACCGTCAGGCGGTCCGCTGATTCAGCACACGTTACTGGCCATGCTCGAGTTTTACAAGCAAGGTAAAATAAGCCTTGAAAATATCGTGCAAAAGATGTGTCATAATGTTGCCGAGTTATTTGAGATTGACCGAAGAGGATTTATACGTGAAGGGTATTATGCAGATTTGGTACTGGTAGATTTAAATAAAAATACAGAAGTAAATCAGGCTTCTTTGCTTTACAAATGCGGCTGGAGCCCTTTTGAAGGGTACGACTTTCAATCAGCTATTGACACAACCATTGTGAATGGCAATGTGGTGTACACAAAAGGAATAATTAATGATAGCGAAAAAGGAAAGCGTTTGGTTTTTAACCGTTAAGCCTAATCGTCAGTTAAAATATTTTCATTGCTTGATAATGCTATCGTAAATGGTGTTTGCTGAACGCCCAACTGTAAAACCGATAGATATACGATTGAATACGTAATTAGTGTATCAAACGACAAGATTATGAAGTTTCATGATATGTTGCTGACTGCAGCTGCAGAGTTTATGGAGAAGTATGCGCCCTTAGTGCACTAAGCATCTACTCGGCATTCGGTATTTCACAAGATTTAAGCGGATTATTTTCAACAAAATTGTTTCAGCGTCATCTAGTCGGGCTTTTCGTAGCCTCAATCTTCTTTTCATAGCATTGTAGTATACCTCAGTTTTGTGTTCGGTTTTTTTTAATTGGGCGTAGCACGTTTATATGCTACGCTTATTTTATTCTTTTGGATGGTTTCCTAAATCTTAATGTCTATAATCAAATTGTAAAAAAAATAGAGTACTAGTAAATTATAGATTTTTTTTATATTAAAATGCAACTGTGTTAATAATCCAAAAAATAAGACACAGGCAGAAAGCGAATTAATTAATGAACACTATCCATTACACAAAATACCATTAATCTACACAACAATATGAGAAAAATTAGTTACACATTTTTGATCATGACCCTGCTGGGTGCGTTCAGCAAGGTATATGCACAGCTACCGGTAACGTTGAATACTACGATTGGCAGTACAAACTACACCGGAACAAACACTTGTGGTTCAGGTTCAACAGGTACATGTTACATCACTTTTGTAGTTGAGAATTCTTCCAGTACGGCCATTGTTCTTGAAGAAGTCGGACAATGGACATCTACTGTCAACAACTCGAATACGGTTGATTTGTACATGAGTCCAACATCACTTAGTGGACCAATTACCGGTACATTCACTACTTCGAGCCCACCTGCAGGTTGGTCATTAGTGGCAAGTGGTACAATCACAGGCATTACAGCAACAGGTGTAAATCCGGTTTTAACAGGCTTAAATCTTTCCATACCTGCAAATACAACGTACCGCTATACACTGGTTCCATCCGGTCAAGTATCTTACAGCGGAACAGGTGTTGGTTCATGTACTCCTAACTCATTTACGAGCCCCGGTAGTAACATTTTCCTTAGGGTAGGCGATCATACGATTGCCTCTAACTGGGTGGGCTACGGTGGCCCAAATGCACCTCGTTTCTTCACCGGCTCAATCAGGTATAGATTAGCGACTAGTGCGTTTAATGATGCTGGTGTGTCGGCTATTGATACTCCAGCAGCATTTGTTTTAGGTACATCGTCTGTTGCAGCTCGCATTCGAAATTTCGGTACCAATCAAATTACGTCCACTAACGTAAATTGGTCAATTAATGGTGTTGTGCAAACACCCGTTTTCTGGACGGGTTTACTTGATACATTAAATGGCAGCGGCCCTAATACAAGCGTTGTGTCACTCGGCTCAACCACTTTCGCATTGAATACTCCTTACTCAATAAAGGCATGGACATCGCTTCCCAACGGTATAGCAGATACAGTTGCGATAAACGATACTACTACAAAATTAATACGTTCACCCTTAAACGGTAACTACACCATAGGTCAAACAGGGGCAGATTTTGTTAGTATTAAACAAGCAACAGAAGTGTTGACTGTTGCAGGAGTTACTGGTCCGGTTGTTTTCAGGTTAATTGACACATTGTATAATAACACAACAGGCGAAACATTTCCAATTTTGTTAACCACCGCACCGGGAATGTCGGCCACAAACACAGTTACGTTTAAGCCAGATTCGGGCGTTGAAGCATCTATTGTAGCGAGCACGGCTAATATGTTCAATATCACTGCCGCTCGCCACTTTATCATTGATGGTCGTTGGACCCCTACACAGCCTGAACGTCACCTCACCATTACGAATACAAGCACTACAGGTGTTAACATAACACTCCAAAACGATGCAATAGGAAATATCATTCGCAATTGTATCATACGTTCAGCAAATAACAGTACCGTTTCTGGCGCGATTGTTCTGTTGGGGTCAGGTGGTACTAATGGAAATGACAGCAATTTAATAGCCAATAATTTGTTTACACGTTCTACAGCTGCTAATTATCTAATTGGTATATTCTCACAAGGCGCAAGCAATATTGTGCAAAACAATAATAATACGATTACCGGAAATGAGTTTAATAGCTTTGGGTTTAATGGGATCAACATTACATCAACTAACAATGGAAATGGTTCAAATTGGGTGATAAGCCAAAATCATTTTTACGATACTACAGCAAACACAACGATAACTGGTGCATGGAGTGCCGTAAACTTCAATCCGGGTACTGCTAGCGGTTCTAGTAACAACCGCATCGAATATAACTATATAGGTGGCCAGCAGCCTTTTAATGGAGGTTTACCATTAAGTAACAGTACGGCTACAACACGAACGTATATTCAAGTCACCACTTCAAACGGCATACCTAACCAAGTGAAAGGAAATGTTATACGCAATATTTATTTGCCCAATACTACTTCAACTAGTCAAACAGTAGGTATACAAGTTAGTGGTGGCTTTTCAGTAATTGATAGTAACACAATTGATAGTATTTTATCATTTAATAATGCTGCAATAATAGGCATCAACTATCCTGTTACTGCTAATCAGACCATAACGCGTAATGTTATAAAAGCAATAACCCTATTCAATATCAATACTTCAGCGGCAATTCGTGGTATTACAATTTCGGGTGGTCAGATTGTAACTATTAGTGGAAATATCATTAGAGGACTTCGCACGAGCAGTAGAAATACCAGTCAGAGTGTTACTGCTGCCCTTGTTGGTATAGCTTCTCAAGCAAACAGTAATACAGTAACAATTGCCAACAACCAAATTGGTACGCTGGATGAGCCTTTGGTGCTAACACATAATTCAACGAGTAATATTTGCGTGCAAGGAATTGCCGTAAATCAAGGAACACATACTATTTATAACAATACAATCGATGGTCTTTTCGTAGACTCTACTTTACAATCATCATTTAGTACCTCCACAGGAGCTACAATAAATGGAATCATCAATTCATCAACCGTGTCGGGTCAAATTATTCGAAGAAATAATGTTCGCCACTTGTATCAACGCTCATCAGCAACCACACAAACATCTCAAATAAATGGTATTTGCTATGCGAGTTCAGGTTTTCATACCATAGATAGCAATGTGATTTATGGCTTGTTCTCAAGAAGTACAAATACCAGCAGTACTACTTCAGCTGCTTTAAATGGAATAAACGTTTCTTCATCCGGTCGTTGCTTGGTAGAACGTAACTACATCGATTCTTTAGCCCTAATTCGCGCAACAGCTACAACAGGTAACGTAAATGGTATTGTCGTGTCTGGTGGAGGAGGAAATCGTGTTGCATTCAATACAATAAAACATTTGTATATGAATATGACAACAGGTTCTCCAGGCATCTGTGGTATTCAATATGTAAATACCGTTGTAAATCAAGAGTGTGAAGCTAACGAAATCCATTCGCTGGTGAACACAAATCCTACGTCTACCGGTCAAATAACAGGTATTCGTTTCTGGTCATCTACATTGTTAACCGGTAACAATTCATTCTGTAACCGCAACTATATCCACAGCTTCAGAAGTAATTCTACATCGTCTATGACCATGTATGGCATCGAGTTGACCGGTAACCTTTCTACAGGTACGCTTGCTAACAATGTAATTCGTTTGGGTATTGATTCTACAGGTGCGCCATTTACTGGTCCATATTCCATTAGCGGTATTCATTCATCATTGTCTGGCACATCAGTAATTGCGCGTATTTACCACAACACGGTATTCATTGGCGGTACACCAACATCAGGTAGTCAACTTACAGCAGCGTATCAGGCAACAAGCAGTTGTTTACAAGATGTACGCAATAATATTTTTGTGAATCTAGTTCAAAATACAGGCGGAACAGGAACTAATTTTGCTCAACGCATAGCGGGTACACCTTCAACGGGTTCAATCAACAATTACAATATACTCTGGGCCGGTACTTTCACTAACAACTTTATCATGGGTGGTTTTATTACAAATACAAACACACTATATGGTACAACGGGAATGAAGTACAATGCAAGAATCGACATCAACAGTGCTCACATTAATCCAGGTATAGTTAATCCAACGGGAGACCTTGCTACTTTAAATATGACCTTGCCTAACGTTAACCCAGCCGCTCAACATGGAGATCCGAATTTGGCAGACCCAGTATTGGTTGATTTCGCGGGTAACTTGCGTTCAAACAGAACGCCAGTAGATATTGGAGCCTATGCATCAGCTAACGATACACTTAGTGTTGACAGCATTGGGCCAGAGTTAACGGTGCCCGTATTGAGTAATACAGCCAGTGTAGGTAATCGTACATTTACAGCCACACTATTAGATAGAAGAAGTGGGGTAGCTGGCGGTCTGCAATCACCTCGCGTATATTTTAATAAAAATGGAGGAGCATATCAGTTTACAACAGGAACATTGCTATCCGGTGATTACAGAAACGGAACCTGGGAGTTTACCATCGATTATACATTGCTTAGTGGCGTTGTGCCGAATGATATTATTCGTTACTACGTGATTGCGCAGGATAGTGTTTTGATTGTTAATTCGAATCCAGCTGGTGCCGTTGCTACAGCCGTTGATACAGTACTTTTTGCGCCTTTATTTCCAAACCTTTACACAATTACCAATCCAATTCCTACAAGTGTTACAGTAGGTCCAACAGGAAACTATCCGTCATTAACCGGCACAGGTGGATTCTTCGCAGCAGTAAACAATAGTTTGTTGCAAGGCAACACTACCGTATTACTGGAGTCTGGAACAATTACTGAGACGGGAACAAATGCTTTAAATCAATGGCTTGAGTATAATACAGGTACCGGTGTGGTAGGTAATTTTGGATACACATTAACAATTAGACCGGGAACGAACACACAAACTACGTTAACAGGAACAGTTAGTATTGGTGATGGTATGATACGGATCAATGGTGCTGATAGGGTTTCTATACTAGGGTATTCACCATCAGGCACAGTTGCAGATACAAATTTAGTGATTCGTAACATTTCAACCAGTCAACCATGTCTTACCTACTTAAATGACGCAACAAACAATAACATTCAAAACGTTGTGTTTGAAACAGCCAATACCGGAACAGGCGTTACAAGCGGTGGAGCAGTTCGAATCAGTCAAACCTCGATTGCAACAGGTAACGATAATATCAGCATGACCGGAAGTCATTTGCGTTGGTTGGGTACAGGAGGACTAGCCGGTATTTTATTTGCCGCTTCCGGTACAACCGGAGTAAATCGTGAAAACGATAATTTACTCATTGAAAATTGTACGTTCTACAACTTCAACTTCAATGCAATTCAAATTTCAACAGGTACCGGAAACAATCAAGTGATTAAAAACAATCGCTTCTTCCAGTCACCAGGGGCATTTCATACCACTTCACCTACTGTGATTAATTTTATTCCTGGTGGATTGTCAAATAACGATACCATTTCGGGTAACATCATAGGGGGTGCAACTTTTGTACTTGATACAAGCAATTGGTATCCTTCAATAACATCTTCGTTAACATTCACGGGTATTGGAGTTTCGGCAGGTGCCGTAACCGGAACGTATATTGCAAACAACAGGATTGCCAACATTCATCATGCATTTAGGTTAGGTACTAACTTTGCAAGCACGTTCACAGGTATTCAAGTGAATAGTGGAGGTGGTGTAGCATACATCATTAATAACTACATCGGTGATACGATACAGCCTGATAATATTCTTCACTCAGGAAATACAACAACCTTGCCAATCAGTTGTCAAACTGGTTCTAATTCATTCATTAATAATAATATAGTGGCAAATATTACCAATAACAATCCCAATGGAACATCAGTAGCAATTAATGGTATTCGGGCATGGAACCAAACAGCAACGCTTCAAATAAATAATAATACTATAATCAATTTGAAGGATTCTTCAGCCAGCACAACTAGTACTACTTCTGCCGCTATGATTGGTATTAACATTTCGAGCAATACAAATAGTATTCAAGTTAATGGCAATTTCGTTTCTAACTTGGCCAATAATTCGCTAACGCCAGCTGCTACCAGTCAGGTATTAGGAATTTATTCGTCTTCTGGTTTACCAAACATTACAAATAATACGGTTGAAAAATTACTTTCACGCTCACTTAATACAAGTACAAGTACAGGTGCTACACTAATTGGAATTTGGAGTCAATCGTTTACACCAGGTCAAACCATAAGTAATAATATTGTACGTGATCTACTTTACAGTAATCCTTCGCCTGCAGCTACTCAATTAGTTGGTATCATGCAATCTTCAGGTAGCGGACACACGATTAGAAATAACCAGGTTTATAATCTTAAATCGAATAGCTCCTCGAGCAATACTGCTGCTGCTGCCTCTATAATTGGAATTATGCACAATGGTTCAGGTACAACTATTAACATCCTTGGAAACCGTATTTATAATCTTGAAAATTTAAATACATCAAGCGTGTTGTCAAACATTGTTGGAATTATGATGCAAAATACGACTACTGCTGTTTACAGTAATATTTCACGTAACTTCATTCACAGTTTCAAAGCAAATTCAACATCTACTGCACGTTTGGTTGGTATTCAACAAAATAGTGGTTCGTTTGTACGTTATACAAATAATATGATCCGCTTAGGCATTGACTCTTCCGGAACTTCATTTTCTGGACCATACGAGGTAAATGGAATACTAACTGAGTTGGCGGGTAATTTTGATTACTTCCACAATAGCATTTATATCGGGGGAGCACCTTCGAGCGGTAGTAGTATAACTGCTGCAATCCGACTTTTAGGTACACCAACAGGCACCCAGAACTACGATATTCGAAATAACATATTAGTGAATGCTGTAAGTAATACAGGTACGGCTATTGGTAAAAACTACGGCCTGCGCATAGCATCTATACCTACGAATCCTGCGTCTATTGTATCTAATTACAACATCTATCATGTGACCGGTACAGGTGGTTTCATAGCAGGTACGAATCTGGTAGATTACCCTAATTTAACGTTGATAAATGGTTGGAAAGCCCTAACTGGCTACGATTTGCAGAGTGGTTCAGGTAATCCACAATTTGTAGACGCAACAGGTACTGCTGACTTAGTTGATTTACACCTACAACCTTCGAACCCTGTAGAATCTTCAGCTGATGCAAGTATTTCGTCAATAGTAACGGAAGATTTTGACGGGCAACTACGTAGTACT